>MWJO01000107.1 GCA_002027195.1 Streptomyces sp. GKU 895 | reverse complement strand
CCCCACAACCCTGTGCGCCGATCGGCGCGCCCGGGTGCGGTCGGGCCGGGCGACCGGGGATCCGCCGCTCATGCGCCGTCCGTCTCCTCCGCCGTCGTGGGAGGTTGTGCCTGTGCCTGTGCCGGGTCGGCTGCGGGTGCTGTGCGGCGGCGCAGGAGCCCGAAGAGCGAACGGGTCAGATGGCGTACGGGGGTGAGTGTGCGTCGGGATCCGCCCACGGCCGGTTCGGGCGGCTCGTTCGCCACGAGGGCGTCGAGGAAGGCCGCGACGCCGCCGCGGTCCTCGGAGGCCAGCAGTTGAGCGGTCAGCTGGGCCACGAGTTCCTCGGCGGTGGCGGTGTCGACTCCCCGGGCCCGCAGCGCCCGCAGATGCGCAGGGCGGCCAGCACGGCATCGGCGGACGGCTGCGGTGATGTGCCCGCGGCCTGGCCGTCCGCGTTCTCTTCGTCGGTGCCGGCATGCGCTGGTTCTGTGCCGCTCCTTGGTGAGTGCCCGCTGGGCGCATCCGCGCCTGGTGCGGGGCGCGACGGCGGGGGCGGCTCCGGCCCGGTGCGCTGGCCCCGCAGGCTGACCAGCAGGGCCGCCGCGGAGACGGTGTTGGCGAACTCCTGGCTGGCCAGGGCTGCCTTGACCGCTTCGGCGGCGTACGCCAGTGCGTCCAGCAGTTCGGGCAGCAGGGTGACGATTCCGCCGCCGAAGCCGCCTGGCGCGAGCCCTCCGGTCCGGAACAGGTCCCGGCGCGCTCGGCCTCCGGTGGCGTAAGCACGGGTGGTCTGCGCGGCGAGCACGGTCTCGTCAGGTGCCGCCCAACGCGCTATCTGCACCCCCCAGTTGTCGAGGTCGTCACCGGCCACAGAACCCTCCGTCTTCCGTTCCTGCCGGTAGCGCGGTGTGTCGTCTCGCGCCGATCACGTCGAGGTCCCGGAGAAGTCGAATCGGAACTCCAACTGGCCGTCGCCGGTGCTGCCTTGCGCTGTCAGGGTTGCGTTGCCGGTGTCCACTTCTCCGCCTAGCGTCGTGTCCGCGGCCACGGCGTGCGGGTATCCGCCCGGTAGTTCGCCGAGGTCGGAGCGGCAGGGGACGATGAGACCGGGCCAGTTGAGCAGGTTGAGGGCGACGGCCTGTTCGGTGTGGGGGTCGGTGAGCCGTCCGCTCAAGTCGCCGTCGTCCCACTCCAGTTCCCAGTAGGTGAGCAGCAGGTTCGGGTCGCGTGGGTTCCCCGCCAGGTCCTGGCTGGAACCGGTGCTGACGGCCGACGACCAGAACGACACCGCGCCCGCCTCGGAGGGCTGCCCCACCGCGAGCAGCAGGGAGAAGGGGTTGGTCTCGGTCTCGCCTCCGCCGGTGCGCGGGCGGCCGAGGTCCAGTGTGGTGCTCATGGAGTACGTCTTGGTGTCCGCGAGCTGCCGTGAACCGTCGGCGCTGCAGTAGTCGTACACGTCGACCGTGACCTGTGCTGTCCCGCTGTACCGCGTTCCCCACAGCGCGGAAGCACCGGTCGGCTCACTCGGCGGTGTGTCGGCCGTGGCGGGCGACGGGGGCGGGGCCGTGGTCTCGACGGCAGGGGAATCCGTGAGCGGGGTGGCGAGTTCGGTGGTGGAGGGCGAGGGTGTGGTGCTGTCCGTCGCGGACGCGGATGTCCCGTCCGGCTCCGCCGAGTCGGACGATCCGCCGGCCGAGCAGCCGGTCAGCAGCACGCCGAGCAGCCCCGCGCACACACCGGTGGCCGCCACGACGCGGGCACACCGTAAACGTGTCCCGGAATGGATTGTCACAACGCCCCCCTGCCCACCGGGACTTCAACCGCGATGACCCGGGGCAGCGATGCTACGGTGCGCAATCATTCAACTACACATGATCATTGCTTTGTTACCGTTCCGTGCTCAGCCAGTCGAGTCCCTCCGGGGCCTGTCGCTGCCGGGTTTGGCGAAGCGGGTCGCGGGGGCGTGACGGAGTCGCACGAGCGATGTTGGTACACCGTGACTTTGCGGCCGTGACCTGTTGATTCTGTGCAGCGGACGAACTGGTCGGCGAGGACGTGCCGTTTGGTCCGGTCACGGTCTGTCGTGGGCGCGGACGCGTGAACGTCGCTGACGAGGATGATGCGGTCCGCGGTCAGCATGGCATCCGCAATCTCCCGCGGTGACCTCTCCCGTCCGTACAAGGTGCCTGAAACGTATGGATCTTGGGCCAGGGCGACGTCGTTGGTGTCGGTGAACGCGTTCGGCGAGACGAGGGCGGTGTCACGACGCGCCGCGGGTATGTACAGCACCGCGTCTCCCGGCTCACGGGCGGCCGCAACGTCGTGGGCCGTGAACAGGACGTCATCAACGCGGCTGCCCGAGCCGCGGATCGATATCTGGACGGGAAGCAGGCCGACGAAGGCGATGGCCAGAACTGCCGCGCCGATGCGCTGGGATGACGCTCGAAAGTGCCTCGCCAGCCCCTGGGAGGCTCCCCCGATGAGCAACGCAAGGCCCAGGTGACTGAAGAGGACGTAGCGAGTCTGGTAGACGGGCTGGGCGAATGACACCGCCACCAGCAGGAGTGGCGGTAGGCCGAGGAGCGGCAGGGCGACGGCGGTGAGCGTGGGTTGCGTGCCGTGCGCAGCGCGGTCAGCTGTCTCGGACCGTGCGCCCCATGCGCAGGCTGCCCCGATGACCAGGGTCAGGAGGAGGCTGAGGAAGGTGCTCGGCCCGACCGGAGGTATCCAGGCGATCTGCTGTGACTGCGCCTGGCTCGCGACGATGAGGGGCGACGTGCACAACATCACGGTGCACGCGGTGACCGCCCAGCGTCGGACAACGGTGCCTGCCGGTCTCGTCACCACGATGGTGAGCGCGTGTGCGGTCAGCATCAGGAGCGAGAACCAGTTGAGCAGCGCCGCGGTCAGCGCGACGGCGCCGTACGCCGCCCAGCGGCCTGGGGCCGGATCGTCGATCGACGCGACGAGCAGCCAGGTGGCCAGGGCCGCACACAGCATGACCAGCGCATACGGGCGACCCTCCTGGGCGTACTGCTGAACGGCGGGGAGGAGCGCGAAGGACAGACCGGCCACCAGCCCCGCGTACCGGCCGGCCAGGCGAGACCCCAGGCGGACGATCACCGCAGCGGTGCACGCGGTGGCGACGACGGACGGCAGGCGCAGCGTGTACAGGCTGTCGCCGAAGAGCTGGAACACGCCGTGCATGAACAGGTAGTAGAGACCGTGAACGACGTCGATCTGCCCCAGCAGGTGCCCGAGTTGCGGCACGGTCCGGTGTACTGCCGTCCACGTCGCCGCCTCGTCACGCCACATGCTGTTCTCGCGGGCGATTCCCCAAAGACCGAGGACCAGCGTCAGGCCTGACACGGACAGCATGTGCAGGCGCGTTTGTGACACGACGGGACTCGAAGGCATGGGGGACTCCAGGGAACGGGCACCAAGGCGCCGCTCCGATCGCGGCCGTACACCACGCTAGAGTCGGGAATGATCTTGATCGTCCCCTGCCGGGACGAACCTCGATGTCCCTCACGAGTACTGGGATGTCCCCGCGTCACCACGGAGACGTACATCTGAAGTACGGGGGTCTCCGCACGGCTCATCCCGTCGACGTCGGGACGCCGAAGATCACTGAGCCTGTCGCTGAGCCGGGGCTCTGCCGCCGCTCCGGGCCCCCTCGTCGCTGATGCGCGGACCGGATGCGTGGGATTCACCGGTGCTCAACGGACCCGCCACATGGAACCGAGAAGGGTCCGGGCACACTCTGCGTGTTGTAGTCCCATTTCGAGACGAGGAAGCGCCACACATGATCACGCTCACCAAGGAAGACGGCCCGGCGGACCTGGACGGAGTGACCCACCTGTCCATCGGCGTCTCCTGGGACCCCACCGCCGGCAGCAGCGGCGGAGTGCTGGGCAAGCTGCGCCGCAACAGCGGCACCGACCTCGACCTGATCGCCATCGCGCTCCAGGGCGGGGACCCGGTGCGCCTCGCGGGACTCGACTCCCTCGACCCCATGGGCAACGGCTCGCTGGTCCACAGCGGCGACAACCAGACCGGGCGCGGGGACGGTGACGACGAGACGGTGACCGTGGAGTTCGCCCGGATCCCGCCCAACATCACGTCGATCGTGTTCGTCGCCGCCGCGTACAAGAAGGGCAGCTCCTTCCAGAAGGCGCGCAACATCAGCTTCAAGGTCTACGACGCGACCGGCGGCACCTCTCAGCAGGTCGCCGACATCTGGCCGAGCCTGCTCAGCCAGGACAACGGCTGCGCCGTGGCCAAGGCGGTGCGTGTCGGTGGGAGTTGGAAGCTCGAAGTGATCAACACGACGGGCAAGATCAAGCAGGGGGACGAGCACGCCCTCATGCGCTTCGCGGTCAGCAAGTAGGACGTCACCGAGACACGGGGGATGGTTGTGAGTGCGGTGCTCTATGGGGAGCGGTCGTGGAATCCGCTGGCCCGGACAGTGGAGTTGACCCCGGACCAGCTGCGGAGAGGGGGCAAAACCACACCGTTGAGCGAGCTGAACCTCGCCGCCATGGCGGAGGCGTTCCAACGCGGGTGCTGGCTCGGCGGCGGAGGGGCGGAACGCCCGCTGGAGCGACTGCCGCAGGAGTCGGGGGTGGTTCCGGTGACTCGTGTCACGGGTACCACGACGCCGGTCAGGGCACGTCAGGCGGCCGGGTTCGCCGGCGCCCTGGGGGAGTTGGCGGTTCGGCAGTGCGGTGGGCCCGATCAGGTGGCTGCCCTCGGGGCCGGGCCCGGGCCGAGGGAGTGCCGTTGTGGATCGCGCGGCGGTTCGCGACCGGCCCCGCCGGGCCGATCACCGTCGCGGTGGACCGGCGCCTGGTGCGCGTGGATGTGTGGGGGCCGCACGCTCCCGTCGTACGGCTCCGGGCGCCCCAGGGTTTCGCCCGCGACACCTCCGATCCGTCCAAGGGGCTGCGCCTGACGGTCGGCGACACCACGGCCCGGCTCGGGCTGACGAAGAAGATGCGCAAGTCCAAGTGCCTGGTGGAGGTACGGCTGTCCGGGCAGCACTGGGTGTTGCGGCGGGAGAACACGGTCAGTTCGTGGCTGCTGCGTGATGAGCGGCGGGTCGCCCTGCTGATGCGGCCCCCGCGGCGGCCCGTGCCCGAGCCGGACTCGGTACTGCTGCCGCTGTCTCCGGTGCGCTACGAGAGTGCTGACCCGCTGGATGCCGTCATGGCGCAGGTCTTCGCCGTGTCCTTCGGCCTCGGGGACGGGACGGGTCTCGCCCGGTTCCGGGCGGAGTGGCGCCCGGGGACGGGTGGTGAGCCGATCGCCGCCGACGACGGCTGGGACCGCGCCTGGTTCAGCAACCTCGGCACGGGGAGCGACGACAACGACTCCGGCGGCGGTGACGGTTGGGGTTCGGACGGCGGTGACGGTGGCGACGGCGGCGGCGATGGTGGGGGTGACGGCGGAGGCGATTAGCCGACCCTCAGCGCTGAGCCGGATCAGTGGGGTGGCAGGAAGCACCCTGAGCGCCAGGTCAGGGTGGTCGTCGCCGACCAAGGTTCAGTCGAGGGGCGACTCGTCGGCGAGCTGATGGTTGCGGTCGATCTCCGGCATGTGCGCTTCGGCCCAGGCCCGCAGCGCGGAGAGCGGGTCTTCGAGGGACAGGCCGAGCGCCGTGAGCCGGTAGTGCACGGCGGGCGGCACGGTGGGCTCCACGCGGCGGCCGACCAGACCGTCGCGAACCAGGCTCTGCAAGGTGACGGAGAGCATCTTCTGCGAGATGCCCGGGACCCGGCGCCGCAGTTCCGCGAAACGCAGCTCGCCCGGAGCCTCCTCGGCCAGCACCTTGACCGCCATCGACGTCCACTTGGTGCCTATGCGGTCCAGCAACTGGCGCGTCGGGCAGCGCGGATCCATCAGGTCACCGCGCTCACCGGGCTCACCGCGTTCACTCTGCTCGCCGCGCTCACTGGGCTCACCGGGCCTCGACCTGGTCACCTGGGGCTCACCACCTGAAGGGAAAGTGCCGTCTTGGGCGGATCAGGCTAGTTCCCTAGCGTGACCCTGTCACCGATCCACACCACCCTTCAGGAGACCCCCGCCATGCCTGAGCTGCGACGCATCCCGGTCAACGGTGTCGAACTGAACGTCGCCCTCGCCGGGTCGGGCCGGCTGTCCTGTTGCTGCACGGCTTCCCGCACACCTGGGAGGTGTGGACGGAGGTCATGGCCGACCTGGCCACCCGCCACCGGGTCATCGCGCCGGACCTGCGCGGATTCGGCGCGAGCGGCCGGGCCGCCTCCGGGTACGACGCGGGCACCCTGGCCGAGGACGCCGCGGCGCTGCTCGCCGCACTCGACGTCTCCTCGGCCGCGGTGGTGGGCATCGACGCCGGTGTGGCGCCGGCCTTCCTCCTCGCCCTGCGCCGGCCCGTCTCGTCCGGCGCCTCGTCGTCATGGAGGCCGTGCTGGGCGGGCTGGCCGGCGCCGAGGACTTCCTCGCCGACGGACCGCCGTGGTGGCTTCGGCCCCCACTCCGCCGCCACCCGCCCTGGCCGAGACCGTGCTGGAGGGACACGAGGCGGACTACGTCGACTGGTTCCTGCGCACCGGCACGCTCGGCGACGGGGTGCCCCCCCCGCTGTGCGCGACGCCTTCGTCCGCGCGTACACCGGCCGCCAGGCGTTGAGCTGCGCGTTCTCGTACTACCGGGCCCTGCCCGAGAGTGCGGCGCAGATCGAGCGGGCAGTCGCCACCGCCCGACTGACGGTGCCGACCATGGCGCTGGGCGCCCGGCCTGTCGGTACGGCGCTGGAACGCCAGCTCCGCCCGTTCACCGACGATCTGACCGGGCACGTCATCGAGGACTGCGGCCACATCATCCCGCTGCACCGGCCGCGTGCCCTGCTCACCCTGCTGCGCCCGTTCCTGGCCGGCGAAGACGTGCGAGCGGCATGACGGGGGCCGGCGCACGCTGGGTGGGCGCGGGCGTCTCATCTGCGAAAGGGGGGTTGACCTTCACGCATAGGTCAATGCCTAGCGTCGCCGGTATGAAGTCCTTTGCGAAGAACACTTCGTTGCTTACTGTGTCCCGCCTGCCCGGCACGGGTTTGGAGGTCCGTCTCGCCGCACGGCCCGTCGGGCTCCCGACCCCGGAGCATTTCGACATCGTCGAGGCCGACGTCCCGGCCCCCGCACCGGGCCAGGTACAGGTCAGAAACCTGTTCATGTCACTCGACCCCGGCATGCTCATGCTGATCGCGGGCCGGTCCGCGCTGCCGATGCCGCCCTATGAGGTGGGCGAGGTGATGTACGGGGACGCGCTCGGCGAGGTGGTCGCTCGGCAGACCCGTCGCTGAGCGAAGGAGAGCTGGTGGTGCACCGGTTCGGCTGGCGGGAGTACGCCGTGGCCGAGGCCAGTGCGTTCCGCCGCGTGGACAGGGCCGCTTACCCCAGCCCGTCGATGCATCTGGGGTTCGGGCTGGTCGCCTACGTAGGGCTCATGGACGCGGCAGGGCTGCGACCGGGCGACACCGTCTTCGTCTCCAGCGCAGCTGGAGCGACGGGGAGCATGGCGGGTCAGATCGCCCGGCTCAAGGGAGCCCGCCGGGTGATCGGAAGCGCCGGCTCGGCTGCCAAGGTGGCCCACCTGACCGACAAGCTCGGATTCGACGCGGCCTTCGACTACCACGACGGCCCCGTGCTCGACCGGTTGCGCGAGGCGGCCCCGGACGGCATCGACGTCTACTTCGACAACGTGGGAGGCGAGCAACTGCGCGCCGCCATCGAGGTCATGAAGGTGCACGGCCGGATCGCGGTCTGCGGAGCCCTCAACCGGCAGCGCACCGCCCGCCCCGACGAGGGCCCCGGTGACCTGCTGAGTGTCCTGGGCAAACGCCTGACCATCCGTGGCTTCACCCTGTGGGACCACCTGGACCGGGCCGCGGAGTTCGGCGAACAGTTCCGCGGCTGGCTGCGCGAGGGGGCCATCGTCTACGACGAGACAGTGATCGGCGGCCTGGAGCGCGCGCCCGAGGCACTCCTGGACCTCGTCCGCGGCCGGCACACCGGGAAGACCGTGGTCCGCCTCGGGAGTTGACCGCAAGGTATACGTCACGCCTGACAATCACCCCGGAGGGGCCACGTGTTGATCGGTGAACTCGCCGCACAGACAGGGACCACGACGCGCGCCCTGCGCTACTACGAGGAGCAGGGCCTACTGGAGTCCGACCGGTCGCCGTCGGGCTACCGCGTCTACGGCCCGCATGCGGTGACCAGGGTCCGAAACGTCCGCGACCTGCTCGCCTCCGGGTTCACCGTGGACAACGTCAAGTCCTTCGTGCGCTACCTCGACACCGACCTGCCGGAGGTCTTCGAGTACTCGCCGTTGTGCGCCGACGGCTACGTCGTCGGCGCACAACGGGTGGCTGAACTGGAGGAGAAGATCGCAGCCCTGACACGGCTGCGCGACACCCTCGTGCACCGGATGCCCTGGTTGGCGACGCCCAGGGACATGCCGCGGAGTGAGCATGTCAGCGATCTCGTGATGCGTGTGCCGCGAAGGGAGCCCGCCGAGCGGGCTCGGTAGTCTGCGCGAATGACGAGCGAGCCGGTAACCGAGCTGTCTGAGGCCGAGTACCTGAGTGTCTGGGACCGCTTCTCCACGGAGTTCGCCTTCAGTCCGAGCGTGAACCCGGCCAGGTGGCCTGCGATCAAGGAGCGGGCTGACTCCGTCACATGGAGTCTGGCGTCACTGGACGAGGACCCGGGATATACGCGTCTGGAGCGCTTCGTCACGGTCGTCGAGCAGGGACTTACTGTGTGCGTCGAGCCGGAGGCCAGGCTGTACGCACTCGACTGGCAGCACACCTCCTACTCCTTCGCTCCGCATCGCGTCGGCGGGCACGGCCGGCCACCATGGCCGCTGAGCCCCTACCCCGACGGCGATTACTACATCTACCTCTCAAGAGACTTCCGACTCGGCAGCTTCGGACACCCATGGGAGTCGTCGGTATGTCTGTTCGGCCAGGCGCTGCTGGATACGGTGGCCGCCGAGGTCGACGACGTCCTTGGACCACCGCTGCGCCGTGCTGGTAGGAGCTTGCGGGCAACGTGACGCCCTGTAGATGCGCATCGCCAGGAGCTCGGCGCTGCAGGCGTTGCTGACCGTCCGGGCCCCGGCCTACGGCGGCGTGCCGGTCGCGCTGCGGACACGCTCCCAGCCTGCGCTGACGTGAAGCGCGCGCAGCCCCGTGGAGCACCCGCGTTGCTCAGGCGCTGTGGGTCCCCGGGAGGCAGGCCTGTGTGACGATGACAGCCCGCGCGGAGCGGGGGACGGGCGGCCGCCCACCCTCGCAAGGGGCCGCCCGCACCCGGCCGCACGGGACGCGTCAGCCGGCGGTCATCGCCGTTGCCGCGTACGTCAAGGCGATCAGGGTCATGACGGCGGCCGGGACGGCCCGGAGCGGCGGGTCGCCGTGGCGCAGGTGGACCACCGCTGCTCCGGTCATCAGCAGGACGAGGCCTGTCGCGGCGGCCACGCCCAGCGGCGTCCAGGCCAGCCCCGTCAGCAGACCGGCGACCGCGGCCACCTCCAGCGCGCCGACGACGCGGTAGAGCCGTACCGACATGCCCAGATGGGCCGCTGCCTGGCGCATGACCGGCGCCGCGGCGAGCTTCGCCAGCCCCAGTGGAAGCAAGACCAAGGACAGCACGGCGGTGAGCAGGAGGGTCATGAGGCGGACCTGTCCTTGCGGCGCTGCTCGCCCAGTCGGGCGTAGTGGTCGATGAGTTCGGGGCTGTCGACAGTGGCCGGATTGACGACCTCCTCCACCGCAGCGCCCTGGAACAGCCGCTTGATCGGGACCTCCAGCTTCTTGCCGGTACGGGTGTGCGGGATGCCGGGAACTTCGAGGATCTCGTCGGGGACGTGGCGGGGTGAGGCACCCGTGCGGATGGCGTCGCGGATACGGTCGCGCAGGGCGTCGTCCAGCTCGACCCCCGCCGCCGGGACCACGAACAGCGGCATCCAGTAACCGCCGTCCGGCTCCTCCGCGCCGATGACCAGCGCCTCGGCGATCTCGGGGAGACGTTCGACGACGTCATGGATGTCGGCGCTGCCGAGGCGTACGCCGTTGCGGTTGAGCGTCGAGTCGGAGCGGCCGTGGACGATCACCGAGCCGTGCCCCGTGACCGTGATCCAGTCGCCGTGTCGCCACACCCCGGGGTACGCCGAGAAGTAGGCGTCGCGGTAGCGGCTGCCGCCGGGGTCGTTCCAGAAGTACAGCGGCATCGAGGGCATGGGGCGAGTGACCACCAGTTCGCCGACCTGGTCGATGACGGGGAAGCCCTCGCCGTCGTACGCGGCCAGCGCCACACCCAGGTTCGGCGCGGACAACTCGCCTGCCCAGACCGGTGTGTTGGGGGCGCTGCCCGCGAACCCGGAGACGATGTCGGTGCCGCCGCTGATGGAGGCCAGCAGGACGTGGTCGCCGACGTGGTCGCGGACCCAGGGGTAGGCGGAGGCGGGCAGGGTCGAGCCGGTGCAGCCGACGACGCGGATCGAGGACAGGTCGTGGACGGCCGGGTCGATGCCGAACTTGGCCATGCCCAGCAGGTACTGGGGGCTGGTGCCGAAGACGGTGACCCGGTGACGGGCGGCCAGGTCCCACAGGACGTCGAGCTTGGCGAAGGGGGCCGGGCTGCCGTCGTAGGTGCAGGTCGTGGCGCCGGTGAGGAGGGTGGAGGCGACCAGGTTCCACATCATCCAGTGGGTGGTGGTGTACCAGAGCAGGCGGTCGCCGGGGCCCAGGTCCGAGTGCAGCCCCAGAGTTTTGAGGTGCTCCAGCAGCACGCCGCCGTGGCCGTGGACGATGCCCTTGGGCAGGCCGGTGGTGCCGGAGGAGAAGACGACCCACAGCGGGTGGTCGAACGGGACCGGCACGCAGGTGAGTTCCTCGGTGCGGGTGGAGGCGTCCTCCCAGGGGACGACCAGGGACGGGTAGGCCCGTGAGGGCCAGGGCAGGCCGACATGGCCCACCAGCAGGGTCGCCTTCAACGTGGGGAGGGCGTGGGCGAGTTCGAGGGTGGCGTCGCGGCGGTCGTGGGTGGTGCCGTTGAAGAGGTAGCCGTCGGCGGCGATCAGCACGGTGGGTTCGAGCTGGGCGAAGCGGTCGGCGGCTGCCTTGGGGGCGTAGTCCTGTCCGCACACCGACCAGATGGCGCCCAGGCTCGCGGCGGCGAGGAACGCGACGATGGCGTGCGGGGTGTTGGGGAGATAGCCGACGACCCGGTCGCCCTTGCCGACGCCGAGGTCGCGCAGGGTGGCGGCCACGGACGCCACCAGGGCACGCAATCGGGCGCCGGTCACCTCGTACCCGGCACCGGTCTCGTCGAGCGCGATGATCGCCACGTCGTCGTCCGCCAGGTTGCGCAGGGCATGGTGGGCGTAGTTGAGGGTGGCGCCGGGGAACCAGCGGGCGCCTGGCATCCGCTCCTCGGCCAGCACCTGCTCGTAGGGGGTGTCGGCGTCGATGTCGAAGTACTCCCACACCGCGCCCCAGAAGCCCTCCAGGTCGGTGACCGACCACTGGTGCAGGGCGGCGTAGTCGCCGGGGGCGATGCCCTGACGCCGGGCGAAGTCCGCGATGCGACTGGCGGCCGCTGTCTCCGGATCGGGGGTGAAGAAGGGCGTGCTCATCACGTCGTACTCCTCAACAGGCTTTTCGGGGCCGTCCGTTCGGAAGGGGCTGGGCTTCGGGTGGTGTGCAGCAGGGAGGCCCAGGCTGCCGTCGATGTGAAGTCGCGGCCACCGGAGGGGACGACGTCCAGCACGACGCGGTCGGGACGCAGCAGAACCGCGTCCGCGTGTCCGGCGCGCAGCCAGGCGGCGAGAGTGCCGTCGTCGCCGAGGTCGGCCACCGGGACCGCGTGCACGCCGAGGCCGTGCGCGAGCGCGGTCAGGGAGGGGCCGGGTTCGGCGGCGGTCAGCACGGCGAAGGAATCGCCGAGTACGGCGTCGAGACGGGTGCGCCCTCCAGCGCTGACCCACGGTTGGGGCAGTGCGTGCCTGCCAGGCCCCTGCGGGCCCCGCGCCGCACCAGCGGTCCTGCGGTCAGGGGCGGGCTGAGGTCGCGGCCGGCCAGCTCGGTCAGGCCGGGTATGCGGCAGGCGGCGCCCAGCACCCGGCGGCGGATCGCGGCGGCGCCGTCCTGCCCGCCCGTCATGGCCCAGCCCATGGCGACCGCGAGGCGGACCACATGCCGTGCGTGCGGCTTGCGTTCGCTCTCGTAGGTGTCCAACAGCCGTTCGTCGCCGCCCTGCTGGAGGACGCGGGCGAGTTTCCAGGTCAGGTTGTAGGCGTCCCGCAGCCCCGAGCACAGGCCCTGCCCGATGAACGGCGGGGTTAGGTGGGCGGCGTCGCCGAGCAGGAAGACCCGCCCGCTGCGCCAGCGGTCGGCGAGACGGGCCCGGAACGTGTACTCCGTCTCGCGGACCACCTCGAAGTCTCCGGCGTACGAGGGCGGCAGCCACGGGGCGACCAGCTCACGGACCGTCTCCTGCCCTTCGCCGAGCCGGAACTCCCAGCGGTAACGGTTCTCGCTCACGCGCATGAAGGTGGCCGGCCGGGCCGGGTCGCAGACCTGGTCGACCCCCTCCCAGCAACGGACGGGGCCCGTCGTGTCGACGTCGATGACCTTCCAGCTCTCCTCGAAGCGCAGGTCCTCCCAGGTGCCGCCGATGGCTTCGCGGGTGAGGCTGTTGGCGCCGTCGCAGCCGAGGACCGCGTCGGCCCACAGCTCGTGCCCGCCGCCGTCCTCGTCACGGTAGGTCACCCGGACGGGACCGGTGGAGTGCGGGCCGACGCCGGTGACCTCCACGCCGGCGCGCAGTTCGCACTCGGGGCGCCGGGCCAGGGCGTCGCGCAGTACGCGTTCCAGTTCGGGCTGGTCGAACATGCTGGTCTGCGGGTAGCCGTGGTGGCCGTGTTCGGTGCGCCGGAACTCGGCCATCACCCGATGGCGGGCGTCCAGCAGTCGCAGCCCTTTCGCCGGGCGGCTGATCGCGGCGAACTCCTCACCGGCGCCCGCCGCTTGGAGGATCCGGTGGATCTCGTCGTCGCCCGCGACGGCGCGGGGGAGCGGGTAGATGCCCTGGTGGCGTTCGAGGACGACACTGCGGACTCCGCGCCGGGCCAGGAGAAGGGCGGCGGTCACGCCCACCGGCCCGGCCCCGACGATCACGACGGGCACACGTGCGGCTTCATCGACGGTCATGTGCGGCTCACCTCGGGTGTCAGTTCGCGGCGGCGACGGGCGTGCGCTGCTCGCCGAGGTCGATGCGGCCGTCGGGGGTCGCGATCGTCGCCGTGATCACGTCGCCCGGACTCAGGTAGTGCGGGTTCTTGGCCTGGCTCTTGAAGAAGGCCTTCCACTTCACGGCGGGCGGCAGCAGCGCGCCGATCTTCTCGACGGCCTTCGGCGGGGCCTTGAGCGCGGTGCCGCCGGGGGGTGCCGGTGAGCAGCAGGTCGCCGCGTCCAGGGTCTGGAAGCGGGCCAGCAGGGTCAGCGCCTGTGCCGGGCGGACGATCATGTCGGCGAGGGTGCGGTCCTGGCGCAGTTCGCCGTTGACGCTCAACTTCAGCCGCAGGTCGAGGAGATGAGCGAAGTCCTCAGGCTCCAGCAACGCCAGGTACGGACCGGTCGGCGTGAAGGTCGGGTACGACTTGCTCTCGTAGAACTGCGTCTTGGTCAGCTGCACCTCGCGGGCGCTGACGTCGTTGGTGATCACCAGTCCGGCGACGTACGACGGCAGGTCCCGCTCCTCGACGACGGTGCCGACGGGCAGGGGCGCGCCCATGACGAGGCCGAGTTCGATCTCGTAGTCGAGGAACTTCACGTGCGAGGGGCGGACGACGGCGTCGCCGGGGCCGCTGACCGAGCCGGACGCCTTGCGGAAGAAGGCGGGCGGGATGTCGCCCTTGAAGCCCGAATCGCGGGCGTGGCTGCGGTAGTTGACCATCTGGGCGACCACCCGGCAGGGGGTGGTGACCGGCGAGAGGGCGGCCAGGTCGGCGACGGGCGTGCCCGGTTCACCGGAGACGGCGGCCGCACTGACGGCGTCGCGGTCGGCGAGCAGTTCGGAGGTGGTGGCGGCCTTGGTGTCGACCGGGACGGCGCGGTCGCCGAGGACGACCCACCAGCCGTCGGCGGTGCGCAGGACATTGATGCTCATGTCAGTGCCTTTGTGAGGGGGATTCGCGTGCGGGGGTCAGGAGTTGGCGGCCTGGGGAAGGCCGAACTCGTGCCGGGGTCAGGAGTTGGCGGCCTTGAGCAGGCCGAGCAGTCGTGCCGGGTCCATCTCGTTGTCGCCGCGCAGGGCCTCGATGACATCGCGGAGCCGCTGCGGGGAGGGGCTCGCGCCGAGGAAGTCGCGGGTGGCGGGCGGCCCCCACTGGGCGAGGCCGCTGGTCGACATGGGCGCCCAGCCGGGCTCGACGTCGCAGGAGAACAGGTCGCCGTCGGCGAAGTGCTCCAGCATGAAGTGGTCGGGGTCTCGCCAGTAGTCGAAGAGCTGGCTGCCCTGGATGTGCCGTCCGATGCCCCAACTGCGCTTGTATCCGCGCTCCTTGAGGTACTCGCCGCCTGCGGCGATGGAGTCCAGGTCGGTGACCTGGTAGGCGGAGTGGACGTATCCCGTGCCCGGTCCCAGGTGCATCGCGAGGGTGTGGTGGTCGGCCGGTACACCGCCCAGGTCGCAGCGGATGAACGCCATCGTCGGGCCGCGGTCGCGCTGTCCGTCCAGGAACAGGAAGTCGGACACGATCATGCCGAGGGTGTCCAGGTACCAGTCCAGGGCCCGGCCGAACACCCGCGTCTCCAGCACCACGTGGCCGAGCCGCTGGATGCGGGACGGCTCGCGCGCCGGCCGCTGGGTGGCGTTGGTACGCCGGTGATCGGTGCCGAAGTTGAGGAGCAGCGGCCGCTGTTCCGGCAGCGCGGGGAGCTGTTCGCCGCAGTGCACGACCCGGACCGGAAAGCCGGAGGGGTCGAGCAGGTCGACGACCTTGCCGCCCCCGGGAACGTCGGCGTCCCGCACGTCCCGGCCCGTCGCGCGGGCCAGCCGGTCCAGGTCACCCCGCTCGGCGGCACGGAACGCCGGACCGATGAAGCGGGACGTACGACCGCGTCGGATCACCATGCAGGGCGAGCCCGCGAAGGTGCCTCGCAGCCACAGCTCGCTGTCGGTGCGGGCGGCGACGCCGAAGCCGAAGTCGCGGGCGAAGACCTCCGCCCGGTCGAGGTCGGGCTTCTCGAACTCCAGCCAGGCCAGGTCCGCCACCTTGATCACGGGATTCCGGGAGCGGCCGGGGTGTTCGCCGCGCAGGGCACCCTGCTCGCTGTGGAGGTCCTGGTGGGCCGTGAGGACGTCCCCGTTGACGCGTGTTTGAGACATGGTGCCCTCCGAGCAACATTGCCGTAATGAGGAAATCATCAACTGTGACACTTCTGTCGTCAAGGTGTTCGCCGCAGGAAATGATGAATTCATCAGGACTGCAATCGTCATAGTGCGACCGTTAGACTTCTCCGCATGTCTACGTCAGCCCCGCCCAGCAACCGGTTCGAGCGACGTCGCGCAGAGACCCGTGGAGCTCTCGTGCGAGCCGCCCGGCAGATCCTCGCCGAGAGCGGCGACACCAGCGCGAGCATCCAGGCCATCGCCGAGCGCGCGGACGTGGGCTTCGGCTCCTTCTACAACCACTTCGACTCCAAGGCGGAGTTGTTCGAGACGGCAGTGGTCGACGCCCTCGAGGAGTTCGGGCAGGAATTCGACGAGCGTCTGACGGGGGTCGACGACCCGGCGGAGCGGGTCGCGGGCGGCTTTCGGCTCAGTGCCCGCATGGCCGACTCCCACCCGGAGCTGATGCAGGTCCTGCGCCGCCGTGGCCTCGCGCACATCCACTCGGGCAAGGGGCTGGCCCGACGCGCCCTGCGTGACCTCGAGGTCGGCATCGCCTCCGGCCGCTTCACGCCCGTCGACCCCATGGTCGCCCTGTCCGCGCTGGGCGGCACCCTGCTGTCCCTGGTGGAACTGCGGTTCGCCCGCCCCGAGGTGGACGGCGACGAGGCCGCGGTCAACCTCGCCGAGATGGTCCTGCGGATGCTGGGCCTGCCCGCGGACGAAGCGCACGAGGTCGTCCGGCGCCCCTTGCCTGACGCCGCCTGACGGCCTCACGCGGACGACGCGTCCGGGTGGAACGTGACCGAGCGGCCGGTGAAGCGGGCGTCGATTCCGTCCGCGCCGGTGGTGACCGCCCGCAGCCGGAGCCCTTCGGGCACGTTCTGCAGCGGAACGGGCCGATCCAGGGCCTTGTCGAGCAATGATTTGAGCGGCGGGAGCAGTTCACCCTGTTCCGCGCGTACGTCCGTGAAGGCGATGCTGTTGCCGCCGGCCGCCGAGACGGCCGCGCTCACGGTCACGTCGCCGGCGAGCGGCAGGCTCGCGGTCGCGTTGACCCGGCCGGGCTCGTCCCCCTGTGACACCTGCACGCCGAGCGCGCTCGACACGTCCGCGTACGACAGGAACGCGGTCGCTGTGACGCTGTCCGCGCGCGCTTCGTCGGCGCTCCCCGAGGTCTTCAGCCCGTCCATCCCGACCGTCAGCCTGGTCACCGGGAGCGGCCGGGTGCTGCCGCCGGCCGGGATGTCGTGGGCGGTGAGGTCGACATGGTCCAGACTGCCCGCGGCCAGTTGGTTCAGTACGGGGAAGCCCCTGACGTGCACCGACGGCCGATCGGCGGTTCCCATGCCGTCCTGGAACGCCTTGGCCGTACGGCTCTCCGCGCGAACGGCGGCTATCCGGTCGACCGCGACTGCGCCGACCAGCAAGGCCACCACGGACGCTGCGGCGATGATCATGTGCCGCCTGGTGCGGGTCGGAGGGCTCACGTACACGGAGGCGGCACCGTAGTAGGGCTCGCCGACGTACTCCTCGTCGCGGGGGGACTGATGCATGGTGCTCCTCTTCGATGGTGTTGGGGAAGTGCGCTTACGCGGCGTCGCCCGCAGGCCGGACAAGCCCGTGGACGCAGGCCGCGGCGCTGTCGCCGGCCACGCCCATCGCGATCAGGGCGGCGGTCGCGGTGCGGGTGCCGTCGTCGCTCCAGACCCCGCTGTTGACGCAGTCGAGAAGCCCGAGCAGGTGCCCCTCCAGCGCCCGGGTCAGGACGACCGGGGGGATGCCGGTCTGGAAGGCTCCCTGCCGCTGACCTCGGCCGATGATCGCCTCCGTCCTGTCCCGCGCGGGGGCCAGGACTTCAGCGAGCCGATCGGCCCCGAGGTCCTGGGGGGCGAGGCGGAGCAGGATGCGGTAGCGATCTCCGACGGGCCACACCGCGAGGACGAAGCGCGCCAGCTCCGTGACGGCGTCCGCCACCGGTGCGCGCGGGGCCGCGAGCGCCTGCCGCAAGGCCCATGTGGCCTCCTCCACCAGCCCTTCCATGAGTGCGGCCCGGCCGTTGAAGTGGCCGTAGACCGTACGGCGCACCACTCCTGCGGCCTCGGCGATGTCACCGAGGCTGCTGTCGGGGTCGCGGGCGAGTTCCTGCCGGGCCGCCTCCAGGATGCGGGCCCGCGTGAGCAGGGTGCGGCTGCGTTCCGGGGCGGCTGTGAGGTGTGCGTGGATCATGTCGAACCTCCGGTAGGCGGGGGAGGGCGACTCGATAGTTGCACATCGACGAGCAATAAACTAGTCTGCACATCAACGGGCAATTAGCTGCCCCGGTGCCGGGCCCCTCTTGGCCCCGCGTGCACCGATCCCGTCGATTCCGCATCCCCGAAGCCTCCGCTTCACCTCCTGCCGAGGAGCCCGACCATGCCGCTCATCCCGAACACACCCGTCGAGAAGATGACGGAGCCCTACCACCGCCGCTGGTGGGCCCTGCTGGTCCTGTGCCTGAGCCTGCTGATCGTCGTCATGGCCAACACGTCACTGATCGTGGCCGCCCCCGACATGACGCGGGAACTGGGGCTGTCCAGCAGTGACCTGCAGTGGGTCATCGACGGCTACACCGTCCCCTACGCCGCGCTGATGCTGGTGCTGGGCGCGATCGGCGACAAGTACAGCCGTCGCGGCGCCCTCGTCCTCGGACTGCTGATCTTCGCCGGAGGTTCGGTGATGGGCGGCCTGGTCGATGAGACGAACCTCGTCATCACAGCCCGCGCGATCATGGGCGTCGGTGCCGCCGTCGTCATGCCGGCCACGCTGTCGCTGCTGGTCGCGATCTTCCCGCGCGCCGAGCGCGCCAAGGCGATCACCGCCTGGTCCGCGACCTCCGGTCTCGCCATCGCCGCCGGCCCGCTGGCCGCAGGCTGGCTGCTGGAGAACCACGCCTGGGGCTCGACCTTCCTGATGAACGTCCCCGTCGCCGTCCTCGGCGTCGTCGGCGCCCTGCTGCTCGTGCCGCCGTCGAAGGCGGAGGGCATGGGCCGCATCGACTACGTGGGCGGTCTGCTGTCGATCGTGTCGGTCGGCTCCCTCGTCTACGCGACCATCGAGGGCCCGCACTTCGGCTGGGGCGTCGGCCCCATCACCGCGGCCGTCGTCGCCGGCGTGGGCCTCCTGGCCTTCGTCGCCTGGGAGTTGAAGCACCCCAACCCCATGCTCAACGTGCGCAAGTTCACCGAGCGCCCCTTCAGCGGCTCGATGCTCGCCGTGCTGTTCTTCTTCTTCGGCACCTTCGGCTCGATCTACTACTCCACCCAGTTCCTGCAGTTCGTCCTCGGCTACGACGCCCTGGAGACCGGCATCCGACTGCTGCCGCTGGCCGGAGCCGTGTTCGTCGGCTCCGCCGTCACCGGCAAACTCGCCCCGAAGCTCGGCGTGAAGATCGTGGTCGGCACCGGCATGGTCATCGGCACCGCGGGCGTCTTCCTGCTCACACAGATCGAGTCGGGCTCCACGTACACCGACTTCCTGGCGCCCCTGCTGCTGCTCGGCTTCGCCATCGGCCTGAGCCTGTCCCCGGCCACCGACACCATCATGGGCTCCTTCCCCGAGGGCGAACTGGGCGTCGGCGGCGGCGCCAACGACACCGCCCTGGAACTCGGTTGCGCCCTGGGCATCGCCATCCTCGGCTCGCTGCTGGCCACGTCGTACAAGGACAAGCTCACCGACATGGTGGGCGGCCACCTCCCGGCCGAGGCCATGGACGTTGCCAAGGACTCCGTCGGCGGTGGCATCGCAGTCGCCGAGCAGGTCGCCAAGAACCCTCAGGGCGGCGCCGAGCAGGCCCAGACCCTGCTGGGAGCGGTGCACGAGTCCTTCGCCCACGCCATCGCCCACACCAGCCTCATCGGCGGCATCATCATGGCCGCCGGAACCCTGATCGTCATCGCCGTCCTGCCCGGCCGCAAGCACACCGTCCAGCACGGCGAGGCAGATGCGGCACCGGCGACCGAGGAGCAGAGCGAGACCGTGGGCGCCTGAGTCCAGTACACCGGAGGCCGGAACCCCGATTCCGGCCTCCTCCACCCCCAGAACGGGCTGTGCCTGAGCGGCGCACGGCCCCGGGATGGTGCCGGGAGGGGAAACCCGGCACCGTCCCATTTTTGTTGTCCGCGACTGAGACGCTTCGTGGATGCCGGTCCGCGGCGAGTGATCTGACGTCCCGTCCGCCTGGCAGCTGACGGCCTGAAAAGAATTGGGGTGCGGTCGCTGAACTGGGGTGATAGTCAGGCCGTGTGACAGAGAGTCTTGAGTATTCCGCGCTGCTGCGACTGGTCGAAGAGCGGTCGGCCGCGTTCCGGAGTGCGGTTGCCGCCGCGCCCGGCCTGGACGCGCCGGTGCCGTCCTGCCCCGAGTGGACGGTGTTCGATCTGGTGCAGCACGTGGGTACGGGCCAGCGCTGGTGGGCCACCATCGTCGCCGCGGGCCCGGCCGAGGCTCCGCCGGCCAAGGATGCCGCGGAGGCGCCGCGCGAGCTCGAGGCGCTGCTGGCCTGGTACACGGAGTCGAACGAGCTGCTGCTGAGCGCGCTGCGCGAGGCGGGCCCGGAGCGCGAGTGCTGGGCGTGGTGGAGCGCCGGTGTGTCGCCGGCGAATGCCTGGGGCGTGGCCCGGCGCCGGGTGCACGAGTTGCTGGTGCACACCTACGACGCCCAGCTCGCCGCGGGCGCCGTGCAGCCGATGCCGGTGGACGTCGCGATCGACGGCGTGGCCGAGTTCCTCGACACCTGCAACTCCACCCCGGCGGCGTGGCCGCACGAGCCCGCCACCATCCACTACCACGCCACCGAGGGCCGCTCCTGGCTCCTCGCTCTGGACGGCACCGGCGCCTGGCCCGCACCCCTCACGGACGACGCCGCACCCGCCTCCGCTTCGGCCACGGGCACGGCCGAGGAACTGCTCCTCTTCGTCTGGGGCCGCCTCACGATGGGCGATCTGAAGATCGAGGGCGACCGGCAGGTGTTCGAGCAGCTCATCGCCTGGGAGCCCGAGGAGTAGGCAGGTCAATACCGCCGCGGACGGTCTCGATGACGTCCGCCGGCGGTCACCGACGTGTCACTGGCCGTCGTCGTCGCCTCCGGCGTCGCCGCCGTGTCGTCGTCCGTTGTCCCGTCGTCCGACGACGTGCCCTGGGCCTCCTCGGTGACGACGACCACCGTGCTGCCCGCCTCGACCTCGCTCCCGGCCGCCGGGGTGCTGGAGGTGACCACGGCGTCAGAGGCCTGGGAGTAGCTGGAGGCGACGGTGACCTGGAGGCCGAGGTCACCCAGTTCGTTCTGGACCTCCGCAAGGGTCTTGCCGATGATGTCCGCCGGGATCTGCACGGTCTGCACCGACTTGGCGATCCGGACGTCGACCGACGAACCGGGCTCGATCTCGTCCCCCGCGGCGGTGCTCTGTTCGACGACGGTCCCGGCCGCGGCGCTGCTCTCCACCTCGGTGGTGTCGCCCAGCTCCAGGTCGTGCTCGGCGAGCAGCTTGCGGGCCTCACTCAGGGTGCTGCCGGTGAGGTCGGGAACCGTGGCCTTCTCGGCCTCCTTGGCCACCGTGAGCGTGATCTGGGTGCCCTTCTCGACGCTCTCGCCGCCGCCTGGATCCTGCTCCAGGACGGTCCCGGCGTCCTCGGTGGACACCCTGTGCCGGAGCTTCACCTTGAAGCCCTTGTCCTCCAGGATGCGGGACGCGTCGTCCTCGTCCTTGTCCGTGACGTCCGGTACCTCGACCTTCGGCGCACCGGTGGAAACCGTGACCGACACGGCCTCGCCCTTGTCGAGCCGGCCGTCCCGTGGGGTCTGTTCGCAGATGTGCCCCTTGGGCTGGTCCGCGCAGGGCTCCTTCTTGGTGACGGTGAGCGTGAGTTCGACGTTGTCCGTCGTACGGCGGGCCTCCTCCAGGGTCTGGCCGACGAGATCGGGTACGTCCGTCCTGCCGTCGTCGGCCGTACCGCGCCCGAACATCAACCAGCCGAGCACGAGTGCCGCGACGACGACCGCGGCACCCATCGCGATCAGCGCGGCACTGCTGCCTCTTCGGCGACCGCTCTGCGCCGCGTCCTCGCTGTCCGGTTCCCCGTCGGCGGGGTCGAACGTGCGGTCCAGGACGGTTTGCGCTCCGAGGTAGGCCATGACGTCGGCGAGCATCTCCTGCGCCGACTGGTAGCGGTAGGCCGGGTCTTTCGCCAGTGCCCGCAGGACGATCGCATCGACCTGGGGGCCGACCTCGGGGTTGTAGAGACTCGGCGTCGCGGTTCCTCCTGCACGTGCTGGTACATCACGGCCATCGGCGAATCGCCCGTGAACGGCGGGCGCAGGGTGAGGAGTTCGTACAGAAGGCAGCCCACCGAGTACAGGTCGGAGCGGGCGTCGATGGTGTGCCCCATCGCCTGCTCGGGGGAGAGGTACTGCGCGGTGCCGATCACCATGGAGGTCTGCGTCATGCCGACGTCCCGTGCGTCACGGGCGATGCCGAAGTCCATGACCTTCACCTGACCGGACCAGGTCACCATGACGTTGGCCGGCTTGATGTCCCGGTGGACGATGCCGTGCTGGTGGGAATGGGCGAGTGCCTCCAGAACGCCGGCCGTCACCTCCATGGCGCGTTCGACGGTCAGCGGTGGTCCGGAGTGCAGGGCCTCGCGCAGGGTGGTGCCGTCGACGTACTCCATGACGAGGTACGGCAACTGCGCCCCGTACGAGAAGTGTTCACCCGTGTCGTAGACCGCGGCGATGGCCGGGTGGTTCAGCGAGGCGGTGGACTGTGCCTCCCGCCGGAACCGCTCCTGGAGTGCCGGGTCGTGGGCGAGGTCGGTGCGCGGCGTCTTCACCGCGACGCCGCGGTCGAGCCGGAGATCGTGCGCGAGATGCACCTCGGCCATGCCTCCGGAGCCGAGGAGCAGCCGCAGTTCGTACCTGTCGCCGAGGACCGCCACCGGCGCAGGGTGGGAGAAGGCCAGATCGTCTGGTCCACCGAAGTTCATGCACAAGATAATTGCACATTCAGGGGTAACTAAAGAAGCGGGGGCGGACACGGAAAGACCCCGGCGCTTCGCACCGGGGTCATGTCGTACCGCAGGGGATCTCACCTCTCGGCGGCGGTCACCTCGTCCACGACGATCCGCGCCCGCTTCTCCGGAACACCGGCCGCGATGAGCGTGGTGACGGCCACCCGAGTGCCGTCGTCCTCGAGCGCCCCGGTGTTGACCTCCTCCAGCAGGGCGACCGTCATCGCCTCCAGACCGGCGCTGAGCACCGGGGCCGGCAGCTGGGTGTGGAAGACGCCGTCCCGCTGTCCCTGTTCCACGATGGCCGTGGCCCTGACCCGGGCGGGCTCCAGGATGCCGGCGACACGATCCATGCCGAGGTCCCGTCGGGCCAGCGCCAGGAGCATCCGGTAGCGGTCGCCCACGGGCCAGAGTGACAAGGTGAAGTGGGCGAGCGCCCGGTCGGCCGGTTCCGTCGCCGCCGCGCCGACGGCGACGGCGGCCTGGAGCGCCTCAGCGGCCTCCTCGGCCAAGGCCTCCAGGAGCGCGGCCGCCCGGGGAAGTGCCCGAACAGCGTGCGTCGTACGACACCGGAGGCGCGGGCGAGTTCCTCCAGGGTGATGTCAGGATTGCGGCCGAGCTCCTGGCGTGCGGTGGCGAGGATGCGGGCCCGATTGGACCGTGCGTTGCGTCGTTGGGGCACGCGGCCGACGGGCTGGGACACGAAAGGAACCTCGAAGAAGCCAGGCGGAGAATGGACTTCTCCATTCTGGCACGGGGGCCCCGACGGGCCGCGGACGCATCCGGGGCCGGTCGGGACCGGGTCAGGCGGGCAGCTCCTTGATGTCGGACGGCTCCTGCGGCTCGATGCCGTTGAAGCGGTGCCGGAAGTCGCTGGACGCGGGGTAGGCGGCGCGGCGGGAACGCATGATCGAGCCCAGCGGCCGGTGGGCCTCCAGGGCGTGCCAGGGGCTGAAGGACAGGACGTCGTCGGCGTAGCGGCGGCGGGCGTCGCTGTAGGCGTTCTGGGCGGGCAGATGCAGCACGGCCACCGTCTGGTGCGGTGACAGTTCCTCGGGCCACAGGACCGAGGCGTCCTCCACCGGCATCCGGTCGATGTCCGCGCACAGCTGGGCGCGGATGTCGTACTCGGCGCTGTTGTCCGCGAAGAAGTCGACGACCAGGTCGCGCAGGGCCGACTCGCCGGCCTTCTTGTCGATGTGGCTGCCGGTGAGGGCCCTGACGTTCGCCGAGCGGGGCGCGGCGGACATCTTCGCCACGTGGTCGCCGTAGCGCAGCGCGGCCATGGAGTGGAAGGTCTCGCCGAGGATGTGGTCGTTGGCGGCGGCCAGGGTCTCGACGGCGGGCGGAAGCGGACGTCCGACGCGCGTGAGGGCCTTGGCGGCCACGCGGGCGGCCGCGCCGGTGAGCTGGAGCTGCTGGTCGCTCTGGCCAGGCTGTTTCTCCAACAGGTCCTGGAGTTTGGCGTACTCGGCGATGTTCCCGAAGGGCAGGGTGGGGTGGTTGACGAGGAGGAAGTCCTGGGCGGTGAAGCCGTCGTCGAGGGCGCGGGCCCCGGGGGCGCCGATCACCTTCATCGCGAGGCCGCGCTGGACGGGCACCTGGTCGGAGCGCAGGGTCGCCGGGGGCGGAGGAGAAGCGGACGATCACCGGGTACGTGACCGGTCGGGCGAAGAGGCCCTGGGCGAGGTGGGCGGGCAGGTCGGGCTGGATGCGCAGCTCGCCGGCGAGCACGCCGTGGCTCTTGGCGTGGGCGTCGCGCAGGCCGTGGCGGTGTTTGTCGGCGACCTGCTGGTTGGCCTTGCCCATGGCCGCGACGACCTGGCGGACGAGTTCGTCCTCGTCCGGAAAGGGCTGTTCGAGGTTGGGGCTGTAGCGGACGTACGAGGTCATGGCGAGTGTCTCCGCGAGGGGGTGGGGGGTCAGTTGCTGCCGAGCCAGCGGATGGCGGACAGACTCGGCATGAAGAAGTACTCGCCGCCGAGGAGGGTGTTGAAGGACTGGATGTTCTGCACCCGGCGCGGTGGGGTCCCGGGCACGGTGAAGTAGGCGCCCTTGTCCTGGAGGGAGATCATCGGGTCCTTCTCCTTGCCCAGGCCCATGAAGTTGCCGGAGCCGACCCATTCGCTCTGCAGGAACTCGACGTTGTCGATGGCCCGGGCACCGAGGGCGATGAAGTCCAGGCCGCGCGGCCGGCCGTCGTCCTTGAGGCGGTCGGGGGGCAGGGGAGTGCCGTAGGAGGTGCCGCGGCGGATGATCCGGCGGATGTTGACGTCGGTGAGGACCGTGAGCTCGGTGTCGCGCGGGTTCATCCGGCGGATGTGGGAGCCGAGCGGGGTGCGCAGCCCGCGTGGGTCGGCGGAGTAGTCGAAGTCGTTGATCCGGTTCGGATCCTCACCGATCGCGGGCGTGTCGCGGTCGGGCGAGAGGGCGAGAGGTGCGCCACTGCGCCAGCGGCCGACCAGCTTGGCGGCCAGCAGCTCGCGCTCGGCCTCGGTGGAGGCGTTGTCGTGCAGCCACTTGTTGAAGGCCGCGACGTGGGAGTGGTACTTGCGGAAGACGACGTACGTGCCGTTGCGGCCCAGGACGTCCGGAGCGGGTACGGGCAGCGGGATGCCCGTCTCGCTCGGGTAGCCGAGGACGAACTCACCGGCCTTGATGGGCCGTCCGTCGCCGGGCAGGGGTTCGGCGCCACTGCCCTCGACCACCGGCTGGCTGAAGCCGTCCCGGTAGCCGAAGACGTTGAACCCGTCGGCCGCGAAGTCCTGGTGCGACAACAGCCGGACGCCCGGTACCTCGCCCAATTCCTTCTCGTACGCGGCGACTTCGGCCCGCCAGTCGTCCTCGCTCGCGGCGTAGACCGTGACGGCGACATGCACCCGCGGCGTGCCGAAGGGGAACTCCCAGCGGTCCGGCGCGTTCACGCCGGTGTCCCGCAGCCGCTCGGCGCGGGCGGCCATCCCGGCGCGGAAGTTGGCCGGGAAGGAGGCCAGTGAGCTCTCCGGCAGCCCCAGCGCGACCAGACCCTGGTAGCTCAGGGCGAGGGCCAGCCAGGAGGGCTGCGGTTCGTCCCAGCGGGCCGCCGAGGTCACCCTGGGTGCCAGTCGGCGCAGCAGTTCCCTGCCCGCGGCCGGTTCGGTGATCTCCAGGATCGCGTGGGTGCCGAAGTAGGGCTCGGGCCGGGCCCGCAGCAGGGTTGCCTGGATGTCGTCGAGGTCCAGGGTGGGCGGGCGGCGCAGCCGCCGGAACAGCGGGGAAGGCATGGTGCGCCTGCCTTCAGTTGAGGTCCGACAGGAAACGCTGCACGGCGGCCTCCTGCCGCTTGAGCCGGTGGCCCTCCGCGACGGTGAGGTTGGGATGGGCGACGAACCAAGCCTCCGCCGGGATCTGGTATTTGACGATGAAGTCCTTCACGTCCGGCGAGGTGATGCCGGGCCAGCCCTCGACGTTGCTGAACAGGTAGTCCATGAACTCGGGGATCTTGGTGGCGAAGTCGTCGATGTAGGGGTCCCACTCGCCGTCGAAGGCGGTGGCGAACAGCAGCTTCGTGTCGTTGTCGAGGAACACGAACCGCATGTTGTGCAGCGTGCCGACCTGGCCCGCGCCCGCCAGGTTCCCGCCGACCAGGCCGAAGAATTTCCGCAGCCGCGCTGCGCCGTTCGGCTTCAGCGGCAGGATCGTCGTCAGCTCGGACACCTCACCGCTCTTGGCGCCGATCCGGCCGGCGGTGGTGACCGCGTGTTCGGCCATCTCCTCCTTGTCGGCGAGGATCTCGGCGGCCTTGAGCTTGAGAGCGATCTTCGCGTCCGACAGTGCGGTGTCGACCTTCTCGCGGACGGCGTCGGGGAACTGCTGGAACTTGGTGTGCAGGTCTGTCTCGCTCATGGCGCCTCTCCTTGGGCGTGGGCGGCAGTACGTCACTTACCGCCACAAATAGGTGATCGCTGGGTGACGTGCAAGCGGGTTGAGACCCGCTTTCTGACCATCTCCGCAGGACTGATTACATCATCAGTTTGCTGTTCGGGCTTGTCAACGCGCTACTCGCTGGTAGTCACACGCGTCGAACCGGTCCACTACCTGCGCCAGGCCGGCGAGCGGCTCGAGGACGCCCAGGCGGCGTGTTCGCCGTGACGACCGTCGGCGCCCGCTCGTCTCCGCCTCCCTCGCTCTGCGGTGGCTTCTTTCCGAGTGCGTTCGGCAGGCGGGTGTCTGTGGGGAACGCAGGCCCTCCCTTTTGAGGCGTCGCCGACACGACAGGCCCGCGCAAGGCGTTCAACGGTTCTTCCCGAGGGCACTCGGCCGCCGGTAAGTCGGACGGCGGGAGGTTCTGGTCTTGTTCGAGGGCTTTCAGACCAAGCAGGTTCAGGTCGATCAGGCGTCGATTTTCGTTCGCCACGGCGGACAGGGGCCGCCAGTGGTGCTGCTGCACGGTCACCCTCGAACTTCTGCGACGTGGCACCGTGTCGCCCCGCTCCTGGTGCGAAGCGGCTTCACGGTCGTCTGCCCCGATCTGCGGGGCTACGGCCGTTCCACCGGTCCGGCGCCCACCGAAGACCACGCGGGACACTCCAAGCGGGCTGTCGCCGGCGACGTGGTCGAGGTGATGCGTTCCCTCGGCCATGACCGATTCGCGCTCGCCGGGCACGACCGTGGGGGCGCTGTCGCGCTGCGTCTCACGCTCGATCACCCCGGCGCGGTCTCGCGGGTGGCACTGATCGACTGTCTGCCTCTGACCGAGCACTTGTCCCGCATCACACCCGAGTTCGCCACGCAGTGGTGGCACTGGTTCTTCTTCGCCCAGCCGAACATCCCCGAGCGGGTCATCAACGCCGATCCCGACAG
This sequence comes from Streptomyces sp. GKU 895, assembly GCA_002027195.1. Classification (GTDB taxonomy): domain Bacteria; phylum Actinomycetota; class Actinomycetes; order Streptomycetales; family Streptomycetaceae; genus Streptomyces. Next base: position 1,126 of record MWJO01000107.1, on the reverse strand, counting down.
CTGGTACCACGGTGATCCGCAGAGCATGGGGCGGGAGAACTACGACGAGTGGCGATCGGCCACGAGAAACCCCGACGTGGTGCGGGCGATGCTGGAGGACTACCGCGCCGGCCTCACCGTGGACCGACGACACGAGGACGACGACCGCGCCGCCGGGAAGCAGATCCAGTGCCCGGCTCTGATCCTCTGGTCGCTGCGGGACGACCTCGAGCAACTCTACGGGGACCCGCTGAAGATCTGGCGCCAGTGGGCCACGGATGTCCGCGGCCACGGCATCGACGCCGGGCATCACGTCGCCGAACAGGCTCCAGAAGCACTTGCGTCCAGCCTTGCGGACTTCTTCGCACAGCGGGCCGAGTGAAGGATCTCCAGCGCGGGCGCCTGCAGGAGCTCTTCCCCTTCGGTCGCAGCTCTGGCGGATGAGAGTCGCAGATCTGCCGGATGGGAAGGATGAGAATCTGCCGTGGAGAAAGTCGCCGCCGATGCCTCCAGGGACGGCTGGCGGTGGGAGGCGCCGTTGAGTGACCGGCGGGTCACAGGCCGCCCGCTTCGTGGCCGCCGTCCGGAGCGGTTCCCTGCCCCCGGCAAAGGTTGCGTGGAATGCTGGGTATAAGGCTTGTCCAGGCCGGGCGAGCGACGGAGGACGAGAGTGGACTGGTCACGGTTCGCGCAGCAGATGGCGGCGATGGCCCGGGACCTGCTGGCGCAGGACTCGGTGGCGGCGACGCTGGAGCGGATCACGGCGTCGGCCACGGAGCTGGTCGAGGGCTGTGACGCGGCCGGCATCCTCATCCTGCACGGCACGCGGGTGGAATCCCTCGCCCCCACCGACCCCTTTGTCACGGACAGTGACGCCCTGCAGCAGCAGATGGGCGAGGGGCCCTGCTTCGACGCCGCCCGCAGCTCACAGGGCGACCGTGTCTTCCGTATCGCGGACCTCACCACCGAACACCAGCGCTGGCCCGCCTACGCACCCCGGGCAGCCGCACTGGGCGTGGGCAGCATGATGGGCTTCCTGCTGTTCACCGACGAGGAGGATCTCGGCGCGCTGAACCTGTACCTCCCGTAACGCCCGGCGCCTTCACTCCAGACAGTGAGACCGCGGGATGGCTGCTCGCGGTCGCGA
>MWJO01000106.1 GCA_002027195.1 Streptomyces sp. GKU 895 | reverse complement strand
GTTCTCCGCCCCCGCCGTTCCTACCCGTTCCCATCCCCAGGGGCTGCCGCCCCTTCGACCCCGCCCCGGGGGCTCCGCCCCCTGGATCCCGGTCGGCGGTGAGGGGGGCGGGCAGTCGGGGCGGGCGCGGGTGCGTTGTGGCTGGTCGCGCGGTTCCCCGCGCCCCTGAGGGCGTTGCAGTCCCCGGCGCGCGCCAGCGGATCGCGCACCCCGGCGCGGCCTCGACCCGCGACGAAACCCTTGGGCGGGCCCGCCACCTGAGACGCACCCGCCGCTGGTTAGCCTCCGTGGGCCCCGGGCGGTTAGGTTGCCCTCATGACCGACACGAACGCTCCTCGTACGACCGGCGCTGTGGCCGCCGGGCTTGCCACCATCGCCGCTGACGGCACCGTCCTCGACACCTGGTTCCCCGCGCCCGAGCTGACGGAGGAGGCCGGTCCCTCCGGCACCGCGCGGCTCTCCGCCGAGCAGGCCGTCGAGGCGCTCGGTGCGGGTGCCGCCAAGGCGATCGGGACGGACGCGCGGCGTGGCGTCGAGGTTGTCGCGGTCCGTACGGTCATCTCGTCGCTCGACGCCAAGCCCATCGACGCCCACGACGTCTACCTGCGCCTCCACCTCCTCAGCCACCGGCTGGTCAAGCCGCACGGCCAGAGCCTCGAGGGCATGTTCGGCTTCCTCGCCAACGTCGCCTGGACCTCCCTCGGCCCCGTCGCCGTCGACGACGTCGAGAAGGTGCGGCTCAACGCCCGCGCCGAGGGCCTGCACCTCCAGGTGACGTCCATCGACAAGTTCCCGCGGATGACCGACTACGTCGCCCCCAAGGGCGTCCGCATCGCCGACGCCGACCGCGTCCGCCTCGGCGCGCACCTCGCCGAAGGCACCACCGTCATGCACGAGGGCTTCGTCAACTTCAACGCCGGCACCCTCGGCACGTCCATGGTCGAGGGCCGTATCTCCGCCGGTGTCGTCGTCGGCGACGGTTCCGACATCGGCGGCGGCGCCTCCACCATGGGCACCCTCTCCGGCGGCGGCAGCGTCATCATCTCCATCGGCGAGCGCTGCCTCGTCGGCGCCGAGGCCGGTGTCGGTATCGCGCTCGGCGACGAGTGCGTGGTCGAGGCCGGGCTGTACGTCACCGCCGGCACCCGTGTCACCATGCCCGACGGTCAGATCGTCAAGGCCCGCGAGCTCTCCGGCGCCTCCAACATCCTCTTCCGCCGCAACTCGGTCACCGGCACGGTCGAGGCCCGCCCGAACAACGCGGTGTGGGGCGGTCTGAACGAGATCCTGCACAGCCACAACTGATCAGAGACCTCGGGCGAGGCCGCCTTCCCGCCGGACCCCTCGGAGGGCGGCCTCACTCCGGATTCAACGGCTCCGCGCCCGCCGTGCGGCGCCCCGCCGGCGTCTTCACGGACCCGGCCGGCGCGCGGCCGTTGTACCAGCGCTCCTCGGGTTTGTCCCGCAGCGGACGGACCTCGGTGAGCAGGGCGGCGATGCCGCCGAACAGGGCTGCGGCCAGGGTGAGTTGAAGGCGTCCGCGAGTCCACTTGAGATGATCCCGCTGTCCCCCCACGGATATCGCGTGCGCGGTCAGCTCGGCGTAGCGTTCCGCAACATCGCGAAGTCCGGCTCGCGCAGGCCGATTCGGGGATCCACGTGGTGCAGCAGGGCCGGGCCGGGATGGTGCTCGGCCACGAACGCCTCGTCCGCGGCGCTCTGTTCGTCGTCCACCCACGCGAAGGGCCGGCCCTCGGCGTACGCCACGATCGCCTCCGTCTTCCAGTGCACCCCGTCCGGGCGGTGGACGAAAAGACGGTCGCCGAAGTCGACGTAGGGAAGCTCGGGAAGTCCGACGACCGGGGCGATCCAGCGGTTGGCCGCGTCCATCCACGTCGTCGCCCAGCACAGGTCGTAGGGCAGGGAGAGGAGGGCCGGGCCGTGGGACGGGTTGAGCCACACCCGCAGCGGGCGGCCCGGACGCAGGGCCACCCGGATCGTCGTGTACCCCTCGGGTCGGCGCTCGGGCTGCGCCGCGTACGGGTTCAGGGGGCCGTCGACGTCGAGGAAGAGCAGAGGGCGGCTCACCGGATCACCGTACGACAGGGGAGGGATGCGGATCGCTGAAATTTTCTGTGCACGGCAGGCATAGCGGGACGTGGCCGGGCGCGTCACAAGGGGCGGAGGGGACGGACACCGGGTCCGTTCCGGGGACGAGCCCCGGGGGCAGCGCCCCGGGAAGAGAAGGTGACGATGGATGCCGAGGCGCAGGACAGTTTCCGGGAGTTCGTGGAGCACCGGTCGTCCGCGCTGCTGAAGACGGCCGTGCTGCTCAGCGGCGGCGACCGGCACACCGCCGAGGACCTGCTGCAGAACGCGCTGATCAAGGCGGCCGGCCGCTGGCACCGCATCGACGAGCCCGAGGCGTACGTACGGCAGATCCTCTACCGGCAGCAGATCAGCCGCTGGCGGCTGAAGTGGCCCAGACGCGAGCTCAGCGTCGCCGAGCCGCCGGAGGGCCGTACCGCGGACGACGACTCGTCGGCCGCCGAGGTGCGCCTGGTGATGCGGAGCGCGCTCGCGCGGCTCACCGCCCGCCAGCGCACCGTGCTGGTGCTGCGCTACTTCGAGGACCTCCCGGAGGCGGACGTGGCCCGCATCCTGGGCTGCTCGGTCGGCACCGTACGGTCCACCACCCACCGCTCGCTCGCCCGCCTGCGCACCCTCGCGCCCGAACTGGCCGCCCTGAACGCCCCGAGCCGGCCGTCCCGTGACTTCGCACCCGTGGAGGTACGTCCGTGAACGTCGAGGATCTCGTACGTGACTCCCTGCGCGACCTGGCCGGTGAGCAGGAGCCGGCGGCGCCGGGATTCGCCGACCGGGTGCTGGCCGTGCGCCGGCGCCGGCGGACCCGCACCTTCGCGTCCGTGGCGGCGGCCACCGCGGCCGTCATCGCCGTCTCGGTCGCGGTGCCGCAGCTGGTCTCGGGCGGCGGGGACGACGTACGCCCGAGCGGGGTGACGGGGGGCAGTCGCTGCCGGTGACCGCGATCTCGGCCGGGCGGACGGTGGTCGCCGCCTACTACACGACGGCGACCAGGAAGACCGGCAAGGGCGAGGCGGTCGCCGAACGGACCTACCGACTCCTCGACCCGTCCACCGGCCGGTACAAGAAGGACACCCGATGGTCCTACGTCGCCGTCGCGCCCGGCGCCAAGACCGCCGCCGTCCTCGAACGGGCCCTGCCCGCCTCCCGGGTCGGGCTGCTCGACCTCACGACGGGGAAGGTCAAGCAGTGGTTCGACATCAGGATGGGGGTCGGCGGGCTGTCGTTCTCCCATGACGGGACCAAGCTGGTCATCACGACGTACGACGAGAACCCGGACCGGCGGACCGAGGTCAAGAGCGCCGACGGCGGCGCGAGCGCCTGGACAGCGGACTGGACCACCTCCCGGAGCGGATACATGATCTTCGACGTGGCGAGCCACGACGGAGCCTGGTGGCAGATCAAGTCGAGCCGTGACGTCCCGAGCCGCGCCGACTTCGCCTTCACCGACGACGACAAGGCGCTGTACGCGCGGATCATCGGTGGCAAGGACGGCATGGAGGAGTTCTACGACCTCTCCGGCAAGAAGATCACCGCGCCCGCGAAGGAGAAGTACCTGCGCTGGGACGTCCCGGCCCGGATCTCCCCGAACGGTGAGCTGGCCGCCCTCGGCCTCACCAAAGAGGTCAACATGGGCAGGAACCTCCCCGGCAAGTCCTACTCCTCGATCCGGAACCCGCTCACCGGCAAGGAGATCACCAAGGTCCGCGGCGCCCACCTGCTCGCCTGGGTGGACGACAAGCGCCTCATCGCCTGGGAGCGCACCACCCCCCTGAAGAACGCCGGCTACAAGGACCACCTCGTCCTCGTCACGATCGGCAGCGAGAAGGTCGTGCCGCTGAGCGGCGAGCGCGATCCCGACGACGGTGACCAGCGCCTGGCCTGGGAACCGGTCTTCGCCGAGCGCTGACGCTGAGGGCTGATTCAGTTGCGGCGGAGCTCTTCGTACGCCGCCAGCAGCCCGTCGACCGTCTCCCGGCCGGCGGGCAGCAGCGGTGCGCGGACCGGGCCCGCGGGCAGGCCCAGTTCGTTCAGAAGGGCCTTCGCCGTGACCGTGCCGGGCAGGCCCGCCGACATCATCAACTCGATGAGAGGCGTTGCCTGTTGCTGGCGCCGGGCCGCCTCGGCCGTGTCGCCCGCGTCGAACGCGTCGAGGACGGAACGGAGTCGGGCCGGGACGACGTTCGCCACCGTGCTGATGTATCCCGCCCCGCCCACCGCGTACAGCGCGAGGTTGTGCTCGTCGCAGCCCGCGTAGTACGCCAACTCCGTGCGGGCGATGACCTTCTGGGCGGCGAGGAAGTCGTAGGAGCAGTCCTTGACCGCGACGATCCTCGGGTGCTCGGCGAGCCGGATCAGGGTGTCGGGCTCGATGCGGGTGCCGGTGCGGCCGGGGATGTCGTAGAGGGCGATGGGCAGGCCGGAGGAGTCCGCGATCTGGCGGAAGTGCGCCTCCAGGGCGTCCTGCGGGGGCTTGCTGTAGTACGGGCTGACCAGCAACACCCCGTCCGCGCCCGCCTTTTCGGCCTCCAGGGCGAGTTCGACGGTGTGCCGGGTGTCGAAGGTGCCGATGCCGGTGAGGATCGACGCCCGGGTGCCGACCGCTTCCCGCACCACCCGGACGAGGTCCGCCTTCTCGGCGTCCGACGTGGTCGGCGACTCGCCCGTGGTGCCGGACAGGACCAGGCCGTCGCAGCCCTCCGCCACCAGCCGCTCGGCGAGCCGCTGCGCCCCGGCCAGATCGAGGGCGCCGCCCTCGGTGAAGGGCGTGATCATCGCGCAGAGGGCGCGGCCGAAGAGCGGGGCGGGGGAGCCGGAGTAGGTCATGGGAGTAGTCTCGGCACAGTCATCGTGAAGCTCCACTTAATTCTTCTACGATGTATTGCTAAGCATTGCTGAGATGTGGGTCCGGGGCAGGCCCTATGTCCAAATCGGCCCCTCATGGGTCACCATGGCCAGGACGGTCATCGGCCCCTGGTCATGGGAGGCGTCATGAAGCTCGGCAAGGCACTCGCCACCGGCGTCGCGGAAGAGCGGGACCGCGCGGCAGAAGCGGAAGAACCCGTGCTGGAACTTCCCGAGGAGATCGTGGAACTGAAGGCGCCCGAAGAGGTACCGGCCGCCCGATGAGGCTCCGGCTTCCGGAGGAACGCCCGACGGAGCCGCCGACCGGATACAAGATCGCCCACCCGGTGCTGTCCCACGACGGCACCCGGGCCGGGTTCACCGGGGTGTCACTGGGCGGCGCGCTGCCGTACGGAGTCCTGGCCGACGCGTCCTGCGTCTACGGCCTGCGGCACCCGGCACCGCACCGCCGCTGCGACTGCGGCTTCCACTGCGTCCACGACCGTACGACAGCGGAGGCGCTGCTCTGCACCGCCGAGCACCGCGCCGCCGTCCTGCTGGAGGTCCTGGTCCTCGGCCGCTACCTCCGCTTCGAACTCGGCTACCGCTACGCCCGCCAGCGCGTCCGCACCGCCACCGTCGGCCCCCTGCGCCTGCGGCGCGACCGCCTCCGCCCTCGCCGACGCCGGCTGGGGCCGACCGGGCTGGCGCGGCCTCGCCCCGTCCTGCGCGGCCTGCCTACGGGGTCGTACGTCCGTCTCGCTCGCCTCCTTCGCGCGGCTGGCGGGGGAGGGGCTGCGGGTGGTGGCGGGCAGCGGGAGCACGGCACCGGCGGACCTCGGTGTCTCCGAACTCGCCGCGGAGGCGGCCCTGTTGCAGGCACGCCTCGACTGGTTCCAGACCCAGCTGGCGCGGCTCGGGGAACGGGGACCGGAGGCGGGTTCGCAGGGGTAGTGGCGACGGGTCCGGGTACTCGGGCGGTCCGAAACCGAGAGGAGGCGGACACCGTGACCCAGACCCAGGAGCCCGGGCAGGCCCAGCGCTCTGTCGGCGAACTCGTCGGCCAGGCCACCGAGCAGCTCTCCCAGCTCGTACGACAGGAAGTGGCCCTCGCCAAGGAGGAACTCGCCGAGAAGGGGCGGCGGGCCGGACGCGGCGGCGGCATGATCGGCGCCGCCGGCGCGGTCGCCTACGCCGGCCTGCTCGCCCTCGCCGCGACGGCCGCCGCCGCCCTCTCGCTGACGCTGCCCGTCTGGGCCGCGGCGCTCATCGTGACGGCCGTGCTGTTCGCGGCCGCCGCGCTGCTCGCCGCGCGCGGCCGTGCCCAGCTCCGCCGCGCCGCACCCCCCACACCCGAGCAGGCCCTCGGCAGCGTCAGGGCCGATGTCGAGGAGATCAGGGAAAGGGCGCACCGATGACGGACCGGACGACGCCGGACGTGGGCAGCGGGGCCAAGGGGCCCGAGGAGCTGCGCGAGCAGATCGAACAGACTCGCAGTCAACTCGGCGACACAGTGGAGGAGTTGGCAGGAAAGATGGACGTGAAGGGCCGAGCGCGGGCGCGGGCGGCAGACCTGAGGGACAAGGCGGGCGCGATGACCGTGCAGCTGCGCAGCACCGCGGCGCAGGCCGGCCACACGGCCCACGACCGGGCCACGCACGCCGGCCACACCCTGCACGACCGGGCCGCGCAGGCCCGCCACACGGTGCAGGACAAGGCCGCGCAGGTCGGGCACAAGGTCCAGGACCGGGCCACGAAGGCCGGCCATCAGACGCAGGACCGGGCGACGAAGACCGGTCACGAGCTGCAGCACCGGGTCGAGCACAGTGTTCCGCAACCCGCCCGGCCCGTCGTCCGGGCGGCGGTCCGGCATCCGCGCCCGGCGCTCGTCATCGGCGCCGCCCTCGCCGCGGTGGTCGTGGTGTCATGGCGGTACCCCAAGAGGTGACTTGACCTGAATCGCGGTTGAGGTTGGAGGGTCGTCGGTACACGCATCCGGCACTCGAAAGCGGAGACCGACATGACCCGTCGTACCGGCGACCACCCCGACCTGACCGACCCGCGTGTCGGCGCGCCCTTCTTCAGCACCTGGCGCGTCGGCACGCCCGAGCGGCAGCGCCTGGCGGTGGAGGCGATCGCACGGACCTGGGAGCGCCGGGACTGGCCGGCCGCCGGGCTGCTCGGCTACCACGTCTACGCCGGGCACGACGGCTCCACGCTCCTGCACCACTCGCAGTGGACCGGTGAGCCGGCGTACGAGGCGTTCGTGAAGACCCAGCGGCAGGAGCGCGTCGACGAGGTCGACACCGCCGTACCGGGCATCGAGCGGGTCCGGCTCGACCGCTTCCGCCGTTACCGCAGCCTCGCCCAGGAGGGCGACACGCGCGTGCCGGGGTGCGTCGTCATCGTCGACGTCGAGTTCGAAGGGCCCGATGCGCAGCGGCAGCGCGAGTGGGTCGACGCCGTCTTCGAGGCGCTGGAGAGCGAGCCCGCCCCGCACCCCGGTGGCATCGCCGCCCACTTCCATCTCGGCACCGACGGCACGCGCGTCCTCAACTACGCCGAGTGGGAGACCGCCCAGGCCCATGTCGACGCCCTGGCCGCCCCCGGCGACGGCGTCGGCTCGGCGACCGAGCTGTGGAAGCGGGTCCAGAACTGGCCGGGGCTCAAGAGCAGCACCGTCAGCCGGTACGAGCACGTGCTCGGGCTGACGCCCGCGTGACGCGGCCAGGCCCGCTGGACGCAGCGTCCAGCCGGGCCTGGGGAGCATCCCGCCGTTACGGCTTGAAGCGCAGGACCTGCGGGTCGTGGTCGCTGATCTGGTCGTTGAACTCCGAGTTGACGTGCACGCTGTCGTACTCGAAGTCGCAGCCGCGCCGGATCGACGGGGAGACCAGGATCTGGTCCAGGACCTGGGTGTTGCCCTGGTAGACGTACGAGTAACGCTCGCTCCTCGGCAGCGACTTGATCGCCGACCACAGGGCGCCGTCCGACTCCAGGATCTTGGCGGTGTCGGAGAACTCGAAGTCGTTGATGTCGCCGAGCGCGATGACGTCCGCGTTCTTCTGGGTGTCGAGGATGTCCTTGACGAAGGCGTTGACCAGGGTGGCCTGCTTGTGGCGCTGCACCTCCGAGCTGCGCGGCACCGGCTGGGTCGCCGAGGTCAGACCGTAGTCGCCGCCCTTGGAGTTGAAGTGGTTGGCGATCACGAAGACCGTACGGCCGCGGAAGACGAACTCGCCGACCAGCGGCTTGCGGCTGGACGTCCAGGCCTCGTTCGCCGGGTCGATGCGGCCGGGGGAGACCGTCAGGGCCGCCTTGCCGCGCTCCCTGGTCACCCCGACGGCGGTGGTGGCGTCGCCGCCCGCGCGGTCGGTGAAGGAGACCCGCTCCGGGTTGAACAGGAACACCTGGCGGATGTTGCCGCCCGGCTCGCCGCCGTCCGTGCCGTTCGTCGGGTCGATGGAGCGCCAGTCGTACGCCGGGCCGCCCGCGGCCGTGATCGCGTCGATCAGCTTCTGCACCGTCTGGTCGGCGGCGACCGTACCGTCGTTGGTCGCGCCGTTGTTGTCCTGGATCTCCTCCAGGGACACGATGTCGGGCGACTGCAGGTTGTTCACGATCGCGGCGGCGTGCGCGGCGAAGGTGTCGTCGGACGGGTCGAGGTTCTCGACGTTGTACGTCGCGACCGCGAGCTCGCCGCGCTTCTGCTTCTGCGTCGTCTCGCGCTCGGTGCCGCCGCTCTTCAGCGTGCCGATCGTGTTGGCGACGAGGGTGTAGCCGCCGAACTGGTTGTAGTCCAGCGGGCCGGTGGTGGCGCCCTCCAGGACGTCGCCGACGTTCGCCTTCGGGAAGGCGGCGGTCGAACCGAGCGACTGGATCTGCAGGCGGCCGGTGTTCTGGGAGTCGTAGGAGCCGTAGACCGTGCCGCCGCGGCGGTTGGCGTTCTCGCGGGGCTTCACCGTCACCCACAGTTCGGTGTACGGGTCGCTGGCGCCGACCACGCGGGTGTCGGCGACCTGGACGTTCTCGCCCTCCAGGGACTCGTAGTAGTCCAGGGCGTACTTCGACGGCTCCAGGGGCAGGCCGTTGATCGAGTTGCCCGCGGCGGCGTCACCGGCCGGGACGTAGGCGGCCGGGACCGACTGGGCGTCCACGACCACAGGGGCCGGGACGGCGTTGCCGCTGGAGACGACCGTGGTGGTCGGCTTGGTGATCTCGGTGATCGACTGGTTGCCGGAGGTGGTGCCGCCGGGGACGTACTCCGAGACCGTGCCGGACACCGTGACGAGGTCGCCGACGGCGACGCCCTTCGGGGTGGAGCTGGTGAAGACGAAGACGCCCTCACTGGTGGCGGGGTTGTCGTCCGCGTTCGGGTCCTGGATCCAGAAGCCCTTGGACGAGCCGTACGTGCGGATGCCGGTGACGATGCCGGACACGTCCGCGACCTTCTGGCCGGCGTACGGGGATATCCGGGTCGTGCCCTGGATGTCATGGATGCGCACGGAGTCCGCGTGCGCGGGGGAGATCAGGACGACCGTGGATGCGGCGGAGCACACGGCGGCGACGGTGAGCGCGGCGAGGCGCGCGGAAGACTTGCTCGGCAACGGGATCCCTCCGGGGACGATCTGGTGCGCCGGGACGAGGGTGGAGCGTGGAACGGTGGGAGCCGCGACCGGTGGGGCGGAGGCGACGCGCGTAGAAAGTAGCGTGCACAGGTGTCAGGGCGGTGAACAGGTGTGCAGTGAATTTCTACGCGCGTAATCTCCTGCGTGATCACGTCAGTTGTCAAGGTTTCGGCCATGTACGGGACCTGACGGGGAGATGAACCGGGCGGCATGGGTCCAAATCCGTCTAGGCTGAGCGGCTGAGTGGTAAGACGCGATGTCTAGGAGAAGCAGCCGATGTCAGACAGCTCCCCCTGCCCCCGGTGCGGCTGCACCCCGAAGCGGAGCTGGCGCGGGACGCGCTGTCCACGCCGCTGCTCTCCCGGGCCGCCCGGCTGGCCCGCTGGGCCTCTCCCGAGACCCGCGTCGACGCCGGCGGCGGACTGATCGAGGACCAGCTTCCCGCCGCCGCCGGGTTCCTCGGCCTGACCGGGGACGACGCCGCGGCCTGGGCGAGTGAGGCCTGGCGGGTCGCGATCGACACCGGGCTCGTCGAGATCACCGACGAGGAGGAGGGCACCGTCGCGGCCGGCGAGGACCTCGCCCTGCTCACCGGCGGCTCCCCGCAGGACGTGCTCGGGGTGTGGCTCGGCGCGCTGGACACGGTCGTCGCCGACGCGAGCGTGCCTGACCTGGACGATCTGATGGACGCCATGGACGAGGGGGGCGAGATCGACCTCTCCTCCCTCGACTGGGACCCGGAGGCCGAGGCCGACTTCCTCGACGGCGTGCTCGGCAACCTCTATCTGCTCACCGTCAACGAGGACGGCCCCGGTGACCGGCCGGTGCCGCTCCCCGCGCTCGCCGCGTCCATGATCGTGCCGAACGACATGGGAGAGCCCACCAACGACGTCCTCGAACAGGTCTCCGACGCGATGATGCGCCTCGACGACCAGTTCCGGGTCCTGGAGCCGATCGGGCTCGTCGAGTACCAGCCCGTCGACGAGGCGCTCATGGCCGACGCCGACGAGGAGCCCGCCGCGCCGGTCGACGACACCGACGTCTCCCGCTACGGCATGGTGCGCCTGACCCCGCTCGGCCTCTACGGGCTCCGGGCGCGGCTCCTCGAGGCCGGGTTCGCGGCGCCCGCCGTCGGGGACCTCGTCGACAAGGGCGCGGACGCCCTGCTCGACGGCACCGCCGGTTTCCCGCCCGGGGCCGCGCAGGCCGAGACCGAGCAGTGGCTGGCCCGGCGTGAACCCCTCGCCGCCGCCCGGGAGTTGCTGGCCGCCAGCCGGGGCGGGGACGCGGGCGCACCGCTGCGCCGGCTGCGCTGCCAGCAGGCGCTGTCCCTCGTGGGACCGGAGGCCGAACCGGCGCTGCGGGCGGTCCTCGACGACCCGGAGCTCGGCGGGCTGGCCCGCGTCTGGCTGACCGAGCGCGGCGCCACGGACGTACCGCCGCCCTCGGAGGCGATGATCTTCTGGCTCACCGTCGACACCGTCGCCGCGCAGCTCGCCGCCGAGGGCAACTCCGAGGAGCTGCAGGGGCTCGTGGAGGGTCTCGCCCAGCAGCACAGCGGGTTCTTCGCCGCTGCGTGGCGGGTGGACCACCCGGCCACCGCGGACGTGCTGGAGGCCATGGGACGGCTGCACCCGGACAAGAAGATCGCGAAGGAAGCGCGCAAGGCGGCCTTCAAGGCCCGCTCGCAGCACGGCGGTTGACCCGGGGCGGTGGGCGGTGGACCGCAGCGCGGTCAGGGTGTGCCGACGGATTCATGGAAGCGAACATGCGGACGTCGTCCCCTGTTCAACCCCTGTTCAGGCGTGGGCGGGACGGTGACGCCGACCCGAGGTCCGCCACCTCCCACGGCACACCCACCGCCACACAGGAGACACCATGTCGCTCACCCGCAGGGACTTCGCCAGAAACTCCGCGATCACCGGTGCCGGTGTCGCGCTGGCCGGCAGCGTCGGCGCCCTCGCCACCGCGCCGCAAGCCCTCGCGTCCACCGACATCGACGCCGAGAGCGGGGCGGACGCTCGGGGCGGAGTCGGCTACGGGCCCCTGATCCCCGACCCCGACGGCATCCTCGCGCTGCCCGCCGGTTTCAAGTACCGCGTCATCACCTACAGCGGCAGGACCAAGCTGGAGTCGGGCGAGATCACCCCGTCCAACCACGACGGCACGGCCACCTTCGACGGCCCCCGCGGCACCACCCTCCTCGTCAACAACCACGAGCTGAAGGGCCCGCGCGCCAACTGGAAGTACCCGGTCCCGCTCACCGAGGGCCTGGTCTACGACCCCGCCGCGTCCGGCGGCTGCACGGTCGTCGAGGTCCGCCCCGGCGGACACGTCGCCGAGTGGGTCGGCATCGCCGGCACCTCCACCAACTGCGCCGGCGGACGCACCCCTTGGGACACCTGGCTCACCTGCGAGGAGACCGAGGACAAGGCCGGCTCCAACGGCATGACCAAGGACCACGGCTACGTCTTCGAGGTCGACCCGGTCGACCACCGCGCCAACCGCGACCCCAAGCCCCTGAAGTTCTTCGGCCGGTACGCCCACGAGGCCGTCGTCATCGACCCCCGGCGCGGCCACGCCTACCTCACCGAGGACGCGGCCTCGCCCAACGGCCTCCTCTTCCGCTGGACCCCGCCGAAGGGCTTCGAGCACGGCCGCGGCAAGCTGCGCACCCTCGCCGACGACGCCGGCGCCCTCCAGGCCTTCAAGTGCTTCGACTCCGGCGGCCAGTTCGTCGACGACCTCTCCCGCGCCACGAAGATCGGCACCGTCTACGGCGTCGACTGGGTGGACGTCCCCGACCGCGACGCCAAGACCGTCGCCGTCCGCAAGCAGTTCACCGCCGGCCAGGTCACCCGCGCCCGCAAGCTGGAGGGCATGTGGTGGGGCGACGGCGGCGCCTACATCGTCTCCTCCTACGCCCGCACGGAGAGCCCCGTCCAGCACGACGGCCAGGTCTGGTTCTACGACCCCAAGCGCCGCACCCTCACCCTGAAGGTGCTCCTCGGCGTCAACCCCGACCCGTCCGTCGACGCGCCTTCGACGGCCCCGACAACATCACCGTCTCCCCGTACGGCGGCCTCGTCATCGCCGAGGACGGCGAGGGCGTCCAGCACCTCTTCGGCGCCACGGACAGCGGCAGGACGTACCCGATCGCCCGCAACGAACTCAACATCGGCACCGAAGAGGAGCCCGAGTACAGCGAGTTCACCGGCGTCACCTTCTCCTGCGACGGCAGGACCCTGTTCGCCAACATCCAGACCCCCGGCATCATGCTCGCCATCACCGGACCCTGGAAGCGCCAGAAGCGCGGCTGAATTTAATTGGGTCGCCCACCCGCGGCACGCCTCCTAGAGTGAAACACGTCCAGGTGCGAAGGCAGGACCTACTTCCACTCATAATGGGGCGGCCGCGGGTTCGAGTCCCGCCACCGGTACAACGCGCCGGTGTAGCTCAGGGGTTAGAGCACCTTTGTCGGTTCCGCCGACCTGAACTCTGGACACCACAACTTCATGCACCTCCCGGTGCGCGGGCCGCGGCTACTTCTTCTCCCAAAAGATCCCATGCCGCAGCCGACTTGATCTCGGGAGGCGCAGCTCAAGGTGGGTGCCCGGTGCGCAGGCGGCGGATACTTCCGGAACTGGTGGGGTAGATCCTCGTGCGGGTTCGAATCCCGTCATCGACTCAGGGTCGATGTGGCGGAACGGAAGACGCGCCAGTCTTTTCCGCAGCCGACTTCGAACTCGGGCACCCTCCTTTTGCTGCGCCTCCCTCCGAAACCACAGTGAATTCGGGGGAATTCAGCATGTCGCGATTCAACAGGAAGACGGCACGCGCGCAGCCCACTTCGCGCGTCACCTCCACGGGCCGCATTCTGCGTACCTTCCAGGGCGGCCGAGGCCGTGAGCGGGACGCGCGTTCCGAGCTCTTCCTGCTCGCCGTCGCCAACTTCGTCGCGCAGGACACCTTCTACGAGACCGGCGCCGACCGCGACGACCGGTTCGCGACGCTCGTGCGGGAGCTCGCCGTCACCGACCCGGAGTGGACCGCAGGTCTGCTCGGCTGGCTGCGCGGCGAGGGCAACCTCCGTACCGCCTCCGTCGTCGGCGCCGCCGAGTACGTGAAGGCGCGCCTCGACGCGGGCGCCACCGGCGGCCCCTCCAACCGGCAGGTCGTCGACTCCGTGCTCCGGCGCCCGGACGAGCCCGGCGAGCTGCTCGCGTACTGGACGGCCACCTACGGCCGCAACGTGCCCAAGCCCGTCAAGCGCGGCGTCGCCGACGCCGTACGACGTCTCTACAGCGGCAAGTCCCTGCTGAAGTACGACACCGCGGCCAAGGGCTACCGCTTCGGCGACATCCTCAACCTGGTGCACGCGGTGCCCGACCCGGACAAGCCGTGGCAGGGCGAGCTGTTCCGGTACGCCCTCGACCGCCGGCACCACCCGGACACGGCCGTGCCGCCCGCGTCGAACCGCACGCTGGTCGCCCACCGTGAGCTGATGGCGCTGCCGGTCGCGGAGCGGCGTGCGGTCGTCACCTCCGAGGGCGGCGCCGAGCGGCTCGCCGCGGCCGGGATGACCTGGGAGGCGCTGGCCGGGTGGCTGCAGGGGCCGATGGACAAGGAGGCCTGGGAGGCGGTCATTCCGTCCATGGGCGCGATGGCGCTCGTGCGCAACCTCCGCAACTTCGACCAGGCCGGTGTCTCCGACGAGGTCGCGGCCCAGGTCGCGGCGCGGATCAGCGACCCGGCGGAGGTCGCGCGGTCGCGGCAGTTCCCCTTCCGGTACCTCGCCGCGTACCAGCACGCGCCGTCGCTGCGCTGGGCGTACCCGCTGGAGCAGGCGCTCGGCCACTCGCTGGCCAACGTGCCCGCGCTGCCCGGCCGGACGCTCGTGCTCGTCGACCGCTCCGGCTCGATGTGGGGTCCGCTGTCGAGCCGCTCCCAGCTCAACCGGGCGGACGCGGCGGCGATCTTCGGCACGGCGCTCGCGCTGCGCGCCGAGCGCGCCGACCTCGTCCAGTTCGGCACCACCAGCGCGGAGGTGCGGTTCCGCAAGGGCGAGTCGGTGCTGAAGATCCTGGAGCGCTTCGGCAACCTGGGCGGCACCGACACCACCGGCGCGGTGCGCCGCCACTACCGGAAGCACGACCGGGTGCTGATCGTCACCGACGAGCAGTACGCGTACAGCCACTACGGCGACCCGACCGAGCAGGTCCCCGCCGACGTGCCGGTCTACACCTGGAACCTGGCCGGCTACCGGGCGGGTCACGGCCCGTCGGGCAAGGCGAACAGGCACACCTTCGGGGGCCTGTCGGACGCCGCGTTCCGGATGGTTCCGCTGCTGGAGAGCGCTCGCGACGCCGACTGGCCGTGGGCGGCCTGAGGCCGCGCGCGCAGGCAGGGCCTGGCCCGCACTTCACGGGGAGTGCGGGCCACACCCTTGTCGCCTCCCTCACTGACATCTAACATTTCAGTTGTGGAGGCCATACCGCGTACGTTGCTCAGAGACCGCGCCTACGCAGCCCTCAGGGACGCCATCGTCGCCGGGGAGCTGGAACCCGGCGCGGTCGTGCGGGACGCCGATCTCGCCGAGCGGCTCGGGCTATCGCGGGCGCCGGTACGGGAGGCGTTCTCGCGTCTGGTCGACGAGGGGCTGCTGGAGAGCAAGCCGCAGAGCTACACCCGGGTGACGCCGGTGGTGGCCGCCGACGTACGGGACGCCGCCGCGGTCGTCGGCGCCATGCACGAACTGGTCACCCGGATCGCCGTGCCCCGGCTGTTCGCCGCGGACATCGAGACGATGCGCACGGCCAACGGGCGCTTCGCCGCGGCCGTCGCCGCGGGTGACGTGGACGGCGCGCTCCAGGCCGACGACGAGCTCCACGACGTCCTCGTCCGCGTCAGCGCAACCGCGCCGCCGCCGCGACCGCCGCCCGCTACACCCCCCTCATCCGCAGACTGGAACGCCGCCGCTTCGGAGAGGGCGGCACCTGCCGCTCGGCCGGACTGCACGAGCGGCTCATCGAGCCTGCGCGGCCGGCGACGTGGACGCGGCGGTGCGGGTCACCGCGGAGATCTGGCGCGGGCTGGCCGAGCTCGCGGACAGCCACTGACCAGGCGACCGACCCAGGGAGGCTCCCCATGTCCCTTTCCTCGTACGAGCGTTACCCCCTCCTCTTCGGACCCTCACCCGTCCACCCCCTGGAACGCCTCACCGCACACCTCGGCGGCGCGTCCCTGTGGGCCAAGCGGGAGGACTGCAACTCCGGTGTCGCGTACGGCGGGAACAAGACCCGCAAGCTGGAGTACCTCGTCGCCGACGCCCTCGCGCAGGGCTGCGACACCCTCGTCTCCATCGGCGGCGTCCAGTCCAACCACACCCGGCAGGTCGCGGCCGTCGCCGCCCGCGCCGGGCTCAAGTGCGTGCTGGTGCAGGAGAGTTGGGTGGACTGGCCGGACGCGGTCTACGACAAGGTCGGCAACATCCTGATCAGCCGGCTCGCGGGGGCCGACGTACGGCTGGTGCGGGCCGGGTTCGGGATCGGGTTCAAGGAGAGCTGGGAGCAGGCGCTGCGGGAGGTGGAGGAGTCGGGCGGGAAGCCGTACGCCATCCCCGCCGGGGCCTCCGACCATCCGCTCGGCGGCCTCGGCTTCGCCGGGTGGGCGTACGAAGTCGCCGAGCAGGAGCGGGAGTCGGGGGTCTTCTTCGACACCGTCGTGGTCTGCTCGGTGACCGGCTCCACCCAGGCAGGCATGGTCGCCGGGTTCGCCGCGCTGGAGGAGGCGGGCGGCCGGCCCCGGCGGGTGCTCGGCATCGACGCCTCGGCGAAGCCCGCCGCCACCCGGGAACAGATCGCCAGGATCGCCCATGCCACCGGACAACTCATCGGAGTCAAGCGGGAGTTGACGGTGGACGACGTCGAGCTGGACGAGCGCTACCACGCCGGTGTGTACGGCATCCCCGACGACACCACCCTCGCCGCGATGCGCCTCGCCGCCCGCACCGAGGGGATGGTCACCGACCCCGTCTACGAGGGCAAGTCGATGGCCGGGATGATCGACCTCGTGGAGCGCGGCGAGATCGGGCCGGACGCGACCGTGCTGTACGCGCACCTGGGCGGGCAGCCGGCGCTGAACGCGTACAGCGCGCTGTTCTAGCCGACGGGGCGGAGCGGGGTCAGGGTTCGAGGTCGACCACGCCTTTGCCGGTCGCGATGTCGAACGGCACGGAGGCCTGGTCGTGCGTGATCAGCCAGGTGCCGCGGGTCTTCCGGAGGCAGTAGGTGATCCTGACCCACATCCCGTCGATCACCGTCCCGTCCTTCAGGGTGCCGCCGAGACGGGCGAAGGCGTGCCCGAAGGCGAGGTCGTCGCCCACGGTGAGCGTCAGATCGCGGACCTCGTACGCGACCGTCTCGAATCCCGTGAACACGGGCTCCCAGTTCTTGAGTTTGGCCTCGACGCCCACGTGCTGGAGCGGCGGTTGGACGTCGAAGGACACGATGTCCGGCGCGTACAGCGGCCGCAGGGCCTCGGGGTTCTTGGAGTTCAGGCCCTCGACGAGCTTCTCGATGTGCCGGCGGATCTCCGCTTCTTCGTTTCCCATGAACTCGACGCTATGACCGTGCAGTTATCTTGTCCAAGACCGATATTGCTATGAGGTTATGCGTCCGGAGGCATGATGGAGCTGAACGCGCTCAGGCAGTTCCTGGTGGTGGCGCGACTGGAGCACCTCAGCCGCGCGCCGACGAGTTGCGCCTCGCCCAGCCGTCGCTGAGCCGGACCATCGCCCGGCTGGAGAGCGAACTGGGTGCCCCGCTGTTCGACCGGGGCGGCCGGCTCCGGCTGAACGACAGCGGCCGGATCTTCCGCGTCCACGTCGAACGTGCCCTGGGCGAACTCGACGCGGGACGGCGTGCCGTCGCCGAGGCCTGTGGCGAGGGACCGGGCGTCGTGCGGCTGGCGTCGGAGACCTTCCTCACCCTCTCGGGACCGCTGGCCGCCTACAAGCGCGCGCATCCCGCCGTCGAGATCGCGCTGCACTGGTCGCCACCCGAGGACATGGCCCGTCGACTGCGCGCCCAGGAGGTCGACCTGTGCGTCACCTCGCAGCCGATCCACGCCGAGGGGCTGGAGTCTGTGGCGCTGTTCGAGGAGCCGGTGGGTGTGGGCACACCGCTCGGCCATCCGCTGGCCGGGCGGACGTCCGTCACCATCGACGAACTCGCCGACCAGCCCTTCGTCACCGCACGCGAAGGGCACTGGCTGCGGCGGCTCCTCGACCGGCTCTTCGCGGCGCGGGGCCTCACCCCGCGGATCGTCTGCGAGACCGACGAGCACAGCGCCATCGCCGACCTGATCAGCGCGGGCCTCGGCATCGGCCTCGCCCCCGCCATCGCCCGCCGCAGCGCCACCCAGGCGCCCGCCGCGTGGATCCCGGTGGACAGCCCGGACTGCCGCCGCACGGTCACGCTGCACTGGGGCGCCCAGAACCACCTGCCGGCTGCCGCCCGCTTGATGCGTGCGGTGATCACCGAGTGGGACTGGGGGATGGAGGACGGACCCGGCGGGTGACGCTCCCCCGGGGCGGCGTCGTCAGAACGGCGCCACCGCCCCCGTGCGCCTGTCGGACGGAACGGTGCCACCGCCCCGTGCGCCTGTCGGACGGACCGGCGCCCCCGCCCGTGCGCCTGTCGGACGGAACGGCGCGGCCGCCCGTGCGCCTGTCCGGCGGGGCGGCCGTTCCGGGGTGCCCGGGAAGGGCGGCGGCTCACAGGGCCTGGGCGGCCGGCTTCACCATTCCCCTCACCGTGCGCGACTTCACGAAGTCGCCCATCGCCGTCATCTCCCACTCGCCGGAGAACTGCTTGATCAGCTTGGCCATCATCACGCCGGTCTGGGCTTCGGCGTTGGTGAGGTCGAAGCGGACCAGTTCCTCGTCGGTGGCGGCGTCCACGAGGCGGCAGTAGGCCTTGGCGACCTCGGTGAACTTCTGGCCGGAGAAGGAGTTCACCGTGAAGACCAGGCCGGTGACCTCCTGCGGGAGCCGGCCGAGGTCGACGACGATCACCTCGTCGTCGCCGCCGCCCTCACCCGTGAGGTTGTCGCCGGAGTGCTTGATCGCGCCGCCGACGATCGAGAGCTTGCCGAAGTAGCAGCTGTCGATGTGGTTGCGCTGCGGGCCGTAGGCGATGACCGAGGCGTCCAGGTCGATGTCCTTGCCGCGGTACGCCGGCTCCCAGCCGAGGCCCATCTTGACCTGGGAGAGCAGCGGGCGGCCGCCCTTGACCAGGGACACGGTCTGGTTCTTCTGGAGGCTGACGCGGCCCTTGTCGAGGTTGATCTTCCCGGTGCCGGGCGCGTGCGCCGGCGGCGGGGGAGCCGGGGTGGTCATCGGAGGGGCCGGCGGGGTGACCGGGGTCTGGATCGTGGGCTGCGGCGGGGCGACCGGCTGGGGCGGTGCCACCGGGGCCGGGGCCGGTTCCTCGACCGTCACGCCGAAGTCGGTGGCGATGCCGGCCAGGCCGTTGGCGTAGCCCTGGCCGACCGCGCGGGCCTTCCAGGCGCCGTTGCGCAGGTAGATCTCCACGACCACCAGCGCCGTCTCGGTGCCGAGCTGCGGGGGCGTGAAGGTGGCGAGGACGGAGTTGTCGTCGGCGCTGCGGATCGTGGCCGTCGGTTCGATGCCCTGGAAGGTCTGGCCGGCGGCGTCCGGACTGGCGGTGACGACGATCTTCTCGATGCCCGCGGGGACGGCGGTGGTGTCCACGGTGATCGCGTCCGGCGCCGCACCCCCGCCCGAGCGGTAGGTCACGCCCGGGCCGTTGGGCTGGTTGTAGAAGATGAAGTCGTCGTCGGAGCGCACCTTGCCGTCGGCGGTGAGCAGCAGGCCCGATACGTCGAGCCGCACCGGGGCGGCGACGTCCACCGTCACGCGCGCGGTGGAGAGAGGGATGTTCGAGCCGGGGGTCATAGCTGTCATGACCGGTGAACGATCCAGCCCGCTTTACCGTTCCCTTACCCGCGACCGTTCGGATCGGAGCGGGGGACGGGGGTGGATCAGCGGCGGTTGCGGGGGTGGTTGCGGGCCGTGCGTTCGTTGCCGCGCTTGTAGTTCCCGGTCCAGCGGGCCATGACGAGCTGAGGGTCGGCGGCGGACTCCACCTCGGCGAGGAACTGGGCGGCCCGGGGGCCGTGGAGGGTGGTCGCGGGGCGGTGGTGGTGGGTGATGTGGACGGTTCCGTTGGCGTGGGCCTCGTAGCTGAAGCCGTGCGGGATGGGCATGGCGGGATGGTAGGGGGCCGGGTGGGGGTGCGCGCCAAGGGTTTTTCGCCCACCCGCCCCTACCGGGGGACCGCTACGGCACCACCACGATCTTCCTCCCCACCCCCGCCGCGAACTGCTCCAGCGCCTCCGGATACCGGTCCAGCGGGATGCGGTCGCTGATGAAGACCTCCGGGTCCAGCACCCCGTTCGCGAAGAGTTCCGCCGCGCGCTCGAAGCTGTGCAGGACCGCCATGGAGCCGGTGATGGTGATCTCCTGGTTGTAGACGCGGTACGGGTCGATCGTCACCTTCGTCGCGTAGTCCGCCACGCCGAACTGGAGGAACGTGCCGGCCTTGGCCACCCGGTCCAGGCCGTCCTGGATCGCCGCCGCGTTGCCCGTGGCGTCGATCACCAGGTCCCAGCCCTGGGGCCGGTCCAGCTCGTCCGCGTGCGCCGCGGAGGCCGAGACGCCGAGCCGGCGGGCCGTCTCCAGGCGGGCCGGATTCACGTCGATCATGTCCACGCTCGCCGCGCCCGTGCGCTTGGCCAGCTCGAGCATCATCAGGCCCATCGTGCCGGAGCCGTAGATCAGCACATGGGCGCCCAGGCGGGACTGGAGGACGTCGTAGCCGCGTACCGCGCACGACAGCGGTTCCACCAGGGCCGCGTCCTGGGTACGGACGTGGTCGGGGAGGCGTACGCAGTTCGCGACCGGGGCGACCGCGTACTGCGCCGCGCCCCCTGCCGCCGTCACGCCGATCGCCGCCCAGCGTTCGCAGAGGTTGTTGTGGCCGGTACGGCAGTAGCGGCACTCGTGGCAGTAGAGGGAGGGGTCCACCGCCACCCGGTCGCCGAGCGTCAGCTCCGTGACCTGGGAGCCCAGCCCGACCACCTCGCCCGCGAACTCGTGGCCCGGCACGATCGGCAGCTTCGGGGCGAACTCGCCCTGGAGGATGTGGAGGTCCGTGCCGCACAGCCCGCAGGCCGCGACCTCGACGACCACCTCCCGCGGTCCCGGCGTCGGGTCCGGGACCTCGGCGACGACGGCCCTGCCCACGGACTCGATGACGGCGGCCTTCATTTCACGGCTCCCAACGACAGGCCCTGGACCAGCTTGTCCTGGGCGGCGAACCCCGCGGCGAGCACCGGCAGGGAGATGACGAGCGACGCGGCGCACACCTTCGCCAGGAACAGGCCCTGGCTGGTGATGAAGCCGGTCAGGAAGACGGGGGCCGTCTCGGCGACCACGCCGGTCAGGACCCGCGCGAACAGCAGCTCGTTCCAGCTGAAGATGAAGCAGATCAGCGATGTCGCCGCGATGCCGGGGAGGGCGATCGGGGCGACGACGCGCGCGAGGATCGTGGGCAGCCGCGCGCCGTCCACCCGCGCCGCCTCGATGATCGCCACCGGGACCTCGGCCAGGAACGACTGCATCATCCACACCGCGATCGGCAGGTTCATCGACGTGTAGAGGATGACCAGCAGCCAGATGTTGTCCAGCATGTCGGTGTTCTTCGCGAAGAGGTAGATCGGCAGCAGGCCCGCCACCACCGGGAGCATCTTCGTCGACAGGAA
Source organism: Streptomyces sp. GKU 895 (assembly GCA_002027195.1). GTDB lineage: Bacteria > Actinomycetota > Actinomycetes > Streptomycetales > Streptomycetaceae > Streptomyces. The sequence goes on along the minus strand of MWJO01000106.1, from coordinate 7,427 downwards.
GAAGAACAGGACGTCCGTCCACTTCCGGACCCGGTTGACGGAGAGGGCGTAGGCCGCGGGGAGCGCCAGCAGGAGGACGAGGAGCGTGGAACTCACCGAGGCCACCGTCGAGTTGATCAGCGCCGGCCAGGGGCTCGCACCGCCGCCGGTGCCGAAGAACTCGCGGTAGCCGTCCAGGGTCAACGCGGCGCCGAAGGACGGGGGGTTGGTCGCGGCGTCCGACTCCGAGTGGAAGGACGTCAGGGCCATCCAGGCGATGGGGAGGAAGAAGAGGATCCCCAGCAGCCAGGCAGTCACGCCGAGGCCAAGTCCCTTGCGCTTCACGGTGATTGCGCTCATGCCCGGCCCACCTCCTCGCGGAACAGAGACGACACGACCCGCAGGGCGAAGGTCGCGATGATGATCGAGCCGATGACGACCAGGACGCCCGCGGCCGAGGCGAGGCCGTTCTCGTGGGCCTGGTAGAAGCTCTGGTAGACGGTGTACGGGAGGTTCGCCGTGCCCAGGCCGCCCGAGGTGATCGTGAAGACCGCGTCGAAGTTCTGGACGATGTAGATCGAGCCCAGCAGGGCGCCCAGTTCCAGATAGCGACGCAGGTGCGGGAGGGTGAGATGGCGGAAGATCTGCCAGTCGCTCGCCCCGTCCACCCGTGCCGCCTCCAGCTGCTGGGGGTCACGGCTCTGCAGGCCGGCCAGCAGGATCAGCATCATGAACGGGGTCCACTGCCAGACCAGGGACGCCTCCACCGCGAGCAGCGGGGTGCCCGAGATCCAGTCGGGCTGCGGGCCGCCGACGTAGTGCAACAGGCCGTTCAGCAGGCCGTACTCGGGGTTGTAGAGGACGTGCTTCCACAGCAGCGCCGCCGCCACCGGGACCACCAGGAAGGGGGCGATGAGCAGCGTGCGGACCACGCCCCGGCCCCGGAACCGCCGGTCGAGGAGCAGGGCGAGGACCAGTCCCAGGACCAGGCTGGCCAGGACCACGGCCACCGTCAGCAGGACCGTCGTCCACACCGAGTGGCGCAGGTCCGCGTCGGTGAGGACCTCCTTGTAGTTGTCGACCCCGGTGAAGTGGCGCGCCTTCGGATACAGGGCGTTCCAGTCGAAGAACGAGATCACCAGCGTGGCCACGAACGGGAGCTGGGTGACCGCGATCATGAAGATCAGGGCGGGGAGCAGCGGGGCCCGGGTGGCCCAGGCGCGCAGCCGGGCCGACGGTTGGCGGGTGGTGCGTACGGGTGTGGTGGCCAGGGGGGCCGTCGTCGTCGCGGTCATCGTCCCTCGTACTCCTCGGAGATCTTCTCGGCGAGCCGCTGGGACTTGCTCAGCGCCGACTCGACGGACTGGCGTCCGGCGATCGCCGCGCTGATCTCCTGGGAGACTTTGGTGCCGAGATCGGTGAACTCGGGGATGCCGACGAACTGGATGCCGGGCGCGGGGCGCGGCTGCACCCCCGGGTCGGTGGGCCGGGCGCCCTCGATGGCCTCCTTGGTCATCTCCTGGAAGGCTGCGGCCTCTTGGCGGTACGCGGCGTTCGTGTACGTCGAAGCGCGCTTGCCGGCCGGGACGTTGGACCAGCCGATCTCGTCGCCGACGAGCTCCTCGTACTGCTTGCTCGAGGCCCAGGAGACGAACTTCCAGGCCTTGTCGGGGTTGCGGGAGGCGTCCTGGATGCCCCAGGCCCAGGTGTAGAGCCAGCCCGAGGACGTGGTCTTCTCCACGGGAGCGGGGGCGTAGCCGACCTTGCCCTTGACCGGCGAGCCCTTCGCCTCCAGGGAACCGGCGGCGCTCGTGGCGTCGTACCACATGGCGACCTTGCCCTGGGTCATGTTGTTCAGGCACTCGGCGAAGCCGGACTGGGCCGCGCCGGACTCGCCGTGCGCACGGACCAGGCCGACGTAGAACTTCGCCGCCTTCTCCCACTCGGGGGAGTCGAGCCGGGCCTTCCAGTCCTTGTCGAACCAGGTGCCGCCGAAGGTGTTCACGACGGTCGTGAGCGGCGCCATCACCTCGCCCCAACCGGGCAGCCCGCGCAGGCAGATGCCCTTCATGCCGGACTCCGCGCCGTCCACCTTCGCGGCCAGGTCGGCGACCTGGGTCCAGGTGGGGTGCGCGGGCATCGTCAGGCCCTTCGCGGCGAACACGTCCTTGCGGTACATCAGGAAGGAGGACTCGCCGTAGAAGGGCTGCCCGTAGAGCTTGCCGTCGTCGCCGGTCAGGGACTCGCGCATGGGCTTGAGGACGTCCTGCTCGTCGTACGCCGGGTCCTTGGCGACGTAGGAGTCCATCTCGTGCAGCCAGCCGTTGCGGGCGTAGATCGGTATCTCGTAGTTGGAGAGGGTCGCCACGTCGTACTGGCCGGCCTGGTTGGCGAAGTCCTGGCTGATCTTGTCGCGGACGTCGTTCTCCGGCAGCACGGTGAAGTTGACCTTGATGCCGGTCTCTTCGGTGAAGCGGGGTGCGAGCTTCTGCAGCTCGGTCATCTGGGGGTTGTTGACCATGAGGACGTTGATCGAGTCGCCGCCCGATCCCGCCCCGCCGGCTCCGGCCCAGCAGCCGGAGAGCAGCGGGGCGAGCAGCGTCCCTGCGGCGGCCAGGGCGAGCGGGGCTCGCGGTGGCCGTCGTCGGCTCGGGGTTCGCATGGATCGCTCCTGGACATATGGGGAGATAGAGGGCACGACAGGGTGTGGCGTGCCGCATCAAGGGGTGGGTTGGGTGTGTCAGACGCGGATGACTTGTGGCCCGCGCAGGGAGTAGCGGTGGGCCTCCGCCGACGGCAGCAGGGTGCTGGTGACGATCGCCTCCAGCGCGCCGATCTCCGCGAACCGGCAGAAGCTGACCGCCCCGAACTTGGTGTGGACGCCCGCGAACACCGTGCGGCGGGCGGCCCGGATGGCCTGCGCCTTGACCTCGCTGACGGCCGGGTCGGGGGTGGTGAGGCCGTGTTCGCGGGAGATGCCGTTGGCGCCGATGTAGGCGAGGTCGATGACGAAGCCGGCGAGCATCTTCGTCGTCCAGTGGTCCACGGTGGCGAGCGTGCCGGGGCGGACCCGGCCGCCCAGGAGCAGCACGGAGGTGTTCTCCGCCTCGGCGAGCACGCCGGCCACCGGGAGGGACGCGGTGACCACGGTCAGCGGGCGGTCCCTGGGCAGCGCCTCGGCGATGAGCTGGGGGGTGAAGCCCTCGTCGACGAAGACGGTCTCGGCGTCGCCGAGCAGGTCGGCCGCGGCGGTGGCGATCCTGCGCTTCTCGGGGACGTGGCTGGTGGCGCGGAAGGCGAGCGTCGTCTCGAAGCCGGCGCTCTCCACGGGGTAGGCGCCGCCGTGGGTGCGGCGGATGAGGCCGTGGTCCTCCAGGGCGCGGAGGTCTCGGCGGACGGTTTCCTTGGCCACGCCCAGCTCGTCGGCGAGGGCGTTGACGTCGACGGAACCGGACCTGCGGGCGGCGTGGACGATATGTCGCTGACGGTCTTCCGCTGTGCCGGTCATGTCGTCACCCGCCTTCCTGTGCGTTGCCCGTTCGGGCGTCTGCAGGAAGTTCTACAGCGGGTGTGGTGTGGTGACCAGGCCTGTTACAGGGGTGATAGTGACCGGGTGCGCCCGTTCGGGCAGGATGCGCCCAGGTGCTCGAGGTGTGGTGTCGGCGGGCGACTGCGGGTTCGTTTGGGCTGGTCGCGCAGTTCCCCGCGCCCCTGGAGTGGCGCTGGCGCGCCACGATCCAGGGGCGTCACCCGTGCCCGAAAGCACTGCGGGCGGGCCCGTTCGGTGCCCGTCCGCAGTGTGATCAAGACGAACTAGTACGGCCAGATCGGCGGGTCGCTCACGAAGTGGCCGCCCAGATAGGCGTGGGCGATGTTGTCCGGGTCCAGGTCGCCCTGTTCGGCGATCAGCTTCTCGGCGTACGGCTCGGAGTCGTCCTGGGGGTCGTAGCCGAGGGCGCGGGCCGTGGTCAGGTCCCACCACAGGCGGGTGTTGGCGGAGGAGCCGTAGACGACGGTGTGCCTGACGTCCTCGGCGGTCAGGGCCGCGTGCAGGAGACGGGCGCCGTCGGCCGGGCTCATCCAGACCGAGAGCATCCGCACGCTGGTGGGCTCGGCGAAGCAGGAGCCGATGCGGACCGAGACCGTCTCCAGGCCGTACTTGTCCCAGTACAGCTGCGCGAGGTCCTCGCCGAAGGACTTGGACAGGCCGTAGAAGGTGTCGGGGCGGCGCGGGGTGTCGACGGGGATGAGCGGGTCGTCTCCCTCGGGGCGGGGGGTGAAGCCGACCGCGTGGTTGGAGGAGGCGAAGACGATGCGCGGGACGCCCTCCTCACGGGCGGCCTCGTACAGGTTGTACGTGCCCTCGATGTTCGCCTTGAGGATCTTGTCGAAGGACGCTTCCAGCGAGATGCCCGCGAGGTGGATGATCGCGTCGACGCCCCGGACGGCCTCGCGGAGCGCGTCCCTGTCGGCGAGGTCCGCGACGATCGCGTCCGGTGCGCCCTCGATCGGGCGCAGGTCGAGCAGGCGCAGGTCGTAGCCATAGGAAGGGAGCAGGTCTCGCATCAGGGTGCCGAGGCCGCCGGCGGCGCCGGTGAGCAGAACGGTGCGGGGCGCGGGCATGCTCGGCTCTCCTTGGAGTGGACCGTATTCACATTCGTGGACAAGCTAAGGATCACCGGCTCGTCGCGTCAAGGGTAGTGCGCCTCGTGTTCATGAACATAAACTTCGATCAGAATCGCGTACGTTGATTTCTCTTGTCCGACGCCGCCGTTTCTCGTTCCAGGGAGTGCCCGTGACGCCTGCCGACCTCACCGCTCGCCTCGGCATCCCCAGCGGGCCGCTGTTCTTCCCCGTCACCGCCTACGGCCCCGACGGCGCCGTCGACCTCGACACCTACCGCGCGCATGTGCGCCAGGGCGTCGAAGCGGGAGCCGCCGCCGTGTTCGCCTGCTGCGGCACCGGGGAGTTCCACGCGCTCACACCCGAGGAGTTCGAGGCGTGCGTACGGGCCGCGGTCGAGGCCACCGAGGGACGGGTGCCGGTCGTCGCGGGCGCCGGGTACGGCACCGCGCTCGCCGTGCGGTACGCGCGGCTCGCCGAGACGGCCGGCGCGGACGGGCTGCTCGCCCTGCCGCCCTACCTGGTGATCGCCGGGCAGCAGGGGCTGCTGCGGCACTACCGGGAGATCGCCGCCGCGACCGCGCTGCCCGTCGTCGTCTACCAGCGCGACAACGCCGTGTTCACCCCGGAGACCGTCGTCGAACTGGCCCGTACGCAAGGGATCGTCGGGCTCAAGGACGGGCTCGGCGACCTCGACCTGATGCAGCGGATCGTGAGTGCCGTACGCAGTGAAGTCCCGGGCGACTTCCTCTACTTCAACGGACTGCCGACCGCCGAGCAGACCCAGCTCGCCTACCGCGCCGTCGGGGTGCCCCTTTACTCCTCCGCCGTGTTCTGCTTCGCGCCCGAGATCGCCCTCGCCTTCCACGGGGCCCTGGAAGCCGGGGATTCGGGGATGGCGCAGCGGCTCCTCGACGGCTTCTACCGTCCGTTCGTCGAGCTGCGCGCGCAGGGCCGCGGGTACGCCGTCGCGCTGGTGAAGGCGGGGGTACGGCTGCGCGGGCTCGACGTGGGGGAGGTCAGGCCCCCGCTGCACGAGCCCACCGAGGACCATGTGAAGCGGCTCGCGCAGATCATCGAACGCGGCTACGCGCTGCTGGAGGAGGGCAAGTGAAGGCGTCGACATTCGTCTACCCCTGGGACGTCAACGGAGATCCCCGGGCCGCCGCGACCATCGCGGCCACCGGTGTCCAGCAGGTGACGCTCGCCTCCGCCTACCACTCCACGCGCGCGCTGACCCCCCGGCACCCGCGCCACCGCATCGTCACCGCCGAGCACGCGGCCGTCCTCTACCCCACCGACGAACGTTGGCAGGGACGGGAGTTGCGCCCCTACGCGGCCGGCGACTGGGCGCCCGGCGACGCCTTCGGCGAGGCGGCCGCCTCGCTCACCGACGCCGGTCTGGACGTGCACACCTGGGTGGTCCTCGCGCACAACTCCCGGCTGGGCGCCGAGCATCCGGACACCTCCGTCGTCAACGCCTACGGCGACCGCTACCCCTGGGCCCCGTGCATCGCCCAGCCCGCCACGCGCGCGTACCTCGTCGACCTGGCCGCCGAGGCGGCGGTACGGCCGGGCGCCCGCGGCACCGAACTGGAGTCCCTCGGCTGGTACGGCCTCCAGCATCTGCACGCCCACGACAAGACCGGCGGCGTCGGCCTCGGCGACGCGGGCCTGTACCTGATGGCGCTCTGCTTCTGCCCCACCTGCCGGGAGGGATACGGCGCCCAGGGCGTCGACGCCGACGAGCTGGCGGGCGTCGTCCGCGCCGCCCTGGAGCCGGTGTGGCGGGGGGCGTCCTCCGACGGGGGCTGGGCCGCAGTGGAGAAACTCCTGGGCGCCCCGATGGCGGGCGCCACCCGCGCGTGGCGTGACGAGACCGCCCGCACGCTCCAGGAGGCGGCGGTGACGGCGGTGCGCGGGGCCGCTCCGGCGGGGTTCCAGATCCTGCTCCATGCCGACCCGGTCTCGTACCACGTGGGCGCCAACGCCGGCGTGGACCCCGCGCACATTCTGTCCGTCGCGGACGGGGTGGTCGTGCCCTGCGCGGGCGGGACGGGCCTGCTGGCTCCGTTTGCCGAGGTGGCCGGGGTGACCGGGGCGAGTGGAGTGGCCGGGGTGGCCGGGGTGGCCGGTGGGTCGGTCATCGCCGCCAACTTCACCATCGTCTCCGGCATGGGCGGCAGCCCCGGCACGCTCGCCTCGGACGCGGCACGCGCGCGTGCGCTCGGGGCGACGGAACTGCGGCTGTATCACGCCGGGTTGGCGTCGGACGCGGATCTGGAGGCGGTCCGGTCGGCGCTCGCCGGGGTGTGAAGCAGGGGGAGGGCGGTCGTCAGCCACAGCACAGTCAGGACGGGCAACAGCAGCCTTAGCCCGACCAGTTCGACCAGTGCCGCGCCCGCGGCCAGGCCGAGGACGTTCGGTGCGAACACCAAGGTGTTGGCCGTGGCGACGGTACGGCCGAGCAGGGCGTTCGGGGTCTCCCGCTGTACGGCCGTGAGCACGGTGATCAGCACGCACGGCAGGCCCAGGCCGATCGCCGCGCTGCATGCCAGCGCCAGCGGGTCGGCCGGAATCGCGCGCAGGCCCGCCGCGAGGGCCGTCAGGGCGATGCCGTACGCCGCGAACCGGCGTTCGCCGAGGCGCCGCAGCGCGGGGCCGGAGAGCAGGCCGACCGTCAGGGAACCGGCGCCTTGCACGGCGTACAGGACACCGGTGTACGCGGGGGAGTGGCCGAGGGCGTCGACGACGGCGTAGATCAGTGCGCCGTTGAGGCCCGCGAAGAGCATGGTGGTGCCGCCGGCCAGGACGGAGGGGGCGCG
>MWJO01000105.1 GCA_002027195.1 Streptomyces sp. GKU 895 | reverse complement strand
CCCCATGACGCCATCTATCCCTGGGCCCTGCCCCGAGGCCCGTCCCACGACCCGCCCCACCACCGTCCGCCCAGCCCGACCCGCACCCCGTCCGGGCCCGGGGCCCACGCCGACAGGGTCACCACGTCGCCGTCCTCCAGGAAGGTCCGCTTGCCGTCGGGGAGTTCGAGGGTGTCCCGGCCGTTCCAGGTCAGCTCCAACAGCGAGCCGCGCTCTCCTTCCGCGGGGCCGCTCACGGTGCCGGAGCCGTAGAGGTCGCCGGTGCGCAGGGACGCCCCGTTGACCGTCATGTGGGCCAACTGCTGGGCGGCCGTCCAGTACATGGAGGAGAAGGGAGGTTCGGAGACGACGTGGCCGTTCACGGCGACGGAGATACGGAGGTCGTACCCGCCGGGCTCGGCGTCGGCGCCGGTGTCGTCGAGGTACGGAAGCAGCTCGTGCGTCCGCTCGGGCGGGGCCACCCGGGCCTCCTCCAGCGCGTCGAGCGGGGTGATCCAGGGCGACACGGACGTGGCGAAGGACTTGCCGAGGAAGGGGCCGAGGGGGACGTACTCCCAGGCCTGGATGTCGCGCGCCGACCAGTCGTTGAGCAGGCAGAGGCCGAAGACGTGGTCCCGGAAGTCGGCCAGGGCCACGGGGGAGCCCATGGGGGACGGCGTGCCCACCACGAAGCCGACCTCCGCCTCGATGTCCAGGCGCACCGAGGGCCCGAAGACCGGCGCCGGTCGGTGGGGGCCTTGCGCTGCCCGGAGGGGCGTACGACGTCGGTGCCGGAGACCACGACCGTGCCCGAGCGGCCGTGGTAGCCGATGGGGAGGTGCTTCCAGTTGGGGGTGAGGGGGTCCGCGGCGTCGGGGCGGAAGATCCGGCCGACGTTCCGGGCGTGGTTCTCGGAGGCGTAGAAGTCGACGTAGTCGGCGACCTCGAAGGGCAGGTGCAGGGTCACGGACGACAGGGGGTGCAGGAACTCCGCGACGGCGGACTGATGGGCGGGCACCGTCACCCACGCCGTCAGCGCGCGCCGGACGTCCGACCAGGTGGTGCGGCCGGCCGCGAGCAGCGGGTTCAGGGAGGGCCGGGCGAGGAGAGAGGCGTAGGGCGAGCCGAGCGCCAGGGCGGCCGCGCCCGCGTCGAGGACGTGGTCGCCGAGGCGGACACCGACGGTCCGGTCGGTGGAGCCGGGTGCGGAGAAGACGCCGTAGGGGAGGTTGTGCGGGCCGAAGGGGTCGCCCTCGGGCAGATCGAACGGGGGCATGGGGTGCTGCCTCGCTCTCCATCGCTTCGTAGGTCGGAACACTGCGTGACGCATGTGGTCGCGCCACACGTTACGGCCGAGTTGCCTGTCTCGGCAGTGCCTAAAGAGTTAGCAATGTCCTGATAAGCATCGGTCGGAGGCGGCAATTCCGGCTTAGCTTCCTTTGGGGACAACGGGCGGGGTGGGGCCGTTCCGTGGACGGGACACGTGGGGGGACCCGTGGCCAGGAGTGCAGACGTGCGTGTGCCGTTCGAGCCCGACAGAGAGGTACCGGGCTTGATCGTGAAGTTCGGCGACTATCCGCTGCACCACGGCGGGGTCGGCGCGATCCGCAGCCTGGGCCGTCTCGGCGTCCCGATGTATGCGATCACGGAGGACCGTTACACGCCCGCCGCGACATCCCGTTACCTCGAGCGGGCGTTCGTCTGGCCGACGACGGGGACGGAGGAGCCGGAGCGGCTTGTCGCGGGGCTGCTCAGGATCGGCCGCAGGATCGGACGGCCCGCCGTCCTGGTGCCGACCGACGAGGAGGCCGCGGTGCTGATCGCCGAGCACCGCGTCGAACTCGGCGCCCGCTTCCTCGTGCCGCCCGTCGAGCGCGGCCTGCCCCGCCGGCTGGCCAGCAAGCAGGGGCTGCACGAACTCTGCGTGGAACACGGCATACCCAGCCCGGCGGCCGCCTTCCCGCAGTCCTACGACGACGTCGTCGCGTTCGCCGACAAGGCCCGCTTCCCGGTGGTGGCCAAGAACCGTGAGGCGTTCGTACGGCGCACCCGGCCGGCCGTGAACGGCACGACCCGGATCGGCACCCGGGAGGGGCTGCTCGCCCTCGCCCGTGACTGGGGCGAGCAGCCCGCCGTGATCCTCCAGGAGTATCTGCCCCGGGAGGACGCCGAGGACTGGATCGTGCACGCCTACTTCGACGCGGACTCCACCCCGCTCGCGATGTTCACCGGCGTGAAGGTCCGCTCCTGGCCGCCGCACGCCGGAATGACGGCGAACGCGTACGTCGTCGACAATCCGGAACTCGCGGACCTCGCCGCCCGTTTCATCAAACAGATCGGCTTCACCGGAATCATCGACCTGGACCTGCGCTTCGACCGGCGCGACGGACTGTACAAGCTCCTCGACTTCAACCCCCGCATGGGCGCCCAGTTCCGCCTCTTCGAGAACGAGTCGGGGGTGGACGTCGTCCGCGCCATGCACCTGGATCTGACCGGCCGCCCCGTTCCGGAGGGGGAACAGCGGGCCGGGCACCGGTACATCGTGGAGAACATCGACCTGCCCGCCCTCCTCGCCTACCGCCGCAGCGGCTATACGACGCCGCACGCGCCGGGGCGGGCGAGCGGGACCGAGCTGGCCTGGTTCGCGGGTGACGACCCGCTGCCGTTCCTCACGATGCTCGCGCGCTTCGTACGACCGGGCGCGAAGCACCTGTATCAGCTGTGGCGGACCAACCACCGCGGCGCAGCCACCCGTTGACCTGCCGAGCCGAGCCCGACAACAGCACACGCACCACCACGAAGTGACGAAGTGACGTCCTGGGGAGGGACTTCGTGATCCGACCAGTCGCAGTCATCGGCGCCGGGCCCTTCGGGCTGTCGACCGCCGCACATCTCAGGGCCCGCGGCATCCCGGTCCGCGTCTTCGGCGAACCCATGGTGAGCTGGCGCGACCACATGCCCGCCGGCATGCTCCTCAAGTCCACCCCGGTGGCCTCCAGCCTCGACGCCCCGCAGCCGGGCCACGGCCTGGTCGACTACTGCGACGCGGCGGGCATACCGCGGCTGGTGACGGACGAGGACATCATCCCCGTGGAGACCTTCATCGCCTACGGCGAGTGGTTCCAGCAGAAGCTGGTGCCCGAGCTGGAGCGGGTGCGGGTCGTGTCCGTGGACCGCGACAAGAGCCAGGGCTTCGAACTGAAGCTGGACTCGGGCGAGTCGTTCGGGGCCCGCGCGGTCGTCGTCGCCACCGGGCTCTCGGGCCTCGCGCATCTGCCCCCGGAGCTGACCGTGCCCGACGGGCCCAGCCCGACCGGCCCCGTCTCCCACAGTTCCCAGCACCACGACCTCAGCCGCTTCTCCGGCCGCGAGCTCATCGTCGTCGGGGCCGGTCAGTCCGCGCTGGAGACGGCGGCCCTCGCCGCCGAGGCCGGCGCCCAGGTCAGGGTCGTGGCGCGCGGCCGGGGCAGCGTGGCCTTCGGCGCCCCACCCTGGAAGCAGCCCCGGCTGCGCCCGGAGTCCCCGTTCGGCCGCGCCTGGTCCCTGTGGGCGCTCAGCTACTACCCCCACCCCTACCGCCGCCTCCCGGCCCAGGCCCGCCACTACCTGGTCCGCCGCGTCCTCGGGCCACTCGGCGCCTGGTGGCTGCGCGACCGCTTCGAGGACAAGGTCCAGGTCAGCGAGGTCCGCCGGGTCCTCAAGGCCGACACCGCGGACGGCCACCCGTCCCTGTCCGTCCTCACCCACACCGGCCACACCGAACGTCTGGCCGCGGACCACGTCATAGCCGCGACCGGCTACCGCGTCGACCTCGCCGCGATGGACTTCCTCGGCCCCGAACTGCGCACCCGGCTCGCGGTGAGCCGCGGCGCCCCCAAGCTCGGCGCCGGATACGTCTCCTCGGTGCCGGGCCTGTACTTCACGGGCCTGCCGTCGGCGTCGTCGTACGGACCGGTGATGCGCTTCGTGTGCGGCACGGAGTTCGCCTCACCGAGGCTGGCGCGGCATCTGGTGGCGGCCCACGGGTAGGGCAGGGCGGCGGATCAGATCTCCCCGGACTCCCGCAGCCACGCCATGAACTCCTCGATCAGCTCCGGCGGGTTGGCGTACTCCGTCGCGTGCGCCTCCCAGCCGGGGCACTCCATGTCGAAGACGACGACCGGGAGCGGGCGGCCGAGCGTTTTCTCGATCACTCCGTCGGCGTGGAGGTGGCGGGCGAGGTCGATGACGGCGTCGTAGAAGTGCCGGCGGAGGAGGTCGGCGCGGGCGCGGACGTCGTCGTCGTCCAGAACCCGGTCGAGGTCGAACTCGCCCTCGTACCAGGCGCCGAGACGCTTGACCTCCTCCACGTACACCCGGCTGCCGACCGGGTCCTCGGGGATGTTGCCGAGCATCTCGAAGCCGTCGAGGAGCCAGTAGGCGTAGTTCCAGCGGACCTCGCCCTCGTCACCCGGGTACTTCTCCCGCTCGTACTGGCTCTCGGTGTTGTAGCCGATGGCCACGTACGGGTGGCGGTCGTCGCCGTCGATGCGCCAGATACGGAAGGACAGGGCGTAGATCTCCGGCTTGAGCTCTTCGGGGAAGCGTTCGAGGATGCCGACCGCGGCGGTCCGCAGATGGTTCAGGAAGGTCTCCGGATGATCGGTCACCCCGCGAGCATCTCACCCACGGGCCGACGGAACCGGCGGCAGCCGGTTCCCCTTCAACTCCCAACCGGAGCCGATGTCAACGGATGTGAAAGGTGCGGCCGTCCGGTTCGCGTCGAGTCGGTGGGGGATTCCATCCGTATTCTCTGATCATGGCCGCACCCACCGCATATTCACTCGTCGCCACCGACCTGGACGGGACCCTCCTCCGGGGCGACGACACACTCTCCGACCGGTCGCTCGCCGCACTCGCGCGGGTGACGTCGGCCGGGGCCCGGCATCTGGTGGTGACCGGCCGACCGGCCCCGAGAGTGCGGCCGCTCCTCGACGACCTGGGCAGCACCGGACTCGCGGTGTGCGGTCAGGGCGCGCAGGTCTACGACGCCGGCGCGGACCGTCTGCTGTGGTCGGTCACCCTGGACCGGGAGTTGGCCGAGACCGCGCTCGGCAAGATCGAGGCCGAGGTGGGGCAGGTGTACGCGGCCGTGGACCAGGACGGGGTCGACGGGCTCACGCTCATCGAGCCGGGGTATCTGATGCCGCACCCGACCCTGCCCGCCGTGCGGGTGGGCCGCCGCGACGACCTGTGGTGCGAGCCGATCAGCAAGGTGCTGCTGCGCCACCCGGCCCTGTCCGACGACGAGTTGGCGGCGACCGCGCGCGGAGTCGTCGGTTCCCTCGCGACGGTGACGATGTCGGGCCCCGGCACGGTCGAACTCCAGCCATGCGGCATCACCAAGGCGACAGGCCTCGCACTGGCCGCCGATCACCTCGGGCTGGGCCCGCGGGACACCCTCGCCTTCGGCGACATGCCCAACGACATCCCGATGTTCGACTGGGCGGCCCACGGCGTCGCGATGGCCAACGCCCACCCCGAACTCAAGGCCGTGGCCGACGAGGTGACCTTGTCGAACGAGGACGACGGCATCGCCGTCGTCCTCGAAAGACTTTTCAACTAGCCCCCGGCGAAAGGCTGTTCAAGCAGCCTTCCCGGCAGCCCCCGGCAGACCTCAGTAGGCGCCGTACACGTTGTCGATCGAGCCGTACACCGCGGCCGCGTAGTTGCAGGCCGCGGTGATGTTCGCGACCGGGTCGTAGGAGTCCCACGACGTGCCGGCCACGTGGTACGCGTTGAACGTCGGGTCGATCACCTGGAGCAGGCCCTTGGAGGGCGTGCCGGCGGCGGCGTTGGAGTCCCAGTTGTTGATGGCGTACGGGTTGCCCGAGGACTCGCGGATGACGTTGCGGTAGATGCCGTCGTACGTGCCGGGAATGCCGTTCTGCGCCATGACCTGGAGCGAGGCGCGGATCCAGCCGTCGAGGGTGTTGGAGTAGCCGAGCGAGGTGGCGGTGACCGTGGTCGTGGTGGCCGCGGACGCGGTGGTCGCGCCGACAACGGGGAAGGCGAGTGCGGCGACGGCGGCACCGGTGACGGCGAGCTTGCGGGACAGGCGCATGACGAATTCCTCTCCGGCGCCTGCGAGGTGAGCTGTCGGGTTCGGGCGGGAGCTGCCCGGCCATGCCGAAGAAGGCATGACTTCACCCCGAGCCGTACCGGTATGTCCGAAGACGTCCGGCCCGGCGACTTACCTGGGTCCCCCGCTCCTGCCGTGAAGTTCTCTGAGTGAGGTGAGCGGTCTACGGGTGGCGGCAGGATTCGGCGTCCACCCGGGCCCGGAACGTATGCGACTGCACATGTCCGAAACAAGTACCGGATTCACAGATCGCACCTGTTGACCTTGGTGTCCGGCTTGTGTGCCCCGGAATTCCGGGGTTTTCGGGCGAGGTGAGGACAGGGTGAAGTGAGCCAACTCACCGTCGGGAACGAGAGCGGCAAATCGGGCAATCAACCCTCAACTGGCAGTTAACCGGCGGTCCGTGGAATCCGCTTCTCCCAGGTCCGGTGGAAGACCACCTCGCCGCCCTCGGTGCAGATCACCTCGTTGGAGGTGAGGAACTCGGCCGCCTCACAGGTGATCTCCGAGCGGGTGCGGACGATGGTGTCCCAGCCCAGCTCCGGCCGGTGCAGCCGGACAGACCAGTCCGAGCGGGCGCGGGCCGACAGCGGGTCCGCCTCCTGGATCGTGTACGTCTCCAGCGCGTCCTCGGTGAACTCCAGGCCGTCGGGGTAGAAGCGGGTGCCGCCGTAGCGCGGGTCGACCTCCAGCCGCCACTCGCCCTTGGCGACGTCCCGCACGACCAGCCGCTCGGGGCGGGGCTCGTCGAGGGTGGCCGGGACGTTCACGCCCAGCGGCTCGGCCTGCTCGGGCTCGGCGAAGCCGATGCCGGTGTCCGTGCCGATGCCGGTGCCGGTATCGGTGTCCGGGTCCACGTCACGTGCCCTGACCGGCAGTTCGAGGAAGCTGCCCGCCGGGTCCAGCGTGAAGCCGGCCTCGGACTCGGGCTGCGGCCAGATCCACGGCCAGTACGCGGAGGAGACCGCGAGCCGGATACGGTGCCCGGGCGGGAAGGCGTGCCCGATGCCGTTCAGCTCGAAGGCGACCTCCCCGGTCCCCCCCCGGCTCCCACGGCACCGCCCGGTCCCGCCCGTGCCGTGCCGACAGGTTCAGCACGCCCCGGGTGACCAGCGTCGACGCCCCGTCCGGCGCCACATCGCAGAGCCGTGCGATCACCTGTCCGCGCGGCACCTCGCAGGTCACCCGCAACCGCACCCGGGGCCGCCCCAGCACCCACGTCTCCTCACCCACCGCGAACTCGAAGCAGGCCGACCGGGCGTCCTCCTCCCGCTGGTCCGGCGGCAGATCGGCGTCGTTCCCGAACGGGAAGAACCGCCCGGCGTCCACACCCGTGTGCTGCGGGGAGCGGACGAGGACGGGGGCGCCCTGGAGACCGTACGAGATGGTGGTGACGTGGGGGGAGGGCCAGGCCGGCTCGCCGACCCAGCGGCCCGGGAGCGTGTCGTAGACCGTGGCGGGGCGGTGGGAGTCGCTGACCCAGGACCGCAGCAGCGGTTCCCGCATGACGCCGGTGTCGACGCCCTTGAGGTGCTGGTCCCACCAGCGCAGGGTCTCCTGGAGGAAGCCGATCGCCGGGCCCGGCGGCAGCCCGCGGTCGGGGTACTGGTGGGACCAGGGGCCGATCAGCCCGCGGACCCGGTCCGGCGGTAGGTGCTCGACCAGCCTGAGCACCGTGTCGCGGTACGGGTCGTGCCAGCCGCCCACCGCCAGGACCGCCGCGTCGATCGCGCCGTAGTCCTCGCAGACGCTGCCGTGCCGCCAGTAGGCGTCCCTGGTCTGGTGGTCCAGCCAAGTGTTGATGAACGGGTCGACGTGCTCCAGGCGCTTGAGCCACATGTCCCGCCAGGCCAGGCCCGCGTACTGCGGGTCCGGCGGCCGGGAGACGAAGGCCAGCATGGTGGCCGCCCAGGCGTGCATGTCGACGGCGAGGACGGAACCTCCCATGTAGTGCACGTCGTTGTCATAGCGGTCGTCCGTGGAGCAGACCGTGACGACCGCCTTGAGCGGCTCGGGTGCGAGGGCCGCGATCTGGAGGGAGTTGAAGCCGCCCCAGGAGATCCCGAACATGCCGACCCTGCCGTCGCACCAGGGCTGCGCAGCCAGCCAGTTGACCACCTCGACCCCGTCGGCCAGCTCCGTCGCCGAGTACTCGTCCGTCGGCAGACCGCCGCTGTTGCCGTGCCCGCGGACGTCGACGCGCACGGAGGCGTAGCCGTGGCCCGCGTACCAGGGATGGCGCTGGAAGTCGCGGGGCGCGGTCCAGTCGGTCAGACGGTAGGGCAGGTATTCGAGCAGAGCGGGTACCGGTTCCTGGGTGAGCGGTCGCCACACGCGCGCGTACAACTGCGTTCCGTCCGCAAGCGGGATACGCAGGTCCTCGTGGGCCGTCTCGTAGGGGAAGGACGTACGGATGTGCAGGCTCATCGCTGTGACCTCAGTGGACGGGGTGCATGGTGCGGCGCAGCCAGGGCGCCGCGGCCATCACCGCGAGGCCCGCGGCCACCGCGATCGCGCCGTTGACGCCGAAGTAGGCCGGGTGGGAGACGTCGTCGTAGAGCTTCACCGTCTGCGCCTGGATGCCGTTGGCGAGGGCGAGGGAGAGGAACCAGAGGGACATGGTCTGGCTGGAGAAGGCGGCCGGGGCGAGCTTGGTGGTGGCCGACATGCCCGAGGTCTCCAGGAGCACGTCTCCGAGCCCCAGGAGCAGGTACGACCCGACGATCCACCAGACGGACATGAGGTAGTCGTCGGAGGAGTGCCCGGCGGTCGGCAGGACCATCAGCAGGAACGACAGACCGCCCAGCACCACCCCGATGGCGATCTTGTTGGAGGCGTGCGGCTGACTGCGTCCCATCCGCACCCACAGGGCGGCCACGAAGGGCGCGAGCCCGACCTCGAAGGCGCCGAGCGCGGAGGCGTACCAGCTGGCCGGGAAGTCGAAGCCGAGGATCGTGGTCTCGGCGTTCGTGGAGGCCAGCAGCATCATCGTGCTGTAGGCCTGGAAGAGGATGAAGTTGAAGACGGTCGAGGCCAGGAAGAGGACGATGTACGGCTTCAGCCGGCCGCGTTCCTCCGCGGTGACCCGGGGGCTGCGGAACATCACCGCGAAGTAGACGACCGGCGCGATCACCGAGACCAGCGTGAGCAGGTCGACGAACCGGTCCATGGTGAGCCAGCCCGCGAGGACGAGCGCGGTGGCGAGCACACCCCCCACGACGACGCCTACGACGATCAGCCGCACCGCCCGCCGCATCGTCTCCGGCGCGAGCGCGAACTCCGCGGCGTGCCTGCGCCCGGCCAGGTGACGGCGCCCGGCGACGTACTGGACGAGCCCGAAGGTCATGCCGATCGCGGCGGCCGAGAAACCCCAGTGCCAGCCCTTGTGGTCGCCGAGCCAGCCGGTGATCAGCGGGCCCGCGAAGGCGCCGATGTTGATCGCCATGTAGTAGAGCGCGAACCCGGCGTCGCGCCGCTCGTCGTCGGTCCGGTAGAGCTTGCCGACCATGGTGGCCACATTGGGCTTGAGCAGGCCTGTTCCCGCACTGATGAGGCCCAGTCCCACCCAGGTCATGGTCGCGGTCGGCACCGCCATGGAGTAGTGCCCGCAGGCGATCAGGATCCCGCCCCACAGCACCGCGCGGTACGAGCCGAGCATGCGGTCGGCGAGCCAGCCGCCGGCGACGGAGACCAGGTAGACGAGGGTGCCGTAGGCCGCGGAGACGGAGGCGGCGGTTCCGGCCGCCATGCCCATGCCCCCGTGCGCCACCGAGTCGGCGAAGTACAGGACGAGGATGGCCTGCATGCCCAGGAACGAGAACCGCTCCCAGACCTCCAGGCCGGAGAGGGTGAGCAGACCCTTCGGCTGGCCGAAGAAGGCGGTGTCGTGCTCGGCGGGCGGCTGGTTTCCTGGGTCGACATCGACAGTGGTTCGCGACACGCTCCACCGCTTCCGGGTAAGTCGATGGATATCCGTACTTTTCAGGTGATCAGAAACATACCGGCCGTGATCCGATACCGCCCCCGCTGTACTGGTGGGGGGCGACGGTGATCGAAAGGTGACCGGATACGCTGACTTGAGTGAAGGCAGCGACCTATCGACATACCGCGTAATCGCCAGAAGACACCAGCAGACAGGAGACCCCTCGTGACCGTCGTCGGGCCGTTCGGGCTGAGCGTGCGGGACCAGGCTCTCGAAGCCGATGTCCAGGCCGGATTGGCTGCTGTCGAGGAGGGTTTGCTCGAAGCCACCAAGAGCGAGGTCCCCTTCATCACGGAGGCCGCACAGCATCTGGTCCGCGCGGGCGGCAAGCGCTTCCGGCCGCTTCTCGTGATGCTCACTGCCCAGTTCGGTGACCCCTACGCCCCCGGAGTGGTGCCCTCGGCGGTGGTCGTCGAGCTGACCCATCTGGCGACGCTCTACCACGACGACGTCATGGACGAGGCGGCCGTCCGGCGGGGCGTGGACAGCGCGAACACCCGCTGGGGCAACTCCGTCGCCGTCCTCACCGGAGACTTCCTCTTCGCCCGCGCCTCGCAGATCCTCGCCGACCTCGGGCCCGAGGCGGTCCGTATCCAGGCCGAGGCGTTCGAGCGGTTGGTGACCGGGCAGATCCTGGAGACCGCCGGGCCGGTGGACGGCCGCGACCCCGTCGAGCACTACCTCGACGTCCTCGCCGGCAAGACCGGCTCGCTGATCGCCGTCTCCTGCCGGTTCGGCTCGATGATGGCGGGCGCCGACGAGTCGGTGGTCGACGTGCTCACCCAGTACGGGGAGCGGCTGGGCGTCGCCTTCCAGCTCGCGGACGACGTCCTCGACATCGCCTCCGAGGGCCACGAGTCGGGCAAGACGCCCGGCACGGACCTGCGTGAGGGCATCCCCACGATGCCGGTGCTGCGACTGCGGGAGCGGGCCGCGCGGCTGGGGCTGGCCGAGGACGCGGCGCTGTGCGAGCTGCTGGACTCCGACCTCGCGGACGACGAGCGGCTCGCGGAGGCGTTGGCCGCGTTGCGGGCGCATCCCGCGTTGGAGCAGGCGCGGCGGGACACGGTCCGCTTCGCGGAGGAGGCGCGGGCTGCGCTTGCTCCGTTGCCGGAGTGTGATGCGAAGGCTGCGCTGACGGAGCTTTGTGACGCCGTGGTGCATCGGGCGGGGTAGGTTCTGCCGCTTGGTGTTCGTTGGCGGGTGTGACGCCACTCACATAGTTGGACTGAGTCCAGGCTGAGATCCGTTCCGTATGTCTCCATGGAAGCCGGCGCAGGGGGTGCCGGCTCTTCGAAACGGGGAGACAAGTTCATGCGCAAGACGCTGATCGTCAGTGCCGTTGCCCTGGCCGTTGCCGCTGTTCCCGGCTCGGCCCTCGCCACCGGCGGGGGCGGCACCACCGAAACCGCCACCGTCCTCGCCACCAGCCTGCGCGGTGCCAACGAGGTGCCCGCCGGGGACGCGGACGGGGCCGCGCTCGAGTTCGTCAAGGTGCAAGGCGACCAGGTCTCCGTCGCCGTGAAGTGGCGGGGGCTCGACCGGCCCACCGCCCTGCACATCCACCAGGGCGCCAAGGGGACCAACGGTGGCGTCAAGGTCGACTTCACGAAGGTGCTCGGCAAGGCCAAGCGGCACAGCGTCACCGGCACGGTGACGGTGAAGGACGCGGCGCTGCTCGACGCGCTGAAGTCCGACCCGGGGTCGTTCTACGCCAACCTGCACACCAAGCAGTTCCCCGCCGGTGCCGTCCGCGGCCAGCTCCACAAGGTCACCGTCGCCGGGTTCGACTTCCGCGGCGCGCTGAAGAACTTCCAGGCGTCTGTGGTGAAGGGCGAGCAGATCTACGAGTGCAAGGCGGCCACGGGCGGCGGCTGGGCGTTCGCCCAACGGGACGTCAGCGCCGTGCTCGGCGGCCGTATCGCGCACTCGTTCGTGGCCCCCAACTCCGGCACCCCGCAGTGGGTAGCGCCCGACGGCAGCGCGGTCACCGGTGCGGTCCTGTCCCGGACCCCGAACGGCGACGGCAACATCGCCGAGCTGGACCTGAAGGCCACTCAGTCCGGCAAGCACCACGGCCTGCTGGCCCGTACGACCGAGATCCTGCGCCTCAACACCGTCGGCGGTGCGCGCCGGCCGGTACCTGCACACCGGGGGAGATCGTCGGGGTGCCGTACCACGCGGACTACGTGTTCCTGCGCGACTGACGCGTCCGACCGGAGCGGCGTCCTCCGTACGACCCCTACGGGTCGGGGGAGGCGCCGCCTCCGTGTGTCATACCCCAGGTGTACGCGGAGTTGAGCCCGCGGGCTGACGCCCGGACCCCGCCGATTTGGTCAGATGGGAACCACGGGAAAACACCAATCCTCACCGATTCGGGTGAGAATGGCGGCTACGGGATGGACGAGTGAGCACCTCCCAACAGGGGGAGCCTCAGAGGACGCCGCCGCCGACGACGGAGGTAAGGCACACATGGCACCGTACGAATCCGACGACAGCACGCTCGCGGAGGAGGCCGACGACCTGCGCGCCGGGCGCCGCAAGGCCGCGCGGTACGTCGTCCCGGTCGCGGTCGTGGGGGTGGCCGCGGCGACCATCGGGCTCGTCCCGGCACTCGCCGACTCCGGCGACCCCGACCTGCCGAAGATCAGCGCACAGGAACTCGTCGAGAAGATCGCCGCGTCGGACGTACAGCAGCTGTCCGGCACCGTGAAGATCACCACGGATCTGGGGCTGCCCGACTTCGGTGGCCTGGGCGACGCCTTCACGGGCGGCGGGGCGCGCTCCGGCGGCGACGGGTCGTCCGCGGACCCGTCCACCAAGCTGACCGAACTCGCCACCGGCACCCACACCCTGCGCGTCGCCTCCGACGGCCCCGACAAGCAGAAGGTCTCGATCCTGGAGGACGCGGCCGAGTACAGCCTCATCCACAACGGCAAGGACGTCTGGGGCTACGACAGCAAGTCCAACGAGGTCTTCCACGGCACCGCCGACGAGAGCGCGAAGCACGACGAGGAAGCACCGGCCACGCCCAAGGACTTCGCCGACGACGCCCTCAAGGCGGTCGACGACACCACGTCCGTGACGGTCGAGGGCACCGCGCAGGTGGCCGGCCGGGACGCCTACCGGCTCGTCATCAAGCCCAAGGACGACGGGTCCACGATCGGCCAGATCACCGTCGCCGTGGACGCCGGGACCGGGCTGCCGCTGAAGTTCACGCTGACCCCGTCGAGCGGCGGCGCGGCCGTCGTCGACGCCGGCTTCACCCAGGTCAGCTTCGCCAAGCCGGCCGCGTCCACCTTCGACTTCACCCCGCCGAAGGGCGCGAAGGTCACGGAGGAGGACAGCGACGGCACCGCCGCCCCCCGGGACAAGCGCGGACCGGAGGGGCTCGGCGGTCTCGGCGGCCTCGACGGGCTGAACGTCATCGGGGACGGCTGGGACTCCATCGCCACCTTCGACACCGGCGGCCAGGGCATCCCGTCCGGCTCCGAGGTCGGCGGCGACTTCGGCGGCTTCCTCGACTCGCTCGGCGACAAGGCGAGCGGCAAGTTCGGCGAGGGCACCGTCTTCAAGACGCGGCTGATCAACGCCCTGATCACGGACGACGGCAAGGTCTACGTCGGTGCCGTGACCAAGGACGCGCTGGTGAAGGCGGCGGACGCGGCGCAGTAGCCACCGTACGCACCGCCCGGGGACGAAGAGAGGGAGCCGATGGACCAACCGCCCGCCACGGAGCCGCATCCCGAGGGCGCGGGTGACAGCGTCATCCACACCCGCGCGCTCACCAAGCGCTACCGCGGCGGGCAGCTCGCCGTCGACGGTCTCGACCTGACCGTCCCGGCGGGCAGCGTCTTCGGCTTCCTCGGCCCCAACGGCTCCGGCAAGACGACGACCATCCGCATGCTGATGGGCCTGATCGAGCCCACCTCGGGCACGGCCCGCGTCCTGGGCCGCCCCATGCCGCGCGCCACCCGCGCCGTACTTCCGCACGTGGGCGCGTTGATCGAGGGCCCGGCCCTCTACGGCTTCCTCTCCGGCCGCGACAACCTGATCCGCTACGACGCCGCCGACCCGACCGCCGACCCCCGCACCCGGCGCGCCCGCGTCGCCACGGCCCTGGACCGGGTGGGCCTGTCGGCGGCGGCCGGCAAGAAGGCGAAGGCGTACTCGCTGGGCATGAAACAGCGCCTGGGCCTGGCGTCAGCCCTCCTCCAGCCCCGCAGACTCCTGGTCCTGGACGAGCCCACCAACGGCCTCGACCCCCAGGGCATGCGTGAGATCCGTTCCCTGGTCCGCGAGTTGGCCTCCGACGGGACCACGGTCTTCCTCTCCTCCCACCTCCTCGACGAGATCGAGCAGGTCTGCACCCACGCGGCGGTGATGGCCCAGGGCCGCCTGATCACCCAGGGCCCGGTGACGGACCTGGCGGCCAAGAGCCGCCTGGTGGTGACGACACCGGACACGGGGGAGGCGGCGAGGGTCCTGAAGGAACAGGGGGTCAGTGACGTCGTGGTGGCGGAGGACCGGGTGACGGCAGACCCGCCGGAGTGCGAACTGGCGGACGTCAGTGCCGCGTTGGTGGAGGCAGGAGTTCGGGTGCGAGGCTTCGCAGTCGAACGAGCCTCCCTGGAAGAGGCCTTCGTGGCCCTGACGGGGGAGGGCTTCGATGTCGCAGGTTGACATGACGGACCTCAAGGGGCGCGGGGAACTGCGCGACCAGCCCCAACGCACCGTCAGTCGCCGAACAACCCTACGAGGCACCCTCTTCGCCAACGAACTACTGACCACCTTCCGCCGCTGGCGCACCCTCGCCCTGCTCACCGTCCTCGCCGCCGTCCCCATCCTCGTGGGCATCGCCATCAAGATCGAGACCAGCGACGGCGCGGCGTGGGACAGGGCCGCGGCGGAGAAGGCCCCGCCTTCATCTCCCAGGTCACCAACAACGGCCTCTTCCTGGTCTTCACGGCGTTGGCGGCGACCCTCCCCTTCTTCCTCCCCATGGCCATCGGCGTGATCGCGGGCGACGCGATCGCCGGCGAGGCCAACGCCGGCACCCTGCGCTATCTGCTCGTCGCCCCGGCGGGCCGCACCCGCCTGCTGCTCACCAAGTACGCGACGGTGATGACGTTCTGCGTGGTCGCCACCCTGGTCGTGGCGATCTCGGCACTGGCGGTGGGCGCCCTCCTCTTCCCACTGGGCGATCTGACGACCATCTCCGGTACGCGGATCACCTTCGCCGAAGGGCTGGGCCGGGCCCTCCTCATCGCCCTGGTCGTCGCCGCGTCACTGACCGGCGTGGCGGCCCTCGGCCTGTTCGTCTCGACGCTCACCGGCAGCGGCATCGCGGCGATGGCGACGACCGTGGGCCTGCTCATCACGGTCCAGATCCTCGACCAGATCCCCCAACTGCACGCACTCCAGCCGTACTTCTTCTCGCACTACTGGCTGTCCTTCGCCGACCTCATGCGCGAGCCCGTCTACTGGGACGACCTCCAGAAGAACCTCGGCCTCCAGGCCCTGTACGCGGCCGTGTTCGGCTCGGCGGCGTGGGCGAGGTTCACGACGAAGGACATCACGGCCTGAGCGCCTACGGGCCCCTAGTGGGTCTCGTACGGGAAGCGCGCGAGCGGTGCCTCCTGCGCGAAGAACGTCTTCGCGCGCGCCAGCGCCTCCGTGTCCCGCAGCACGTCACCCGGCTTGCTGCCGTTGCCGAGCAGTACTCCGCCGAACCGCATCCGCATGTACGCCGCCGAGTTGTTGAGGGTGCCGACCAGCGGGTCGGCGACCTCGAACTCCTCGTGGGCGAGGGCGGTGACGCCCCACAGGGTGCGGCCCGCCATCGTCGCCTTGAAGTCGATGCCGGGAGTGCGCAGCCAGCCCGACCAGTAGTCGAGGTAGCGCTTGGCCTGGCCGGAGAGCGAGTACCAGTACAGGGGCGACGCGATCACGATGTCCGTCGCGGCGATCGTGGCGTCGAAGAGCAGCCCCGTGTTTCCGTCCGTCGGGCGTACATGGTCGCTGTCGTGCCGCAGATCCTCGAAGTCGGGCAGCGGATGCCGCGCGAGGTCGATCCAGCGCTGCTCGACGTCCGCGGGCAGCTGCTCGGCGGCCCGCCGGGCCAGCAGCTCGGTGTTGCCGTCGCTGCGGCTGCTGGCCAGGAGGAACAGGAAGCTGCGGGTCATGAGGACTCCAGGCGGTAGTGGCGTACGACGATTACCTGCACCTGCATCATATGCACGCGCAAGCAATTGTCCAAGGGGGTTTCTCAGCGCACCCGCGCACCCGCGCCCGTCAGCCTGGCCAATGACGCCGTCTCGCGCGGCGGATGCCCGGACAGGTCGCCGAGCCGCCAGGCCGGGACCCACGGCACCCGGTACACGTCGATCACCGACTCGATGACCTTCACTTGCTGGGCGAGCGGTTTCGGAAGCCGGCCCGGGGCGTCCGCGACCAGCACCACCGCGTCGAGGTCGAGCCCCTGCGGAGCCGCGCCGCGCCGGAAGACCTCCAGGGCGCCCAGCACGGCGGCCAGCCCCGCCGCATGGGTGCGGGCCACCAGCAGCACCGACCGGGGATCGGCGGGGCCGGGCCAGTCGCGGCCGCAGTCGTGGCCGCCGTAGACGAATGAGAGAGTGGAGGTGCCGGCCCCGCCGTGGGTGCCGACCCAGGAGAAACGCCGTGCCGTGGGGGCAGGGGAGGGCTCCGGCGGTGGGTCCTGCGGTACGGCCACCGGCCCGCGGATCCAGATCTCCGGTCCCTGCTGCACGTACGGTCTCCTTCCAGAGGACTCTCCCGGCCCGCCTGGGACGAGTCTGTGACGCCACGGTGACGTGAGTACCGGGAGCGAGCGGAGAGACTACTCAACAGTACGTGTACGACCGGCTCTTGACGCCGGGGAGCGGATGGCCGACGGCCGGAGGGAGCACCATGGAACGCGAACACGCCGTCCGCCCACTCCCCGACGCACCGAGTGAGGGAACGATGTCGCGACTTGGCCGCGAGAAGCGGGAACAGCAGAGTGCCGTGCTCGCGGCGGCGCCGCTCGACGTGCTCGTCGGACCCGGCGGTGCCACGGTCGGCGGGGTGCCGGTCGGGGCGGTCGCGGGGGAGGAGATCCAGCAGACCGTCCTGAACCACCTGCACCGTATCGCCCTCGCCACCGGTCATCCCGTCCACGCGACGGTCCGCGACGAGCGCATCGGCTATGTCGTCGCCCTGCGGATCGAGCGGGACGGTTCCAGCCAGTTCACGGCGGAGCCGCGGCCCACGGCTCCGCGGCCGGGGTGGGACAGACGGCGTGGCCGACCGCGGCGGGGCAGGAAGAGCCGGCTCCGGTGCCCACGGCACCCGTGGCGCCCGTGACACCGGTCGCACCACCCGCGCCCGTGCCCATGACCGACGGCCGGCCCCAGCCGCACACGCCCATGGCCGACGGCCGGCCCCAGCCGCACACGCCCGTGGCCGATGACCGGCCCCAGCGCGACAAGCCCACCCACCTGCGCGCCTTCCGAGCCGCCGACCTTCCTGCTGCGATCCCGGAGGAGGCCGCGACGGACGGCGCGACGGACGGCGAGGCGCAGGGTGAGGGCACGCGCCCGCGCGCCGCCGACGTTCCGGCTGCGGGCCGTACCCGAGTGGGTGGAGAACGCGGCGCCCGGCATGGTCGCGCCCCCGACGGGACAGTTCGGCCCCCCGCCGGTGATGGACGCGCCGCGGACTGGCGTATCCCCGGAGGACGCCGGACCCCAGCCGTCCTCCGCGTCCTCCGCGCCTTCCGCGTCCTCAGCGCCTTCCGCGTCCTCAGCGACTTTCGCACCTTCCGCGTCCGCCGCGCCGAAGCCCCTCCTCGACCTCGGCGCGTCCGCCCGTCTCGACGACCCCGACCCCAAGCCCACCCCTCCGCGCGGCTTCGACGCCGTGGCCGAGGCGGTCCTCGGGGGACGATCCGGCGACCGCCTACGACGGCGGCGGCACCGCGATCCTCGCCGAGCCGATGACCCGGATCAACGAGGCCGTCAAGGAGGGCCGCACGGAGGAGGCCGCGCGGCTGTCCGAGCAGACCGTGGCGCAGGCCACCGCAGCACTCGGCGCCGAGCACCCCGAAGTGCTGCGGCTGCTCGAACTCACGGCCTACATCGCCTACTTGGCCGGCGAGCCGGTGCGTGCCTTCGGACTCTCCCTCGACCTGGCGAGGACCCGCCGCCGGGCCCGGGACGCGGAGGCCGCGTACGGCAACGTCCAGAGCGCGGCGACCGCCTGGCGTGCCGTACGCGACCCGGAGCTGGGCCTGCGCATGGGCGTGGACCTGATCGGGCTGTGGACCGAGCTCACGCGCGAGGAGGGTCCGGCGGCCGAGGACATCGAGCAGCTGGAGTCCGCCCACGCCCGGATGAGCCGCCTCGCCGACCGCGCCCGCAAGCTCGGTCAGTGAGCAGGGCGGGCTACGAGGACAGCGCCCACACCGCGTACGCGATCGCGTCGCTGTTCCGGTCCAGCGCCGTGTCGTTGATGTTGGACGTGGTGTCGCAGGACGAGTGGTAGCAGCGGTCGAAGGCCTGCCCCGACGTACCGCCCCACTTGGCCGCCTGCGCCGCCGTCTTGGTGTAGTCGGCGCCGCTGAACAGCCCGCCGACCGGCACCCCGGCGTTCTTGAACGGGGCGTGGTCGGAGCGGCCGTCGCCCTCGGTCTCGATCTCCGTGGCGACGCCGAGGCCGGTGAAGTAGTCCTTGAACGTCTTCTCGATCGTGGGGTCGTCGTCGTAGACGAAGTAGCCGGGGTTGGGGGAGCCGATCATGTCGAAGTTCAAGTAGCCGCTGATCTTCGCTCTGTTCGTCGACGAGAGGTTGTTGACGTAGTAGCGGGAGCCGACCAGGCCCAGCTCCTCCGCGCCCCACCAGGCGAATCTCAGGTGCTTGGTGGGCTGGTAGTTGGCGCGGGAGACGGCCAGCGCGGTCTCCAGGACGGCCGCCGAGCCGGAGCCGTTGTCGTTGATGCCGGGCCCGGCGGTGACGCTGTCGAGGTGCGAGCCGGACATGACGACCTGGTTGGTGTTCCCGCCCGGCCAGTCCGCGATCAGGTTGTATCCGGTGCGGCCGGAGGACGTGAACTGCTGGATCGTGGTGGTGAATCCGGCGGCGTCGAGCTTGGCCTTCACATAGTCGAGTGAGGCCTTGTAGCCGGCGCGGCCGTGCGCGCGGTTGCCGCCGTTGGCGGTGGCGATGGACTGGAGCTGGGTGAGGTGCGCCTTGACGTTGGCGACGGGGATGTCCGGGGCGGCGGCCACCGCGGGGTGCGGGGCGGGGGCCGCCCCGGCTATGGATCCGCCGACCAGGAGTGTCGCGGCCGCGGTGACGGCGGTGGCCGTGGCGCGTCCGGGAACCGAGAGCTTCATGTGGGGGGCTCCGAATTCCGTGGGAATCACAGGGATTCCACAGTGAATGGGGTGCCTGGATGGTGAAGCTGTGGCTGACTCTCCGTCAAGAGCGGTATCAGGACAGGGGTGTTCGTATACCGGGCTGCGTCCCTGTGGTCGGTCACTGCACGCAGAACTCGTTCCCCTCCGGGTCCGCCATCACCACCCATGCCCCGGAGGGCTCCTTCACCTCACGCAGCACACGCGCGCCGAGCCCGGTCAGCCGCCCGACCTCGGCCTCCCGCAGCCCGTCACCGGGGTGGAGGTCGAGATGGAGCCGGTTCTTCACGGTCTTCTCCTCCGGCACCCGCTGGAACAGCAGCCGCCGCCCGAGCCCGGTCCCGCTGTCCTTGTCGTACGGGTCCGCGGGATGCCGTACGGCCACCAGGTCACGGAAGGCGAGCCGGGCGTGGAACTCGACGGTGGCCTCGCGCGGCAGCGCGCCGAGCTCCAGAAGCCGTTGGATCAGGGCGTCGTTGTCCTCGATCGTGTAGTGCAGCGCGGCGGCCCAGAAGTCGGCCTGGGACTGCGGGTTCGCGCAGTCGATCACGAGCTTCCAGTGCACGGGGGCGGGGGTGGTCGATGTCGATGTCATACGGCCACTTATAGCGCCGCCCGCGGCCAGGAGCTGTCCTAAAGGGCCTCGGTCGACGCAGTTCGGCTCGGCGATCGGGATCTCGCCGGTGACCGCCGTCTACGGCGTGGCGTCGCCGGCGGTGACCGGTGCCGACGGCTTGGCGGCGACCGGGTCGGGGCGCGGCGGCGAGGCTCCCGGCCGTCCGCGCGGCGCCGCCGGTGCCGGTGCCGGTCGCGAGGGTGGCGGCGGACCTGCCGATCTCCGCCCTCAGCCTGCGGGCCGAACGCAGGGCGTCCCAGGTCAGCAGCGACAGCGCCAGCCAGACCAGCGCGAAGCCCGCCCAGCGCTCGGGCGGCATGGCCTCGCCGAAGTAGAGGACGCCGAGCAGGAACTGGAAGACCGGCGCCAGATACTGGAGCAGCCCCAGCGTGGACAGCGGCACGCGGATCGCGGCGGCCCCGAAGCAGATGAGGGGGAGCGCGGTGACCAGGCCGGTCCCGGCGAGCATCGCGGCGTGGCCGGGGCCCTCGGTGAGGATGGTGGCGTCGCCTTGCGAGGCCAGCCAGATCAGATAGCCGGTCGCGGGCAGGAACTGCAGCGCGGTCTCGGCGGCCAGCGACTCCAGGCCGCCGAGGTTGACCTTCTTCTTCACCAGGCCGTACGTGGCGAAGGAGAAGGCGAGGATCAGCGAGATCCACGGCGGTCGCCCGTACCCGACCGTGAGCACGACCACCGCGCCGGCGCCGACCCCGACCGCCGCCCACTGCACGGGTCGCAGCCGCTCCTTGAGGAGCAGCACGCCCATCGCGATGGTGACCAGCGGGTTGATGAAGTAGCCGAGCGAGGCCTCGACGACCCGGTCGTTGTTCACGGCCCAGATGTAGACGCCCCAGTTGACGGCGATGACGGCCGCGGCGACCGCGATCAGCGCGAGGCGGCGGGGCTGGCGCAGCAGCTCGCCGGCCCACCTCCACCGGCGCAGGACGAGCAGGGCCAGGACCACGACGAGCAGCGACCACACCATCCGGTGGGCCAGCACCTCGAACGGTCCGGCGGGCTTGAGCAGCGGGAAGTACAGGGGGAACAGCCCCCACATCCCGTACGCCGCGAAGCCGTTCAGCAGTCCTATACGCCGCTCACCGCTCGGCTTCCCGGTCACAGGCCCTCCTTCTCGCACGCAATCGCCTGTATCGCCTGCACGAAGGTAACGCCGAGCACCCCCCGCCTGTCATGCCCGTATCGCCATACGGTCATGACAGGCGGGGGTGAGGGCTTTTCGGAGGCCGTTCGCGGGGCCTTTCTGCGGGGTCAGCCCTTGAGCGCGGCGGCGATCGCGTCGGAGATCGGCGAGGTGGGACGGCCGGCCAGGCGGGAGAGGTCACCGGAGTCGACGACCAGCTCGCCCTTGGAGATGGAGACGTCCACACCGGCGAAGACCGCGGCGACCGGCTCGGGCAGCCCGGCACCGGTCAGGATGCCGACGAGGACCTCGGCGGGCACGTCGTTGTAGGCGATCTCCTTGCCGGTCTGCTTGCTGAGCTCGGCCGCGTACTCGGCGAAGCTCCACGCGGTGTCGCCCCCGAGCTCGTACGTCTTGTTCTCGTGCCCCTCGCCGGTGAGGACGGCGACCGCGGCGGCGGCGTAGTCGGCGCGCGCGGCGGAGGACACCCGGCCCTCGCCGGCGGCGGCGACGACGGCGTTGTGCTCCAGGACCGGGCCGAGGTTCTCGGTGTAGTTCTCGTGGTACCAGCCGTTGCGCAGCAGCACGTAGGGCAGGCCGGAGGCGAGGAGCACCTTCTCGGTGGCGCGGTGGTCGTCGGCGAGCGCGGCGCTGAGGCTGCCGGGGGCGCTGGTGTAGGCGAGCAGGGCGACGCCGGCGGCCTTGGCGGCGTTGATCACGACCGTGTGCTGGCCGGGGCGGTCGTTGCCCACCTCGCTGCCGGAGATGAGGAGCACCTTGTCGCCGGCGGCGAAGACGGTGTCGAACGTCTCCGGGGCGTTGTAGTCGGCGACGGCGAGCTTCACACCCTTCGCGGCGAGGTCGGCGCCCTTCTCCGCGCTGCGCACGACCGCGGTGACCTGGTCGGCCGGCACCTTCTCCAGCAGCTGCTCGATGACGTGGCGGCCCAGGTGGCCGTTGGCTCCGGTGACGACGATGCTCATGATCTGCGTTCTCCTTGTGGGGTGCGGATGGCACTAACCGTAGGAGAAGCGCTAACTGCTGGAAAGTACCCACTTTGAAGTAAGGTACTTGCATGGCAGTAAGCGCTACAGAGGCAAATACCAGGACGAACACCGAGGCGACGGCCGTGACGCGTGCCGAGGCGACGGCCGTGACGCGTGCCGAGGCGACGCACGCCGAGGCGACGAATGCCGAGGCGATGTGCCCGTACCGCCTCGTCATGGAACACGTCACGAGCCGATGGGGCGTCCTGATCCTCATCGAGCTCATGGACCGCCCGTACCGCTTCAGCGAACTGCGCCGCGCGGTCAGCGGCTACGGCCGGGGCGTCAGCGAGAAGATGCTGACCCAGACCTTGCAGACCCTGGAACGCGACGGCCTGATCCACCGCGACGCCCACCCGGTGATCCCCCCGAGGGTCGACTACTCCCTCACCGACCTGGGCCGCGAGGCGGCGGAGCAGGTGCGGGGGCTGGCGGCGTGGACGGAGCGGCGGATGGGGGACGTGGAGAAGGCACGGCAGGTGTACGACGAGACGAAGACCCGTGCCTGAGCTCTGAGCGGGCGGCTTGCTGACCGGGGTGTCCGAGGAACGGTGCCGCCAGATCATGTTCGTGAACCGCTGGTACGCGGCCACCCTGCTCTCCTACCGGATCGGCTCGGTCGACCGGGACGAACTCCTCGGCAATCTGCGGGTGTTGTGCCGCGGTGGAGCCTTCGCGGAGTGCTGGGAACGGACCGCCGAGCACCGCCGCCCGCTGCCCGAGGACTCGTTCGGGGCGAGGGTCGGGCGGGAGGTCGACACCCTCCTGGAAGAGCGGGTGGATGACCCGGACGAGTGGTGGGTGGTGGGTTCGCCGCTGATGTGATCACGCTAACGAGTGGGTCTAAAGCGAGGTTTGGCGGGTCATCTATGAGTAACCAGCGTCAGGTCCGCCTATGTGACGATCTTGTCGCTGCCGAGTCGTGCATTGCACCCCCAGAGGAGCCCACCGTGGTGTTCGACGAACCCCAAGTCCGTCTCATCTCCCGAAGATTGGGCTGGACCCCCCGCCAGCGAGGCAGCGTGACCGGCGAGACCTGCCCCGACGTCTTCGAACTGACCGACGGCAACTTCGCCGTCATCGGCACCGAGGCCACCGCCGAACTCGACCCCCACCTTCCTTCCGACGCCGCCCGCGCCGACTACGAACGCATCGTCGTCATCACCCGCGAGACGCTGATCAGGGCCAAGCGGGACATCCCCGACGCCTGATCCGGCCGACGGGCCTGGGCGCGCGATCCGCACCCAGGCCCCGAAACGCCGGACGCCGTCAGCCCACCACGGTCCAGGTGTCCCCACCCGCCAGCAGGGACGCCAGATCCCCCTTGCCGTTCTGTTCGATCGCGGTGTCGAGCTGGTCCGCCATCTGCGTGTCGTACACCGGGCGGTCCACGGACCGCAGCACACCGATGGGGGTGTGGTGCAGGGTGTCGGGGTCGGCCAGGCGGGAGAGGGCGAAAGCCGTGGTCGGGGACGCCGCGTGGGCGTCGTGCACCAGGACGTCCGCCTCGTTCTCGGGCGTCACCGCCACCACCTTCAGATCGCCCGTCAGACGGTCCCGGACGACGCCCTTCGCGCCGTCCGCGCCGAAGCGGATCGGCTGCCCGTGTTCGAGGCGGATCACCGCCTCCTCCGCCTGCTGCTTGTCCTTGAGGACCTCGAAGGCGCCGTCGTTGAAGATGTTGCAGTTCTGGTAGATCTCGATCAGTGCCGTGCCCGGGTGGGCGGCGGCCTGGCGCAGCACCGACGTGAGGTGCTTGCGGTCGGAGTCCACCGTCCGGGCGACGAACGACGCCTCCGCGCCGAGCGCCAGGGACACCGGGTTGAACGGGGCGTCCAGCGAACCCATCGGCGTCGACTTGGTGATCTTGCCGACCTCGGACGTCGGGCTGTACTGGCCCTTGGTCAGGCCGTAGATCCGGTTGTTGAACAGGAGGATCTTGAGGTTGACGTTGCGGCGCAGGGCGTGGATGAGGTGGTTGCCGCCGATCGACAGCGCGTCTCCGTCACCCGTGACCACCCACACGCTCAAGTCCCGCCTGGACGTGGCCAGTCCGGTGGCGATGGCGGGGGCGCGGCCGTGGATGGAGTGCATGCCGTACGTGTTCATGTAGTACGGGAAGCGGGAGGAGCAGCCGATGCCGGAGACGAAGACGATGTTCTCCTTGGCCAGGCCGAGTTCGGGCATGAAGCCCTGGACGGCGGCGAGGATCGCGTAGTCCCCGCAGCCGGGGCACCAGCGGACCTCCTGGTCGGACTTGAAGTCCTTCATCGCCTGGCGTCCCTCGGCCTTGGGGACGAGGGAAAGCGCCTCGATCGTGCCCGTGCCTTCCGTGGACGTCTCAGCCATCGATGGCCTCCTTGAGAGCCGTGGCGAGTTGTTCGGCCTTGAACGGCATTCCGTTGACCTGGTTGTACGAGTGGGCGTCCACCAGGTACTTCGCCCGGATCAGCGTGGCGAGCTGCCCGAGGTTCATCTCGGGGATCACCACCTTGTCGTAACGCTGCAGAACCGTGCCGAGGTTCTTCGGGAAGGGGTTGAGGTGGCGCAGGTGGGCCTGGGCGATGGACTCGCCGGCCGCGCGCAGTCTGCGGACGGCGGCGGTGATGGGCCCGTACGTCGATCCCCAGCCCAGGACGAGGGTGCGCGCCTCGTGCGGGTCGTCGACCTCGATGTCGGGTACGTCGATGCCGTCGATCTTGGCCTGCCGGGTGCGGACCATGAAGTCGTGGTTGGCGGGGTCGTAGGAGATGTTGCCCGTGCCGTCCTGCTTCTCGATGCCGCCGATGCGGTGTTCCAGGCCGGGCGTGCCGGGGACGGCCCAGGGGCGGGCGAGGGTCTGCGGGTCGCGCTTGTAGGGCCAGAAGACCTCGGTGCCGTCGTCCAGGGTGTGGTTCGGGCCCTGGGCGAACTGCACGGTCAGGTCCGGGAGTTCGTCGATGTCGGGGATGCGCCAGGGTTCGCTGCCGTTGGCCAGGTAGCCGTCCGAGAGGAGCATCACCGGGGTGCGGTAGGTCAGCGCGATCCGGGCCGCCTCCAGCGCCGCGTCGAAGCAGTCGGCCGGGGTGCGGGGGGCGACGATCGGGACCGGTGCCTCGCCGTTGCGGCCGAACATCGCCTGGAGCAGGTCCGCCTGCTCGGTCTTGGTCGGCAGACCGGTGGACGGACCGCCGCGCTGGATGTCGATGACGAGCAACGGCAGTTCCAGGGAGACCGCGAGGCCGATCGTCTCGCTCTTGAGTGCCACCCCCGGACCACTCGTCGTCGTCACCGCCAGGCTGCCGCCGAACGCGGCACCCAGCGCCGCGCCGATGCCGGCGATCTCGTCCTCGGCCTGGAAGGTGCGGACACCGAAGTTCTTGTGCCGGCTCAGCTCGTGCAGGATGTCGGACGCCGGGGTGATCGGGTACGAGCCCAGATACAGCGGCAGGTCCGCCTGGCGGGACGCGGTGATCAGCCCGTAGGACAGCGCCAGGTTCCCGGAGATGTTGCGGTAGGTGCCGACCGGGAAGGCGGTGGCCGCCGGGGCGACCTCGTAGGAGACCGCGAAGTCCTCGGTCGTCTCGCCGAAGTTCCAGCCCGCGCGGAAGGCGGCGAGGTTCGCCTTCATGATCTCGGGCTTCTTGGCGAACTTCGAGGCCAGGAACCGCTCCGTGCCCTCGGTGGGCCGGTGGTACATCCACGACAAGAGGCCGAGCGCGAACATGTTCTTGCTGCGCTCGGCCTCTTTGCGGGACAGGTCGAATTCCTTGAGTGCCTCCACCGTGAGTGTCGTCAGCGGTACAGGGTGGAGGCTGTACCCGTCGAGCGACCCGTCCTCCAGGGGACTCTCGGAGTACCCGACCTTCTGCATCGCCCGTTTGGTGAACTCGTCGGTGTTGACGATGATCTCCGCGCCGCGCGGCAGATCGCCGATGTTGGCCCGCAGAGCCGCCGGATTCATCGCGACCAGGACGTTCGGCGCGTCACCCGGGGTGAGGATGTCGTGGTCGGCGAAGTGCAGCTGGAAGGACGAGACACCCGGAAGCGTTCCGGCAGGCGCCCGGATCTCGGCGGGGAAGTTGGGGAGAGTGGACAGATCGTTGCCGAAGGAGGCCGTTTCGGAGGTGAAGCGGTCGCCGGTGAGCTGCATGCCGTCGCCCGAGTCCCCCGCGAAGCGGATGATCACCCGGTCGAGGCGGCGGACGTCCTTCGTCCCTGCTGCTTTGCGCTGCTCTCCCACGACGGCTTCGTCGGCCTGCTCCGCTGGGCTACTGACCTGGCTGGTCACTGAACTGGACCTCCCTCGAGGCGGCTGTCCGGGACGGGCCTTCCCGCAGGCCTTCCCTGGATCAACCCTACGTCCGTAAGGGTCGCCTTCCTGTGGCCAATCGCATGATGGACACGATTTTGAGACGCCCCGTTGCCCTGACTTGTCATGACTTACTCGCCCCCCGGCGCTTCCCTACAAGACGCGCGGTGCTCCCGTTCGGTTCTGTCGTCGGTACCGGCCTCGCTGACCGCTACACCCATATGGCTGACACGGTGTCAGCTCATCAGGAGTTCAGGTAGGTGAGGACCGCGAGCACCCGGCGGTGATCCCCGTCACTGGGAGACAGCCCCAGCTTCAGAAAAATATTGCTGACGTGCTTCTCGACCGCCCCGTCGCTCACCACCAGCTGCCGGGCGATCGCCGAGTTCGTCCGCCCCTCGGCCATCAGCCCCAGCACCTCCCGCTCCCGCGGGGTGAGTCCCGCGAGCACGTCCTGCTTGCGGCTGCGCCCCAGCAGCTGCGCGACGACCTCCGGGTCCAGCGCCGTACCGCCCTCGGCGACCCGTACCACCGCGTCCACGAACTCACGCACCTCGGCTACCCGGTCCTTGAGCAGATAGCCGACGCCACGGCTGGACCCGGCGAGAAGTTCGGTCGCGTACCGCTCCTCGACGTACTGCGACAGCACGAGCACCCCGAGCCGGGGATGGGCCTTGCGCAGCTGCACGGCGGCCCGCACCCCCTCGTCGGTGTGCGTGGGAGGCATCCGCACATCCGCCACCACCACGTCCGGCAGCTCGCCCTGGGCATCGAGCTCGGTGATGGTCTTGACCAGCGCCTCACCGTCCCCCACCCCCGCGACGACATCAAGCCCACGGTCGGTCAGCAGCCGGGTCAGCCCCTCCCTGAGCAGCACTGAATCCTCGGCGATGACCACCCGCACCCTGTCCTCCACGATCCTCGGCCCCCCGACAGCCCGACTCCACACCCGTCTCCCCGACGAGGCAAAGTCCAGCATTCCAGTATTCCCAGCGACTCGTGCCGGAGCGACGGGATTCGAGGCCGATGAACGGGGTGTGAAAAGTGCCAGGGTGGCGGGTGGGCGGGGAATGCAGGCAGCTCAGGGGAGGGTTCGCGCCTTCGTCACGGGCGAGAGGCGCTCGGCGAGCGAGGGGGAGGCCCTGTGCGGGCGATGGCGTTCGACAAGACGGGCGGACCGGAGGTACTGCACCTCGTCGACCTCCCCATCCCCACCCCGGGCCCCGACGAGATCCTCCTGCGCGTCGCGTACGCCGGGGTCAACTACGGGGAGATCCAGCACCGCCTCGGAGACTTCGGCGAGCCGGAGGCGAACGGTGACGGGGCTGGAGGCGGCGGGGTGGTGGCCGCGGTGGGGAGAAGGGCGGCAGGCGCGGTGTGCCGGTGGGGAGGAGGTGGCTGGGGCGCGGGTCTGCCGGTGGGGGGAGGCGGCTGGGGCGCGGCCCGGTGGGGAGGGGCGGCTGGGGCGCGGGTCTGCCGGTGGGGAGGGCGGCTGCGGATGTGCCGGTGAGGGAGAGGGCGGCCGTGGGCGTGTCGGTCGGGGACCGGGTCGCCGCGTATCTCGACGGTGGCTACGCCAGCGTCGTCGTCCCGGCCGCCTTCGCTTCCCGCTCGGACGCCCTGGACCTGCGCACCGGCGGCGCCGCGCCGTACTGACCACGGCGTACGGCGTCCTGGCCGGGGCGGCCCGTCTCGCGCCCGGCGACACGGTCCTGATCCACGCCGCCGCGGGCGGTGTCGGGGGCGTGGCGGCACAGCTGGCCCGGGCACTGGGAGCGCGGGCGGTGTACGGCACGGTGAGCACGCCGGAGAAGGCCGCGTACGCCCGCGACGCCTTCGGTTACGACGAGGTCTTCGTCCGGGACGGCTTCCCGGCGGCGGTGACGACGGCGACCTCGGGACGCGGTGTCGACGTCGTACTGGACCCGGTGGGCGGCCCGACCCGCCTGGCGAGCCTCGACGTGCTGGCCCCCTTCGGCCGGGTCGCGGTCTACGGCGAGGCGGCCCGCCACCCGGACCTGCACCTTCCGGTCCTCCCCCTCTGGAAGAACAACCGCACCCTGACCGGCTACAACATCGGCGACCTGGCCCGCCGAGCCCCCGAAACCCTGCGCACCCGCGCTCTGGACGCACTGAGCCTGGCGGCCGGGGGAGCGGTACGGCTGGACATCACGGAGGAACACGACCTGACGGACGCGGCGAAGGCCCACCGCCTGCTGGGGGAGGGCCGGAACAGAGGGAAGACGGTCCTGAGGGTCGGCGCATCCCGAGTCTGACGTCCGGCAGTCATCGCCGCTCCGCGACATTCAGCCCGCCGCCTCTTCATCGTGGGCCCGTCATCCAGCCCGCCGCCTCTTCATCGTGGGCCCGCG
>MWJO01000104.1 GCA_002027195.1 Streptomyces sp. GKU 895 | reverse complement strand
GCGCGGTGTCGGGTCGCCGGCTGCCGGGGATGCTGGGGGCGGTCGAGGACACGGGGCGGCTCCGGGGCTCGGGGACGGTTGTCCGTCCACCGTTTCCCGGCAGGGGGAGCGGGTGGGGGATGCGGGCCCGAAATCACCCGTTGGGGCGCCCCTCATGGTCCGGGCGCCCTGAGTGCCGTGTCCGTCAGATGCCGGCCGCCGCCGACAGGTCCCGCTTGATCGTCTCCAGTACGTCCGCCGCCTTGGCGTGGGCCGCCGGGAGGTCGGCGTGCGTCGCGACCGGGACGACGACCTCCAGGTAGCACTTCAGCTTCGGCTCGGTGCCGCTGGGGCGGACGATGACCCGGGCGCCGTCGAGGGTGTAGCGCAGGCCGTCCGTGGGCGGGAGCCGGTCCGTGCCCCGGGTGAGGTCCTCGGCCTGGGTGATGGCGAGTCCGGCGAGCTCGGTGGGCGGCTGCTCGCGCAGGCGGCGCATGGCGTCGGCGATGACCGACAGATCCTCGACGCGCACGGACAGCTGGTCGGTGGCGTGCAGGCCGTGCTCGACGGCGAGGTCGTCCAGCAGGTCGAGGAGCGTGCGGCCCTCCTCCTTGAGCTGCGAGGCCAGTTCCGTGATGAGCAGGGCGGCGGTGATGCCGTCCTTGTCGCGTACGCCGTCCGGGTCGACGCAGTAGCCGAGGGCCTCCTCGTAGCCGTACCGCAGACCCTCCACGCGGGCGATCCACTTGAAGCCGGTGAGGGTCTCCTCGTACGGCAGACCCGCCTTCTCGGCGATCCGGCCGAGGAGGGAGGAGGAGACGATCGACTCGGCGAAGGTGCCCCGGGCGCCGCGCCGCACGAGGTGGGCGGCGAGCAGGGCGCCGACCTCGTCGCCGCGCAGCATCCGCCAGTCGCCGCCGTCCTTGACGGCGACGGCGCAGCGGTCGGCGTCCGGGTCGTTGGCGATGATCAGGTCCGGGTCCGTCGCACGCGCCTTCGCGAAGGCCAGGTCCATCGCGCCGGGCTCCTCCGGGTTGGGGAAGGCGACGGTCGGGGAAGTCCGGGTCGGGCTTGGCCGTGCTCGGCGACGAGCTCCGGGGCGGGGAAGCCGGCCCGGGCGAACGCGGCGAGGAGGACGTCCTTGCCGACGCCGTGCATCGCCGTGTAGACGGTGCGGGCGGTGCGGGGGGAGTCCGCGGCCAGTACGGCGTCCGTGCGGGCCAGGTAGGCGTCCAGGACGGCGTCGTCGAGGGTCTCCCAGCCGGCGTCCGGCCGGGGGACGTCGTTGAGGCTCGCGATCGCGTCGATCTCCGCCGCGATCTCCGCGTCGGCGGGCGGCACGATCTGGGAGCCGTCGCCGAGGTAGACCTTGTAGCCGTTGTCGCGGGGCGGGTTGTGGCTGGCGGTGACCTCCACGCCGGCGACCGCGCCGAGATGCCTTATGGCGTACGCGAGGCACGGGGGTGGGGGAGCGGGCGGGGGAGGACGGCGGCGCGGAGGCCGGCGCCGTTCATGACGGCCGCCGTGTCGCGGGCGAGTCCGCGGACTTGTGGCGGGCGTCGTAGCCGATGACGACGAGGCCGCCGGTGCGGCCGTTGTTCCTGAGGTACGCCGCGAGACCGGCCGCGGCGCGGATGACCACGGCGCGGTTCATGCGCATGGGTCCTGCGCCCAGTTCGCCCCGCAGGCCCGCGGTGCCGAACTGCAGGGTGCCGCTGAAGCGGGTGGTGAGCTCGGTGACGTCCCCGGCCTCGATGAGCTTGCCGAGTTCGTCACGGGTCTCGGGGTCGGGGTCCTCGGCGAGCCAGGTCTTGGCGGTGGTGATGAGGTCGTCGTGCACCGGGGTCAGCCTCTCGTCGTGTGTGCGGTGCGGGCGCGTGGGGGTGCTCCCTCCCACGCGTCTCGGCCGACTGCATGGTTCACCTTCCAGCCGACCGAGACGGGGCGGTCAGATGCGGCCCAGTACCTGGGCGAGGAGCGCTCCCATCTGCGTCGCCGAGTCCCGGCCCGCCTGGAGGACCTCTTCGTGGTTCAGGGGCTCGCCCGTCATGCCCGCCGCGAGGTTCGTCACCAGGGAGATGCCGAGCACCTCCGCGCCGGCCTCGCGCGCCGCGATCGCCTCCAGGACCGTCGACATGCCGACCAGGTCCGCGCCGATGACCCGGGCCATGCGGATCTCCGCCGGGGTTTCGTAGTGCGGGCCGGGGAACTGCGCGTACACGCCCTCTTCGAGGGTCGGGTCGATCTCCTTGCACAGGGCGCGCAGCCGCGGCGAGTAGAGGTCCGTCAGGTCGACGAAGTTCGCGCCGACGATCGGGGACGTCGCCGTGAGGTTGATGTGGTCGCTGATCAGGACCGGCTGGCCGGGGCGCATGCCCTCGCGCAGACCGCCGCAGCCGTTGGTGAGGACGATCGTCTTGCAGCCCGCCGCCACCGCCGTACGGACGCCGTGCGCGACCGCCGCCACGCCGCGGCCCTCGTAGTAGTGCGTGCGGCCCAGGAAGACCAGAGCGCGCTTCTCACCGATCTGGTACGAGCGGATCTTGCCGCCGTGGCCCTCGACCGCCGGCGGCGGGAAGCCGGGCAGCTCGGTGACCTGGAACTCGGCGTCGGGAGCGCCGAGGGCGTCCACGGCCGGCGCCCAGCCGGAGCCCATCACGAGGGCGACGTCGTGGGTCTCGGCGCCGGTCAGTTCGCGCAGGCGCGCGGCGGCGGCGTCGGCGGCGGCGTGCGGGTCGCCCTGGATGTCGTCCGGAAGAAGAGATGCGTTCACGCGGATGAGCGTAGCCGGTTCCGGCCTACGCGCGTAGATG
Source organism: Streptomyces sp. GKU 895 (assembly GCA_002027195.1). Classification (GTDB taxonomy): domain Bacteria; phylum Actinomycetota; class Actinomycetes; order Streptomycetales; family Streptomycetaceae; genus Streptomyces. The sequence continues at coordinate 27,028 of MWJO01000104.1, read as the reverse complement.
ACAGAGCGAACGGGATGGCGATCGTTGTCTTGTCGTTTCCAACGAAGGGCGGGACTCCGGTTACCGCGCGGGTCAGCAGGGACGCTTGCGCAGCTCCATCACATAGTCGTACGGCGCGCCCGCCGACTCGGCCGCGTCGGCGATCTCGCCCAGGTACCGGGCCGAGGGCAGGCCGCCCTCGTAGGCGTCGAGGACGTACACCCAGGCCGCCTCCTCGGTGTCGAGGGTGTGCACCCGTACCCGCATCCGGCGGTAGATGCCGAGACCGACGCCCTCCCAGCGGTCCATCGACTCCTCGTCCGCCGGGGCGATGTCGTACAGCGCGACGAACACCTGGGCGAGCGGGTCCTCGACGATCGTGGCGAGGGCGCCCTCCCAGCCCATCTGCTCGCCGCCGAAGGTGAGCCGCCAGCCGTTGAGCCAGCCCGTGGCGCGCAGCGGCGAGTGCGGTGCGCGGCGCGTCATCAGCCGGGCGTCGAGATTGCCGGCGTAGGCGGCGTAGAGCGACATGGGGAGAGGGTACGGCAGGTGCATCCGGCGTCACTCCCGTAACGGTGACAGCGCGGGCGGGGCCCCGGGCAGTAGCACCTTGAAGCGTGCGGGACAATGGGGTACGTGACTCGGATCGTGATCATCGGTGGCGGACCCGGCGGATACGAAGCTGCGCTGGTAGCGGCGCAGCTCGGCGCGGAGGTGACCGTCGTCGACTGCGACGGTCTGGGCGGAGCGTCGGTGCTGACCGACTGCGTGCCGTCGAAGACCCTTATCGCTACGGCCGAGGTGATGACCACCTTCGACTCGTCGTACGAAGAGCTCGGCATCATCGTGGCGACGACACACCACCCCTGGAGCAGGCCGCCCGGGTCGTGGGCGTGGACCTCGGCAAGGTCAACCGGCGGGTGAAGCGCCTCGCGCTCGCGCAGTCGCACGACATCACGGCCTCGGTCACGCGGGCCGGCGCCCGGGTCATGCGCGGCCGCGGCCGTCTGGAGGGCATGCAGGCGCTCGACGGCTCCCGCAAGGTGGTCGTCAGCACCGCCGACGGCAGCGAGGAGACCCTCGTCGCCGACGCCGTCCTCATCGCGACCGGCGGCCACCCCCGTGAGGTGCCCGACGCGCTGCCCGACGGCGAGCGCATCTTCAACTGGACGCAGGTGTACGACCTCACCGAGCTGCCGGAAGAGCTCATCGTGGTCGGTTCCGGTGTGACGGGTGCGGAGTTCGCCGGTGCCTATCAGGCGCTCGGCTCCAAGGTCACGCTGGTCTCGTCGCGCGACCGCGTGCTGCCGGGCGAGGACCCGGACGCCGCCGCCGTCCTCGAGGACGTCTTCCGCCGCCGCGGCATGAACGTCATGGCCCGCTCCCGCGCCGCCGCCGCCAAGCGGGTCGGCGACCGCGTCGAGGTCACCCTCTCCGACGGCCGCGTCATCACCGGCACCCACTGCCTCATGGCCGTCGGCGCCATCCCCAACAGCGCGGGCCTGGGCCTGGAGGAGGCCGGCGTCAAGGTGCGCGACTCCGGGCACATCTGGACCGACAAGGTCTCCCGTACGACCGCCCCCGGCGTGTACGCCGCCGGTGACGTGACCGGTGTCTTCGCCCTCGCGTCCGTCGCCGCCATGCAGGGCCGCATCGCCATGTACCACTTCCTGGGCGACGCGGTGGCCCCGCTGAACCTCAAGACCGTCTCCTCCAACGTCTTCACCGACCCGGAGATCGCGACCGTCGGCTACACGCAGGCCGACGTCGACGCGGGCAAGATCGACGCCCGGGTCGTCAAGCTGCCCCTGCTGCGCAACCCGCGCGCCAAGATGCAGGGCATCCGCGACGGCTTCGTCAAGATCTTCTGCCGGCCGGGCACCGGCATCGTGGTCGGCGGTGTGGTCGTCGCGCCGCGCGCCTCGGAACTGATCCATCCGATCTCGATCGCCGTCGACAACAACCTGACCGTCGAGCAGATCGCGAACGCCTTCACCGTGTATCCCTCCCTTTCGGGCTCGATCGCGGAGGTGGCGCGGCAGCTCCACACCCGGAAGGAAACCGGCGGGGCCTGACGGCCGAAACCGACTCCCCGCTGGTCACGGGGAGTTGTCGACCATTCGTGCGGCATAGTCGGGGCGAGTAGGCCCTATACCACTTCGGGCTCTGCCGTGCGAACAACTTCGTTTATTCGGCGCATACTGCTGAAAGCAGACGGTCGTCCGCGTTACTGTCAGTTTCGTGTTCGCTGCAGAACGTCGCCAATTGATCCTCGAAATGGTGCGAGCGAACGGGGCCGTGTCGCTCCGTGAGCTCGCCCGCGTCGTCCAGACCTCCGAAGTGACCGTACGGCGGGACGTGCGCGCACTGGAGGCAGAAGGACTCCTCGACCGCCGACATGGCGGTGCGGTATTGCCGGGCGGGTTCACGCGGGAGTCCGGCTTTCCGCAGAAGTCACATCTCGCGACCGCCGAGAAGACGGCCATCGCCGACCTCGCCGCGAACTTCGTCGAAGAAGGCGAAGCCATCGTGGTCGGGGCGGGTACGACGACACAGGAGCTGGCCCGCCGGCTCGCTCGCGTACCCGGGCTGACCGTCGTCACCAACTCCCTGCTGGTGGCACAGGCGTTGGCCCATGCCAACCGGGTGGAGGTCGTGATGACCGGCGGCACCCTGCGCGGCTCCAACTACGCGCTGGTGGGCTCCGGTGCCGAGCAGTCCCTGCAGGGGCTGCGGGTCTCGCGGGCCTTCCTGTCCGGCAGCGGTCTCACCGCCGAGCGCGGGCTGTCCACGTCCAACATGCTGTCGGCGTCCGTCGACCGGGCGTTGGTGCAGGCCGCGGCGGAGGTCGTCGTGCTCGCCGATCACACCAAGCTCGGTACGGACACCATGTTCCAGACCGTGCCGACCGATGTGATCACGCGGCTGGTGACGGATGAGCCGCCGGCGCATGACGATCGTGCCGGTACGGAGTTGCAGGCGCTGGCCGACCAGGGCGTGCAGATCGCTGTCGCGGGGGCGTCGGGAAACTCCGGCGCATCGGGGGCCTCGGGGGGTGATTCCGTCCCCCCGCGCCAAGGGCGCCGTGACGTGGCCCTGCCGGGGCCGCGGCGGGGGCAGGTTCCGGGGGCCGGGTTGAGGACGTTGACGTCTGATGCCGGGCCGGAGCAGCAGCAGCGGGCGCGGGTTGCTGACATGCGGCGGCGTTGAGGGTTGCCTAATCGCCGTGGGGCTTGCGGTTGTTGTGCGGCTGCGGGTGTGTGGGGGTTGCTCGCGCAGTTTCCCGCGCCCCTAAAAGGCCAATCCACGCAACGTCAGCATCAGCAGCCGGTCCGCCAAGTCCGGGTCTCCCGGGCTTTCCTCCGCCGCCAGTGCAATCGCGTGCGTCAGCTGTAGCAGGTCGGCGATCGCCACGTCCTCCCTTACCGCCCCCGCCTCCTGTGCGCGTCGCAGCAGTGCGCCGCCCGCCTCCCTGATCGGGTCGCTGCATCTCGCCAGGGCCGAGCCGTCATCGGATGTCACGGACATCAACTGCCTTGCCAGGCCCCGGTATTCGCCCGCATGCGTGACGATCTCGCGCAGCCAGGTCACCAGGGCCGTGCAGGGGTTCGGGTCGGCCAGCAGTTCGCGGGAGCGGGCCAGCAGGTCCGCCACCGCGTCCTCGAACACCGCGCTCAGCAGGGCGTTGCGGTTGGGGAAGTGGCGGTACAGCGTGCCGATGCCCACGCCCGCGCGTCTCGCCACGTCCTCCAGGGACGCCTCCGCGCCATGGGCGGCGAAGGCCGTGCGGGCCTCGGTGAGGAGGCGTTCGTAGTTGCGGCGGGCGTCGGCGCGCATGGGGCGGGCCGGCGTGGCGGGTGCCGGGGTCTCGCTGTTCCCCGCGGTCTCCCGTGAGATCGCGCTCACCATGGCTCCCACCTGCTCTCTCGCACGCCCCCGTTGTGCCTCCAGGATGCCATCGACGGACGGCCGACCGGGCTTGCCGGGACGCCCTCAGGCCGTACCGTCTTCTCAGGGGTGTCCTTCTCAGGGTTTCCCCGGACATCTCAGGACTTCTCATGGCGAGAGCAGCGCCGGGAGAGAGCGTATGGAGATCGCCGGTGCGGACGCGCGGCGGGTGCTCGGGATCGCGAGCGAACTGGAAGACGCCGGGTCGGAGTGGGAGTTGCGGGAGCGGGCCCTGGGGGCGCTGATGGAGTTGATCCCGGCCGACGCGGGGCAGGCGTACCGGCTCACCCTCGACGGCAGCGGGGTCTTCGCGCTGTCCGTGCCGGAGGACTCCTTCCACGCCGATCCGATGGTGATCTACGACCATCCCCTGGACCACCCGCTCACCGACATCATGCTGGAGACGCCCACCGCGCAGGCCTGGCGGGTCAGCGACGTCGTCGGGGACCGGCAGTGGGGGCGCACCCACTGCTACAACCTGGACTTCCGGCCCTTCGGGCTGCGCCGGCACCTGGTGGCGACGGCCGGGTCGGGCGGGAGCGCGGTCGAGGGGTACGCGCTGCTGAGGTCCGACGCCGACTTCAGCGAACGGGAGCGCGATCTGCTCGGTTTCGCCCAGCTCCAACTCGCCGGGGTGGAACAGCGGTTGGGCGAGCGGCAGCGGCTGCTCGCGCTCTCCGCCGCGGCCCTGGGCCTCGCCGCGAGCCGTGGGTGGGGAGTGGCCGTGCGCGGCGAGGACGGTCGGGCGGAGCCGCTGAACGCCCTCGCCGCCGAGCTCCTGGCCGTCGTGCGGGACGATCCCCGGCTGGGCCGGGGGCCGTCGTTCACCGTCCGGGACGTCGAGGTACGGCCCGTGCCGTCGGCCGCCCCGGGCTGCCCGTCCTGCTGCTGCTCCGCGACCTCGCCCGGGGGCGGACCCTCGCCCGGGTGTTCGGGGTGACCGAACAGGAGTACCGGACGCTGCGCCACCTCCACGACGGCCGTACGGCGACGGAGGCGGCCCGCCGGATGGGGCTGTCGCCGACCACCGTGCGCGGCTACATCGCCTCCCTGCACCGCAAGCTGGAGGCCGGCCACACCGCGGCGCTGCTGCGGCGGGGGCGGGATCTCGGCCTGCTGACCGACTGAGCCCGGCCCTCGCAACCCCCAGAATTGACGTGTGGTCATCGGCCGGGTCCGCTCGGTTCACTGGCGTGAGGCGCTCCGCAGGACGCGACTCAGGGGGACTCGCATGGCCACTACGTCGTCACACCCGCCCACCACCACCCGAGGCGGCGCCCGCCGGGACCGCGCGGCTGCTCGCGGGGCTCGCGGCCGTCCTGGGGCCGCTGCTGCTCGCGGCGGCGTTCCTGATCAGTCCCTACGACACCAACGCCGACGCCGACGAGATCGCCCGGGTCATCGCCGCCCACCAGGGCGCCACGGAGGTGTCCGTGTGGCTGTGGACGGTCGGGACCGTCGTCCTCGCCCCGGGTCTGATCGCCGTCGGACTGCTGGCCACCGCGCGGTCCGCCAGGCTCGGCCTGTGGGGTTCGGTCCTCTTCGGCACCGGACTGCTCGCGATCACCGCGACCCCGTCGCTCGACACCGTCGCCCTCGGGGCGCTCGACAAGGGCGTCGACGTCGACACCCTGGCGAAGGTCGCGAAGGGCACCAACGACCTGCCCGTGGTGGGCGTGCCGATCCTCTACTTCGTCGCCGCGCACGTCATCGGTGCCGTCCTGCTGGGCGTCGCCCTGCTGCGCGGCCGGACCGTGCCGGTGTGGGCCGCCTGGCTGCTGATCCTGGCCATGCCGTTCAACGTCGCCGGCTACGCGGGCGGCATCGAACCGCTGACCGTCCTGTCGTTCGTGATGCTCGCCGTGCCCTTCGGCTGTGCGGCCCTCGCCTTCGTCCGGCACGGCACGGGATGGGTCCGCAGCACCTCGTAGACCATCACCTCGGGGGAAACACGGAGCGCCCGGCGGACTGACTGCTCCAGTCCGCCGGGCGCCCCGGGATGTCGCTGCGGGTCCCGCTCAGTCCTTGATCTCGCAGATCGCCGCGCCGGACGTGATCGACGCGCCGACGTCCGCGGACAGGCCCTTGATGGTGCCGGACTTGTGCGCGTTGAGGGGCTGCTCCATCTTCATGGCCTCCAGGACGACGACCAGGTCGCCCTCCTTGACCTCCTGGCCCTCCTCGACCGCGATCTTGACGATCGTGCCCTGCATCGGGGAGGCGAGGGTGTCGCCGGAGGCGACGGGGCCGGACTTCTTGGCCGCGCGACGCTTGGGCTTGGCGCCCGCGGCGAGGCCGGTGCGGGCCAGCGACATGCCGAGCGAGACCGGGAGGGAGACCTCCAGGCGCTTGCCGCCGACCTCGACGACGACCGTCTCACGGCCCGGCTCCTCGTCCGTCTCCGCGTCGGCGGGGGCGGCGAAGGGCTTGATCTCGTTGACGAACTCGGTCTCGATCCAGCGGGTGTGGACCGTGAACGGGTCGGCGGAGCCGGTGAGTTCGGGGGCGAACGCCGGGTCCTTGACGACCGCGCGGTGGAACGGGATGGCCGTCGCCATGCCCTCGACCTGGAACTCCTCCAGGGCGCGGGCGGCCCGCTGGAGCGCCTGCTCGCGGGTGGCGCCGGTGACGATCAGCTTGGCCAGCAGGGAGTCCCAGGCCGGGCCGATGACGCTGCCGGACTCGACGCCCGCGTCCAGGCGGACACCCGGGCCGGTCGGCGGGGCGAAGGTGGTGACGGTGCCGGGGGCCGGGAGGAAGTTGCGCCCCGGGTCCTCGCCGTTGATGCGGAACTCGAAGGAGTGGCCGCGCAGCTCCGGGTCGCCGTAGCCGAGTTCCTCGCCGTCGGCGATGCGGAACATCTCGCGCACCAGGTCGATGCCGGCGACCTCCTCGGTGACCGGGTGCTCCACCTGGAGACGGGTGTTGACCTCCAGGAAGGAGATCGTGCCGTCGAGGCCGACCAGGAACTCGACGGTGCCGGCGCCGACGTAGCCGGCCTCCTTGAGGATGGCCTTCGACGACGAGTACAGCTCGGCGACCTGGGCGTCGGAGAGGAACGGCGCGGGGGCCTCCTCGACCAGCTTCTGGTGGCGGCGCTGCAGCGAGCAGTCACGGGTGGACACGACCACCACGTTGCCGTGGGTGTCGGCGAGGCACTGGGTCTCCACGTGCCGCGGCTTGTCCAGGTAGCGCTCGACGAAGCACTCGCCCCGGCCGAACGCGGCCACGGCCTCACGGACCGCGGACTCGTACAGCTCCGGGACCTCTTCCAGGGTCCGGGCGACCTTCAGACCACGGCCACCGCCGCCGAAGGCGGCCTTGATCGCGATCGGCAGGCCGTGCTCCTCGGCGAACGCCACGACCTCGTCGGCCCCGGAGACCGGGTCCGGCGTACCGGCGACCAGCGGCGCGCCGGCGCGCTGGGCGATGTGCCGGGCGGCGACCTTGTCACCGAGGTCGCGGATGGCCTGCGGCGGCGGGCCGATCCAGATCAGGCCCGCGTCCAGGACCGCCTGCGCGAACTCGGCGTTCTCGGACAGGAAACCGTAGCCGGGGTGGACGGCGTCGGCCCCCGACTCCCGGGCCGCGTTCAGGATCTTGTCGATGACCAGGTAGCTGGTGGCCGGGGTGTCACCGCCCAGGGCGAACGCCTCATCCGCGGCGCGGACATGCAGAGCGTCCCGGTCCGGGTCGGCGTAGACGGCCACGCTCGCGATACCGGCATCCCGGCAGGCCCGGGCCACGCGGACAGCGATTTCGCCACGGTTGGCGATGAGCACCTTGCGCACGATTGAGGCTCCCTCCTTGAAACAAGCCGAGTTTAGGGACTGCCGACACGGCAGTTCGACCCGTCCCCAATGGTGAGCTTGCCCACACGGAGCGTGATTCGAGGACCGCTCGGCCCGCGAAATCCCTTGTCACGCTTCGGTACGCACGACTCCTCCGGAAAACCCTAGCCCTCCCCTGTGGTCAAGGTCTCTGTCACCACGTGCTGCGGGCCACTCGGTTTCTTTGTGGAGTCCCTACGAATGGCCCAATGATTCTTTGCCGTCCGCAGAACCCTTGTCCCCGGGTTTACCCGTTAGTAGCGTTCACGATGTATCGAACGTACTTGGGGTAACCAGGGCTCGGCTTGAGAGTGGGTGGGGACCGGTGGTGCGCAGGCCGGTGGCGTGGATCGTGGCGATCGTCCTCTTCTTGGAGGCGTTCGGGATCGCGGCGGTCAACTGGTTCCTCGGGGTGGTCGTCGACCGCCAGGACATGTCCCTGGCCGGCCTCGACCCCGACATGATGTCGACCTCGTCGAAGATCGGCGGCATCGTCTTCGGGCTCTACTTCGCCTTCTGCGGCCTGGTGGCGCTGCTGGTCGCCCTGCGCGACCGCGCCCCGGCCGGGTTCGGCCGCATCCTGCTGATCAGCGCGGCCGTGGTGCACGCCCTGCTGGGCGCGTTCGCGTGGGGCCTGCTGGGCCCGGCCGAGTTCGTGTTCATGGTGGTCGTGCTGGCGCTGATCGTGCTGCTCCTGATGACGTACGACAGCCCTCAGGCGCCCGCCGACGCGTCCCCGGCGACAAGGGGGACGGCGGCCCGGCCAAGGAGGGCCCCGGCGGCGGCCCGGTCACTTCTCCGCCGGCGCCCACAACTCCGTGATCCCGACGCCCAGTTCGGCCAGCAGCTTCCGTACGAGGGGCAGGCTGATGCCGATCACGTTGCCGTGGTCGCCGTCGATGCCCTCGATGAACGGCGCGCTGCGGCCGTCGAGGGTGAACGCCCCGGCGACGTAGAGGGGTTCGCCGGAGGCGACGTACGCGGCGACCTCCGCGTCGGTCGGCTCGCCGAAGCGGACGACGGTCGAGGCGACGGCCGAGGCGTACCGGCCGGAGACGGTGTCGTAGACGCAGTGGCCGGTCTGGAGCGTGCCCGCGCGTCCCCGCATGGCCTTCCAGCGGGCGGTGGCCTCCTCGGCGTCCGCGGGCTTGCCGAGCGCCTGGCCGTCGAGGTCGAGCACGGAGTCGCAGCCGATCACGAGCGCGCCCTTGACCTCGGGCTTCGCCGACACCACGGAGGCCTTCGCCTCGGCGAGCGCGAGCGCGAGTTCGGCGGGGGTGGGGGCGGTGACGGCGTCCTCGTCGACACCGCTCACGATCACCTCGGGGGCCAGTCCGGCCTGCCGCAGCAGATTCAGCCGGGCGGGGGACTGGGAGGCGAGGACGAGTCGGCGGCGCGGCTGATCAGTCATGCGGTCAGGGTATCGGCGCCCGTCACTTCATGCCGAGCACGATCATCGCCAGCACCATGGCCAACGCCAGGAACAGGCCCAGTCTGCGCAACATCTCCTGCATGTCGCGCAGTTCCTTGGGCGGTTCGTTCTCGGGGTCGGACCAGAGCATGCGTCCAGCGTGCGGCGGCGAGGCGGGGCGGCGCCTGAGTACGCGTACTCAACTTCACCAAAAGGGTCTGTGGTTCCGTTAGTATGACTCTCGTTAAGGGAACCTCAGTCCCGTTTGGAAGGTCGTGCTGCCATGTTCACCACTGTCTGGGCCGCCTCGCCCCAGCCGCCGAGCGAGGGCTTCACCCCCAACTGGTCGAGGGAGGGCTTCTGGCGCCAGTCACTGCGGCAGGTCGTCCCGCTGACCGGGGGCGGCGAGCGGGTGCGGATACGGCTGTCGAACGCGTACGGCACCTCGCCGGTGCGGGTCGCCGGGGCGGCCGTGGACGGGCGGCGGCTGAGCTTCGGGGGCGGTGGTGGCGTGGAGATCCCGGCGCGTGGGGAGGTCGTCAGCGACCCCGCCCGACTCGCCGTCTCCGCGGGGGAGTCGGTGGCGGTGACGCTGTACTTCGAGGCGGCGACCGGCCCGGCGACGTTCCATGCGCAGGCCTTCGCGCCGAGTTGGCGCGGGGAGGGGAACCTGCTGGAGTCCACCGACGGCTTCGACGCGGTGTCGGAGTCCTGGTACTTCCTGAGCGCGGTGGAGGTGGACGCCGGGCGCGGCGACGGGGTGGTGCTGTTCGGTGACTCCCTCGCCGACGGGTTCGGGTCCACGGTCGGCGCCGACCGGCGGTGGTCGGACGCGCTGGCCCGGCTGACCGGGCGGCCGGTGCTCAACGCCGGGATCGGCGGGAACCTGCTGCTCAACGACTCCGCGTGGTACGGGGAGAGGGGCGTGCGGCGGTTCGGGCGGGACGTGCTCGGTCAGGCCGGGGTGGACACGGTGGTCGTGCTGCTGGGGCTGAACGACATCGGGTTCAGCGAGACGGACGAGCAGCCCACGTACAAGCGGCGCCGGTGGTGGAGGCGGATGAACTGATCGCCGGGTACCGGGAGTTGATACGGCAGGGACGCGAGGGCGGGTTGCGGGTCGTCGGCTGCACGCTGCTGCCGTTCGGGGGGGTCGGACCACTGGGGGGAGCACGCGGCCAAGGTGAGCCATGAGGTGAACGAGTGGATCCGGTGCGCGGGGGAGTTCGACGCGGTGGTGGATCTGCAACGGGTGATGGCCGATCCGGGGGATCCGGACCGGCTGCACCCCGCGTACGACTTCGGCGATCATCTGCACCCGAACGATCGCGGGTACGAGGTGATGGCCGAGGCCGTTTGTCTCTCTAGCTAGGCCAGTAAGAACGTGCCCAAGTTGTCGGGCCCGGCTGTGGCAAGCGGCGTGTTGCGATGCGGGACGGGTCCGACCACCCGTCCCGCTGCTGGGGGGCGCCGGGCGGGGCGGTCGCTGCCGCCGCGGCGCGTGCTCGGACCACCGCCAGGGCGGCGGCGAGCTCCTCGGGGGGTGGGGGTTGCCCCGTACGACCTTGATCGTCATGGCGACTCCTAGAGGGGGATGTTGCCGTGCTTCTTCGGGGGCAGGGACTCCCGCTTGGTGCGCAGCTGGCGCAGGCCGCGGACGATGTGGCGGCGGGTGTCCGACGGCATCACCACGAGTCGATGTAGCCGCGCTCGGCCGCGATGTAGGGGTTGAGGAGGGTGTCCTCGTACTCCCGGATCAGCCGGGCGCGCACCGCCTCCAGGTCCTCCCCGTTGGCCTCCGCCTCCGCGAGGGTGCGGCGGTGCAGGATGTTGACCGCGCCCTGGGCACCCATGACGGCGATCTGGGCGGTCGGCCAGGCGAGGTTGATGTCCGCGCCCAGGTGCTTGGAGCCCATGACGTCGTAGGCGCCGCCGAAGGCCTTGCGGGTGATGACGGTGATGAGCGGGACCGTGGCCTCGGCGTAGGCGTAGATCAGCTTGGCGCCGCGCCGGATGATGCCGTCGTGCTCCTGGTCGACGCCGGGCAGGAAGCCGGGCACGTCGACGAAGGTGATGACGGGGATGTTGAAGGCGTCGCAGGTCCGCACGAAGCGCGCGGCCTTCTCACTGGCCTGGATGTCGAGGCAGCCGGCGAACTGCATCGGCTGGTTGGCGACGATGCCGACCGGGTGACCCTCCACCCGTCCGTAGCCGGTGAGGATGTTCGGGGCGAACAGCGGCTGCGTCTCGAAGAACTCGGCGTCGTCCAGGACGTGTTCGATCACCGTGTGCATGTCGTACGGCTGGTTCGCGCTGTCCGGGACGAGCGAGTCCAGCTCCAGGTCCTCGGCGGTGACGGTGAGGTCCGCCTCCTCCGGGTAGACCGGCGGCTCGGAGAGGTTGTTGGACGGCAGGTACGACAGCAGCTGCTTGACGTACTCGACGGCGTCCTTCTCGTCGCCGGCCATGTGGTGGGCCACGCCGGAGACGGAGTTGTGGGTGCGGGCGCCGCCCAGCTCCTCGAAGCCGACGTCCTCACCGGTGACGGTCTTGATGACGTCCGGGCCGGTGATGAACATGTGCGAGGTCTGGTCGACCATGACGGTGAAGTCGGTGATCGCGGGGGAGTAGACGGCTCCGCCCGCGCAGGGGCCGACGACCAGTGAGATCTGCGGGATGACACCGCTCGCGTGGGTGTTGCGGCGGAAGATCTCGCCGTAGGCGCCCAGGGAGGCGACACCCTCCTGGATACGGGCGCCGCCGGAGTCGTTGATGCCGATGACCGGACAGCCGGTCTTCAGCGCGAAGTCCATGACCTTGACGATCTTCTGGCCGTAGACCTCGCCGAGGGCGCCGCCGAAGACGGTGAAGTCCTGGGAGAAGACCGCGACCGGGCGGCCGTCGACCGTGCCGTACCCGGTGACGACGCCGTCCCCGTACGGGCGGTTGTTCTCCAGCCCGAAATTGGTGGACCGGTGCCGGGCGAACTCGTCCAGCTCGACGAACGACCCCTCGTCGAGCAGCAGCTCGATCCGCTCACGGGCCGTCAACTTGCCCTTGGCGTGCTGCTTCTCCACGGCACGTGCGGAGCCGGCGTGCGTCGCCTCGTCGATGCGGCGCTGGAGGTCCGCGAGCTTGCCCGCGGTGGTGTGGATGTCGATCTCTTCCGGCTCGGCCATCGGGTCGCGGCTCCCTGCCTGCTCAAAAGGGGGGACGGTTACTCATCCGTAGAGTAGTGGCGGGCCTACCAATCAGCAGTGCGGCGTAGGACACACCTAGGGTGGCTTGCATGACGCCGCGAGATGCTTCGGACGACAACCGCTGGTCGAACCTGGACCGGCCGCCGCTCAACGGGGCCGCGCTGCGGCGCGGGCTGGTGCGCGACGGCGGGCTGTACTGCGATGTGGAGGTCGTCCAGCGCACCGGGTCGACCAACAACGATCTGGTGGGCCTGGCCGTCAAGGGGGACGCCGACGAGGGCGCGGTCCTCGTCGCCGAGGAGCAGACCGCCGGACGGGGCCGCCTCGACCGGCAGTGGACGGCACCGGCCCGCTCCGGGCTGTTCTTCTCCGTCCTGCTGAAGCCGACCGGGGTGCCGGTGGCCCGCTGGGGCTGGCTGCCGTTGCTGACGGGCGTGGCGGTCGCCACGGGCCTGTCCCGGGCCGCGGGCGTGGACACGGCACTCAAGTGGCCCAACGACCTGCTGGTGACCGTGGACGGCGAGGAACGCAAGACAGGCGGGATTCTCGCCGAGCGGGCCGGGGAGGACGGGGTCGTCGTCGGGGTCGGCATCAACGTCACCCTGCGCGAGGACGAGCTGCCGGTGCCGGCGGCCGGTTCACTGGCGCTGGCCGGGGCGGTCACGACCGACCGGGACCCGTTGCTGCGGGCCGTGCTGCGGTCGCTGGAGGAGTGGTACGGGCGCTGGCAGCGGGCCGGGGGCGATCCGGCGGTCAGCGGGCTCCAGGAGACGTACGCGGCGGGATGCGCGACGCTGGGGCGGACGGTGCGGGCGGAGCTGCCGGGGGACCGGTCGATCACGGGGGAGGCGGTGGCGGTGGACGGCGACGGCCGCTTGGTGATTGCAACCGAGAGAGGGGTACAGGAACCGGTGGGAGCGGGCGACATCGTCCACCTCCGACCGGCGTGAGTGGATTGACCCCAGGGGCGTGGGGAACTGCGCGAGAAGCCACGACGCACCCGCACCCGCAAGCACACCCCAGCCACCCGCGGTCTCCCGGCCCCACCTAGCGGAGCGGACACGTGAGCTACCGCACACCTGCCGTAAAGTGAAGGCCGGTCGATACCTGACCGTGACAGATCGGAAGGGCAGCACGCGTGACCGTCGACGACACGGGTTCCGGCGCGGAGTCGAACGGCGCCGACCCCGAAGGGGCCCCGCACCCGCTCGCCGTGCGTCTCGAAGCGCTGATCCTCGGTGCCGAGCGGCGCTACACGCCCTTTCAGGCGGCCCGTACCGCCGGTGTCTCCATGGAGCTGGCCACCCGCTTCTGGCGGGCCATGGGCTTCGCCGACGTCGGCCAGGCCAAGGCCTTCACCGAGGCGGACGTCCTCGCCCTGCGGCGCCTCGCCGGTCTCGTCGAGGCCGGGCTGCTCAGCGAGGCCATGGCCGTGCAGGTCGCCCGGTCCACCGGACAGACCACCGCCCGCCTCGCCGAGTGGCAGATCGACTCCTTCCTGGAAGGGCTGACCGAGCCGCCCGAGCCCGGCATGACCCGTACCGAGGTGACGTACCCGATCATCGAGCTGCTCCTGCCCGAGCTGGAGGAGTTCCTCGTCTACGTCTGGCGCCGCCAGCTCGCCGCCTCCGCGGGCCGGGTCGTGCAGGCCGCCGACGACGAGGAGATGGTCGACCGGCGCCTCGCCGTCGGCTTCGCCGACCTCGTCGGGTTCACGCGCCTGACCCGCCGCATGGAGGAGGAGGAGCTCGGCGAGCTCGTCGAGGCCTTCGAGACCACCGCCGCCGACCTGGTCGCCGCGCACGGCGGACGCCTCATCAAGACCCTCGGCGACGAGGTGCTCTACGCCGCCGACGACGCCGGCGTCGCCGCGGAGATCGCGCTGCGCCTCATCGAGACCATGGCGAACGACGAGACCATGCCCGAGCTGCGGGTCGGCATCGCCTTCGGCACGGTCACCACTCGTATGGGCGATGTCTTCGGCACCACCGTCAATCTGGCCTCCCGGCTCACGTCCATAGCCCCTCGTGACGCCGTCCTCGTCGACAGCGACTTCGCCCAGGAACTGATCCGCACCGCCGAGGCGCCCGCGTCGGAGGCGGAGGCCGCGGAGGCCGCGGCCGCGGCGGAGAAGGAGGGCGAGGAGCCGCCGACGTATCGCTTCGCGCTTCAGCCGATGTGGCAGCGGCCGGTGCGAGGGCTGGGAGTCGTGGAGCCTTGGCTTTTGACGCGCCGGAGTGAAACCAGCGCCTAAGGATGCGCCGGGTGGTGTCGTCGGGCGGGTGCGGCGATGTGGTGGCTGGTCGCGCCCGCGCGACGGTAGCCGCACAGTGACACAGCCCCGCGCCCCTGGGGGCGTCTACCTGCCCAGCGGACCTACGCACAAGCCGATGACCGGCACGCACACCCCACCGCCGCCGCTCGGCTGAGTCGGCTGCGGAGTCGGTGTCGGCGCGGGTGGTGGCGTGTACGTGCTCTGGCTCGGAGCCGGTGACGGGGTCTGCGTCGGCTGCGGGGCCGCGCTCGTCGGGTTCGGGGCGTCCGGGATCGTCGTGGGACCGGGCGCGTCCACCGCACCCGCCCCCGCCGGTGTCGACGACGGCACCGGCACGACGCTCACCCCCGGCGTCGGCATCGCGCTCGCCCCGCCCATGGGTGCGGTCGCCGACGGGCTCACCTTCGGGATCGCCGACACCGTGGCGGCGGCGTTGGTCGCCCGGTTCGTGCCCGAGCCCGCGTGCGGATCGTCGAGGCGGGGCTCGGCCTCCGCGGTGCCGAGGCCGCCGCCCAGGCCGCCCTCGGGAGCCATGCGTACGAGACTCAGCGCGCCGGCCGCCACGGCCAGTCCGCCGACGGCGAGGAGAACCTTGCGAGGGCGCGGGCGACGGTGTCGGCCGCGCGAGCCGAAAAGACGCTGCGGTACGGCGTCCACGACGTCGGGCAGCGCCGTCCCGGCGGCCGTGGCCTGCGTGTCCGTCAACGTCGTCATGGCGACCCCTCCCCGATGCGCTCGCGCCCCTGTGCGCCGTGGCGGAGCGCACGCTATGCGCTCCTGTGGGCGATGGGGGAGGAGTTGGGCGGGATGTCACTCGAACGGGGTGTCGGGCGGCGATACAGGAACCGACGGCTCTTTCGCCGCTCCGGCCGGGCTGCGATGATCGGGCCCGGTGAAGTCTGTTAACCCACGTTAACTGGAGGGTGTCATGAGCGAGGAACGGTACGGGGAGTTCGTGCTGGTGCGGCGGCACGGGCACGTCGCGGAGCTCGCCCTGGACCGGCCGAAGGCCATGAACGCCGTGTCGACGGAGATGGCCCGCTCGGTCGCCGCCGCCTGCACCGCGCTGGGCGACGACAGGGACGTACGAGCCGTTGTGGTGACCTCGACCCACGAGCGGGCGTTCTGCGTCGGCGCCGACCTGAAGGAGCGGAACTCCTTCACGGACGCCGACCTGGTCCGGCAGCGGCCCGTCGCGCGCGGCGCCTACACCGGCGTACTGGAACTCCCCGTGCCGACCATCGCCGCCGTCCACGGCTTCGCCCTCGGCGGCGGCTTCGAGCTGGCCCTGTCCTGCGACCTGATCGTGGCGGACAGGACGGCGGTGGTGGGTCTGCCGGAGGTGTCGGTCGGGGTCATCCCGGGCGGCGGCGGCACCCAGCTCCTGCCCCGCCGCGTGGGTGCGGCCCGCGCCGCCGAGCTGATCTTCACGGCCCGCCGGGTGGAGGCTGCGGAGGCGCGGGAGCTGGGGCTGGTGGATGTGCTGGTGGAGGAGGGGCGGGACCGGGAGGAGGCCCTGGCGATGGGCACCCGGATCGCCGCCAATTCGCCGGTGGGCTTGCGGGCGGCGAAGAAGGCCCTGCGGCTGGGGCATGGGCTGGACCTGCGGGCGGGCCTGGAGGTGGAGGACGCGGCATGGCGCTCAGTGGCCTTCTCGGGGGATCGCGCGGAGGGCGTAGCGGCGTTCAATGAGAAGCGGAGCCCGAATTGGCCGGGCGAGTGAGGGTTTCAGGGCGCGGGAACTGCGCCCAGCCCCACCGTCCCGCACTCCGCCGACCCGACGCAGCCACCCCTACCTGCCCGGCTCATTCCAACACCGCTTATCCCCCAAAACCTCCCTAACCTGGAGCAATGGCGGAGGACACGCGGCTCACGGCAGTCGTCGCGCTGGCGCAAGGCATGGCCGCAGCCCACGGCTCACGCGAGGCCTGGCGCGCGGCGGCGACCGGCGCCTGCCGCGCCCTGAGCGGCAGCTTCGCCGCCCTGTCGGTGTGGGAGCGCGAGCTGGGGCGGCTCCGCGTCCTCGTCAATGTCGGGGACCGCGCCCCCGACGAGGACGAGTTCCCCGACGCCGAGGCCTACCCCGTGCACCAGTTCCCGGAGATCACCGAGTTCCTGCACGAGCGCTGGGCCGGGGGTGGGGAGCCCAACGCCTGGGTGGAGACCGCCGAGGGCCCGGCCGCGGGACGCCGTCCCGGGTACGTCCATCAGCGCGTCGCCGCCCTCCGCAGGAGAGGCCGCGGCTGCTGCGTGGTCGCGCCGATCGTGCTGAACGGGCGGGCGTGGGGCGAGCTGTACATCGCCCGCGCGGCCGGCGACCCCGTGTTCGACCGGGCCGACGCCGACTTCGCCACTGTGCTGGCCGCCGTCGTCGCGGCCGGGATCGCGCAGGCCGAGCGGCTGGAGGAGGTACGGCGGCTGGCGTTCACCGACGCCCTCACCGGCCTCGCCAACCGCCGTGCCGTCGACGTACGGCTCGACGAGGCCGTCGAGCGGCACAAGCGGGAGGGTGTCGTCGTCAGCCTCGTCGTGTGCGACCTCAACGGGCTCAAGCGGGTCAACGACACCCTCGGGCACGCCGTCGGCGACCGGCTGCTGGAGCGGTTCGGTTCCGTGCTGTCGCTGTGCGGGGCGATGCTGCCGGGCGCGCTGGCCGCGCGGCTCGGAGGTGACGAGTTCTGTCTGCTCGCGGTCGGGCCGCCCGCCGACGAGGTCGTCAAGGCGGCCGATGAACTCTGTCGGCGGGCCGCGGAGTTGGAGCTGGGGGAGGGGGTGGCCTGCGGGGTCGCCTCGACCGAGGACCCCATCGGGGCGGTGCGCTCGGCCCGGCGGTTGTTCCGGCTGGCCGACGCGGCCCAGTACCGCGCCAAGGCCGAGCGGTCCGCCCATCCGGTCGTCGCGGGGCGGGAAGGGCCGGACGACCCCGTCGTACGGCTCGCGGACGCACCCTCGGGCGAGCGCGAGGCGCACGGGGAGCGCCGCCGGTTCCGGGGGCGCCGACTGTGACGTACGCACAAGTAAGGGGCGAACCCCGCCCCCACTCGTGACATCTCCGTCTTCACTGCGTACGCTCCTGAATATGGATATGCACACTGTGGTGGTGGGGACGTCCGGGGTGACCGCGTCCGACGTTCTCGCCGTGGCGCGCGACGGCGCCCGGGTCGAGCTCTCCGCGGAGGCGGTCGCGGCCCTCGCCGCCGCCCGCGAGATCGTGGACGCGCTGGCCGCCAAGCCCGACCCGGTCTACGGCGTCAGCACCGGCTTCGGCGCCCTGGCGACCCGGCACATCAGCACCGAGCTCCGCGCTCAGTTGCAGCGCAACATCGTCCGTTCGCACGCCGCCGGCATGGGGCCGCGCGTCGAGCGGGAGGTCGTACGGGCCCTGATGTTCCTGCGGCTGAAGACCGTCTGCTCGGGACACACCGGTGTGCGGCCCGAGGTCGCGCAGACCATGGCCGACGTGCTCAACGCCGGGATCACCCCGGTCGTGCACGAGTACGGCTCCCTCGGCTGCTCCGGCGACCTCGCGCCGCTCTCGCACTGCGCCCTGACGCTGATGGGCGAGGGCGACGCCGAGGGCCCGGACGGGGTCGTGCGGCCGGCCGGTGAACTGCTCGCCCAGCACGGCATCGAGGCCGTCGAACTGCGCGAGAAGGAGGGCCTCGCCCTCCTCAACGGCACCGACGGCATGCTCGGCATGCTGATCATGGCCCTCGCCGACCTCGACACGCTCTACAAGTCGGCCGACATCACGGCCGCGCTGTCCATGGAGGGCCTCCTCGGCACCGACAAGGTCCTCGCGCCCGAGCTGCACGCCATCCGCCCGCACCCGGGGCAGGCCGCCAGCGCCGCCAACATGCTCGCCGTACTGAAGGACTCCCAGCTCACCGGCCACCACCAGGACGACGCCCCGCGCGTCCAGGACGCCTACTCGGTGCGCTGCGCCCCGCAGGTCGCCGGTGCCGGACGCGACACCATGGCGCACGCCCGGCTCGTCGCCGAGCGGGAGCTGGCCGCCGCCGTCGACAACCCCGTCGTGCTGCCCGACGGGCGGGTCGAGTCCAACGGCAACTTCCACGGCGCGCCCGTGGCGTACGTCCTCGACTTCCTCGCCATCGCCGCCGCCGACCTCGCGTCCATCGCGGAGCGGCGCACCGACCGGCTCCTCGACAAGAACCGGTCGCACGGGCTGCCGCCGTTCCTCGCCGACGACGCCGGTGTCGACTCCGGCCTGATGATCGCCCAGTACACGCAGGCCGCGCTGGTGAGCGAGATGAAGCGGCTGGCCGTACCGGCCTCCGCGGACTCCATCCCGTCCTCCGCCATGCAGGAGGACCACGTCTCCATGGGCTGGTCGGCCGCGCGCAAGCTGCGCACCGCCGTCGACAACCTCACCCGGGTCGTCGCCGTCGAGCTGTACGCCGCCACGCGCGCCGTCGAGCTGCGCGAGGGTCTCACGCCGGCGCCGGCTTCGCGGGCCGTCATCGAGGCCGTCCGCAAGGCCGGCGTGCAGGGTCCCGGCCCCGACCGGTTCCTGGCGCCGGATCTGGCCGCGGCGGACGCGTTCGTGCGCAGCGGGCAGCTGGTGGCGGCGGCGGAGTCGGTGACGGGGCCGCTTCAGTAGTCGTACGGGTGTGAGAAGGGGCCCCGTCGCGTCGCGACGGGGCCCCACTGCCGTGCTGCCTGCTTCGGTTACTTCAGCTTCGCGACCTGGGCCTTGACGAGCTCGGCCGGGATCTCGGTCTTGCCGCCCTTGCCGATCGCGGCCAGGTTGACCGAGTAGAACGTGGCGACGGTGTTGCCCTTGCGGACCACCTCGGTGAGGAACGTGGCCGTGCCCTCGCCGTCCATGTCGACGTCCTCGGCGAACGCCACCGACTCGTCACCGGCGCCGGAGCTCTTCGCCGTGCTGACCTTGGTGACCTTGGAGCTCTCGTCCTCGGCCTTGAGGCCGTAGCCGCCGGAGCAGGCCGTCACACCGTCGGAGACGGCCTTGACGGCCTTCTCGGCGCCGTCACCGTCGTAGGAGGACAGGCCGACGAACGTGATGCTGACGTCGAAGGCGTTCTCGATGTCGGCGTCCGTGAGCTTCGACGGGTCCTTGGAGGCCGCCGAGGGCTTCGCGGTGAGGGTGTTGCTGGCGTTCGCGTCCGTGTCGCCCGGGGCCAGCGCGGCCGTGGCCCAGGCCAGCGGGTCGCAGGCCGCCTTGTCGGTCTTCACTTCGCTCTTGGACTTGGGCAGGGTGTCGTCGCCCGACTCGGCCTCGAAGTCCTTGACGTCGCCCTTGGCGAGCAGCAGCTTCTCCAGCTCGGCGGAGGTCAGTGCCTTCGCGGCCGGCGCCGACGAGGCGGCGGCGGACTCCTTGGCGTCGGTGCCCTTGGCGTCGTCCGAGCCGCTGTCGGAGCAGCCGGTGATGAGGGCGAGCGACAGCGCGCTCACCGCGAGCGTGGCGCCTATACGGGCCCCCGATGATCTCTTCATGAGCGGACTATGAGGTTTTGGTCAAACGTCCGTCAAGTCGATTCAAAAACCGTGACGTTCCCGACGTACCGAGTACGTGACGAAGCCGGCGCCGAGCGCGAGGAACGCCGTGCCGCCGACCACGTACGGGGTCGTGTCGAAGCTTCCGGTGTCGGCGAGACGGGTGCCTTCGGCGGTGTCCTGGGTGGTGACGGTGGTCACCCTGGCCTGCTGCGTGACCTGCGATCTCGCCGGTTCCTCCTGGGTCGCACCCGCGGACGGGACGAACCACAGGGCACACAGGAGCGTGCCCGCGGCGGTGGCGGTCAGCAACGGACGGCGAGCGGATGACACGGAATATCGATCCCCTTGTGGCGCTGGCGAATTGGCCGTGTGGGCCGATGTTAGTGAAAGGCGCGGGTCACGGGAAAGTCACGGGAGAAAAGGGCCGTACTCTCCGGTGCATGAGCACTGAAGAGACTTCACGGTTTGTGCGGCTTCGGGTGGAATTGGTGGTGGAGATCGACAACGAGGACGCCGTCACCAAGGCCGCGTTGGAGCGGATCGCCGAGGATCCCGAGATGCCGGCCGACGAGCAGGCGCACGCCGAGGGCGCTGTGACGGAAGACACCGCGGAGGCCCTCGCGTATCTCGTCGACCCGTTCGACCTGGTCAGCGAGGTGCCCGGGGTCGAGCTCGTGCAGGCCTCCTGGTCCAGCGAGCGGATCGACTACGACCCGGATTCGCCGGAGTGGGACCTCGACGAGGATGATGAGGACGCGGACGACGAGGAAGAGGCGGTCGGCTGAGCACTCTTGGGGAACTTGCGACCCCGGGTGGCAACCGCCGTCCGGGGTTTCGTCGTCTCATGGGGGGCGCACGGACCGAGCTGCGCACCACCCGCCACGGCGGACGTGGTGTGCCCCACACGTTCCGAGAATGTGGAACGGGACGAACCGGTCGTAGCGTTTAGGTTTCATTGACGGGAATCTCGGGTTCGACTTCCGGGTGGGCTCTCGGGCTCGACTCGGGTTCGACGCTCGGGTTCGACGGAGACTCCCGGCTCTTTGGGGAATCGGCAACGATGGAGAAGCGTGTGATGACGGTCAGTAAGCGGCGCAGGGGCCTGGCGGTCGCGTCCGCACTGCTCGGCGGAGTGCTGGTGCTCTCGGCCTGTTCCGGTGGCGACGACGACGCCTCCGGCAGCGGCAGCAAGGACACCTCACAGGCCAAGGCCGACGAGGCCGCGGCCAAGAAGACGTCCGAGGCCGACATCAAGATCACGCCCAAGGACGGCTCCGAGAACGCCTCCATCAACAACTCCGCGGCCGTCACCGTGAGCAAAGGCACGCTCACCGAGGTCAAGATGACCACCGCCGACGGCGCCGCGGTCAGCGGCGAGATATCCGCGGACAAGACCAGCTGGAAGCCGAGCGCCCAGCTGGAGCGGTCGACCACCTACAAGGTGAACGCGGAGGCGAAGGACTCCGAGGGCCGCGTCGCCCACGAGAACGCGTCCTTCACCACGGTCTCCCCGTCCAACAGCTTCCTCGGCTACTTCACGCCGGACGACGGCGCCACGGTCGGCGTCGGCATGCCGGTGTCGATCAACTTCGACAAGGCGATCACCAACAAGGCGGCCGTCCAGAAGGGCATCACCGTCTCCTCCTCCAGCGGCCAGGAGGTCGTCGGGCACTGGTTCAACGCCAACCGCCTCGACTTCCGCCCCGAGGACTACTGGACCGAGAACTCCACCGTCACGCTGAAGCTCGCGCTCGACGGTGTCGAGGGCGCGAAGGGCGTGTACGGCGTCCAGCAGAAGACGGTCACCTTCAAGATCGGCCGCAACCAGATCAGTTACGTCGACGCGAAGACCAAGCAGATGAAGGTCACGCAGGACGGCAAGACGATCAAGACGATCCCGATCTCCGCGGGCTCTCCCGAGAACAAGACGTACGAGGGCATCATGGTGATGTCGGAGAAGTTCAAGGAGACGCGCATGAACGGCGCGACCGTGGGCTTCACCGACAACGACGGCAAGGGCGAGTACGACATCAAGGACGTGCCGCACGCCATCCGCCTCACCAACTCCGGCACCTTCGTGCACGGCAACTACTGGGGCGCGAAGTCCATCTTCGGCAGCGTCAACACCAGCCACGGCTGCGTGGGCCTCTCCGACACCAAGGGCGCCAACGACAAGGGCACGGCCGGCTACTGGTTCTACAACAACTCGATCATCGGCGACGTCGTGATCGTCAAGAACACCGGCGACAAGACGGTGGCCCCGGACAACGGCCTCAACGGCTGGAACCTGAGCTGGGCGGACTGGAAGGCGGGTTCGGCGGTCTGACGCCGGGCACCTGACGTACACAGATGGAGGGCGGTCACCTGAACAGGTGGCCGCCCTCAACTTTTGCCTCACGTAAGGGAGTCGCCGGTACTACCCGGCACGGGACTCACCTCTGGCTGCTCACCAGGTAGCGGGAGGTCCCCCGAGCAACTAGGGACCTCCCACCAAAGCTCCTGTTGAGCCGAAGCCCCTGTCACGGTGCCCGCCGTGGCGGGGGCTTCTTCCAGGAAAGTACACCGGCGGCACCCTCCGCAACCGGAAGATGCCGCCGGTGTTCAGTTCGAGCCGGTGCCGCGCGGACTACTTGCCGTAGTACGCGTTGTAGATCGAGACCGTCGACTTGTTGTTCTTCTTGTCGGTGATCTTGGCGTGGAACGAGATGGCCTTGCCCGCGTCCGGGTTCTTCACGGTGATCTTGCCGCCCGTGACCGCGACCTTCTTCCAGGTCTGGCCGTAGTCGTACGACACGTACACCGTCAGGGACTTGAGGTTGGAGCCCTTGGCCGCGCCCTCGACGGTGACCGGGATCTTCACCGTCTCGCCCGCCTTGACGCGGCTGTCGAGGCCGGTCTTGGCGTTGAAGCGGACCGTGGAGGCCGGCAGCGTCACCTGGTCGTCGTTGGCCGCCTTCTTCGAGTGGAACGTGAAGCTCACGTCGATCCGCGTCGAGGCCGCCGCCAGCTTGACGCTCCGCTTCACGGACGACGTCAGCTTGTACTCGGCGTTCGCGGCGGGAACCGTGAACACCTCACCGAAGAGCGGGTCCTGGTTGGAGCCGACCTTCGTGCCGTTGCGGTACAGCTCGGTCTTCACCGAGGTGAACTCCGACGAGCCCGAGTGCTGCGCCCCGTCCGCGAACAGCGGCAGCGCCCCGTAGAGGTAGTTGCCCTCGCGGAAGACGCCGTAGTCCTTGCTGATGTGCGGGCCGAAGACTGCGGTGTTGAAGGTCTTCTTGTACGTGGTCCCCGCCTTGAAGGTCTGCGGGTTCCCCAGCGTGTAGCCGGCCTCCGGGATCGCGTTGCCCTGCTCGTCCTTGGCTGCCCCGTACTGCAGGAAGTCCAGGCCCCACTTGATCTGGTCACCCGTCGACACCAGCATCGTGCGGGTGCTCGGCAGCTTCTGCTCGACGACCGTGCCGAAGACACCGTCCTCGGGCAGCTCGCCCCACGGGCTGATCGCACCGGTCTTGCCGCTCGCCGGGCCACCCATGGCGGCCTTGACCGTGGCGAAGTCGCTCGCCTTGTAGTGCTTGGCCTTGTCGCCCACCAGGTGCTTGACCTTGGCCTGGGTCGCCACGTTGTACTCGGCGTTCGCGCCCTTGGCCCACTGCCCGTACCAGGTCTGGGTCAGGCCGCCCGTGACATCGGCACCGAGGGCCGCGATCCGGATGTTCGCGAAGGAGTCCAGGTTGACGCCGACCGGCAGCAGCGCGGGCTCGTAGAAGTAGCTGATCATCGCGGACAGCGGCGTGGCCGTGGCGTCCGGCACCGTGATGTCGGCCGCCTTGGTCTTACGGGCGTCGATCGTCACCGAGCGGTTCTTGGTCAGGCTCAGCTTCGGCTGCATCACCCAGTCGAGGCCGCCCTCGAAGTTGGCCCAGTCCTTGGCGATCCAGGCGTCCAGCACGTAGGTGCCCCTGGGCAGCCGCATCGTGGTGGTGCCGGACTCGTCGACCGTCACCTGGTAGGCGCGGTCCTTGGCCAGCCCCGTGTACCCGAACGCGACGGTGTTGTAGTCGGGGGCCGGCTTGCCGTCCTTGTCGATGTGCTTGACGGTGAGGTCGTACGACTCCACCTCACGCTGCACCGCCGCGCCCGTACGCACCGTCTGGCCGCCGCCCGTCGCCGTCACGTACGCGGAGTACGCGCCGTCGACCGTGCCGCCCAGCTTGGTGTTGACGGTGAAGTCCACCGAGGCCGTGCCGCCCGCCGGGACCTTCACCGAGGTGGCGCCGAGCTTGAAGAAGCCCGCCGGAGCCGCCGCGCCCGTGGGGTTGGTGGCCGTCGAGGACAGCTTCAGCGTGACGTCCGCCGTACCGAGGTTGCGGTACGTCAGCTTCTTGGTGACCGGCGTGTCGTCGGTGTGCGGCCACTGCTGCGTACCGAAGCTCACCGACACCGGGTCGGCGATCACCGTCTGCTTGATGGCCTTGTCGACCTGGATCCGGCCCGAACCCTGCTCGAACGGGGTGTACTTGCCGCCCTTCGTGGAGCCCGTGAGGGCGCCCTTCAGTTCGGTGTACGTCCAGTCCGGGTGCTCCTGCTTCAGGATCGCCGCCGCGCCCGCCACATGCGGCGTCGCCATCGACGTACCGGAGAGCGGCAGGTAGCCCTCCGGGTTCTCACCGACCTCCTGGTCGATGACGCTGCCCTTGGCGGCGGCGGCCGTGATGTCCACGCCCGGCGCGGTCACGTCCGGCTTGATCGCGCCGTCGCCGACGCGCGGGCCGGTGGAGGAGAAGTAGGCCAGCTTGTCCTGCTTGTCGACGGCGCCGACGGTGAGCGCGGCCTCCGCGCTGCCCGGCGCGCCGATCGACTCCGGACCGCCGTTGCCCGCCGCGATCGCGAAGAGCGTGCCCGTCTCGGCGGAGAGCCTGTTGACCGTCTCCTCCAGCGGGTCGACGCCCGGGGTGTCCCCGCGGCCGAGGCTGAGGTTGACGACGTCGGCGCCCTGCGCGGCCGCCCACTCCATGCCGGCGATGATGCCGGAGTCGTCGCCCGAGCCCTCGTCGTCGAGGACCTTGCCGTTGAGGATCTTGGCACCGGGCGCGACGCCCTTGTACTTGCCGCCGGACTTGGCGCCGGTGCCCGCCGCGATGGACGCGACGTGCGTGCCATGGCCGAAGTGGTCGGTGGCGTCGGCGGCCGTGGAGAAGTTCTTGCTGTCGATCACCTGGTCCTTGAGGTCCGGGTGCGTGGCGTCGACACCGGTGTCCAGGACGGCGATCTTGATGCCCTTGCCGTCATAGCCGGCGGCCCAGGCCTTCGGGGCGCCGATCTGCGGGACGGACTTGTCGAGGCTGGCCTTGGAGATGCCGTCGAGCCAGACGTGCGCGATGCCCGAGGCCGTCTTGTCGCCGTTGGTGACGGCGTCCCACAGCTCCGGCGTCTGCTTCGTCGACGTCTGCACCGCGTCCGCGTTGAGCGTCTTCAGGGTGCGGCGCAGGGTGCCCGCGTCACGGACGTCGTCCTTCGCGCCGGTGGCGGCGCCCTTGTAGCCGACGATCACCTTCAGGCCCTTGGCCTGCGACTTGCGGGTGTCGGACTTGTTGAGCTCGGTGACGTCGAACAGGCGCTGGTCCAGCTTGCCGGCGGCGACCAGACGGACCGCGTCACCCGGTATCACCAGGGTGTGCCCGTCGGCCTTGCGGACCTGGAAGGGTATGTGCTCCCGTCCCTTGGCCCGCTCCACGCCGACGACCCGCCCCTTGGCGTCGACGGCGACCCGGTCACCCGTGATCAGGGTGATGCGGTGATGAGTGCTGAAGGGCTGGCTCGACCAGCCCGCGGGATGTGCCTGAGCCTCCGGCTTCGCCGCCGCCGGGCTGGTCATGCCCGCGGCGAGAGCGACCGCCGCCCCCGTGGCCACGGTGGCAGCACAAACTCTTTTCACTTGTCTGCGCAAGATTCCCCCTTGCTGATGGTCCGGGTGAATTTCCCCGTCACCCGGCCGGGGGTGGTCCCGCACAGACAAACGTGCACCCCCCGGAATAGGCAGTATGCCGGGGGGTGATCAGGCGCCTCAAGGGACAGGTGACGCACAGCCTCGGACTGTTACGCGATGCTCATAATCAGAAGTTCGCATTCTCCCGATCACGAACTCGCGTTCTCCTTCACCGTGATCCTTCCCTTGCGAATGGTGGCCAGCCGCGGGGCCTTCCTCGCGATCGCGGAGTCGTGCGTGACCATGATGAACGTCAGCCCGAGCTCCTTCCACATGCGTTCGAGTACGTCCATGATCTCGTCGCGCATCGACTCGTCGAGGTTGCCGGTCGGTTCGTCGGCGAGCAGCACCTTGGGCTGCTTGACGAGGGCGCGGGCGATGGCGACGCGCTGCTGCTGGCCTCCGGACATCTCGGAGGGGAGGTGCGCCAGGCGCTCGCCGAGGCCGACCGACCTGAGGGCCTCCGCGGCTCGTTCCCTGCGGTCCTTGACCTTGACGCCGAGCGGGACGAGGGCCGTCTCCACGTTCTCCTGGGCGGTGAGGGTGGGGATGAGATTGAAGCTCTGGAAGACGAAACCGATGTTCTCGCTGCGGACCTTGGTGAGCTTGGCCTCGGACAGCCTCGCCAAATCGGTTCCGTCCAGGACGACTTCGCCGGCCGTGGGCTTGTCCAGGCCGCCGAGCATTTGGAGAAGGGTGGATTTTCCGCCACCCGTGGGGCCCTGGATGACCAGGCGGTCGCCGTCGGCGATGGTGAGGTCCACGCCGGCGAGGGCGTCCACGGTTTCTTTGCCTCGGGTGTAGCGCTTGGTGACGCTTTTGAGTTCGTACACGGTGACTCCTGAAGAGGTTCGGGGGTGGTACGGATCGTTTTCGGCTGCGGGTCTGTGGGGGCTGGCCGCGGCAGTTCCC
>MWJO01000103.1 GCA_002027195.1 Streptomyces sp. GKU 895 | reverse complement strand
GTCCGCGCTGCCGCGCCACCGGCGTGTAGTACCAGCGCACCCGCCGGTCGACCTGGGCGGCCAGCTCCGCGAGGACCGTGTTGCCCGCCAGCCGCATGATCGTGGCGTGGAAACGGGCGTTGAGGACGACGGCCGCGTCCACGTCGTCCGCGGCGACGGCCGCGAGGCCCTCCGCCAGGATGTCCCGCAGGGCCGCGACACCGGCACTGTCCGCGTCGACCGCGGCGAGCCGGGCCGCCTCGGCCTCCAACAGCGTGCGTACGGTGAGGAGTTGGTCGGCCTCTTCGTCGGTGGGCTCGTGCACGAACGCGCCCTGGGCGGGCCGCAGATCGACCCACCCCTCGGTGTTCAGCCGCTGCAGCGCCTCGCGCACCGGCTGACGCGAGACGCCGAGATGCCCGGCGAGCTCGCTCTCGACGAGATGCTGGCCGGGCTGGAGAGCCCGGGTGGTGATGAGTTCGAGGAGTGCCTCGTAGACACGGTCGCGCAGCGGGCCGGGACGTTCGAGCTTGGGCACCGCACCCTGTGGCAGGCCAGTCGTCGACAACATCGGTCCGTCCCTCCGGGCAGCGCGGGCACTTGCAGCCGAAAGCCAGTATGAATTGGCTTTCGTCTACAGTCTACGGCGCCTTCCTGTCATGAGCGCCTCACGGGCACCGCACGACCTGCCCCGCGTACGACAGGTTCCCCCCGAACCCGAACAGAAGCACCGGGTCCCCGGAGGACAGCGCCCCCTGCTCGACCAGCTTGGAGAAGGCGAGCGGAATGCTGGCCGCCGACGTGTTGCCCGACTCGGCGACATCGCGGGCCACGACCGCGTTGACGGCGCCGATCTTCTGGGCGAGAGGCTCGATGATCCGCAGATTGGCCTGGTGCAGCACGACCCCGGCGAGGTCCTCGGGTGCGAGCCCCGCCTTCTCGCAGGCCTTGCGGGCGATCGGCGGCAGCTGGGTGGTCGCCCACCGGTACACGCTCTGCCCCTCCTGGGCGAACCGCGCGGGCTGCCCCTCGATGCGCACCGCGTGCCCCATCTCGGGCACCGACCCCCACAGCACCGGCCCGATGCCGGCCTCGTCGCCCGGCGGGCACGCCTCGACGACCGCGGCCCCCGCCCCGTCCCCGACGAGCACACAGGTGGTGCGGTCGGTCCAGTCGGTGACCTCGGACATCTTGTCGGCGCCGATGACGAGCGCCCGTGTCGCCGCCCCGGCCCGCACGGTGTGGTCGGCGGTGGCGAGCGCATGGGTGAAACCCGCGCACACCACGTTGACGTCCATCGCGGCCGGCGAGGGGATGCCGAGCCGGGCGGCGACCCGGGCGGCCATGTTCGGGGACCGGTCGACAGCCGTCGACGTCGCCACCAGGACCAGGTCGATGTCACCGGGCACGAGCCCGGCGGCGGCGAGCGCCTTGGCGGCGGCGTGCCGCGGCCAGCTCGTCGACGGGCTCGTCGGGCCCGGCGATGTGCCGCGTACGGATGCCCACCCGGCTCCTGATCCACTCGTCGCTGGTGTCCACCATGCCCGCCAGGTCCTCGTTGGTGAGTACCTTGGCGGGCTGGTAGTGCCCGACGGCGGCGATACGCGAGCCGTTCATTGGGGGTCCCCCTCGTGAAAACTTGGGTAGCGGGATCCACCAGTCTGGTGAGTGACTCACCGGTACGGCGTCAGGTAAGGCGACAGGAATCGGGCGCCCGGGTTGTCGGCTTCTGTCAGGCCCTCGGACGCCCGAACACCTACCGAACAGTCACCCGGTGAACAGCTGCGTCGCCTTCTGTACGAGCTCGTACACCCCGTAGGCGAGCGGCACCCCCACCCAGAGCCAGGCGAAGGCGATCAGCGGCCGCCGGTCAGGCGGACTCTGCGGACTGCTGTCGTGCTGCGACATCGGCGGCCTCCCTCGGTGCGGGGATGTGGTGACGGGAGTGGACGGGCCGGACCAGCTCGTTGGCGACGAACCCGACCGCCAGCAGCCCGATCATGATGAACAGGGACAGGGTGTAGAGGGAGGAACCGCTCTTGCCGGCCTCCTCCTGCCGGTCGGCGATCCAGTTCACGATCAGCGGCCCGAGCACACCGGCCGTGGACCAGGCGGTGAGCAGCCGTCCGTGGATGGCGCCGACCTGGTACGTCCCGAAGAGGTCCTTCAGATAGGCGGGGATCGTGGCGAAGCCACCACCGTAGAAGGACAGGATCACCAGCGCGCAGAGCACGAACACCGGCTTGGACGAGTCGCCGACCAGCGCGATGAGCAGGTACATCAGCGCACCCACGCCCAGGTAGAGGCGGTAGATGTTCTTGCGGCCGATCAGGTCCGAGGTGGACGACCAGCCGATTCGGCCCGCCATGTTGGCCGCCGACAGCAGCGCGACGAAACCGGCCGCGGCGGACGCTGACACCGTTGTCGAACTGTCCTTGAAGAAGTCCGTGATCATCGGGGCGGCCTTCTCCAGGATGCCGATGCCCGCGGTCACGTTCATGCAGAGCACGACCCACAGGCACCAGAACTGCGGGGTGCGCACGGCACTGCGCGCCGAGACCTGCGGCCCGGAGGTGACGCTGGGCGCCCCCTCCACCGGCTTCTCGGTACGCGGTACGCGTACGAGCAGCACGCCGAGGGTCATGAAGACGGCGTACGACAGGCCGTGCACGAGGAACGCCAGCGCGATCCCGGAGCTGTCGGAGCCGAACGACTCCAGCATCTGCGCCGACCAGGGCGAGGCGATCAGCGCGCCGCCGCCGAAGCCCATGATGGCGATGCCGGTGGCCATGCCGGGCCGGTCCGGGAACCACTTGATCAGGGTGGAGACGGGCGAGATGTAGCCGATGCCGAGGCCGATGCCGCCGACGAAACCGTAGCCGAGGACGATCAGCCAGTACTGCTCGGTGGCCGCGCCCAGCGCGGAGAGCAGGAACCCGGACGAGAAGCAGATGAGCGCGACGGTCATGGCCCAGCGCGGCCCGTTGCGCTCCACGAGCGTGCCGCCGAAGGCGGCGGACAGGCCGAGCATGACGATGCCGAGCTGGAAGGGCAGGGCGCTCTGGGTGCCGCTCAGACCGAGGGCGGACTCCAGAGGCGGCTTGAACACGGACCAGGCGTAGGCCTGACCGATGGAGAGGTGGACCGAGAGGGCGGCGGGGGGAACGAGCCAACGGCTCCAGCCGGCCGGTGCGACAGGGGGACTCATGATCCCGGACAGTAGGGAGATACACGGGAGTTGAGAAGGCGGCACGTCGACCGTATGCGATGAGCGGTATGCGGGGCGCGCCGAACGGTCGGGACATCCGGTGTCCGGGCGCGGTCGCGCGGCGGTCCACCGCCGCGCGAACCCTTGCCGCCCTGGGTTACATACTGTAGACAATATGTCGTCGACATACTTCGACGGTTCCGCGGTACACCCTCGACCGAACGGAGCTCCCCAGCATGAAAGTCGCAGTCCTCGGCGCCGGAGCCATCGGCGCCTACGTCGGCGCCGCCCTGCATCGCGCAGGTGCCGACGTGCACTTGATCGCCCGTGGACCGCATCTCGCGGCCATGAGGCGACACGGTGTCCAGGTGCTCTCTCCCCGCGGTGACTTCACCGCGAAGGCGCACGCCACCGACGACCCGGCCGACATCGGCCCGGTCGACTACGTCTTCCTCGGGCTGAAGGCCACCTCGTACGCGGCGTGCGGGCCGCTCATCGAGCCTCTTCTGCACGACACGACCGCCGTCATCGCCGCCCAGAACGGCATCCCCTGGTGGTACTTCCACCAGCACGGCGGGCCCCACGACGGGCGCCGGCTGGAGAGTGTCGATCCCGGCGGAGCGGTCAGTGCGGTGCTCGCCCCGGAGCGGGCCATCGGATGTGTGGTCTACGCGGCCACCGAGCTCGAAGCCCCGGGTGTGGTGCGGCACCTGGAAGGCACCCGCTTCTCCATCGGCGAACCCGACCGCAGCGTCTCCCCCCGCTGCAAGGACTTCAGCGAGGCCATGCAGGCCGGCCTGCTGAAATGCCCCGTCGAACCCGACCTCCGCAACGACATCTGGCTCAAACTCCTGGGCAACATCTCCTTCAACCCCATCAGCGCCCTCGCCCGCGCCACCATGCGCGAGATGTGCCGCCACCACGGCACCCGCCATGTCATCGAGACGATGATGGAGGAAACCCTGGCCGTCGCCGCCGCCCTCGACTGCCACCCCGACATCACCATCGAACGCCGCCTGGCCGGCGCCGAAAAGGTCGGCGACCACCGCACCAGCACCCTCCAGGACCTCGAAGCCGGCAAACCCCTCGAACTCGACGTCCTCCTCACCGCCGTCCTCGAACTCGCCGGCCTCACCCGCACTCCCACCCCCACCCTCGCCACCATCCACGCCCTCAGTGACCTCCTCGCCCACCAGACCGCCGCATGAACGAACACCGGCAGAAGACGTATCCGCGGCTCACGCATCCGCTTGTGCGGGACGCGCGGGACGCGGAGTTCCGCCGGGCGAGCTGGGACGAGGCGCTGGACCGGGTGGCGCGCGGGCTGCGGCGGCATCGCGGGGCGTTCGGGATGCTCTCGTGCGCCCGGGCGACCAACGAGACGAACTATCTGGCGCAGAAGTTCGCCCGGGTCGTGATGGGCACCCACACCATCGACTCCGGCGGCCGCGGACGTCACACCGCGAGCGTCGCGGGGCTGGCGGCCGCGTTCGGCGCGGGGGGCGGGACATCGTCGTACGAGGAGATCGAGCGGACCGATGTCGTGGTGCTGTGGGGCTCCGACGCCGGGGTGGCGGACCCGGTCTTCTTCCAGCATGTGCTGAAGGGTGTGCAGGCCGGCGCCCGCCTGTACGTGGTCGACCCGCGGCGGACATCCACCGCGGAGTGGGCGGAGGGCCGGCTCGCACTCAACGTCGGTACGGACATCGCGCTGGCGCACGCGATCGGGCGGGAGATCATCCAGGCGGGCCTGGTCCATGAGCGGTTCGTCGGGCGGGCCACGAGCGGCTTCGAGGAGTACCGGGTGCTCGTGGAGCCGTGGACGCTGTCGCTCGCGCAGAAGGTGACCGGCGTACCGGCCCCGGCCATCAGGGAGTTGGCGCACGCGTACGCCCGGGCCGAACGCGCCCGGCTCTGCTGGACCCTCGGGGTCACCGGGCACCGCGACGGCACCGACAACGTCCGCGCACTGATCGACCTCGCCCTGCTGACCGGCCATGTGGGCCGCCCCGGCTCGGGACTTCAGCCGTTGTACGGCCCCGGCAACGTCCAGGGCGTCGTCGACATGGGTGCCGTACCGCATCGTCTGCCCGGCTTCCAGGACGTCCGCGACCCGGACGCGCGCCTGCGCTTCGAGTCGGCGTGGGACACCGTCTTGCCGGCGCAGCCCGGGCTGGACCTGGCGGAGATGTTCGAGGAGATGGAGACGGGCGGGGTGCGGGCCGTGTACTGCGTCGGCGAGGACCCGGCGAGCTGGTCCGAGGGCGATGGCGGGCGGGCGGTGCGGCGTCTGAAGGCGCTGGACTTCCTCGTCGTGCAGGACGCTTTCCGCACGAGCACGGCCGAGCTGGCGGACGTCGTGCTGCCCGCGGCCTCGGGCCGGGCGGAGTCCGAGGGCACCACCACCAACGGCGAACGGCGGGTTCGGCGCATACGCAAGGCCGCCGAGCCGCCCGGGGAGGCCCGCGCGGACGTCGACATCATCCGCGACCTCGCCGGACGCCTCGGACATGTCTGGGCGTACGCCGACGCCGAGGCCGTCTGGAACGAGCTGCGGTCGGTGTCGCCGGACCACTACGGGATGACGTACCGGCGCCTGGAGGAGCACGACGGCCTCCGGTGGCCCTGCCCGAGCACCCGCGATCTCGAACCGCCGTATCCGCACGGCAGGTTGTGGGAGGCCGACCCGGCCCGGCGGGGCAGGCGCGCGCCGTTCGGGCTGGTGCCGCAGGTCCCGCCGTCCGATCTCACCGACGAGCGGTTCCCGATCCGCCTCACCACGGGCCGACGGCTCGACTCCCCTGTTCCGGGCGGGAGTACGCCGTCCCCGTCGCGCCTCGGGGCGTGCGTCGAGCTGTGTCCGGAGGACGCCGAGCGCTATGGGGTGGTGGTCGGCGAGAAGGTGCGGATCACCTCGCGGCACGGCTCCCTCGTCGCATCCGTGTGGATCGACACCGCGCTGCGACCGGGGCTCGCCTTCACGACGCTGGGTCTCCCCCACGGGACGGACGCCGATCGGCGGACGCCGGCGGCCCGCTGCCCGATCGCGGGCGCCGCCGAGTACCGGGCGACGGCGA
Organism: Streptomyces sp. GKU 895; assembly: GCA_002027195.1. Lineage (GTDB taxonomy): Bacteria > Actinomycetota > Actinomycetes > Streptomycetales > Streptomycetaceae > Streptomyces. The sequence goes on along the minus strand of MWJO01000103.1, from coordinate 24,381 downwards.
TCCGCGTCGACAAGCTCCCGCTCGTCACCTCTGTGGGGTGACGCGACTGTGGACCTGCGCCGCAAACAGCATCGACGGCTCACCGTGGCACCTGGCCGAGGCGTACGGGCTCGCCCCCCCGGCCACCCCCTGCTCTCGGTCACCCTACGGATCGCGCCCTGCCCGCCGACCCTGCGCATGCAGGACAATGAGATCGTGAAGGTCACTTCCCCGCACGACGGCCGGGCGACCCGCGGCCATCTCCGCGCCAAGGGCCGCTTCGGCCACCAGTACATACAGAACCGGGACTGATCAGCCATGGGACGAGTCACGGAACGACGCAAGGTGATCCGCATCCGCGACGGGGCGGTCTCCACCCGGCCCGACACGCTCGTCGCCGAGGAGCCACTGGAGATCCGGCTCAACGGCAAACCGCTCGCGATCACCATGCGCACCCCCGGCGACGACTTCGCGCTCGCCGCGGGGTTCCTCGTCAGCGAGGGGGTCCTGGCCGAGCAGAGCGACCTCCAGAACATCGTGTACTGCGCGGGCGCCACGGTCGACGGCTCCAACACCTACAACGTGGTCGACGTGCGGACCGCGCCCGGCGTCAAGATCCCGGACATCACCCTCGAACGGAACGTGTACACGACCTCGTCCTGCGGGCTGTGCGGCAAGGCGAGCCTGGACGCGGTGCGGACCACGGCGCGCTGGCCCATCTCCGACACTCCCCCGGTCCGGGTCGACCCCGAACTGCTCGCGAGCCTCCCCGACCGGTTGCGCGCGGCACAGCGGGTGTTCGACCGGACCGGGGGTCTGGCACGCCGCCGCACTGTTCAGCGGAGAGGGGGAACTGCTGGACATCCGGGAGGACGTCGGCCGGCACAACGCGGTCGACAAGCTGGTGGGGCGGGCGTTGCAGAGCGGCGGGCTGCCGTTGTCACAGGCGATCCTGCTGGTGTCCGGGCGGGCCTCCTTCGAGCTGGCGCAGAAGGCCGTGATGGCGGGGATCCCGGTGCTGGCGGCGGTCTCCGCCCCGTCCTCGCTGGCCGTGGACCTGGCCGCGGAGACGGGGCTGACGCTGGTGGGGTTCCTGCGGGGCCGGTCCATGAACGTGTACGCGGGCGAGGAGCGCGTCGCCCTCCGGGCCGCGTCGGCCCAGGGGTGAACCGGGGGGCGGTCAGGACGCCGTGAAGTGGACCTCCGCCGAGTGCACCACCGTGCCGAGGCGGGGGAAGTCCAGCCGTACCGACGCGTCGTGCTCCGCCGCCGTGAGCGCCGCCATCGCGTCCTCGACGAAGACCAGGTCGTAGCCGAGGTCCCCGGCGGCCCGGGCCGTGGACTCCACGCCGAGGTTGGTGGCGATGCCGCCGAACACGAGGGTGGTGACGCCCCGTTCGCGCAGCCGCTCGTCCAGATCGGTGCCCTGGAAGCCGCCGATGGTGCGCTTGACGACCTCGATGTCGCCGTCCCCCGGCCAGGCCGGCCACCAGCCCGCTGCCGGGCGGCTGTTCGGGGACGCCGGGGCGCTCGACGCGGACGAGGACGACATGGGCGCCCGCCGAGCGGAAGGCGGTCGCCAACTCCTGGGCGGTGCCGAGGACTTCGGTGCCCTTGCGGGGCTCCAGGGGCAGCGCGACGATCCGGTCCATCAGATCGACGAGGACGAGGGCGCTGCGCGCGGGGTCGAGCGCGAGGGGTGCGGTCATGACGGAACGTTATCCGCCGTCAGCCCTCCGTACCGGAAATCCGGATCAACAGGCCGATGAAATGGTGGCGTTCGGCCGCCCGCGGAACACCGCCCCATGGACCACATGAGCGCCGGCCACTAACGTCCCGTGGGTGCCCGACGACGTACGAGCACGACAGCGGACGGGAACGGGGCTCGGTCTGGTGCTGGCCCTGGTTCTCGGGGCCGTGCTGCTCACGGCCCTGCCCGAGGACGAGGACCGGCCGGACACGCGCGGCTGCGTGCCGCGTACCGTCGGATCGTGGTCGCCGGACGAGCCGCTCACCTCCGAGTTCGCCCGGTACGGCGACGACGCGACCCGCGCCGACGACTGGACCGGCGGCGACGGCACCCACTCGGTGCGGCTGCCGGACGGGCGGGTGCTGTGGCTGTTCTCGGACACCTATCTCGGGCAGGTGTACGCGCCGCCCAACCCGGTCGGGGAATCGTACGCGTGGCGGGACACCGCGGCACCGCTGGTGCGCAACTCGGCGGTGCTGATGCGGGACGGGCGGCTGGAGAGCACGCTTCCGGCGCCGCTGTTCCCCGACCCCGGGCCGAACCAGTGGCGTTGGCCGGTGGCGGCGCGGGTGGAGCCCCGGTCGCCGGGGTCGTCGGAGCAGGTGCTGCGGGTGGTGCTGTGGGTGCGCACGGCGGCGGCCGCGCCGTGGATCTACGGGACGCCCACGGCCACCGAGGTGGCCACGCTGTCGCTGCCCGACCTGCGGGTGGAGTCGATCGTCAAGGTGCTGGACCAGCAGCCGGTCCCCGACCCGTCCCGGCGGGTGCTGTTCGGTACGACGCTCGTCGAGCAGGGCGGGTGGACCTACGTCTTCGGTGGCGACGACGGCCAGGCGGCGTCCCGGCCGGTGTCGTCGGCGTACGCGGCACGGGTCCCGGACGGCAGGCTCGGCGAGCCGGGGGCCTGGCAGTACTGGGACGGTTCCGACTGGCGGGCCGGGGCGAGACCGGCCGCGGTGCTCGGCGACGAGCGCAGACGCACGGGCGTGGGCAGCGCGTTCTCGGTGGTGCGGGCGGACGGGACGTATGTGCTGTTCACGATGGCGGCGGGGACGGCGGGGCTGACCACCGTCACCTCGTACTGGGCGTGCGCGCCGAGCGGGCCCTGGCACGGGCCGACGAAGGACTTCACCCCCGCGCTGCCGGAGGGGCAGGTGGCGGCCTACAACCCCCAGGTCCACCCCGAACTGGGCGGCGGCCGGTTGGTGCTCAGTTACGACGTGAACTGGCTGGACCCGGCCGCCGCGGCGGCGCAGCTCAACCGGAACGTGTCCCTGTACCGACCGCGGTTCGTGACGCTGCGGCTGAAACCGGTGCCGTGACGCCGGGCTCGGGGTCGTGGGCGCGGCGCTTGGCGATGACCGCGCAGACCATCAGCTGCATCTGGTGGAAGAGCATCAGGGGCAACACGGCGAGCGAGGCGTGTGCGCCGAACAGGACGCTCGCCATGGGCAGTCCGGAGGCGAGGGACTTCTTGGAGCCGGCGAACTGGATGGCGATCCGGTCCTCGCGACCGAAGCGCAGCGCCTTGGACCCGTACCAGGTCAGCGCGAGCATCACGGCGAGCAACACCGCCTCGACGGCGAGCAGTCCGGCCAGCCTGAGCGGGCTGACCTGGTGCCAGATGCCCTGGACCATGCCCTCGCTGAACGCGGTGTAGACGACGAGGAGGATCGAACCGCGGTCGACGAGGCCGAGGACCTTCTTGTGCCGGGTGACGAAGCCGCCGATCCAGCGGCGCAGCACCTGCCCCGCGACGAACGGCACCAGCAGCTGGAGCACGATCTGCACCAGCGAGTCGGCCGAGAAGCCGCCCGCACTGCTGCCGAGCAGGGCCGCGGCGAGCAGCGGCGTGATGACGATGCCGACGAGGGAGGAGAAGGAGCCGGCGCAGATAGCGGCGGGCACGTTGCCGCGGGCCATGGAGGTGAAGGCGATCGAGGACTGGATCGTCGAGGGGACGAGGGTGAGGAAGAGGAGGCCCTGGTAGAGGGGCTGGGTCAGCAGCACCGGGACGAGGCCGCGGGCGGCCATGCCGAGCAGCGGGAAGACCACGAACGTGCAGGCGAGGACCGTGACGTGCAGACGCCAGTGCTTGAGGCCGTCCAGGGCTTCGCGGGTGGACAGGCGGGCGCCGTACAGGAAGAAGAGGAAGGCGATGGCGGCCGTGGAGGCGCCGGACGCCACGTCCGCACCCGTGCCGCGCGCCGGGAGGAGGGCGGCGAGGCCCACCGTCCCGAGGAGCAGCAGGATGTACGGGTCGATCGGCATCCGACTGGGCCGGCGCAGGCGTTTCACGGTGCTCCACATACTCGTCGTGCTGTCGGCGGTACCGGGGCCGTGCGACCCCCCTCCATCGTCCTCCTCCCTCCCCTGATCGGGAATCCTTCATACCGCTCTGACTGTCATCACGTCCCGCGATAACGTGGGGACCATGTACGACCCTTCCCAGTTGCGTACGTTCCTGGCGGTGGCGCAGACCCTGAGCTTCACCCAGGCCGCCCGGCGGCTGGGGCTGCGCCAGTCGACCGTGAGTCAGCACGTACGGCGGCTGGAGGACGCGGCCGGGCGGCAGTTGTTCACCCGGGACACCCATTCGGTGGAACTGACGGAGGACGGCGAGGCGATGCTCGGCTTCGCGCGCCGCATCCTGGAGGTGCACGAGCAGGCGTCGGCGTTCTTCACGGGTACCCGGCTGCGCGGCCGGCTGCGCTTCGGGGCGTCGGAGGATTTCGTGCTGACCCGGCTGCCGGAGATCCTGGAGCGCTTCCGCCACGACCATCCCGAGGTCGACCTGGAGCTGACCGTGGAGCTCTCGGGCACGCTGCACGAGCAGTTGACGGCCGGGAAACTGGACCTGGTCCTCGCCAAGCGCCGCCCGGAGGACCCCCGTGGTGAACTCGTCTGGCACGACCGCCTGGTGTGGATCGGCGCGGAGCGCCTCCGCCTCGACCCGGACCGCCCTGTCCCCCTGATCGTCTATCCGCCCCCCGGCATCACCCGGGCGCTCGCCCTCGAGGCGCTGGAACGGCAGGGCCGCGAGTGGCGGATCGCGTGCACGAGCGGCAGCCTCAACGGCCTGATCGCGGCGGCCCGCGCCGGACTCGGCGTGATGGCCCACTCCAGGGGCCTGATCCCGCCGGGCCTGGTGCGCGTGCCGGAACGCTCCGGCCTGCCGGAACTGGGCCGCGTCGACTTCGTCCTGGTCCACGGCCATCGCCGTACGACGTCCCAGGGCGCGGCGGACGCCTTGGCGGCGGCGATCCTGACGAGCGGGGACCGGCTGCACCGAGGCTAGGTCTCGCCTAGGGCTTGGCGTACGTCAGCTGTTTCACCTGGCGCAGGAACGGTGTCACCTCCACGTGCCGGACGCCGTCGAGTTGGCCGACGGGGCCGCTGAGGTAGGCGTAGAGGGCCGCAGTGTCCCGGACGACGACGGTGACGAAGAGGTTGGAGGGGCCGGCCGTGGCGCTGGCGAAGGCGACCTCGTCGTGGGCGGCGAGGGCCTGGCCGACCGAGTGCAGGGCACCCGGGGGCGGTCGTGATCCACAGGACGGCGGCGCGGCGGAAGCCGAAGACCTCGGTGTGGTACTCGAGGTCGATGTAGACGGCGCCCGAGGCGAGCAGCGCCGCCAGCCGGCGTTTGACGGCGGACTCGGAGCGGCCGGTGGCGCGCTGGAGTTCGGGGTAGCCGGCGCGGCCGTCGCGTTCGAGGACGGCGAGGAGGGGTTCGTCGTCCGGGTCGATCCGGGCCGGTCCCGGGTCGGGCTCCGGGTGCGCGCGCAGCGCGGCGATCTGCTCGTCCGTGAGCAGGCCGAACTTCTTCGACCAGCCGCTGGGGCCGCCGTAGAAGCGGTGGAGCAACTGGTGGGCCCGGATGTCGACGACGCTCGGGGTGCGGGGGAGCTTGCCGAGCAGGAGTTCGTCGTGGTCGCCGGGGCTGCGGGGCCGGGTCATGCAGACGATCTCGGTGCCTCCGGAGGCGAGGCCGATCCAGCCCGTGTCGGGCCGTTTGGCGAGGGCCTCCGAGATGGCAGCGGAGCTGTCGGGGGCGCAGCGGAAGCGCAGCATCCACTGGTCCTGGCCGAGCCGGTAACCGTCCCGGATCGCCACGACCCGCAGCCCCGCCTCGGCGCTGAGCCGACGGAAGCGGCGCGCGATCGTCTGGTCGGAGACCCCGAGCACCGTGCCGAGCCGGCTGAAAGAGGCCCGGCCGTTGACCTCCAGCCCGGCCAGCAACTGAAGGTCCAGCCGGTCGAGTGTGGAGTATTCCGTCTCCAGCATGCCCGCTCCTGTCGAGTTCCGGCGCTTCGCTGGCCCCTACTGCCGCGATCGGCCGCGCCGAGTCCATCGTACGGAGGCACGCGCATCCCACCGGCGAGGAACGGACGAGGAGTTGAGGACATGCGTACTTGGGGGCCGCTGACGGCGGTGTGTCTGGGCACGTTCATGTTGTTGCTGGACGTGACGATCGCGATCGTCGCGCTGCCGGACATGGCGGCGGCGCTGCACGCGTCGCTGAGCGATCTGCAGTGGGTGATGGACGCCTACGCGCTGGCGCTGGCCGCACTGCTGCTGGGGGTGGGCGCTGCGGCCGATGTGCTCGGGCGGCGGCGCGTGCATGTGACCGGGGTCGTGGTGTTCGCCGGGGCCTCGCTGCTGTGCGGCCTGTCGTCCGGCCCGACGATGCTGGTCGCCGCGCGGGCGCTGCAAGGGGCGGGCGCGGCGGCGACGCTCGCCACGACGCTGCCGCTGCTGGCGTCGGTCTACCAGGGGCGGCGGCTGTCGGTCGCGCTCGGCACCTGGGGGCGCGGTGGCAGGCGCGGCGTCCGCGGTGGGCCCGGTGCTGGGCGGACTGCTGACGGACGGGCCCGGCTGGCGGTGGATCTTCTACGTCAACCTGCCGGTGAGCGTGGTCGCGGTGTGGCTGACGCTGCGCGCGGTGCCGGAGTCGCGCGGGCGGGCCGGACGGCGGGTCGACTGGGCGGGGACGGTGACGTTCGCGGCGTTCGCGGGCGGGGTGACGTACGGGGCGGTGCGCGCCGGGTCGCACGGCTGGGGCGCCACGGGCACCCTCGTCTCCTTCGCGGGCGCGGCCCTCGCGCTGGCCTGCTTCGTGGTCGTGGAGGGGCGGGTCGCCGATCCGCTGATCGATCCGCGGCTGTTCCTGAAGCCGGCGTTCTCCGGGGTGATGGCGGGCGCGTTCGCCTTCAACGCGGCGGCGTTCGGTGTGATGGCGTACACCTCGATCTGGCTGCAGACCGTGCTGGGGATGTCTCCGGTGCGCGGCGGCCTGGTGTTCCTGTGGCTGTCGCTGGCCGCGTTCGTGGTGGCGGCGGCGGGCGGGCGGCTGCTGCACGGGGTGCCGGCCCGGTTCACGGTCGGGGGCGGGCTGCTGCTGATCGGCGCCGGGCAGTTCTGCATGGCGTTCCTGGACGCCGGTTCGACATCGACGGCGCTGATCCCGGGGCTGCTCCTGGTGGGTGTGGGTACGGGCCTGGTGGCGCCCTCGGTCGCGGGGGCCGCGCTGGCGACGGTGGAGCGGGAGCGGTCGGGCATGGCGAGCGGCGCGGTCAACACCTTCCGGCAGTTCGGGTACGCGCTCGGCCTGGCCTTCTTCGGCACGGTGCTGACCTCCCGGATGGCGGACGCGCTGCCGCGCGACGCGGCGCACGCGCTGGCGGGCGGCGGAGCGGGCGCGCTGCGCGGCACCTTCCCGGAGCACACGCTGCGGGCCGCGTTCGCCTCGGGGCTCAACACGGCGGCGGTGACGGCCGGCGCGGTGGCGGTGGTCGGCGGCGTGCTGGTCCTGGCCCTGCTCAGGACGCCGGGCGCGGTGCGCACGGGTGTGACGAAACCGGCCGCGCCGACGCTGACGGAAGAGAAAGCGACACAGCGGAACTGATCGTTCCGACGGGACGGGCACGGGGTGGCCGGGTCGTACAGATTCGGTGGAGATTACGGCCCCGAAACTTACGCAACCGTCAGTTTTCTGTCCGACCCTTCCCCATGTGAGCGCATTTTCCGGCGCTGACCAGCCGCTACCTGAACATCGGTCGATTCCGCACCCCCTCCCGCCCCGTCGGCGGGTGGGGTAGCTTTCACGGCGCTGTGCGGAGCGTCGAACCAATGTCGAGGGAGCGGGGTTTGCGCGAGTTCACCAACCCTCCGTTGGCGTTGGCACCCCCGGTGGGCGGATTGGCCGACGTGGTGTTCGACCATGCCCAGGAGGACCCGCTGCGCGTGGCGCTCGGCCGCAAGGACGAGTCCGGTCAGTGGCGGGACGTGACCTCGGCCGAGTTCCGCGACGAGGTGCTCGCCCTCGCCAAGGGACTGCTCGCCCGTGGCATCCGGTTCGGTGACCGGGTCGCGATCGTCTCCCGCACCCGCTACGAGTGGACCCTCTTCGACTTCGCCCTGTGGACGATCGGCGCCCAGGTGGTGCCGGTCTACCCCACCTCGTCGGCGGAACAGTGTTTCTGGATGCTCTACGACGCCGAGTGCACGGCCGCGATCGTGGAGCACGAGGACCACGCGATGACCATCGCCACCGTCATCGACCGGCTGCCGCAGCTGCGCGAGCTGTGGCAGCTGGACGCGGGCTGTGTGCAGGAGCTGTACGACGCCGGCGCCCACCTCGACGACGACGTGGTCCACCGGCACCGGCAGGCGGTCACCCCCGACTCCGTCGCCACCATCATCTACACCTCCGGCACCACCGGCCGCCCCAAGGGCTGTGTGATCTCGCACGGCAACTTCATGTACGAGGCGGACACCGTCATCGAGCGCTGGGAGCCGGTGTTCCACTCGAAGAAGGGCGACGAGGCCGCGACCCTGCTCTTCCTGCCGCTCGCCCATGTCTTCGGGCGGATGGTGCAGGTCGCCGCGATCCGCGGCCGGGTCCGCTTCGGCCACCAGCCGCAGATGAACGCCGCCGCGCTGATGCCCGACCTCGCCGCGTTCAAGCCGACGTTCTTCCTCGGGGTGCCGTACATCTTCGAGAAGGTGTTCAACGCCTCGCGCCGCAAGGCGGAGAAGGAGGGCAAGGCGGGCGCCTTCGAGAAGGCCGTCGACATCGCGGTGAAGTACGCCGACGCCATGGAGGCGAAGGCCTGGGGCATCGGGCCCGGCCCGTCGGCGGGACTGCGCATGCAGCACCAGCTCTTCGACAAACTCGTCTACTCCAAGATGCGCGCGGCGATGGGCGGCCGCATCAGACAGGCGATGACGGGCGGTTCGGCCATGGACCGCCGGCTCGGCCTGTTCTTCGCGGGTGCGGGCATCCACATCTACGAGGGCTACGGCCTCACCGAGTCGACGGCCGCCGCCACCGCGAACCCGCCCGAGCGCACCCGCTACGGCACCGTCGGACAGCCCATCCCCGGCATGACCGTGCACATCGCGGACGACGGCGAGATCTGGCTGCGCGGCGGCAACGTCTTCCAGGGCTACCTCAACAACCAGAAGGCCACCGACGCGACCCTGCACGACGGCTGGCTCGCCACCGGGGACCTGGGCTCCCTCGACGAGGACGGCTACCTCACCATCACCGGCCGCAAGAAGGAGATCCTGGTCACCTCCGGCGGCAAGAGCGTCTCCCCGGGCCAGTTGGAGGAGCGCGTCCGGGACCATCCGCTGGTCTCCCAGTGCATCGTCGTCGGCAACGACCGCCCGTACGTAGCCGCCCTGGTCACCCTCGACCAGGAGGCCGTCGAGCACTGGCTGGCGATGCGCGGCAAGCCGCGGATGACAGCGGCCGAACTGGTGCGGGACGCCGATCTGGAGACGGAGGTCCGGCGGGCCGTGGTCGCCGCCAACACCCTGGTCTCACAGGCCGAGTCGATCCGGACCTTCCGCATCCTGGCCCAGCCGTTCACCGAGGAGCACGGCCTGCTGACGCCGTCGCTCAAGCTGAAGCGCAAGGCCATCGAGAACGCGTACGTCAACGAGGTCGAGGCCTTGTACAGGGCTTGAGGCCGATTCCGGGATATTTGGTGAGATTCCGTCGTCTACCGCCCGATTCCGTCGTCAGGAATGCATCACGGCTCGTGATCGTTGACGATGGGAGTACCACCTGACGACAACCGTAAGGATCAAGAGCTCGTGAGCAGCAAGGTCCCCCCGATCATCCTGAACAACGGCGTCGAGATGCCCCAGCTGGGCTTCGGCGTCTGGCAGGTGCCGGACGACGAGGCGCAGCAGGCGGTCGCGACCGCCCTGGAGGCCGGGTACCGCAGCATCGACACAGCGGCGATCTACGGCAACGAAGAGGGCACCGGCAAGGCCATCACCTCCTCCGGCATCCCCCGCGAGGACATTTTCGTCACCACCAAGCTGTGGAACGGCGACCAGGGCTACGACTCCACCCTGCGCGCGTTCGACACCTCCCTGGAGAAGCTCGGCCTCGACTACGTGGACCTGTACCTGATCCACTGGCCGCTGCCGGCCCGGGACAAGTACGTCGACACCTACAAGGCGTTCGAGAAGCTGCACGCCGACGGCCGGGTCCGCGCGATCGGCGTCTCCAACTTCTACCCGGAGCACCTCCAGCGGCTCATCGCCGAGACCTCGGTCATCCCGGCGGTGAACCAGATCGAGCTGCACCCGCACCTCCAGCAGCACGCCTCCCGCGAGTTCCACGCGGAGCAGGGCATCGCCACCGAGGCCTGGTCCCCGCTCGGCCAGGGCAAGGGCCTCCTGGAGGTCCCGGCGATCGTCGCCATCGCCCAGAAGCACGGCCGCACCCCGGCCCAGGTGGTCCTGCGCTGGCACCTCCAGCTCGGCAACGTGGTGATCCCCAAGTCCGTGACCCCGTCCCGGATCAAGGAGAACATCGAGGTCTTCGACTTCAGCCTGGACACCGAGGACCTGGCCGCGATCAGCGCCCTCAACGAGGACCGCCGCATCGGCCCGGACCCGGCGACGTTCGACATCGGCTGAGGCCATGCACCGGGGAAGGCCCGGACGGGACGACCGTCCGGGCCTTCGTCATGCCCGTATGCGGCTGGTCACCGTGGCGTAGGCGCTGACCAGGATCAGCGCACACCCGCCCCACTGCGCGAACGTCGGCCGCTCCCCCAGCACCACGGCACCCAGCACCAGCGCGCCCACCGGCGTGAGCAGCAACAGCACCGCGCCGACATGGCTCGGCAGGTGCGGGGAGTTGAGGGCGACGAGGAGCCAGCCGATCATGCCGCTGCTGACCGCGGCCACCGCCAGCCAGCCGAGGGCGGCGGCGGGCGGGGTCAGGTCGAGGGCGCCCCAGGCCCAGCCCCCGAGGGCGGAGAAGACGGTGGCGGACATCACGACCACGGTGTACGTCGTCACCACATGGCCCTCGAAGCCGCCGCGGCGCAGCAGGAAGAGAAAGCCGGAGTAGCTCAGCGCGGCCAGCACCGCATGGACGGTGCCCGCCGTCGGGTCACTGCCGCTCGCGCCCTGCTCGAACAACCCGCCGGTGAGCACCACCCCCGAGCCCAGCACCGGCAGCCAGAGCAGGAAGCGGCGCGGCACGTGCTCGCGGTCCACCGCCCATGCCAGCAGCGGCACCACCACGACCTGCACGTTCACCAGCACGGTCGACAGCCCCGCGCCCACCTCGGTGATGGCCCTGGACCACAGCAGCATGTCCCCCGCGAACAACGCGCCGCCCGCGACGCCGTACAGCAGCTGGCGCCGGGGCGGCGGACCCTCGCGGCGGTACTCCGGCAGGGACAGCAGCACCAGGACGGGCACGCAGAGCAGACAGCGGTACACCGAGGCGGTTCCGGCATCCGCGTCGGACAGCTCGATGCAGACCGGCGACAGCGACAGCACCACCGCCCCGACCGTCTGCCCGGCGCGCGGCCCGCCGGGGAGCCGGGCCGTGAGCGGCTGCTCCCGCGCGGCTTTGGTGCCGGTGCTGGTACGTGCCATGGCGCGGGATCCCTCCGACGGACACGGGACCGCCCGTCTACCCGTCCCCCCGCAACGCATGCATCGGCCACCGACCGGCGCTCACCTCAGTTGGGTTGCCCGATCGGCCGTACGACGACCGTGTTGACGTCGACTCCCTCGGGCTGCCGGATGGCCCACACGACCGAGTCGGCGATCTGGTCCGCGGTGAGGAGATGGCCCGGCGGGAGGCTGCCGTAGCTGTCCCAGAACGGGGTCTCCGTCCGGCCGGGGGCGATGTGGGTCACGCCCACCCCCCACTCGGTGACCTGCCGCCGGGTGTTCTCGGCCAGCCCGGTCACCGCCCACTTCGTCGCCCCGTAGATGTTGCCCGGCCCAGGCACGAAGCCGGCGACACTGCCCACCAGGACGATCCGGCCGCGGGTCTCCTTGAGGGCGTCGATCGAGGCGCGGATCAGCAGGGCCGGGCCGAGGACGTTGGTCAGCACCATCTCGGTCCAGCCGGACGGGTCGCCCTCGGCGACCGTGTCGTGGGTGGCGAATCCGGCGTTGGCGACGACCGTGTCCAGCCGGCCGAAGGACTTGAGTGTCGCGTCGACCGCCGCCTGGACGTCCCCGTACTCGGCCGCGCTCCCGACGATCGTCAGCAGGCCGTCAGGATGGCCGAGTTCCTCGGCGAAGCTCCGCAGCCGCTCCTCGCCGCGGCCGGTGACGGTGACCCGGTGTCCCGCGTCCAGCAGTTGCCGCGCGACCGCGGCGCCGATGCCGCTGCCGCCCCCGGTGATCAGTGCGACCGGTGCATCACTCATGACTACCCCCCTGTTTTCGGTGAACGCCGGGCAGTAGATCACTTGGAGCGTTCTCGAAGTCAAGGGCCGGAGGCGGCGGAGAGGCGTCAGACCGGACGGACCGCCGTGTGCACCGTGCGAGCCGTCAGGACGAACACGTCCGGGCGGTGGTGCAGGCTCGCCTTGTCGTCGGCGTCGACGAGGCGGTCGAGGGTGGCGCGGTCGTCGGCGTCGAGGCGCTCACCGAGGATGTCCCGCATCCGGGTGAAGGCGGTGACGGCGCACCGGCGGGCCCGGTCGGTGGTGGGGGCGGGCAGGTCGAGGAGGAAGCTGCGGGTGCCGGTCGGCCGCAGCCCCACGGACGTCATCAGCGCGGCCAGTCCTCGATCTCGTCGACCGAGCCGGGCAGCGCGGCCCGCATCTCGGTGAACCACTCCTCGTGCACCGCGTCGAGCCGGGCCTGGAGCCCCGGCCGGCCGATGCCGATGTCGCGCGGCAGATACCGGGTGGGCAGGCTGCCCTCCAGCAGGGCCAGGGTGCCGCCGGGCGCGAGCCGCGCGGCGAACGCGGCGAGGGCCGCCTTCTGGTCGCCGAGGTGGTGCAGGCTCCAGCTGGCCCAGAGCAGATCGGCGGGATAGTCCAAGTCGTCGAGCACCTCGGGCAGTTCACCGGCGAGCGTGCCGAACCGGTCCGCGACGCCGAGCCGCCCGGCCCGCTCCCGGGCCCGCTCGAGAAGCGGCTCCGACCCGTCGACGGCGACGATCCGGGCGCCGGGAAAGGTGTCGGCGAGCAGACACGACACGACCCCGGGCCCACTGCCCGCGTCGACGACGAGCCCTGGCTCGGTCTGCCGCTTGGCCAGCCAGGCCATGGCGTGCTCGTACAGCGGCGTGTACAGCTCGGCCTGGTCCTCCAGCATCGGGGCCATCTCGGCCCAGTCGATGTCGGTGTGGTCGTGGTGGGCGTGCGCGTGCTGGTGGGTGTGGTCGTGCGCCATGGTGGTCAGCCTCTCGTCCGTGTGCGGCCAGCGTGCGCCGACGCACCGGGAGGAGGCCAGTAGCGTTGCCGGGACGGCAAAAAACGGGACACGGATGATGCCGCCGGGGCCTGTCGGAGCTGCACCGACAAACCCCGGCGGCGACGGACGCCCCTAGGGGGCGCGGGGAACTGCGCGATCAACCACACTCAACCCGCGGCCCCCGACCCACCGTTACGGCAACGGCGGGTACGCGTTCTGCATCAGCTGCTGGAACTGTGCCGAGAACCAGTGGCCGCTCAGCGGCGCGTTCGGCAGCGCACCGGACATGTGGTTGTTGTTGCGCGGGTTGCCCGTGTACGTCGGGTCGCACATCCGGTCGAAGCCCTTGCCCTCGTCGTTCGGGATGGCGCTGCTCGCGCCGTCGGACTCGCCCGGGGGCTTGATCCAGACGTAGGCGTCGATCCCGGCCGCGGGACTGGCCTGCGGACGCTCACCCAGGCCGGCGCCGGACTGGTTGCACCAGTTGCCGGTGTTCAGGCGCCGGTCGATACGGCCGCCGTCGACATAGGTGTCCACATCGGTCTTGGCGCCGGGACCGGTCGGCCGGGCGCTGCCGCCCCACCCGTTGCGGGAGGTGTCGATCAGCATGCCGACGCCCGAGGGGAAGCCCTGGCTCACGGCCTCCTGCCGGAAGGCCTGGGCGTAGGAGAGCTCGTCGACGTAGCGGTTCCAGTCGACCCACTTCGACTCGCGCACGGACTTGCCGTTCACGGAGTCGTTGATGGTGTAGTACGGCTCCTTGAGCGCGCTGTAGTTGGCGGTGTTGGTGATGAAGCCGTGGACGTCGTTCACCGTGGCGCCCTCGGCGGTCGCCGCCTGCTTGATCGTCTGGACGGTCGCCGAGAAGTTGTCGTCCCAGCCGAGCCAGCCGTGGTGCCCGGCGTCCACGTAGTTGTAGACGTTGGGGACGTCACCGAGCTTGTTCAGCGCGTAGCCGACACCCTTGATGTAGTTGCCGTTGGACTTCATCGTGTCGCAGTTGGGGGTGGCGGTGTTCCGGGGCGAGACGTTGGTGACGAGGTTCGGCAGGGAGTCGAGCTCGACCGTGGTGACGATCCGCAGCGAGGCGTACTTGGGATCGGCGAGGATCGCGGCGATCGGGTCGATGTACTGCGTCTTGTACTTGTCGATGTCCGTCGGACCGAACTCACCGTTGGAGGCGAGTGCGGCACAGTCACGGCCCGGCAGGTCGTAGATCACCAGCTGGACGGCGAGTTCGCCGCTGCCCTTCTGCTTCAGGGCCTCGTCGAGGTGGGCCCGCAGACCCATCTTCCCGCCGGCGCCGTTGATCGCGGCGACCCGGTCCAGCCATACGCCGGTGGGCTGGTTGGCGATCCGGCTGCCGCCGGGCTCGGAGGCGGCATTGGCGGACCACTCCGGGTTCACGTACACCTTGGCGCCGGAGTACGGATTGTCGACGCGGCTGCCGGTGCCGGGGTCCGGCGGGTTCGTGGGGCCGCCGCCACCGTCGTCGACGTTGCAGGTCACACCGTCGAGGGTGAAGGTGGCCGGGACGGCGTTGGTGCCGCTGTAGGTGCCCTGGAAGCCGAAGCTGGTCGAACCGCCGGTGGGGAGCGTGCCGTTGTAGCTCTCGTTGAGCGCGGTGACGGCCGTGCCGCTCTGGCTGACCTTGGCGTTCCAGCCGCTGGTGACCTTCTGGTTACCGGCGTACGACCACTTCACCGCCCAACTCGACTTGGCGGCACCGTTGTTGGTGATCGTCACGTTGGCGGTGAAGCCGGTGCCCCAGTCGTTCTGCACCTTGTAGTCCACGGTGCAGGGGATCGCCGAGATGCCGACGTCCCCCGGGTAGGCGGCGACCGCGGTGCCGGAGGCGCCGGCTACCAGGGCCATCGCTGCGAGGAGCGCAGTTCTGGTACGACTCATGAGTGCGGGTTTCCTTCTCGGTTGCGGGTGTCAGCCGTTCAGGGCGCGCAGATGGTCATGCAGCCCGATCCGTCGATACAGGCCGAAGGGGCGCCGGAATACGCCGAGTTGAGGTGGGACAGGTCGAGCCGGCACTCGGCGTGCGGCGAAACGCGTCGCGGCACCCTGACGGACCCGACGAGGGTCACGGCGCCGGCGACGGCTAAAAGTACTGAACGCGGGGGGTGTCGCATGAGCGACTCCTTGCAGATCAGCGGGCCGTGACGGCCGCGTCGACTGATGGAATCGCTCCCACTGGTGTCACCGAAGCTAGCGCCAAGTGACGTTAAAGAACAGATGCGTCACTTGACTTTCCTCAACCACATTCATCGAATCTTTTCGACTCTTCAAGCACCTTGACCCCTCACCCCCTCGTCTCCACTATGGGAGCGCTCCCACTGGTTCAAGCCTTGACTTCTCCGAGCCGCAAGGAGGAACCAGCACATGGCACCGAGAAGGAGACGCCGGACTGCCCGGCGTTTATGGACGGCTGTCGTGGCCGCGCTGGCGCTGCCGTTCACGATGCTGAGTACGGGTTCAACTCCCGCACAGGCAGCAGCAGTTCAGTGCAGCGTCGACTACAAGACCAATGACTGGGGTTCCGGCTTCACCACGGACGTGACGATCACCAACCGCGGTACGGACCCCATCAGCGGCTGGACGCTGACGTACGCCTACGCGGGCAACCAGAAGCTCTCCAACGGCTGGAACGGAACCTGGTCCCAGTCCGGTCAGAACATCACGGTGAAGAACGCCGCGTACAACGGGACCATCGCGGCCGGCGCCGCGGTCTCCACCGGCGCGCAGTTCAGCTACAGCGGCACCAACGCCGCGCCCACGTCGTTCGCGGTCAACGGGACGACCTGCGTCGGCGCCCACCAGCCGCCGATCACGGTGCTGACTAGCCCGGCCACGGGCGCCGTCTACACCCAGGGCGATGCCGTCCCGCTCGCGGCGACCGCCGCGGCCGCGGACAACGCGACCATCAGCAAGGTGGAGTTCTACGACAACACCACGCTGCTGGGCACCGACACGACCGCGCCGTACTCTCTTTCGGTCTCAAGTTTGACCGTGGGCAGTCATTCCCTGCTGGCGAAGGCGTACGACAGCCTGGGCGCGTCGGCGGAGTCCACCCCGGTCGGCATCACGGTCGCCTCGGGTCCCGCCGTGGTGGCCTCGACCACCCAACTCGCCGTCCAGCAAGGCAAGACGGCCACCTACGACGTCAAGCTGTCGACCCAGCCGTCCGCCAACGTGACCGTCACGACGGCACGGGCGAGCGGCAACTCGGGCCTGTCCGTGACCGGCGGGGCTTCCCTGACCTTCACCCCGTCGAACTGGAACACGGCCCAGAAGGTGACCATCACCGCCGACTCCTCGGGCACCGGCGCGGCGACCTTCGAGTCGTCGGCCACGGGCCACGCGAAGGCGGCGGTGACGGTCACCCAGATCGCCGCGTCGAAGGAGTACGACGCCCGCTTCCTGGACCTGTACGGGAAGATCACCAACCCGGCGAACGGCTACTTCTCACCCGAGGGCATTCCCTACCACTCGGTGGAGACGCTGATCGTCGAGGCGCCGGACCACGGCCATGAGACCACGTCGGAGGCGTACAGCTACCTCCTGTGGCTCCAGGCCATGTACGGCAAGGTGACGGGCGACTGGACCAAGTTCAACGGCGCCTGGGATCTCATGGAGAAGTACATGATCCCGACCCACGCCGACCAGCCGACCAACTCCTTCTACAACGCCTCCAAGCCGGCGACCTACGCGCCCGAGCTGGACACACCGAACGAGTATCCGGCGAAGCTCGACTCGTCGGTCTCGGTCGGCTCCGACCCGATCGCGTCCGAACTGAAGTCGGCGTACGGCACGGACGACATCTACGGCATGCACTGGCTCCAGGACGTCGACAACGTCTACGGCTACGGCAACGAGCCCGGCAAGTGCGAGGCGGGCCCGACGGCGACCGGGCCGTCGTACATCAACACCTTCCAGCGCGGTGCGGAGGAGTCGGTGTGGGAGACGGTGCCGCAGCCGACCTGCGACCAGTTCAAGTACGGCGGCAAGAACGGCTACCTGGACCTGTTCACCGGTGACTCCTCCTACTCCAAGCAGTGGAAGTTCACCAACGCCCCCGACGCCGACGCGCGGGCCGTGCAGGCCGCGTACTGGGCGGACGTCTGGGCGAAGCAGCAGGGCAAGGGCAGCGACGTCTCCGCGACCGTCGGCAAGGCCGCGAAGATGGGCGACTACCTGCGCTACGCGATGTACGACAAGTACTTCAAGAAGATAGGGAACTGCGTCGGTCCGTCGGCCTGCGCGGCCGGCACCGGCAAGAACTCCTCGATGTACCTGCTGTCCTGGTACTACGCATGGGGCGGAGCGACGGACACCAGCGCCGGCTGGGCCTGGCGCATCGGTTCCAGCCACGCGCACAGCGGCTACCAGAACCCCCTGGCCGCCTACGCGCTCAGCTCGTTCGCCGACCTGAAGCCCAAGTCCTCGACGGGCGCGGCGGACTGGAACACCTCGCTCACCCGGCAGCTGGAGTTCTACCGCTGGCTGCAGTCGAACGAGGGCGCCATCGCGGGCGGTGCGACGAACAGCTGGGCGGGCCGCTACGCGACCCCGCCGGCCGGGAAGTCCACCTTCTACGGCATGTACTACGACCAGCAGCCCGTCTACCACGACCCGCCGTCCAACCAGTGGTTCGGCTTCCAGGCGTGGTCGATGGAGCGGGTCGCCGAGTACTACCAGCAGACGGGGAACGCGCAGGCCAAGGCGGTCCTCGACAAGTGGGTCGACTGGGCGCTGTCCAAGACCACGATCAACCCGGACGGCACCTACCAGATCCCCGCCACCCTCCAGTGGTCGGGCCAGCCCGACACCTGGAACGCCTCCAGCCCCGGCTCCAACAGCGGGCTGCACGTCACGGTCGCCGACTACACCAACGACGTCGGCGTAGCCGCCGCGTACGCCA
Organism: Streptomyces sp. GKU 895; assembly: GCA_002027195.1. Classification (GTDB taxonomy): domain Bacteria; phylum Actinomycetota; class Actinomycetes; order Streptomycetales; family Streptomycetaceae; genus Streptomyces. The sequence continues at coordinate 6,022 of MWJO01000103.1, read as the reverse complement.
AGACCCTGACGTACTACGCGGACCGCTCGGGTGACACCGAGGCCGCGACGACGGCGAAGAAGCTCCTCGACGGCATGTGGGGCAACTACCAGGACAGCCTGGGTGTCGCGGTGCCGGAGAACCGGGCGGACTACAACCGGTTCGACGACGGCGTCTACATCCCGTCCGGCTGGACCGGCACGATGCCGAACGGCGACGCGATCAGCTCCTCGTCCACCTTCGAGTCCATCAGGTCCTTCTACAAGAACGACCCGGCCTGGTCGAAGATCCAGGCGTATCTCGCGGGCGGCGCGGTGCCGTCGTTCACGTACCACCGTTTCTGGGCCCAGGCGGACATCGCCCTGGCCATGGGTTCGTACGCGGAGCTTCTCGAATAACCAGTCCCCAGGGCTCGCGGCATCGCCGGTGGCCTCCGCACTGGGGCCACCCGGCACCTCACCCTGCGCGAAAGCGCTTGCCCCGCCCTCCGTCCTCCTCCGCTCCACCCCACATCCCGGAAAGGACACCCCGTGCGAAGAACCCGCATCCTCACGGCCGTCCTCGCTCTCGCGGCCGGCCTGCTGGCGGGCACCCCGCCCGCCCTGGCGGCCGGCAGCGCGTCGAAGGTGACGCTCGCCGCGGACACGTACACCTGGAAGAACGCCCGCATCGACGGCGGCGGTTTCGTCCCCGGCATCGTCTTCAACCGCTCCGAGAAGAACCTCGCCTACGCCCGCACCGACATCGGTGGCGCCTACCGCTGGCAGGAGTCGAGCAAGACCTGGACGCCGCTGCTGGACTCGGTCGGCTGGGACGACTGGGGGCACACGGGCGTGGTCAGCCTGGCCTCCGACGCGGTGAACCCGGACAAGGTGTACGCGGCCGTCGGGACGTACACCAACAGCTGGGACCCGGGGAACGGCGCGGTCCTGCGCTCCTCGGACCGCGGCGCGAGCTGGCAGAAGGCCGATCTGCCGTTCAAGCTGGGCGGCAACATGCCGGGCCGCGGCATGGGCGAGCGGCTGGCGATCGACCCGAACAAGAACAGCGTGCTGTACCTGGGCGCGCCGAGCGGCAAGGGCCTGTGGCGGTCCACGGACTCCGGCGCGAGCTGGGCGCAGGTCACCAACTTCCCCAACGTCGGCAACTACGTGCAGGACGCGACCGACACCTCCGGCTACGCCAGTGACAACCAGGGCATCGTCTGGGTCACCTTCGACGAGAAGACCGGTACGTCGGGCAGCGCGACGCAGACGATCTACGTCGGGGTCGCCGACCTGCAGAACTCGGTGTACCGCTCGACGGACGGCGGCGCGACCTGGTCACGTCTCGCCGGTCAGCCCACCGGATACCTGGCCCACAAGGGCGTCCTGGACGCGACGAACGGCTACCTCTACCTCGCCTACAGCGACAAGGGCGGCCCGTACGACGGCGGCAAGGGCCGGCTGTGGCGGTACGCGACGGCGACGGGCACCTGGACGAACATCAGCCCGGTGGCGGAGGCGGACACGTACTACGGCTTCAGCGGCGTGACGGTCGACCGGCAGCACCCGGCGACGCTGATGGCGACGGCGTACAGCTCGTGGTGGCCCGACACACAGATCTTCCGCTCGACGGACAGCGGCGCCACATGGACCAGGGCCTGGGACTACACCTCGTACCCCAGCCGCTCGAACCGCTACACGATGGACGTCTCCAGCTCCCCCTGGCTGACCTGGGGAGCGAACCCGTCGCCTCCCGAACAGGCGCCGAAACTCGGGTGGATGACGGAGTCGCTGGAGATCGACCCGTTCAACTCGAACCGGATGATGTACGGGACGGGTGCGACGATCTACGGCACGGAGAACCTCACCAACTGGGACTCCGGAAGCCAGTTCACCATCAAGCCGATGGTGCAGGGCCTGGAGGAGACGGCGGTCAACGACCTCGCCGCTCCACCGTCGGGTGGGGCGAAGCTGTTCAGCGCACTCGGTGACATCGGCGGCTTCCGCCACACGGACCTGACCAAGGTCCCGTCGATGATGTACACCCAGCCGAACTTCACCACCACGACCAGCCTGGACTTCGCGGAGACGAACCCGAACACGGTGGTCCGCGTCGGCGACCTGGACTCGGGCCCGCACATCGCGTTCTCGACGGACAACGGTGCCAACTGGTTCGGCGGGACCGACCCTTCGGGTGTGAGCGGCGGCGGCACGGTCGCGGCGGCGGCGGACGGCAGCCGCTTCGTGTGGAGCCCGGCGGGCGCGGGCGTCCAGTACACCACGGGCTTCGGCTCCTCCTGGTCGTCATCGTCGGGCATCCCGGCGGGCGCGACCGTGGAATCGGACAGGGTGGATCCGAAGACGTTCTACGGCTTCAAGTCGGGCAAGTTCTACGTGAGTTCGGACGGGGGCGCGACCTTCACGGCCTCCTCCGCCACCGGCCTCCCTTCCGGCGACAGCGTCCGCTTCAAGGCGCTGCCCGGCACGAAGGGGGACGTGTGGCTGGCGGGCGGCGCGAGTGACGGCGCGTACGGCCTGTGGCACTCGACGAACGGCGGCACGACGTTCACCAAGCTCTCCAACGTCGAGCAGGCCGACGCGATCGGCTTCGGCAAGGCGGCGACGGGTGCGTCGTACCAAACCCTGTACACCAGCGCGAAGATCGCGGGCGTCCGCGGCATCTTCCGCTCCACGGACCAGGGTTCGACCTGGACCCGCATCAACGACGACGCCCACCAGTGGGGTTGGACGGGCGCGGCGATAACGGGCGACCCGAGGGTCTTCGGCCGGGTCTACATCTCGACGAACGGCCGAGGCGTCATCTACGGCGACACGAGCGGCGGAGACGACGGTGGCGGCGGCACGGACCCGACGCCCACGCCCACCGGCGCCTGCGCGGTGACCTACAAGATCACCAACCAGTGGTCGGGCGGCTTCCAGGCAGACATCCAGCTCAGCAATACGGGCTCAAGCGCCTGGAACGGCTGGACACTGGGCTGGTCCTTCCCCAACGGCCAGACGATCACCCAACTCTGGAACGCCGACCACACCCAGTCGGGCACGACAGTGACCGCGAAGAACGTCACATGGAACGCCAACGTGGCGGCAGGCTCCTCGGTGAGCTTCGGCTTCACGGGGAGCTGGTCGGGGACGAACGGAAAACCGACGTCGTTCAAGATGGGCGACCAGACCTGCACGGTGAGCTGAGCCTCAGGGCGTGTGCCGGTCAGGCACACGCCCCACGTTCAGCCCAGGCTGGCGGCGAGTTCGCCGTTCTCGGCCTCCTCGGCCGTCAGCTGCAGGGTGCCTCGGTGCGACACCTCGACCTTGTAGAACTTCTCCCCCTTCGGCACACCGTCGATGGCGACGCCGAAGGTGCAGGTCGTGCCGTACTCGTCTTCCTCGCTGTCGCCGAGGGCCCCGGTGGCGACGACATCTCCGCCTGCCCCGTACACGGTCACGGACGTGCCTTCCGCGATGTCGTCGTAGCCGCTGTCGTACTGGCCCCGGCAGCCGTCGTCACCGTCACTGACGACTTCGTCGGTGAGCGTGAAGCTGCCTTCGAGCGTGAACGTCTCCGGCCCGCCGGAACCGGCGGCTGTGATCGCCCACACGCCGCCGACCACAGCCGCACCGAGCACCAGACCGATCAGACCGGAAGCCAACGGGCTGGGCCGTCGGCCTGTCGTCGCCGCCGTCGGGGCGACGAAGGGTGCCGGCGCAGCCAGTGGCACAGCGGACGGCGGGGCGGGCGGCATCGGCGGCAGCTCTTCTTGAGTCATCTTCCCCCCACATGTGCATGGAGTGTGGAGGTTATCCGCCACGTCAGGCCGATCCCGCTCCGCCGGTTGAAGATTCACCGGTTCGAGATCCGCAGCCTCATGGGGTGCACACCGCCGGCCGCGGCGCCGTAGTCATCCCGTCGCCACCCGGCACCGGAAGGTTGCCGCTCAGCCGGCGTACCGTGCCGCCAACTCCCTGACCGTCGCGGCGAGTCGCTCACGCAGCTCCGGCGGCTCCAGCACCTCGACACCCGCGCCCATCGACAGGAACTCACCGACCGCGCGGTCGATCGACTCGATCGGGACCCTGGCCTGCCTCCAGCCGTCGCCGTCCACCGGTCCGTACGGTGTCGCCCTCGCGTGCGTCACCCCCGGCGCCAGCCGCACCAACGCCTCCTCCCGGTACAGGCGTTCGTGGAAGTCGCGCTGGTACGCCCTCCAGTACGCGGGCAGATCGAAGTCGTCGGGGCGGCTGAACTCCTCGTCGGACGTGGCGAGTTCGAGGATCTGGTCCACGCGGAACGTACGCGGCCCCGGCCCCGCCACCACGTACCAGCGTCCCGCCTTCAACACCAGCCCGTACGGCTCGAGGCGTCGCTCCACATCCGTCGGCCGGGCCCAGCGGCGGTACCGCACATGCAGCACCCGGCGTTCCAGACCGCGTCCGCCACCGCCGGCAGGTACGGGGTGTCGTCGGCCTCGGCGTACCAGCCGGGCGCGTCCAGATGGAACCGCCCGCTGATCCGGTCGGCGTGGGCACGCAGCTCCGCCGGCAGGGCGGCCCGCACCTTCAGCTGGGCGGCCGCCAGCACGGACCCCAGCCCCAGCTCGGCGGCCGGACCGGGGGCGCCCGCCAGGAAGAGGGCCTCCGCCTCGTCGGCCGTCAGGCCGGTCAGGCGGGTGCGGTAGCCGTCGAGGAGGCGGTAGCCGCCGGCATGACCCGCGTCGCCGTACAGCGGGACCCCGGCCGCGCTGAGCGCCTCCACGTCCCGGTACACCGTACGCACCGAGACCTCCAGCTCCTCCGCGAGCTGGGCGGCGGTCATCCGCCCCCGGGTCTGGAGCAGGAGCAGGATCGAGACGAGGCGACTTGACTTCACTGACACAGGATGTCAGGGAAGTCGCCCTACCGTCCCTCCCATGAGCTTCACCGAGAAACTGCTGACCGTGCCGCCGCCCATCGAGGTCGCAGGCCGGCACATCAAGCGCTACCACGTCACCACCGACCCGGCCGGCATCGCGCCCGACGTCGAGAAGGCGGCGTACCAGATCCTCCCGGAGCTGCTTCCGGAGCCGGACGGCACTCCGCCCGCGGCCTTCGTCGTGCTGCACCGGGGCGAGGACACCGGCGCCTATCTCAACGTCTACAGCTGGGTCTGGGACAACGTGCTGCACTTCCGGGGCGCCGCGGCCGGGCAACCCGCCCTGGGATGCCCGGACATCGACACGACCCACTTCATCAGGCCCGAACTGCCCTGGATCGGCTGCGTCTGGGAACTGCCGCCGATCCTGCACGAACGGGACGCCTGGGTACGGCACCTGCTCGCGCCCGAAGTCCCGGACCTGGCCGCCTACGTGGCCGACTCCCTGCCCGCAGGAACCACAGGAGACCGCCCATGAGCAGCCCGCACGACTTCGACTTCCTCCACGGCGACTGGCGGGTGCTCAACCGCCGCCGCACCGACTTCCTCGACCCGGACAGCGACTGGGAGGAGTTCCCCGCCACCAACCGCTGTTGGCCGCTGTTCGACGGCGCCGCGAACCTCGACGAGATCGACATGCCGCATCTGTCGGCGAAGGGCGCGACCCTGCGGCTCTTCGACCGGGAGAGCGGGCGGTGGTCGCTCAACTGGGCGTCCAGCCGCACCGGGACGCTCTTCCCGCCGGTCGTCGGTCAATTCACCGAAGGACACGGGGAGTTCTACGGCGACGACACGCACGCCGGCAAGGACGTGCGGGTGCGGTTCGTGTGGTCCGACGTGTCCGACGCCGGCGCACGCTGGGAGCAGGCGTTCTCCCTCGACGGCGGCGGCACCTGGCTGACCAACTGGGTCATGGAGTTCACCCGGGCTTCCTGAACGCCCGCAGCGCGAAGACGGGGTCGGCGCGCGGCCGGTCCTGGTCGGGCAGGGCTTCCAGGCGTACGGCGAGTTCCTCGGTGCGCGGGTCGCCGGGCGGCAGCATGGTGAACCAACCGCGCCGCAGGTCGGCGGCGGTGCGTCGGGGACTGCGGCCCTGCCCGAGGCCGGTGAAACGGGCCCGCCCGGCGGCGACCAG
>MWJO01000102.1 GCA_002027195.1 Streptomyces sp. GKU 895 | reverse complement strand
ATCGACTACTACAAGGCCCAGGGCCTGGTGGTGACGATCGAGGCCATGGGTCCGGTGGACGAGGTCACCACTCGTGCCGCTGGCCGCGCTGAAGCGTGAGGGCGACGACCAGTAGTCGTCGTCCAGGTACGGCCGTGGAGCACCTCGGCACCGCCCGCACGAACCACTGGTCCAGACCCAGCGTGTACGCCGACCCGGCGCCCGAGAGGAAGAGGAGGAGCAACGACACCGCCGGCCCCGGACGCAGGGCATAGCCCACGTACGGCAGCAGCGTCACGCACACCAGCGGCAGCGCGATCCGTTCCCGCGCCGCGGGCCGCAGCCGCGCGCCCGCCCACAGCTCACCCGCGATGGTCCCCAGCGGCAGCGCGCACATCAGCAGCCCCAGCCCGACCGAACCGACGCCCAGCTCGTCCGCGTACGGCGCCGCCAGCGCCTCCGGCACCACCGCGAACATCGGCGGCAGCCAGAACAGGAACAGCAGCACCCGCACCCTGCGGTCCGCCAGCACCTGACTCGCGCCCGTCAGGGAATCCGTCACGAGCGTGCTCCCACCCGACGCCGCCGCCCGCGCGGGTCGCCTCCGCGTGCCGAACCGCAGCAACCCGGCCGACGCGCAGAACGTGACCACCGTGATCAGCAGGGCGTGCCGCGGCGACACGACGGTCAGCAGCAGCCCGCCCACGCCGTACCCGGCGAGCAGCGCCCCCTGCGACACGATCCGCAGCAGCGAGCGGCCCAGCACGAACAGGTCCCCGTCCCCGAGGATGTCCGCCAGCGTCGCCATCCGCGTCCCCGCGAACACCGGCGACACCACGGCGAGCGCGCACCGCAGCGCGAGCAGCACCGCGATGTGCGCCCCGGGCAGCGTCATCGGCAGCACGCACGCCGCGCACACCAGGTCGCACAGCACCAGCACCCGCCGGGCCGGGAAACGGTCGCGACCCCCGAGAGAAGGGTGCCGCCGACGACGTACGGCAGGAATCCGAGCGCGAACGTCAGCGCGCTCAGCAAGGGGGAGCCGGTCAGGTCGTAGACGAGGACGGACAGCGAGATCTCGGCGACCACCACGCCCAGCAGCGAGAGCAGGTGCGCGGCGAAGACCGCGCGGAACTCGCGTACGGCGAAGACGCGGGCGTAGCCGGTGGGCGGGGCGCTCAGGGTGTCCGTCATGGGCAGAGCGTGGCCCTCCGCCGCCACCGCGCCCTAGAGTTTCGGCACCAGCCGAATCTTCCGGCCGTCAGAGAGGCCCCATGCCGGCGCGACTGCACTTCGGGGAGGACGACTTCCTCCGCTGCCGCTTCGCCCTGTCGCCGTTGTGGGAGACGCAGGACGCGGTCCGCACCCTCAAGCGGCCCGACCGGCACGGCTATCACGCGCCCTGGCTGCGCCGCATCCGCGACGCCGCAGCCGCACTCGACCTCACCCCGCTCTGGCTGCTGATGCCGCGCCGCGGACACTCCCCCGACTGGCTCTGCCCGCCGCCGAGCGGGGCGGCCGCCACGTTCGAGGAGGAGATCGCCGCGGTCCGCGCCGCCGATCCCGAGGCGGCCCGCGCGGACACCGCCCAGTCGCTCGCCGACACCCCGGGCGCGCTGGAGTCGTCGTACGGCCGGGCCTGGCTGGCCGATCCCGAGCGGATGGTGCGGGAACTGGCGGACGCCATGGAGGAGGCCTGGCACCGGCTCGTCGAACCGGACTGGCCCCGGCTGCGCGCCCTGCTGGAGGCGGACATCGCCTTCCACTCCCGACGGCTGGCCGAGGTGGGGCTCGGCGGGCTGCTGCCGGAGATCAACCGGCGGTGCGGCTGGGACGCGGGCACGCTGACCATCGAGACCAACGGCCGGCACGAGCGGCACCTGGCCGGGCAGGGCCTGGTGCTGATGCCCAGCGTCTTCGTCTGGCCGGACGTGGTCAGCGGTTTCGACCCACCCTGGCAACCCATGCTGGTCTACCCGGCACGTGGCATCGGCGGCCTGTGGTCAGAGCCCGCCGACCGTACACCGGAGGCGCTCGTACGACTCCTCGGCCGCGGCCGAGCAGCAGTCCTGACCGCCCTCGACGAACCCGCCACGACCACCGCTCTCGCACACCGGTTGGGTCTCGCGCCGTCGTCGGTGTCGGCGCACCTGACGGTTCTGCGCGAGGCCGGCCTGCTCACTTCACGCCGCTACGGTCACCAGGTCCTCTACGAACGAACCCCACTGGGCATCGCCCTCACCACAACGCCCTGAAGGGGCGCGGGGAACTGCGCGACCGGCCACACCGAGCACGCACCCGACACACCACCCTCCACCCCGAGCTCTTAGTCGAGGCCAAACTTGCCCCTCATGTAACGATGGGTGACATATCGTCACCAAACACCCATTCTCGCGCAAGGGAGCAGCATGCCCCGGCTGACCCACACCCTCGCCGCCCTCACCGCCCTCCTCCTCACCGCCGGCTGCTCATCCGCCCCTGACCTCGACCAAGCCTCCGTCGCCGGCGCGAGCCCGGACCGGAACTCGCCGTTCTGGGTGGACCCGGCCAGCCCCGCCGCCCAGCAGATCGAGCTGTGGCGACGGGAGGGGCGGGCCGCGGACGCCGCGCTGCTTGAGAGAATCGCCGATCAGCCCGCCGCGCTCTGGCCGGCCGGCGAGATCGACCCGACCCCTGCCGTGCGCACAGCGACCACCGCGGCGAAGGCCGCGGACCGCACCGCGCTCTTCGTGGCGTACAACATCCCGCACCGGGACTGCGGCCAGCACTCGGCGGGCGGGGCGGCCGACGCGGACACCTACCGGGACTGGATCGGGAAGTTCGCCGACGCGCTCGGTGACGCCAAGGCGCTCGTCGTGCTGGAGCCGGACGCCGTCGCGCACAACGTGGACGGGTGCACGCCCGGTGAGTACCACGCGGAGCGCGAGCAGTTGCTGGGTGAGGCGATCGCCCGGCTCAAGCGGCAGCCGCACACCAAGGTGTACCTGGACGCGGGCAACCCGTCCTGGATCAAGGACCCGGGGAAACTGGTCGAGCCGCTGAAGCGGGCCGGGGTGGAGCGGGCGGACGGGTTCTCGCTGAACGTCTCCAACTTCCAGACGGACGACGTCACCAAGAAGTACGGCGTCCGGCTGTCCGAGGAACTCGGCGGCAAGCACTTCGTCATCGACTCCAGCCGCAACGGCAACGGGCCACTGCCGGGCGCGTGGTGCAACCCGCCCGGCAGGGCCCTCGGTACCCGGCCGACCACGAGGACCGACGAGCCCGCTCTCGACGCCTACCTGTGGGTCAAGCGGCCCGGCGAGTCGGACGGCACCTGCGAGGGCGGTCCGGACGCCGGGCAGTGGTGGCCGGAGTACGCCCTGGGCCTGGCGCGCAACGCCCAGGGCTCGTAGGTCACTTCACCTGGATCCACTTCGCCTCCGACGGCGTGCCGTCGGCGTCCGTCACGAACAGCATGTACCAGCCCGGCGGGACCAGGGTCGGGTCCTTGGGCACCTCGACCGTCACCGAGTGGGCGCCCTTGGTCAGGCCCAGTTCGATGGAACGCTGCTCGACGTCGGTGGTGTGGGTGACCGCGCTCGGCCGCATCAGCCGGGCCTTGGCGATCCGGTCGGGGTGGTCGGTGCGGTACGTCGCGCGGTGGTCGTCGGCGAGGACCTGCGAACCGTCCCTCAGCACCGGCCGGTTGGCGGCGTTGCGGTGCAGGGCGGGTGGGGTGAAGACCTCCATCCGCTGCTCGAAGTGGCCCAGCTTGGTGTTCTGCTGGTCGTCGAAGAGCGGGTCGGAGCCGAAGGTGGCGACCCGGCCGTCGGGCAACAGCAGCGCCTCGGAGTGGTAGTTGCGACCGACCGTGGGGGCGGCCGCCTCGCGGAAGACGTTGCCCTTGGGGTCGTAGAACTGTGCCTTGAGGATGTTGCTGGCGCTGCGGCCGCGGTAGTCCTCGGAGCCGTTCGAGGTGAAGACGGTGTCGTCCGGCATGATCACGCTGTTCAGGTACCGGGTGCCCTGGGGGAGGTCGGGGCCGTCCTTGAAGACGGGGTTGTCCGCCTTGAGGTCGACGACCGCGGTGCGCGGGGTCGACTTCCTGGACTCGCCGACGCCTCCGCCGCCGAGGATCATCACCTTCTGGTCCTGCGCGGGCGGCAGCAGCAGCGATGCGGACGTCTCCGTCTCCTCGGCGTCCCGCAGGCCCGGCACCTTCTCGAAGGTGTTGGTCTTCAGGTCCCACAGGCCCGGCTCGCGGCCCTTGTCGGCCGGTCCGTAACCGGCGTTGGAGGCCGGGTAGAAGAGCTTGCCGCCCTTGGTGAGGAAGAGCGCGGGGTAGGTCGGGAAGTACCGCTTGGGGCCGCGGGACCACTTCTTGGTCTTCGGGTCGTAGATCTCGTTGTCGCCCGGGTCGATCACTCCGACGTCGTCCAGGCCGGAGACCGCGAGGACGCGGCCGTCGTCGAGGCCGACGAGGGTCGGGTACCAGCGTGCCTTGTCCATCGGGTCGACGGGGACGTACCGCTCGGCGACCGGGTCGAACTCGTAGGCGGCACGGATGCCCTGGAAGTCCTGCTTGTCGAGGGTGATCTTCTCCGACAGGCCGTAGACGTTGTCGGCGTCCTTGCCCTTCAGGCCCACGACCTCGTACTGGGCCTGCTTGTCGGTGACCGACATCGGGCCCTTCTCGACGGCCTCGACGAAGACACGGGCCTCGGAGGCCGTCACCTTCGTCTGCCAGGGCTGCATGACACCGGCGGCGTTGTACGTGATCTTGAACTTCTTCTGTGCCTTCGGCACGGTGACGTCGAACTTGGTGACGTACTCGACCCCCGCGGGCGAGCGGAAGCGGGTGCCCTTCTTCAGGACCATCGCCTTGTCGGGGTTCTCGTTCTTCACCCGCATGCCGCCACCGGCCCGGTCGATCTCGCCGTCGAGGAGTTCGTAGCGGGCGGTGCCGCCGGCCACCAGGAGGCGACCGTCGGGGAGTTGGGCGTGGCCGGAGCAGAAGAAGTCGTCGGGCGTGGGGATCTTCTTGAAGGTGTCGGCCTTCGGGTCCCACAGGATCGTGTCGAAGGAGCCCTCGTCGAACTTCTTCTGCTCGTTCCCGGATCCCGCGACGATCAGCACCTTGCCGGTGTGCAGGAGCGCCGCGTGGATGGCGTTGGTGCGGTACTCCTGCGGGATGTCGACGGTGGCCCAACTCCCGTACTTCGCCTGGTACTCGGGCTGGGCGATCTTGTACGCGTCGTACTGCTTCTCGGCGAAGTCCAGTGCGGCGGGGGCGTTGAGGCCGACCAGGACGGCGATGCCGCCGATGCCGAGGACGGTCTTCTTGGTCTTCTGGGACGGCTGGTAGGCCATGGCCTAGTTGCCTCCTGTCGTGGTGCGGGAGGTGGTGGCGAGGGCGGGTTCGCTGCCGTCGACGACCCGGGCGGAGGCGCGCAGCGACTGCCGGGCCCTGCGCTCCTTGAGCGTGGTGGCCAGCCATATCGCCACCGGGGCAAGCGAGATGGCCATCGCGAGGACGGCCCAGGTGCGCATGGCCGCGTGGGTGTGGTCGAGGACGACCGAGGCGGCCAGCGAGGTGGCGAGGAGGAGCGCCCAGAAGAGGTGGATGCGGAAGGTGAGGAGCCGGTCCGGGCTGGCGTCGCCGCCCTTGGGGGTGACGACGAAGCGGCTGGGCCGGCGGAGGAGGGCCGCGCCGAAGGACTTGAGGTAGATGGGCGCCGAGAGCGCCGACATCGCCATGCCCGCGAGGCCGCCGGAGCCCTCGGGTTCGTGCGGGGAGACGTTGTGGCGGCGGTTCCACAGGTACAGGCCGATCTGGAGGGCGGCCGCGTCGCTGTAGAGCATCAGCCAGACGGAGGCGGCGACCTGTGTGCCGGACGCGCCGAACCAGAGGAAGAGGAAGCAGCTCAGGATGCCCAGGAACCAGTTGACGGCCGTCATCGGGTAGTAGACGAGCATCAGCGTGTACGAGAACAGCCGCCCGGGAGGCATCGTGAACGGCGCCTTCCAGTACTGCTTGAGCAGCGTCTCGTACGTCCCCCTCGACCAGCGCATCTGCTGGGTGAAGAAGTCGGTCCAGGAGGCCGGGCCCTCGCCGACCGCGACCACGTCGGGGGTGTAGACGGAACGCCAGTGGCGGCGGGTCCTGGGGTTGCGGTGCCGGTGCAGTTCGAAGCCGGTGGCCATGTCCTCGGTGATGGAGTCGTACAGGCCGCCGATCTGCTGGAGGGCGGCGATGCGTACGACGTTGTTGGTGCCGACGAACATGGGTGAGCGGTAGCGGTTGCCGGCCCGCTGGATCAGGGCGTGGAAGAGGAACTGCTGCGACTCGGCGGCCTTGGTGACGGGGTTGTGGTAGTTGCCGTACACCTGGGGGCCGACGACGAAGGCGACGTCCGGGTCGCGGAAGTAACCCATCATCCGCTCCAGGAAGTTGGGGAGCGGGACGTGGTCGGTGTCGACGGCGGCGAAGAACTCGTAGTCGCCACCGTGCAGGGCGATCCACGCGTTGTAGTTGCCGTGCTTGGTGCGGGCCTTGTGGACGCCCTTGGTGCGGTTCCACTCGGGGACGCCGTGCCGGGTGAAGTGCCGGACGCCGAGCTCCGCGCACAGGGCCTTCGCCTTCTCGTCGTCCCCCTCGTCGAGGAGCCAGACGTCGAGCGGGCCGTCGTGGGTGACCTTCGTGGCGCCTTCGAGGGTGGCGCGGACCATGGCGAGGGGTTCCTTGCCCGGGACGTACGTCGTGAGGAAGGCGACACGGGTGCCGGGTTCGGGGGTGACGGGGACGGGGTCGCGGGCGACGAGGGTCGCGTGGGCCACGGAGGCCACGTTGACGACCATGAACAGCTCGATCAGCCCGATGGCTATCAGCATCGTGATGTCGAGCCAGACCATCCACGCGTCGCCGCCCTCGCGCTCGACCCAGTGGGTGGGCCAGACGAGATAGACCAGGAGGACGCCGGTGAGCACCGGCGCGAGGGACATCAGCAGGATCGCTCGTATTCGGTGGGGCTCGCCGGAGAGGAGTGAGGTGTACTGCACCTGGTACGGCGTGCCGGACGGCTCCGTCAGCGGTCCGGCCACTCGGCTGTAGGTGTCGTAGTCGTAGCCCTCCGGCCGCACAGCGCCCTCCAGTGATCGAAACATCCGACATGCCCGATATGCACACGAAAGTGGAGTTTCCTGGGCGTGTCGAACTGGGAGGGGCCAGCCGGGCGATCCGGCGACCGGCTCGGGCACCTGGGGCCGGCCCCGCCGAGGAAGCCGTCGTCGGGGAAGTCGTGGAGGTGGATGCGGGCGGCTCAGGGGTGGCGGGGCGTGAGGTCAGCGGCGGTTCGTGCGCCGCAGATGGAGTCGCACGGCACGCTGGGCCACCGGGCCCAGCTCCTCCAACGCGGCCACCAGGACGCCCAGTTGCTCCAACGCGTCCAGCGCGGCCGTCGCGCCCGGCAGGTCCACGCCCTCGTACAGCTCGATGCCCACGAACGACGCGGCGACCGCGCGCGCCAGGCCCGCCGGGTCGGTGAACTCCTCGAAGGGGGTGCCCGCGAGGACCCTCCTCAGGACCTTCTCGATCTCGGTGATCCAGGACTCCAGACCGGCCGCCGTGGCCACCGCGAGGCTCTCGTGGGTCTGGGCACCGGCCAGCAGCTGGCCGAGGAGGGCGACATGGCCGCCGGAGCGCTCCTCCTCGTGGATCTGCCGCCCCACCACGAGGAGTTCGGAGAGCGAGCGCACCTGGTCGAAGCGGGGGCGGTAGCGGGACACGGCCTGCTCGGCGCCGTACCGGCAGGCCGCCGCGAGGAGTTCGTCGACCGAGCCGAAGTGGTAGAAGACCAGCGCCTGGTTGACGCCGGCCGCCGAGGCGATCGTGCGCGCCGACGCCTTCGCGATGCCCTGGTCGACGAGGGTCCGCAGGGCTCCCTCGAGCAGCTTGGTCTTGGTCTCCTGCGACTTCGCGGTCTCGGGACTCACGCGCGCGACTCCTCGCGGACCGGGCGCAGTCCGGGGCGGACACCGCAGGACCGGATGTCGTTGTACGCAGCCCTGAAGGAACCCTCGTAGCCGAAGAGGGGCCCGAAGTACTTGTTGACGACCCTGACGCGGATGCGGAAGCGGCCCGAGTGGTCGTCGAAGGACTCCCGGACCTCGGCCGTGGCGCCGATCAGCTCGGGCACCCGGACGTCCACCGCACCCTCCCGGAACCGGTGTTCGCCGGAGCGGATGAGGAGCGAGCCGTCGGGCTCGGCGTGGAAGTACAGGTCGGTCGCCAGGTGCTGGTGGGTGCCGAGGTAGTCGAGGACGCGGTCGCCGCGGGGACCCAGGACCATCTGGGCGTCGAAGCGGCGGGAGCGGCCGGGCAGGTCGAAGGTGCGCACGAAGGTCACCGTCTCACGACCGTAGGTGTCGGTGTACGGCACGTTCTCGATGACGAAGGGGACGTTGCGGCCGGTACGCGGGACGAGGATGTTGCGGGTGGTGCCGAGCGCGAGGAACGGCTTCACGAAGGCCCCGCCGTGCCAGATGCGGTCCATGACACCCCGCCCGGTGCAGGCCTCACCGCTCGCCAGGCCGACGGAGAAGCGCCGCTGGAGCTGAGGGTGGAGACCGTCGAAGGCCGAGCCCATCGCGGCGCGGAAGATCGAGGTCGCCGAAGGCGCCCCAAAGGACGCGGGATGCATGGTCATCGCGGGTTCTCCAGGGTGCGCAGGAGCCGGGGTGCGTGGGTCCGGGTCGGCGGGCGGCGCAGGCAGCGGCGGGCGGCCGGGGTGCCGGGCAGAGGCGGGGCGAAGAGAGCCAGCGCGAGGGCGACCAGGGCGAGCGCGGGCATCCAGTAGAAGAAGAGCGGCGCGAGGGGCCCGGTCAGCCGCAGCAGGCTGCCGTACCCGAAGCCCGTGCAGGCGAGCACGATCACCAGGGCCCGTGCCAGCAGCTCGGCCAGCCAGTTCACGCACGCCCGTTCCGGCGTGATCCCGCGCTCCAGCCACAGCCGGAGCCGGTCGAAGGACCACGCCGTCGCCCAGCCCATGAGCGGCCGGAACAGCAGCCGGTCGGCACCCGCGCCGAACGCGCCCCAGCGGGGCCGGTAGTCGTAGCCGGTCAGGAAGCGGACCCCGTCGCCGTCCGGGACGTAGCGCCAGTAGCCGCTGCCCTCGGCGAGGAGGGAGAGGGGGTGCGGGGAGGAGAAGCGGAGGGCGGAGGTGCGGGTGCCGTCGGGGCGCTCCTTCTCGCCGGCCGAGACGCGGTCCCGGCGATGGTGAGGAAGGGCAGCACGCGTGTGGCGTAGCGGAAGCGCTGCGGCTCGCCGTCCCCGCGCGGGAGGTAGTCGATCTCCGTGAAACGGACGTCCCAGCGCTGGTGCTCGGACGGCTCCTGCGTGCGGGACCACAGGTCGTCGAGGTCGGTGCGGATGTGCGCCTCGATGTAGAGGCTGTTGTGACCCATCTGATTCCCCCAGGTCAGCCTGCTGTTTGAGCGATCGCTCAAACCTTCGGGATCAGAAGGTACACCTCTTTGAGCGATCGCTCAAACACTGAGCACAAGAAACCCCGGCCCGCGCGGCGGGGTTCACAGGGAAGCGGAAGCGCCGGGCTACTCGGCGAGGTGCCGCTCCACGGTCTCCACCTTGGAGGTCAGTCCGTCGGTCACCCCGGGACGGATGTCCGCCTTGAGGACCACGGACACACGCGGGGCACGCGCCTCGACGGCGGCGACGGCACGCTTCACCACGTCCATCACCTCGTCCCACTCGCCCTCGATCGAGGTGAACATCGCGTCGGTGCGGTTGGGCAGGCCGGACTCGCGGACGACCCGCACGGCGTCGGCGACGTACTCCCCCACGTCCTCGCCGACCCCCAGCGGCGTCACGGAGAAGGCGACGATCACGAGGTCTTCACCGCCTGCTCCTGACGCGCGCGGGAGGCGATGACCGCGTCCTCGGCCTCACGGCGGAGCTTGCGCTCAGCGAAGAAGCCGCCGGTGGGCAGGACGGACAGGACGAAGTAGAGGGCGGCGGTGCCGAAGGACCACTTCGCGCGGTTCCAGGCGTCCGCCCAGAAGATCACGTACAGGATGAAGAGGACGCCGTGGATCATGCCCATGACCGGGACCGCGTTGAAGTCGGTGGTCCGCTTCAGCACCGAGCAGACGAGCAGAAGCAGGAAGGAGACCGCCTCCGGGGCGGAGACGAGGCGGAGGCGGCGGAGGGCGCTGGCGGTCTTGATGTCCACGGGTCACCTTCGGTGGGAGTTGCGTCGAGAGTGCGGGCCTGCCGGTTTGTGAACACATGCACAAACGTTCTTCCATTGTGGCAAACGCTTGAGCGGGGCGGGCTTGGGGGTTCGGAACTGCTGCCGCTCGACCGTGCGTGGGTGCGTTTTCGTGAGCATGAGCGGGGCGTCGGCGTCGATGGCCGACATGTGGGCGAGTTTCCGGTTGATGTGAACGTAGGTTTGTCTGTCGAATGCGTGACCTTTGAGGATGGGGGTCGTTGGGGACGGTGACGGATGCGTCGAGCCGGGTGGGGGTGGGCGGGGTGGCTGTGCTGCGGGAGGTGGCGTCGTCGTTCGTGGTGCCCGGCCCCGCAGCGGTGGCCGTCCGTGACCGCCTCAAGGGGCTGACGCCCCGGGATGAGGAGGTGTTGCGGCTGGTCGGTGGCCATCTCGGCTCGCTGGCCTGCCGGGATCTGAAGGTGCGGTGTGTGGACGGGCTGGGGCACGTCGCCGAGCGGTGGGCCGAGCGTAAGCGGGAGCTGACCGGCCAGGCGTCGTCACGCTGGGCGGGCAGTATCACGAAGGCCACGCACGATCAGTGGGCGCTGGCCCGGCGCGGCCAGGCCTCTCGCATCCAGAGCCTGGAGGCGGGGATCGCCACGGTCCGCCACCGGCTGGCGCTGCCCATCGGGGCGAAGGGGACCAAACACGCGCCGGGCGGGTACCGCAGCGAGCGGGAGTGGTTTGCGAAGTCGCGTCGGCTGCGGGTGCTGGAGGACCGGCTGGAGCGGGAGCGGGCCGACCGGGAGGTCGGCCGGGTGCGGGTGGTGCGCGGCGGGAAGCGGCTGCTGACCACCCGCCACCACCTGGAGGAAGCCCAGCTCACCGAGGACGCCTGGCGCCGCCGGTGGGAAGCCTCCCGCCGGTTCCTCCAGGCGGACGGCGAGTCCGGCAAGCGCTACGGCAACGAGACCATCCGCATCACCCCGGACGGCGAAGTCAGCATCAAACTGCCCCTCCCGCTGGCGCACCTGGCCAATGCCCCGCACGGACGGTACGTGCTGACCGCGCGGGTGCGTTCGCGCACCGGGGCGAGACCTGGCGCGACCGCATCACCGCCAACCGGGCTGTGTCCTACCGCATCCACGAGGACGTGGACCGGGACCGCTGGTACCTGACCGCCTCCTGGAGCATCCCGCCCGTCCAGACTGCGCCCCTGGCCATCGCCCGGGCGAACGGCCTGATCGGTGTGGACATGAACGCCGATCACCTGGCCGCCTGGCGGCTTGATGTACACGGCAACCCGGTCGGTGCCCCGCGCCGCTTCGACTACGACCTGTCCGGCACCGCCCAGCACCGGGACGCTCAGGTCCGCCACGCCCTGATCCGCCTGCTGCACTGGGCCGCCCGCCACGGTCTCGCGATCGCGATCGAGGACCTGGACTTCACCGCCGAGACCACCCGGGAGAAACACGGCCGCCGCAAACGCTTCCGCCACCTGATCTCCGGCATGCCAGTTGCCCGGCTGCGGGCGAGGCTGGTGTCGATGGCCGCCGAACTCGGCATTTCCCTGGTCGCCGTGGATCCGGCCTACACCTCCCGCTGGGGCGCCCAGCACTGGCAGAAACCCCTCACCGCGAAGAACCGCAAGACTACTCGCCACGACGCAGCCGCCGTGGCGATCGGAAGACGCGCCCTGGGGCACCCGATCCGGCGACGGACGACACCGCCCCGTACCCACCAGAGCGATGGGTACGGGCATCGGACCGTCCAGGCCGCACCGGAAACCTCAGGGCGTGAGGGACCCCGCCCCCGCATTCCCGGACCACGGACACGATCCATGTCACCGGACGCGGAGCGAACGCGGGCGACCAGGACATCCAACACCGTCCGGGATGTCCGCAGTGACCAGTCGTGGGTGCAAGACCCACTCCTGCTCACTGAATAGGAACGGTCCGTCGAGAGCCTGAGGAGTGGGTGTGCAGTTCGTCTTCTTCATGACCCTGCCGGGCCTGGTCGTGGCGCTCACCGTGCTGGCCTTCGTCGACCAGCTGCTGCTCCGGGCGGGGCGGGCCGGCGTCCTGCCCTGGCGGAACGCGGGGCGGCAGGGGCAGGTCTCCGCGACCGGCTTCGAGCAGCTGCACGCCGCCCTGTCCCCGGGCAAGCAGCACGAGCTGAAGGAACGGCAGAGCTCCCTGGTGATGCGGGACGACGAGGAGGACGGCGCGCCGCCCAGGTCCACGGTCGACCTGGGCGCGGGCAAGGCGGTCATCCGGATTCCGGGAGCCGGCGGGTGAGAGCGGACGCGGTCCGGTGCGGGCGGGCTCGCGGGTGAGCCGCCCCTAGGGGTGTGATCAGGGTTCGTCTCCACCCACGGGCTCTGTCCGTGGGAGCCCTCGGCGGCTACCTTCGCAGCGTGGCGATGTTCCGACTTCAGGGCAGCAAGGTGCTCGCCGTCGAGATGACCGGGGACGCCGTGAAGGCGAAGAACGGCTCGATGGTCGCGTACGACGGACAGATGGCGTTCAAGAAGCTCAGCGGCGGCGGTGAGGGCATCCGGGGGATGGTCACCCGGCGGATCACCGGTGAGCAGATGACGGTGATGGAGGTGAGGGGGCAGGGGACCTGCTGGTTCGCCGACCGCGCCTCCGAGATCAACCTCGTCGGCCTCCAGGGCGACAAGCTGTTCGTGGAGTCGAGCAACCTGCTCGCGACCGACGGCGGCCTGCGGACGGGCACGACCTTCACGGGCCTGCGGGGCGCCTCGCAGGGCAACGGGCTGTTCACGACGACCGTGGAGGGCCACGGCCAGGCGGCGATCACCTCGGACGGCCCGGCCGTGGTGCTGCGGGTCAGCCCGCAGTTCCCGCTGAGCGTGGACCCGGGCGCGTACATCGCGCACCAGGGAAATCTGCGGCAGTCCTTCCAGTCGGGTGTGACGTTCCGCACGCTGATGGGCGAGGGCGGCGGCGAGGCCTTCCAGATCCGCTTCGAGGGCGACGGCCTGGTGTACGTCCAGCCCAGCGAGCGGAACACGATCGCGGGGGACGTCTGAGATGACCTTCCGGGAGCTCAACTCGAAGATGGTCGAGGCGACCGTCGCGCCGGGGCAGCGGCTGTTCAGTCAGCGCGGGGCGATGCTCGCCTACCGGGGCGAGGTGTCCTTCACGCCCAACATGAGCGGCGGGCAGGGCGGGATCATGTCGATGATCGGACGCCGGGTGGCGAACGAGGCCACCCCGCTGATGACGGTCGAGGGCAGCGGCACCGTGCTGTTCGGGCACGGCGGCCATCACGTCCAGGTGATCAACCTCGCCGGCGACACCCTCTACGTGGAGGCGGACCGCCTCCTGGCCTTCGAGGGCACGCTGGAGCAGGGCACGATGTTCATGGGCTCGCAGGGCGGCGTCATGGGCATGGTCCGCGGCCAGGTGACCGGCCAGGGCCTGTTCACCACCACGCTCAAGGGCCACGGCGCGGTGGCGGTGATGGCGCACGGCGGGGTCATCGAGCTGCCCATCACCCCGCAGCGCCCGGTCCATGTCGACCCGCAGGCGTACGTCGCCCACCACGGCGAGGTGCGCAACAAGCTGTCGACCGCGCTCGGCTGGCGCGACATGGTGGGCCGCGGCTCAGGCGAGGCCTTCCAGCTGGAGCTCAGCGGCAGCGGCGCGGTGTACGTCCAGGCCTCGGAGGAGAAGCTGTGAGCCACTACCCGGGCGCGGGCCCGACCGTCCACGACCCGACGACACTCCCCTCCGACGACAACGTCAACAACTACACCTTCTGCGTGGAGCTCAAGGGGAGCCAGTGGTTCCTGCAGAAGGGGAAGATGATCGCCTACTACGGCTCGATCGACTTCAACGGCATCGGGCACGGCCGACTCGACCGACTTGTCCGTACGTCCTTCCATTCGCCTCTGCACGCGAGCGACTGGGTCGTGGCGGAGGGTTCCGGCAAGATGCTCCTCGCCGACCGGGCCTTCGACGTCAATTCGTACGACCTCGAAGACGGCAACCTGACCATTCGCTCGGGCAACCTGCTCGCTTTTCAGCCAACTCTTGCCCTCAAACAGTCGATCGTGCCGGGTTTTCTGACACTGATCGGAACCGGAAAGTTCGTCGCCGCATCTAACGGTCCGGTGGTGTTCATGGAACCGCCGATCCGGGTGGATCCTCAGGCGCTGGTCGGCTGGGCCGACTGCCCGTCGCCGTGCCATCACTACGACCACGGCTACATGACCGGCCTGATGGGCGGTCTACGTGCGATGACGGGCCTCGGTGGGGCCTCCGGGGAGGAGCACCAGTTCGAGTTCGTGGGCGCCGGCACCGTACTGCTCCAGTCGTCCGAGACGCTGATGGCGGAGCAGGCGACGGGAGCGGTCCCGCACCAGGCCGGAGTACCCGGTTCCGGGGTACCGTCCACGGGCCCTTCACCGCAATCAGGGGTACCGCGCCTTCCCGGACAGCTGGGAGACCTCCAGCGTCGCTTCGGGCTGTGAGCGGTAGTCTGCGGAGTGTGACGTCGAACGTGTGCACGCCGTCACGAACAGACCCTCACTAGTTCGCCTTTCAACTTCTTAGGTAGACTTCATTCATGGAGACCGAGACGGCCACGCGCTGGCTGACCGATGCGGAGCAGTGCGCCTGGCGCACCCACCTGGAGGTCAACAGGCTGTTGACGTACCAACTGGAGAAGGACCTCCAGCCCTTCGGCCTGACAATGAACGACTACGAGATCCTGGTGAACCTCTCCGAGTCGGAGGATGTCCGGATGCGGATGAGTGACCTCGCGTCCGCCACCCTCCAGTCCAAGAGTCGCCTCTCGCACCAGATCACCCGGATGGAGAACGCGAACCTGGTGCGCCGCGAGAACTGCGAGTCGGACCGCCGCGGCCTGTACGCGGTGCTGACCGAGCACGGCATGGAGACGATGAAGAAGGTCGCGCCACACCACGTGGCGTCTGTGCGGCGGCACTTCATCGACCTGGTCTCCCCCGAGGCGCTGGCGGAGCTCGACAAGGCCCTGAAGCCCATCGCGGAGCACCTGCGGGGGCAGCGCGGGCGTCCGTGACCCACTGATCAGGCGAGCGGCAGGCGGAGTGCGAACAGGGCTCCGCCTGCCGGCGCGTCGCGGACGGTGAGGGTGCCGCCGTGGCGTGCGGCGACATCCCGGGCGATGGCGAGACCGAGCCCGGCGCCGCCGTCGTCCCGGCTGCGGGCCTCGTCCAGCCGCACGAACCGCTCGAAGATCCGTTCCCGGTCGGCCGCCGCCACCCCGTCCCCGTCCGTCGGCGACCTCAGCGACGGCCCAGGCCCCGTCCCGGCGTACGGACACCGTGACCGCCGAGCGGGCGTGCCGCTGGGCGTTGTCGAGCAGATTGCCCAGCACCCGCTCCAGCTGCCCCCGGGACCCGATCACTTCCACAGCCTCCGCCGCGACGCTCACCCCGTCCCGGCCGCGCGCCTCCCGCCGCGCCACCTCCCCGAGGTCGACCCGCTTGGCGCCGGGCCCCTCCCCCGCGTCCAGCCGGGCGAGCAGCAACAGATCGGCGGCGAGCCGCTGGAGTCGTACGGTGTCCTCGACGGCGCCGTCGAGGTCCAGCAACTCCGGGTGCGCGGCGGCCACTTCGAGCTGGGTGCGCAGCGAGGCGATCGGGCTGCGCAGCTCGTGGGAGGCGTCGGCGACGAAGCGGCGCTGCCGCTCCACGGAGGCCTCCAGCGCGGCCAGCGTCGCGTTGGTGGTGCGGGCGAGGCGTGCCACCTCGTCGTGCGTGTCCGGCTCCGGCACCCGCCGGGCGAGATCCTCGGACGCGGTGATCTCCGCCATCTCGCGCCTGATGTCCTCCACCGGGCGCAGAGCGCGCCGGGTGACCAGCCAGGTCACGGCCGCCACGACGCACAGCAGCAGCGGGAAGCCGGTCAGCATGCCGGTCGTCGTGGTGGTCACGGCGCTCTGCTCGGCGTCCAGGGACGCGCCGGCGTGGACGGTGAGCAGCCCGCGGTCCGCCGTCTCGACGCGGACGGTGGCGAAGCGGTACGCGTCGTCCTTGCCGTCGATGGTCGCGGAACCGTCGCCGAAGTCGGTGTCCTCGTCGATCTCGCCCGCTTCGAGCGAGCTGTCGTCGTCCGCGTCCTCCTCGCCGCCCTCTCCCGGCCCACCGCTCTGCGGCCGAGGCGTCACCGCAGCCGTGCCGGTCCCGCTGATCCGCTCCAGGTCGTCGCTCGCCGCGACGAGCGTGCCGTTCGCGTCGACGACCTGGACCGGGTGGTCGTCGTCCAGCTCCAGCCGGTCGAAGGCGGTTCCGACGGCGATCTGGGAGGCGACCTCGCGTGCCGCGCTCTCCGCCTTGGTGTCGGCCTGGTCCGTCAGATGGGACCGCAGCGACAGCAGGAGGGCCGCGCCGGCCGCCGCCAGGGCCACGGCGACGACGAGGACGGCCCCGAGCGTGGCCCGCGCCCGCACGGACCCGAAGAGACGTCTCATCGCTCCTCCGTCTCCAGCCGGTACCCGGCGCCGCGCACCGTCCTGATGAGCCCGGCGCGCAGCTTGCGCCGCAGGGTGCTGACGTAGACCTCGACGATGTTGGGGTCGCCGTCGTAGGCGAAGTCCCATACGTGCTCCAGGATCTGCGCCTTGGAGACCACCTCCCCCGCGCGCGTCACGAGCTGCTCCAGCACCGCGAACTCCTTGGTGGTGAGCGGCACTTCGTCGCCGCCGAGGAAGACCCGGCGGGCCGCGGTGTCGACCTTCAGATCACCGCGCACGACGACGGGCGAGGCCCCGGCGCCGTTGCGCCCGCGGCGGCGCAGCAGCGCCTTCACGCGGGCGACGAGGACGACGTACGAGAACGGCTTGGTGAGGTAGTCGTCGGCACCGGTGTCCAGGCCCTCCGCCTCGTCGTACTCGCCGTCCTTCGCGGTGAGCATCAGGATCGGCACGTCGTGGCCCGCGGCGCGCAGGGCGGCGCAGACCCGGTAGCCGTTGAGGCCGGGCAGCATGATGTCGAGGATCACGAGGTCGTACGACCCCTCGGTGGCCCGGTGCAGCCCCTCCCGCCCGTCGTGGACGACGTCCACGGCGTATCCCTCGGCGGTGAGTCCCCTGGCGAGCGACAGGGCCAGCCGCTTCTCGTCCTCGACGATCAACAGACGCATGTGCACCAGGGTGGCAAAGCGAAGCTGAAGATCTCTTCAGGGGGCTTCAGGTTCTCCTCAGCGTCGGTCGGTGATGGTGGGTCACGTCGAGAGCGAAACGAAACGCGACAGACCTGGAGGAACTCGCATGAAGCGCAACATCGTGATCGCCGCCCTCACCGCGACCGCTCTGATCGGGGGCGGCACGGCCACGGCCCTCGCGGTGGCCTCGGACGACGACGCCGCGTCGACGCGGGCGGACGTGCGGGTGGCGGCGGACCGCGACGACCGGAGCGAGTCCGAGGTCGCCGCGCGGAGCGGCGTGACGGCCGCCGATGCCGTCGCCGCGGCGCTGAAGCACACGCCGGGCACCGCCGCGTCCGTGGATCTGGACGACGACGGGGCCGGCGTGTGGGACGTCGACGTGCTGAAGAGCGACGGCACGGAGTACACCGTGACGGTCTCCCCGGACACCGGGAAGGTCGTCGGCGCGCACAAGGACGATGACGACGACAGCGACGCCGACGACGACCGTGCCGAGGTCGCCGCCCTCAAGGGCGCGAAGACCGACGCCCGCGAGGCTGCCCTGGCGGCCGCCGCGAAGGGCACGGTCACCGAGGTGAGCCTCGACGACGATGACGACAGCGGGGCGGTGGTGTGGAGCGTGGACACCACCAAGGGCGAGTGGAAGGTCGACCTGGGCACGGGCAGGCTGGACGGCGGACCGGGACGGACGACGGGCCGGTGGGTGCGGCTCTGCCCTGGGGCCTGGCTTCTCAAACGCCGGAGGCTGATCAGCCCGTCCGGCGTTTGAACGAGGCCCTTCAGGGCCGACGGCGGGGTCTGGGCGGCAGCCCCGTGATGGGACGGTAGGGGCGGCGGGGCGAGCACCTCAGCCCGCCACCCCGCCGCCCCAGCGCCACACCCCCGCCACCGCGAAGCACCCCAACGGCAGCCGCTCGCCGAGCCCCGCCACCACCGCCCGCCGAACTCCCGGCGTTCACGGCGGTGTTGACCCGCCCGGCCCGCGTCCGGAACCTCGGGCGGCCTCGTCGGCGATCAGGTACGCCGTCGTCAGCGCGCGACGAAGCACCCGGCGCAGGCGGCGGCGACCGCCAGCACACCGATCCCCGAGCCAGCCCGCCGCACAGCGTCAGCCTAGCCCGCGGCGAAGAGCGGAAGCGGACCCGCGGACACCCGCCGGTCGACGGCACCGTTCGCCAGTCCCCGACCGCGCGCGCGACAGCGCGGCCAGCACCCACGTCACCGTGCCGTCCCCGCTCCGCGGCGAACGCGACCACCAGCAGATCCACGGCACTCAGCGCGAGCCCCATGGGCCGCGACCACCACCGGTTGCAGCAGACCCCGCCCCGCAGCGAACCCCGTCGCCCACGGGACGGCGCGCCCGCGCATCGCCGCCACCGCAAACGACCCGACGAACGCCGTCGTGCCCGCGGCCATCAGCAGCGCGCCCAGCACCACCCCCACCGCCGGTGACGCGACGCCGATCACCGCCCCGACCAGCAACGGGCCGGTGACGTACAGGAGTTCCTCGACGACCCCGTCCAGGCTGTACGCGCGCTGCAACAGCCGCCGGTCGTCGACGAGTCGGCCCCACACCGCACGCATCGTCGGCCCGAGCGGGGGCGCGCACGCGCCCGTGGCGGCGGCCATCGCGCCGAGTACCACCGCCGAGGCACCCGGCTGCCGGCTGACCGCGGCGAGCGCGCAGAGCAGCCCGGAGTAGAGGAAGGACATGGGGATCAGGGCCCGCCGGGGGCCGTGCCGGTCGACCAGGGCCGCGCGGTACGGGGACAGGAAGACGGCCGAGGCGCCGAACAGCGCCATGACGACACCGGCCACGGCGTACGACCCGGTCGCCCGGGTCACGGCCAGCATCACGGCGATGGGGGCCACGCCGTACGACAGCCGGCCGACGAGGGCCGAGACGAAGGTGCGGCGGGCATGCGGAACGGACAGCACGGCGGCATACGAGGGCCGCCGCGTGGAGGACGCGGGCATGGGAGGAGTTCCTCTGCGAAAGGCATGAGCAAGGGACGCCGAAGGGCCGCGACGGCTGTGTCAGCGGGTCGCGGGCGTAGGCGGGCTCTATGCCAAGAGAAGGAACATGCCGATCAACGTACCAACGTCGACCGTGGGTTGACCAGGGAGTTACCGGTGGCTCAGCCCTCCGTCAGGCCTGCCACCAGCTCGTCCGCCGCCCGGTACGGGTCCAGCTCGCCCGCCACGATCCGCTCCGCCAGGGCGCCGAGGCGGCGGTCGCCGTGCAGGTCGCCGATGCGTTCGCGCAGGGCCGTGACCGCGATGGTCTCCACCTCGCGGGCGGCACGGGCCTGGCGGCGCTCGGCGAGGACGCCGCGCTCCTCCATCCAGGCGCGGTGCTTCTCCAGGGCCTCCACGACCTCGTCGACGCCCTCGGCGCGGGCCGCGACCGTCTTGACGATCGGGGGGCGCCAGTCGCCGGGGCCGCGGGACTCGCCCAGGCCCAGCATGTGGTTGAGCTCACGGGCGGTGGCGTCGGCGCCGTCGCGGTCGGCCTTGTTGACGACGTACACGTCGCCGATCTCCAGGATTCCGGCCTTGGCCGCCTGGATGCCGTCGCCCATGCCGGGGGCCAGGAGGACGACGGAGGTGTCGGCCTGGGAGGCGATCTCCACCTCCGACTGGCCGACGCCGACCGTCTCGACCAGGATCACGTCGCAGCCCGCGGCGTCCAGGACGCGGATCGCCTGGGGCGCCGCCCAGGCCAGGCCGCCCAGGTGGCCGCGGGTGGCCATCGAGCGGATGTAGACGCCGGGGTCGGAGGCGTGGTCCGACATGCGCACCCGGTCGCCGAGCAGGGCGCCGCCGGAGAACGGCGAGGACGGGTCGACGGCCAGGACGCCGACCCGCCTGCCCTGTTTGCGGTACGCGGTCACCAGGGCGGACGTCGACGTGGACTTGCCGACCCCCGGCGAGCCGGTCAGGCCGACGACGTACGCGTTGCCCGTCAGCGGGGCCAGTGCCGCCATGACCTCACGGAGCTGCGGGGACGCCCCCTCCACGAGGGAGATCAGCCGGGCCACGGCCCGCGGCCGGCCTTCCCTGGCCTGGGCCACCAGGGTGGAGACGTCCTGCATCACAGCTCCGATCAGCTCTAACCCTGCGTACGAGAACTCAGGCCTTGGGTACCCGCACGATCAGCGCGTCACCCTGACCGCCGCCGCCGCACAGCGCCGCCGCGCCGACCCCGCCGCCGCGCCGCTTCAGCTCCAGCGCCAGGTGCAGGACCAGGCGGGCGCCGGACATGCCGATGGGGTGGCCCAGGGCGATGGCACCGCCGTTGACGTTCACCGTTTCGGTGGACACGCCGAGATCCTTCATTGACTGGACCGCGACGGCGGCGAAGGCCTCGTTGATCTCGATCAGGTCGAGGTCGGAGACCTCCAGGCCCTCCTTCTTGAGGGCGTGCAGGATCGCGTT
The DNA here is from genome assembly GCA_002027195.1 of Streptomyces sp. GKU 895. Classification (GTDB taxonomy): domain Bacteria; phylum Actinomycetota; class Actinomycetes; order Streptomycetales; family Streptomycetaceae; genus Streptomyces. Next base: position 9,882 of record MWJO01000102.1, on the reverse strand, counting down.
GGACGGCTGCGACTGGAGCGAGTTGTCCGGGCCCGCCACATTGCCGTGGGCGCCGATCTCGGCGATCCACTCCAGGCCCAGCTCCTGCGCCTTGGCCTTGCTCATCACGACCACGGCCGCCGCACCGTCCGAGATCTGCGAGGAGGTGCCGGCCGTGATGGTGCCGTCGCGGGTGAACGCCGGACGGAGCTTGCCGAGGGACTCCACGGTGGTGTCGCCGCGGATGCCCTCGTCCTTGCTGAAGACGACCGGCTCGCCCTTGCGCTGCGGGATCTCCACCGGGGTGATCTCGGCCTCGAAGATGCCGTTCTTCTGGGCGGCAGCGGCGCGCTGGTGGGACAGGGCGGCGATCTCGTCCTGCTCGGGGCGCTGGATGCCAAGGCGGGTGTTGTGCTTCTCCGTGGACTCGCCCATGGCGATGCCCTCGAAGGAGTCGGTCAGGCCGTCGTACGCCATCGCGTCGAGCATCTCGATGGCGCCGTACTTGAAGCCCTCACGGGACTTGGGGAGCAGATGCGGGGCGTTGGTCATGGACTCCTGGCCGCCCGCGACGATCACGTCGAACTCGCCGGCGCGGATCAGCTGGTCGGCCAGCGCGATGGCGTCGAGGCCGGACAGACACACCTTGTTGATGGTGAGCGCCGGGACGTGCATCGGGATGCCGCCCTTGACGGCGGCCTGGCGGGCCGGGATCTGACCGGCGCCGGCCTGGAGGACCTGACCCATGATCACGTACTGGACCTGGTCGCCACCGATCCCCGCACGGTCGAGGGCGGCCTTGATCGCGAAGCCGCCGAGGTCGGCCCCGGAGAAGGACTTCAGCGAACCGAGCAACCGTCCCATGGGCGTACGAGCGCCCGCGACGATCACCGAAGTAGTTCCGGAAGACATGAGGTGCGATCCCCTTCCAGCTGGACAGCCGAGGAGTGAACGAGGGTTTACTTCGAATGTACTGAGTGGCACTCCGTGCCGTCACCGGCCCGTCAGTGTGATCGCTGGCACGTTGCGTAACCATCGCCCGAGCGCTGCACTAACACCATGCTGACGCGAATCGACCACATCGGGATCGCCTGCTTCGACCTCGACAAGACTGTCGAGTTCTACCGGGCCACCTACGGCTTCGAGGTCTTCCACTCCGAGGTCAACGAGGAGCAGGGCGTCCGCGAGGCCATGCTCAAGATCAACGACACTTCCGACGGCGGGGCCTCCTACCTGCAGCTTCTGGAGCCGACCCGCCCCGACTCGACCGTCGCCAAGTGGCTGGACAAGAACGGCGAGGGCGTCCACCACATCGCTTTCGGTACGGCGGACGTGGACGCGGACGCCGCGGACATCAAGGGCAAGGGCGTACGCGTGCTGTACGAGGAGCCGCGACGCGGCTCCATGGGGTCACGAATCACCTTCCTGCACCCCAAGGATTGCCATGGCGTACTGACAGAACTGGTCACTTCGGCGCCTGTTGAGTCACCTGAGCACTGACCCTCGTACATATGGGCCGGTAGGGTTGGGGGCGGTCGCCCCGCAACCGGGGTGGCCGCATGCCGGGGTCCGGGTTTCGGGGGGCGAGCGTCGGGGCAGCAGCCCAGGCTCCGCCGTTGATCTGACACCATTCCCCGGGGGCCTCGTTCGGCGGACGGACGGAGCTCGTTTGGCCAGACTTGCGACCAGGGGACGGATGGGACCGCGCAGTGCGGGGCTACGAACGCCAGGAGCGAGAGCCGGCGGCTGACGTCGACCACCTCTCTCGGTTCGAGGCCGAGATGGATCGGCTGAAGACCGAGCGGGAAAAGGCGATCCAGCACGCCGAGGACCTCGGCTACCAGGTCGAGGTGCTGCGCGCCAAGCTGCACGAGGCGCGCCGCACCATCATGTCCCGGCCCGAGTTCTCGGGCGGCGACATCGGCTACCAGGCCGAACAGTTGCTGCGCAACGCCCAGATGCAGGCCGACCAGCTGCGTCAGGACGCCGAGCGCGAACTGAGCCAGGCGCGGGCGCAGACCCAGCGCATCCTCCAGGAGCACGCCGAGAACGCGGCGCGGCTCCAGGCGGAGCTGCACCAGGAGGCGGTCACCCGCCGCCAGCAGCTGGACCAGGAGCTCGCCGAGCGCCGCCAGACCGTCGAGTCGCACGTCAACGAGAACGTGGCGTGGGCCGAGCAGCTGCGCGCCCGCAGTGAGCAGCAGGCCCGCCGGCTCCTGGAGGAGTCCCGCGCGGAGGCCGAGCAGGCCATGGCGGCCGCCCGCGCGGAGGCCGAGCGGCTCACCACCGAGGCCCGCCAGCGGCTGACCAGCGAGGCCGAGGCGGCCCGCGCCGAGGCCGAGCAGCTGCTGCGCCGGGCCCGCGCGGACGCCGAGCGGCTGCTGAACGCGGCCTCCACCCAGGCCCAGGAGGCCACCGACCACGCCGAGCAGCTGCGCAGCTCCACGGCGACCGAGTCGGACGCCGCCCGCCGCCAGGCCACCGAGCTCAGCCGCGCCGCCGAGCAGCGGATGACGGAGGCCGAGGAGGCGCTGCGCAAGGCGCAGGCCGAGGCCGAGAAGCTCGTCACCGAGGCCAAGGCGGCCGCCGAGAAGACCCTGTCGAGCGCCGAGTCGGCCAACGAACAGCGCATCCGTACGGCGAAGGAGCAGGTCGCCCGGCTGGTCAGCGAGGCCACCCAGGAGGCCGAGACCACCAAGGCGGACGCCGAGCAGATCGTCGCGGACGCCCGCGCCGAGGCCGAGAAGATCGTCGCCGAGGCCGCCGAGAAGGCCCGCACGATCACCGCGGAGGAGACCGCCTCCCAGCTCGGCAAGGCCGCCAAGACCGCCGAGGACGTCCTGAACAAGGCGTCCGAGGACGCCCGTAACACCACCAAGGCCGCCGCCGAGGAGGCCGAGCGGATCCGCTCCGAGGCCGAGGCCGAGGCGGACCGGCTGCGCGCCGAGGCGCACGACCTGGCCGAGCAGCTCAAGGGCGCGGCCAAGGACGACACCAAGGAGTACCGCGCCAAGACGGTCGAGCTGCAGGAGGAGGCCCGCCGGCTGCGCGGCGAGGCCGAGCAGCTGCGCGCCGACGCGGTCGCCGAGGGCGAGAAGATCCGCGCGGAGGCCCGCAAGGAGGCCGTCCAGCAGATCGAGGAGGCGGCCAAGACCGCCGAGGAGCTGCTGGCCAAGGCCAAGGCGGACGCCGACGAGCTGCGCCAGACGGCGACGGCGGACAGCGAGAAGGTCCGCACCGAGGCCATCGAGCGGGCGACGACCCTGCGCCGGCAGGCCGAGGAGACCCTCCAGCGGACCCGCCAGGAGGCCGAGCGCCACCGCGAAGAGGTCATCGAGCAGTCCGAGGGCATCAAGAACGACGCCGAGCAGGCCGCGCGCGAGCTGCGCGAGGAGACCGAGCGCGCCATAGAGGCCCGTCGCGCGGAGGCCGCCGAGGAGCTGACCCGGCTTCACACCGAGGCCGAGGAGCGGCTGGCGGCCGCCGAGCAGGCGCTGACCGAGGCCCGCGAGGAGGCCGCGCGGATCCGCCGCGAGGCCGCCGAGGAGAGCGAGCGCCTGCGCAGCGAGGCCGCGGAGCGCATCCGCACGCTCCAGCAGCAGGCCGAGGCGGAGGCCGAACGGCTGCGCGCCGAGGCCGCGGCCGACGCGTCCGCGTCCCGGGCCGAGGGCGAGGCCGTCGCCGTACGGCTGCGTTCGGAGGCCGCGGCCGAGGCCGAGCGGCTGAAGTCGGAGGCCCAGGACACCGCCGACCGGGTCCGCGCGGAGGCCCAGGCCGCCGCCGAGCGGCTGGCGACCGAGGCGTCCGAGACGCTGGCCGCCGCCCAGGAGGAGGCGGTACGGCGTCGTCGCGAGGCCGAGGAGACCCTCGGCGCGGCGCGCGCCGAGGCCGACCAGGAGCGGGAGCGGGCCCGCGAGCAGAGCGACGAGCTGCTGGCCGCGGCACGCAGCCGGGTCGAGGAGGCGCAGGCCGAGGCGGTACGGCTGGTCGAGGAGGCCGACCGGCGCGCCACCGAGATGGTGTCGGGCGCCGAGCAGCACGCCCAGCAGGTCCGCGACTCGGTCGCCGGGCTGCACGAGCAGGCCCAGGAGGAGATCACCGGGCTGCGCAGCGCCGCCGAGCACGCGGCGGACCGCACCCGCCGGGAGGCCGAGGAGGAGGCGGACCGGGTCCGCGCCGACGCCTACGCCGAGCGGGAGCGGGCCAGCGAGGACGCGAGCCGGGTCCGGCGCGAGGCCAACGAGGAGTCGGAGGCCGCGAAGGCGCTCGCCGAGCGCACCATGGCGGACGCGATGTCCGAGTCCGAGCGGCTGCGCTCCGACGCCGCCGAGTACGCCCAGCGGGTGCGCACGGAGGCTTCCGACGCGCTGGCCGAGGCCGACCAGGCCGCCGCCCGGACCCGGGCGGACGCCCGTGAGGACGCCAACCGCATCCGCTCCGACGCGGCCTCACAGGCCGACGCCCTCATCACGGAAGCGCGCAACGAGGCCGAGCGGCTGACCACGGACACCATCCGGGACACCGACCAGCTGCGGCAGGACACCGTCGCCGAGGCGGAGCGGCTGCGCCAGGAGACCGCGGCCGAGGCCGAGCGGGTCCGGGCCGAGGCCATCAGCAAGGCCGAGCGGCTCATCGCGGACGCCACCGACGACGCGGAGCGGCTGCGGGCCGAGGCCGCCGAGACGGTCGGCTCCGCCCAGCAGCACGCCGAGCGGATCCGCACCGAGTCCGAGCGCGTCAAGGCCGACGCCCTGGCCGAGGCGGAGCGCCTGCTCAACGCCGCGCGCGAGGAGGCCGAGCACACCCTCGACGAGGCACGCAAGGACGCCAACAAGCGGCGCCAGGACGTGGCCGAGCAGGTGGACACGCTCATCAACGAGACCGCCGCCGAGGCCGACAAGCTGCTCACCGAGGCCCAGCAGCAGGCCCACAAGACCACCGCGGAGGCGGAGGCGCAGGCCGACACGATGGTCGGCGCCGCCCGCAAGGAGGCCGACCGGCTGGTCTCCGAGGCGACGGTCGAGGGCAACTCCCTGGTGGAGAAGGCCCGTACGGACGCGGACGAGCTGCTCGTCGGCGCCCGCCGGGACGCCACCGCCATAAGGGAGCGGGCCGAGGAGCTGCGCGACCGCATCACGACCGAGATCGAGAACCTGCACGAGCGGGCCCGCCGCGAGGCCGCCGAGACGATGAAGTCGACCGGCGACCGCTGCGACGCGCTCATCAAGGCGTCCGAGGAGCAGCTGGCGAAGGCTCAGGCCAAGGCCAAGGAGCTGGTGTCGGAGGCCAATTCGGAGGCGGGCAAGGTCCGGATCGCCGCCGTGAAGAAGGCCGAGCTGCTCCTGAAGGAGGCCGAGCAGAAGAAGTCGGCCCTCGTGAAGGAGGCCGAGGAGCTCAAGGCGGAGGCGATCCGCGAGGCCAAGCGCACGGTCGAGGAAGGAAAGCGCGAGCTGGAGATCCTGGTGCGGCGCCGCGAGGACATCAATGCCGAGATCTCCCGTGTCCAGGACGTCCTGGAGGCGTTGGAGTCCTTCGAGGCTCCCGCGGGGGGCAAGGACGGCGGCGTCAAGGCGGGCGTCTCGGTCGGCGCCCCTCGTTCGGGTAAGCCTTCGGACAGTTAACCGACAGGTTCCGACCGGTCACGACCGGTCGAACTCCGGTGCCGTCTGGGGCGTTTGACCAAGTTTTTGGCAAGCCGTCCGAGGGTTAGCCACTCAAAAGGGGTGTCATTCTCCAGATCAAACACGTATCCGCTCGATGACACACCGCTTCGGCCCCTAGGATTCCCCCTATCACCTCACCGGTCTCATTTGACAGGAACCCCATGAGCGACACTTCCCCCTACGGCTTCGAGCTTGTGCGGCGTGGGTACGACCGCGCTCAGGTGGACGAACGTATCTCCAAGCTCGTCTCCGACCGTGACAGCGCTCTCACCCGCATCACCGCTCTGGAAAAGCGCATCGAGGAGCTCCACCTCGAGACGCAGAACGCCCAGGCTCAGGTAAGCGACGCGGAGCCGTCGTACGCCGGTCTCGGCGCGCGTGTCGAGAAGATCCTCCGCCTCGCCGAGGAAGAGGCCAAGGACCTGCGCGAGGAGGCCCGTCGCGCGGCCGAGCAGCACCGCGAGCTGGCCGAGTCCGCGGCCCAGCAGGTGCGCAACGACGCGGAGTCGTTCGCCGCGGAGCGCAAGGCCAAGGCCGAGGACGAAGGCGTCCGGATCGTCGAGAAGGCCAAGAGCGACGCTTCGCAGCTGCGCGCCGAGGCCCAGAAGGACGCGCAGTCCAAGCGCGAGGAGGCGGACGCCCTCTTCGAGGAGACCCGCGCCAAGGCCGCTCAGGCCGCCGCGGACTTCGAGACCAACCTGGCCAAGCGTCGCGAGCAGTCGGAGCGCGACCTCGCGTCCCGTCAGCAGAAGGCCGAGAAGCGCCTCGCGGAGATCGAGCACCGCGCGGAGCAGCTCCGCCTGGAGGCCGAGAAGCTGCGCACCGACGCCGAGCGCCGCGCCCGCCAGACGGTGGAGACGGCCCAGCGTCAGGCCGAGGACATCGTCGCGGACGCGAACGCCAAGGCCGACCGCATCCGTTCGGAATCCGAGCGCGAGCTGGCCGCCCTCACCAACCGCCGCGACTCGATCAACGCCCAGCTCACGAACGTCCGCGAGATGCTCGCGACGCTCACGGGCGCCGCGGTGGCCGCGGCCGGTTCCCCGGCCACGGACGACGAGCCGATCTCCCGTGGGGTTCCGGCGCAGCAGTCCCGGTAACACCGCCTGACGGCAGCGACAAAGGGCCCGCACCCTCTCCCCCGAACGGTGCGGGCCCTTTGTCGTGCCGGTGGCCGGTCGTCGTGCCGGTGGCCGGTCGTCGTGCCGGTGACCGGTCGTCGTACCGGCGATCGGCTCAAGTGGCAGCGTCCCGGGGCCCGTCTTAGCGTGGCCGCATGATCGAGCTCGAGGGCCTGACCAAGCGGTACGGCGAGAAGGTGGCGGTCAACAACCTGACCTTCACCGTCAGACCCGGCATCGTCACCGGCTTCCTCGGTCCCAACGGCGCCGGCAAGTCGACGACGATGCGGATGATGCTCGGCCTTGACCGGCCGACCGCCGGTGACGTCCGCATCGACGGCAAGCACTACGACCGTCTGAAGGACCCCCTCAAGTACATCGGCGCCCTGCTGGACGCCAAGGCCATGCACGGCGGGCGCAGCGCCTTCAACCACCTTCTCTGCCTCGCTCAGAGCAACGGCATCCCGCGCGCCCGGGTCGACGAGGTGCTCGACACCGTCGGACTGACGGCCGTCGCGAAGAAGAAGGCCAAGGGGTTCTCGCTCGGCATGGGACAGCGCCTCGGCATCGCGGGCGCGCTGCTCGGCGATCCGCGCATCCTGATGTTCGACGAGCCGGTGAACGGGCTCGATCCCGAGGGCATCCACTGGATCCGCAACCTGATGAAATCGCTGGCCGCACAGGGCCGGACGGTGTTCGTCTCCAGTCACCTGATGAGCGAGATGGCCCTGACCGCCGACCACCTCGTCGTCATCGGCCAGGGCCGGCTGCTCGCCGACACCTCCATGGCCGAGTTCATCGAGCAGAACTCGCGGTCGTACGTCCGGATCCGCTCGCCCCAGCGCGAACGGCTCCTCGACGTGCTGCACGGGGCCGGGATCACGGTCGTGGAGACCGGTGCCGGGGCGCTGGAGGTCGACGGCGGCAAGCCCGAGCACATCGGTGAGCTGGCGGCACAGCATCAGATCGTGCTGCACGAGCTCAGCCCCCAGCAGGCCTCCCTGGAGGAGGCGTTCATGCAGCTGACCGCCGAGTCGGTCGAGTACCACGCGCACGCCGACACCCCCGCGGAGCAACGGGCCTGGGGCGACGGCTGGAAGGGGAACTGACCATGGCGGCAGCGCAGGTCGTCCGGTCCGAGTGGACCAAGATCCGGTCGGTGGCGTCCACGGTGTGGACGCTCTCCCTCGCCGTGGTCGTCACCCTCGCCCTCGGCATGCTGATCTCGGCCCTGTCGAAGAACGAGTTCGACAAGATGAGCCGCAAGGACCGGCTCTCCTTCGACCCGACCTTCATCAGCTTCGCCGGGATGAGCCTCGGCCAGCTCGCGATGATCGTGTTCGGGGTGCTGGTGGTGTCCAACGAGTACAGCACCGGCATGATCCGCACCTCGCTGGCCGCCGTACCGCAGCGCGGCACCTTCCTGTTCAGCAAGATCGGGGTCGCGACCGGCCTCTCGCTCGTCGTCGGCCTCGCCACCAGCTTCGTCGCCTTCTTCCTCGGGCAGGCCATGCTCGGCGAGCACCGGGCGCACATCGGCGACGAGGGCGTGCTGCGCGCGGTGATCGGCGGCGGGCTCTACATGACGCTGATCGCGATGTTCTCCATGGGCGTCGCCGTGATGCTGCGCTCGCCGATGCTGTCGCTGGGCATCCTGATGCCGTTCTTCTTCCTGATCTCCAACATCCTGGGCAATGTCTCGGCCACCAAGAAGATCGGCCGGTATCTGCCCGACCAGGCCGGCAGCAAGATCATGCAGGTGGTCACGCCGATCGACGACGACACTCCCTACGGCCCCTGGGGCGGGCTCGCGATCATGGTGCTGTGGGTGGCGGCGGCGATCGCGGGCGGGTACGTGCTGCTGAAGAAGAGAGATGCCTGAGGCTTTGCGGCCTCTTGAATGGAACCGTCAGCGCCCGGATAAGCTCCTAACCCTTACGGGGGCGTGCGCCCTGCTGTCCTGAACCTTTCGATGGGTGCGGAGCATGATCGAGGCAGTCGGCCTGACCAAGCAATATGGCGACAAGACCGCTGTGTACAACCTTTCCTTCCAGGTGCGGCCCGGTGCCGTCACCGGCTTCCTGGGCCCCAACGGCTCGGGCAAGTCGACGACGATGCGGATGATCCTGGGCCTGGACAACCCCACCTCGGGGCAGGTGACGATCGGCGGCTACCCGTACCGCAAGCTGCCGAACGCCCCCCGCCAGGTCGGTGCGCTCCTCGACGCCAAGGCGGTCCACGGCGGCCGGCACGCCCGCAACCACCTCCTGTGCCTCGCCCAGCTCTCCGGCATCCCGGCCCGCCGGGTGGACGAGGTGCTCGGTGTCGTCGGCCTCCAGGACGTGGCGCGGAAACGTTCCAAGGGCTTCTCCCTCGGCATGGGCCAGCGGCTCGGCATCGCCGCCGCGCTCCTCGGCGACCCGCAGGTCCTGCTCTTCGACGAGCCGGTCAACGGCCTCGACCCCGAGGGCATCCTCTGGGTGCGCAACCTGATGAAGGCGCTGGCGGCGGAGGGCCGTACGGTCTTCGTCTCCTCGCACCTCATGAGCGAGATGGCGCTGACCGCCGACCACCTGATCGTCATCGGGCGCGGCCAGCTGCTGGCCGACATGAGCGTGAACGACTTCATCGCGGCGAACTCCGCCGGCTTCGCGCGGGTCCGCACGCCCGACACCGAGCCGCAGCTGCGCGAGAAGCTGACGTCCGCGCTGACCGAGGCCGGCGGCCATGTGCTGCCCGAGCAGGACGGCGCCCTGCGGATCACCGGGCTCCCGCTCCCCCGCATCAGCGACATCGCCCACGAGGCCGACGTACGGCTGTGGGAGCTGTCGCCGCACTCCGCCTCGCTGGAGGAGGCGTACATGCGGATGACGCAGGCGGCCGTCGACTACCGCTCGACGATCGACCAGAAGGCGGGCCTCATGCAGCCCCTGCCGCCCGGCGCCCAGCCCCCGATGCCGGTCCCCGGCCAGGGCCAGCCCGGCTGGTACGCCCCACCGCCGCCCCAGCAGCAGTTCGCTCCGCAGGGCCAGCCCGCCACGGGCCCGTACGGCGCCTCCCAGCCGCCTGCGGGGCCGTACAGCACCCCGGGCGCCCCCGGTACCGCCGCCCAGCCGCCC
>MWJO01000101.1 GCA_002027195.1 Streptomyces sp. GKU 895 | reverse complement strand
GGAGGGTGGGTGGATTCTTTCCGCCCATTCCTTGAAAGAGGAGCTCGGATCTCGACGCCCGAAGCCCGGGGCTCAGGCCTCGCGGGAGGCGTAGGCGATGAAGGCGGCCCAGGCGTCGGCGTTCACGTCGAAACGGGGGCCTTGTGCTCCGAGCTTCGAGTCTCGGACGTGGATGGCGTGGAGGTGGAGGGCGACTTCCAGGCAGGCGCCGCCCTGGGAGTCGCTGTAGCTGGACTTGAACCACGACAGCTCAGTCTTCATAGCTCCTGTGCCACCTTCCTGATGAACGCAGCCGACTCCTCAACTCCAAGAGCCTGCATGCGGATCATGCCATGCGCCTGTGCGAGGTCACTGACCTTGTGCGCATCAGCGTGGAGCGCACTGGTCTCCGGGCTCTCGACGTAGGCGAAGTGCTCACGGTCAGCCGTCTCCAACAGAATGAACGACCCGTTGAGTGCGAGGCCCCCACACTTGCCAAAGGGCAGCACCTGGATGGACACGTTCCTCCGTGAGCCGACCTCCAGCAGGTGCAGCAATTGACCTCGCATGACCTCACAGCCGCCAACTCCCGTATGCAACGCAGCCTCATAGATGACGAAGCCGTACACCGTGCCCGTTCGGCGCTTCAACGCCTCCTGCCTGGCCAGTCGTCCGCGAACCCGCTCCTCCACAGTCTCGTCGTCCAACGGCGGGCAACTGTCGCTGATCAGCGCAGTCGCGTACTCCCGGGTCTGCAACAAGCCCGGAATCAGCCCCAGCGAATAGTCGTGCACGGCGATCGCCTCGGCCTCCAGCTCCATGTACTCCTGCGACCGCGCCGGAAACGGCTCCGGCTTCAGGAACTCATGCCCCGCCAGCAACTTCCCCCGCGCCCCGCACATCTGGTCTGCGACCTGCAACAACCGCAACGTCGGCCGACGCCGCCCGCACTCCATCGACTTCACGTACTCGTAGTCGTAACCGGCCTCTTCGGCGAGCGCCTGACGGCCGACCCCCGCCTCCTCGCGCCACAACTTGACCTGCCCGCCGCAGTACCGCCAGTTCGGCTGAGTCATCCTTCGCGCCCCACCCGTCTCCCGCCGACACCCCGTGTACACACACCCTCTGTACGCACCCCGCCACTCCCCGAGGTTACGCGTCAACCACCAGCCTGATCACGGCAAATGACGGAGAACCACCCACACGGAAGAGAACCGCGCATGCCCGAGGTAGCAGCCGAGTGGCAACTGCCCCGCCACCCCCGCAGCGTGGGCCGTGCCCGCGCCCTCCTCCGGGCGCAGGCCGCCGACTGGAAACTCCCGGACGCGATCACCGACACGGCCGTACTCCTGCTCAGCGAGCTGATGACCAACGCCTACCGCCATGCCCACGTCTCCCCCGGCCGAGAGATCCGCATCCGCTGCGCCCTGGACGACGGCGACGGCCACAGCCTCCACGTCTCGGTGACGGACGCGAGCGACACGATGCCGACGTTCCGGAACCCGTCCCCGGAGGACGAGTCGGGCCGGGGCCTGATCCTCCTCACCCTGCTCGCCGACGAGTGGGGCACAGCGCCCCGCCCGCACGGAGTGGGCAAGACGATCTGGTTCTCCCTCGGCACCGGCGCACGCGAGGACGCCCCCAAGAGCGTCCCGATGTACAATAACGACCTACTTCAGTAGGCATCCATGTACATCCCGGAGGCCTGTATGTCCCTCACCCACATCGACATCGACGACGAGGCTCTGGAGACAGCGAAACGCCTGGGCGGCCACCGGACCAAGACCGCTGCGGTGGCGGCAGCGCTGGAGGCATACAACAAGCGTCTGGCCAGGTCCGCCGCCTACGACAAGTACTTCGACATGGCTCAGGACTGGGACATCGAGGGCGCCGAGAAGGCGCACCGCGCGGACAAGGATGTCGTGCGTCCGTGATGCGCTATCTCCTCGACTCATCGGCATTGTGGCGCCTGCTCCGCGATCGCGACCTGCACGAAGCCTGGCGTCCGGTGGTCACGGATGGCGATGTCCTGTCCTGCTACCCGCAGCGTGCTGAATTCCTCCGGTCAGCGCGCGACCTCAAGGAGTACCAGGCCTTCCGCGACATGTTCACCGACCTCTACGACGAGGTCGCCGTCCCGAAGACGGTCAGCAACTGGATCGGTGCTTTCCAACTGCGTGCAGCTGAGCACGGAGCGCACAGATCTCTGTCAGCCGTCGACCTCCAACTCTGCGCGACAGCGGCACATCACGGGCTCGTCGTTCTCCACGACGACGCCGACTTCGTCACGGCAGCGCGGTTCGCCGTGGAGTTGAGCCAGCACAACGTGCACGACGGCCCGCGCAACTGACTCACACCAGCCGCCGCGCCGTAGCCCACCGCGTCAGCTCATGACGGTTCGACAGCTGCAACTTCCGCAGGACCGCCGACACATGGGACTCCACGGTCTTCACGGAGATGAACAGCTGCTTGGCGATCTCCTTGTAGGCATAACCGCGGGCGATCAACCGCAGTACTTCGCGCTCGCGCTGCGTGAGACGGTCCAGGTCCTCGTCCACCGGGGGCGCGTCCGTCGAGGCGAAGGCGTCGAGGACGAAGCCCGCCAGCCTCGGGGAGAACACCGCGTCGCCGTCCTGCACGCGGAAGATGGAGTCGACCAGGTCCGTGCCCGTGATGGTCTTGGTGACGTAGCCCCTCGCTCCGCCCCGGATCACGCCGATCACGTCCTCCGCCGCGTCCGACACCGACAGCGCCAGGAACCGCACCGGCTGCTCCGCGTCCGCCATCAACGGGGCGCAGCGGCGCAGGACTTCTACTCCGCCGCCGCCGGGGAGGTGGACGTCGAGGAGGACCACCTCGGGGCGGGTGGCGGTGATGACCGTGACCGCCTGGTCGACGTCGGCGGCCTCGCCGACGACCTCCACGCCGGTCTGCTCGGTCTGGCCGATCTCCGCCTGGACGCCCGTACGGAACATTCGGTGGTCGTCGACGAGGACCACTCGCACCCGGCGCTCGCCCGTCGCTGTGTCGTTCGCCTCGGTCGGGTCACTCATGACGTCTTCTCCGCCCTCTCCATCTCCAGCTCGACCTCCGTGCCGCCGCCCGGCACCGCGCGCAGGCGGGCCGTGCCGCCGTGGCGCTCCATGCGGCCGATGATCGATTCTCTGACACCCATGCGGTCGGCGGGTATCGAGTCGGGGTCGAAGCCGGGGCCGCGGTCCCGGACCGACACGAAGACCGTCTTTCCCTCGACCTCGGCGTAGACCTGCACCGCGCCGCCCTCGCCACCGTACTTGGCCGCGTTCACCATCGCCTCGCGCGCGGCCTGCATCTGTGCCCCGATCCGTTCGTCGAGGGGGCAGTCGCCGACGATGACGACCTCCAGGGGGACGCCGTGCTTGTCCTCGACCTCGGCCGCGTTGCGCCGGACCGCCTCGGCGAGGGTGCCGGGTTCGTCGGCCTCGTCCTTGCCCGTGCCCTCGGGTTTGTAGAGCCAGGTGCGCAGGTCGCGCTCCTGCGCGCGGGCGAGGCGGCGCACCTCGCCGGCGTTCTCCGCGTTGCGCTGGATCAGGGTCAGGGTGTGCAGCACGGAGTCGTGGACATGGGCGGCGACCTCGGCGCGCTCCTGGGCGCGGATGCGCATCAGGCGCTCCTCGGAGAGGTCCTGGGTCATGCGTACGAGGTAGGGGCCAGCGAGGAGTGTGATGCCGACCAGGACAGCGAGGGCCGCTTGGAGGACGGAGCCGAGGTGGGCGGCCGAGCCCTGCATGACGAAGATGCCGGACACCCCGGCCGTGACCAGCAGGACGCCGCCCGCGGCGCGCAGCAGGCTGAGGGTCCGCCTGCGGCGGCCGACCTCGGCCCAGCGGGCCCGGCGGGCGTTGTCGGCCTGGCGCCAGACCAGGGCCACGCCGGCGCCGACGAGCACGGCGGGCCAGAGGTAGGCCTTCGCGCCCGTGCCCAGGTTGATGTTGCCCACGAAGACCATGGCCACGACGACCATGAGGAGCAGGGCGACGATCTGGCCCTTGTCCGGTCTGCGGGCGACGAGGCGGCGGCGGCCGTCGGGGGAGGTCTCGGTGGTGACGAAGGACGGGGGCTTCTGGCCGCTCACGCCTCCGACGCCGAGCGGCACGAAGAACCAGAAGGCGGCGTACAGCAGGGCGCCGAGGCCGTCCGCCATGAACAGCCCGGCGAACACGAGCCGCACCCAGATCACGGGCAGCCCGAGATGCCCGGCGAGCCCCCGCGCCACACCCCCCAGCCAGCGTCCGTCACTGCTGCGGTAGAGCTTGCGCGGCGGCCGCGGTTCGACGAGTGGCGCTGCTGCGGCTGCTTCCGGCATGCCATCGATGTTCACACGGCGCGACGGCCGGAGCATCAGGGTCGGCCCCCTAGACTCCCCTGATCTTCGAGACGCGCAGAAACGGCACGGTCCTCGCACGTCTCCCCGGCGTCGGGTCAGGGGCGATATCAGGGTCCGGCCAGGGTCGTTCCGACTCCCGTCGCGGCGGCTCGCCCGTCACCATGGACACATGACAGATCACCAGCACGCCGCGGACCCGGCGCCCGACGAGGGCGCCTCGTCCGCCGCGCCCTCCGCGACCGCCGCCGGTGAGGAACCGCGCGCGCACGAGCGGGCGGGTGCGCGGAAGGAAGAGGAGCGGCCGGGCGCGGCTGGACCGACGGGCGACCGCGACGGGGTTCGTCCTCCTGGCGAGGACAGGGTTCGCTCTGCCGGCGGGGACAGGGGCCGTCCTCCCGGCGAGGGGGAAACGGCCGCGCCGCCGTCGAAGTTCCGCCGCGACCGGCAGCACAAGACGCTCGCGGGCGTGTGCGCCGGGCTGGGGCGGCAGTACGACATGGACCCGGTGATCTTCCGGATCACCCTCGCCGTGCTCTCCGCGACCGGCGGCATCGGCCTCATCTTCTACGGCTTCGCCTGGCTCTTCGTGCCGTACGAGGACGACGAGGAGAACGAGGTCCGCAAGCTGCTGACCGGCCGAGTCGACGGCCAGGCCCTGACGGCCGTGCTGTTCGCGCTGGTCGGCTGCGGCGTGTTCCTGACGATGTTGAACAACGGCACGGTGCTGGCCTTCGCCGTCGTGGTCTCCCTACTCCTCGCGGGCGCCGGGTACTGGTCGCGGCAGCGCGGCACCCCCGACACCGACCCGCTGGCCGCCCAGGCCGCCGCCGACGCCCCGCCGGAGGCCCAGGCCCCGCCGGTCAGCGTCACCTACCCCTCCTGGTGGCGCGACCCCATCGTCAAGGACGGCACCCACGAGGGCGGCACCGGCTATCTGTGGGGCCCCGGCGACTCCCGCACCCGCGACATCGCGGACGCCATCGACTTCAGCCTGGCCCGTGGCTACGGCCACACCGGTGCGGACCTGCGCACCGCCCGCCCGCAGCCCTCCCGGCAGCGCGGCCCGCGCTGGATCGGCGGCTGGATCTTCCTGCTCGCCCTGCTCGCCGCCGGTCTCGGTACGGGGCTGACGTGGGACGAGCACCCGCTCGGCACCAGCCTCCAGACCGGTCTGGCCTGCGCGCTGATCGTCCTGGGCCTCGGTATCGCGGTCAGTTCGTTCCTCGGGCGTACGGGGGCGGGCTCGATCTTCCTGGCGGTGCTCACGTCGGGTCTGCTCGCCGGGGCGGCCGCCGTGCCCAAGGACATCGGCACCGACTGGGTCCGGGAGAACTGGCGGCCCGCAGCGGTGGCGGACGTCCAGCCGAAGTACGACCTGGGCACCGGCGTCGGCACGCTCGATCTGAGCAAGCTGGACCTCACCAAGGCGCGGACGGTGACGACCAGAGCCGAGGTCGGGGTCGGCAAGCTGAAGGTGATCGTGCCGAAGGACGCGACGGTGAAGGTCCACATCGACGTGGGCGTGGGCGACATCCAGCTGCCCGGTGACAACCAGGAGGACGTGGACGTGGAACCGGGCAAGTACAAGGAGGCCACCTTGACCCCGGCCAAGGGTGTCAAGCCCTCCGGCACCCTCGACATCGACCTCCAGGTCGGCGTCGGACAGGCGGAGGTGAGCCGTGCTGCGTCATGAATTCCGCCCAGGCAAGCTGATCGCCGGCTTCTTCCTGACCCTGGCAGGCATCATCTACGCCGGAGACGCGGGCGGCGCCTGGGAAACCCCGTGGTTCGCGATCATCCCCGTGGTCACGGCAGGCCTGTGCCTGGCGGGCGCGGTGGGACTGCTGACCCGGTCGGTCCGACGCCGCCGCAGAACGCCGCGCGGCACGGGGACACCGGAGGAGCCTTCGCCGGAGATACCCGGGTAGGCCTGCCCGCCACCGGCCGGTCAGCCGTACGGTGTGGGGATGGGTGAGTGGGCGGCGAGTATCGAAGTTCCCGACCTGGTGGGGATGACAGGGGGAGAAGCCCACGCTCTCTGCCGTGAACTCGGGCTGTTCCTGGGCTACTACAACATGGATCAGCAACTGCCGCGGAGCATGGTCATCGCTTATCAGGAGCCGCCGCCCGGAACCCTGGCAGAGCGTGTCGCAGTGGTCAGGATCTGGACGACGCTGGATCCGCCGCCCGCCGAGCGGCGGCGATCGGACGACGCCGGCTGACGGCGGGAAGCGGCACCCCCGTCACCAGGCCGAGGCCCCGCTCGGTTCTCGGCGTCGGTTTCTGATCAGCGCGTCCAGCGACAGATACGGCGCCCCGGCCAGCACCAGCGGCAGCCAGGCCATCAGGTAGGCGAGGTCGTTGCCGTAGTAGTAGGGCTCCGCGGCCCAGCTCATCGTCAGCCAGAGGGAGAGGGAGATCAGGGCTCCGCCCAGCGCCGCGAGGCGGGCCAGGAGGCCGAAAAGGGTGCCGAGGCCTACGGCCAGTTCACCGAAGGCGATGGCGTAGCCGAAGCCGACGGGGTTGTTGAGGGCCATGTCGACCATGGCCGGGATCGCCGACGACTGCTTGACGTTGCGCATCTGGTCGCCGATCGAGCCCACGCCCGAGTCCTTCATGAAGGCGCTGTCGGTGAGCTTGTCCAGTCCGGCGTAGATGAAGGTGACGCCCAGGAAGACGCGGAGCGGGAGCAGCGCGTAGTGGGTGGCGGTGTCGCGCCAGCCGCGGCGGCCGCGTCGAAGTAGGGGGGGTGCGTGTCCGTACGAAAACCGTGAGTCATCGCTCCTAGCCGCCTCTCACCCAGCGTGCCGTGACCCCTCAAAAGACGATACGTACGAAAGGGAGATGCCGCTCAATGCTGACGGAGGTGTTTTCGGTGCGGTTCAGGGGCTCAGATGTGGGCCCGGATCTGCCGTACCGGGTGCCCCAGCGCCGTTCCGACGGCTGCGAGTTCCTCGTCGCTGAACCAGACGAGTCCCGGGTTCCAGGCGGCGATCTCGAACCGGGCGAATCCGCAGGGCCAGTCGAAGTCCAGTTGGTCCAGCGAGACGGCGGCCCCGCAGCAGGGAACCGTCGCGTCGAGGGTCGGGAAGCCGTCCTCGTGGTCCTCGACGAGGTCGGCCCACCAGGCGAGGTCGATCGATTCCCGGCAGCGCGGACAGCCGATCCGCTCCAGGTTCTGCGCGCTGTCGACCACGGAGGGCAGCTCGTACCAGTCGACGTCGATCTCGACGTCAGTGTCGGGGTCGAGGCCGCCGACCAGCTCGGTCACGAGAGCCTCGGCGCGCAGGGCGCCCGCCTCCTGGGGCTGCCAGTGCGGGTCGACCGGGATGACGGACAGCACGTCTTCACTCATGGCTCAGGCCTCTCTCTCGGTCATCTCGGTTCAGTCCGTCACATCGATCGCGTAGCGGTTGGTCTCCACGCCCGCCGCGGTGATGACCTGGACCTCCACCCGGCCCGGTTCCACGTCCGCCGGGACGGGGACGGTCAGGACGGCGTCCGTGGGGTTGCTGAAGCCGCCGGTCACCGGGACGAGCGGGACATGGACATGGACGGCGCCCACGCGGACGGTCATGCGGGACAGCCGCTCCGCGCCCTGGGCGCCCGGTGGTACGAACCCGGCGCCGCGGATCTCGATGTCGTCGCCGGTGCGGATCGGGGCGTCGAGGTCGCCGGCCTCGCGGGCGCGGACGACGGAGAGGATGACGGGACGGCCGCCCTCGGCGTACTTGCCGGCCAGGTAGGTCGCGGCCGAGATGAGGACCACGACCGCCAGCCCCCAGGGGAGGTCGGGGAGTTGGTCGGGGCGGCGGGCCAGCCGTACCGCGGCGAACAGCAGGGCGACCGCGCCGATGACGACGTACTGGATGTCGGCGAAGGTGCCGCGCCCGGCATCGTCGGTGAGCAGGTCGGCGGCCCTGGGGCGGTCGGCGCGTACCTTCTGCAGCCGCTGCCCGAGCACCCGCAGCCCGACCACGCGCCGCACCAACACCGCGATCCCGCAGACCACGGCGAGGACGGTCACCACACCGGCACCGCGGGCGAGTTCGAGCCCGGAGATCAGGGTGTCGCGTTCGGCCGGGTCGGACGCGGCGGCGAGACGGCCGACGAGGACGAGCACCGCGTACACGACGAACAGCACCCAGGCCACGGCGACCGCGCGGGAGGTGGAGAGGCGGTTGTCCTCGCCGATCACCGGGGCCAGCGCGCCGCCCCGGGCGCGATGGAACCAGGAGGCCGCGGTCAGGGCACCGGCGGTCAGCACGGCGGCCAGCAGCCCGGCGGTGCGGGCCGCGGTCCAGCCCGCGCCGATCGCCGTCAGCGCCTGGACGAGCAGGAGGACGACGACACCCGCCCACACCGTGCACGCGGTGCGCCTCCACAGCCGGGCGAGCCACGCCTCGCCCTCGGCGCGGCCGCGTTCGGCGACCAGTTCCGCGGACTGGGTCAGCTCCTCCGACACCCACTGACGGGAGGCCGAGGCCGAGTGGGCCACGGCGGCCGGCAGGCCCTGCCCGGCGGCGAACTCGTCCCGCTTCAGGAGGAATTCGGCGACCGCCCGCCGGTGCCCCTCCCGCGCCCCGTGCGGACAGTCCCCGCAGGTGCAGCCGCCTCCGTGCGCGCCCGCATCCGCGCTCTGTCTCGCCTCCTGCACCGCCACGCCCGACGCCCGCCTTCCCCGCGATCTCCGCTGTGGGCGACCCCTGCCGATGCCTCGGCGGCCGCCTTGCAACTCCCGTGCGATGACAGCGAATTGTGCCCTACGCCACGGCGCCCTCGTCCGGCAGGTCTGGTCAGGGCGGGTGAAGCCGGGGTCGCCGTGTTGACCTGGCTGCGAGAATTTCTGTATGGCCGAGATCATCCAGCGCGACGGGACCTGGGCCTTCGACGGCACAACGGTCAGGATCACGCCGGGACTCCACCGTTCGGTGCCGCTGTTCCGGCAGACGTACGGGGAGATCGCCGTGCCCCTGGAGGCCGTCTCGGGTGTCGTCTTCGAGCCCGAACGCAAGCGGGGGCGGCTGCGGATGCGGCTGCGCGAGGGCGCCGATCCGCTGTTGCAGGCGACCGGGGGGCGGCTGCCGGACGCGGCGGACCCGTACCGCCTCGCGGTGGACGTCGACCGGGCCGGGGTCGCGGAGTACGTGGCGGAGGAGATCCGGCGGGCGCTGCTGCTCGACCAGATCCCCAAGGACCCGACGAAGACGTATCTGCTGTCAGGGCCGCCGGTCCCGGTGTCCGTGCGCTCCTCCGACGGCAGCGTCTCCTTCGACGGCCTCCAGGTCCGCATCGACTGGGCCGACACCTCGGACCGGGTGAAACGGGCGACCGGCCCGCGGATCATCGCGCTCTCCGACCTGGTGGGCGTGGAATGGCTGCCCAACTCCGGTTACGAGGACGGCTTCCTGCGGTTCGTGACCCGCGAGACGGCGTTCTCCAAACTCCCGCCCGAGAAGGACCCGTACGCCCTGGACCTGTGGGGCAGCGCCCGCCGCGATCTGCTCACGGCCCTGGTGGCCACCGCGGTCACCGCCCGCCTCCCGCATCCCTCCACCCGCGCGGGAGCGATCATCCGCCGCAACTCCCGCCGACGGTGCCGTCGCAGGCCGACCACCACGACGTACTGCTGCGCAGACTGCGGGAGCTGGGGGAGCTGCATCGCGAAGGGGTCCTGACGGACGAGGAGTTCGCGATGACCAAGGCGGTCATCCTCAGAGGCTTCTAGGGCCTGCCCTGCGACCTGGTCCGCAGAGCAGGCCCCTAGCTCAGCAGATCCGGCTCGCTCCGGCTGATGTCCTGCCACAGCGGCTGGTAGTTGATCCATGCGACCAGGTCGCCGCCCAGCTGCTCCCTGGTCGCGACGGCCGCCTTGTGGTCGATCAGGATCGGGCGGCCCGCCGCTCTGGCCGTCAGCTGGACCTGGGCGGAGCGTTCCATGGACAGGAACCACCAGGCCGCCGCGTCGACCGAGTCGCCGACGGTCAGCAGGCCGTGGTTGCGCAGCACCAGGCCCTTGCCGGAACCCAGGGCGGCGGCCATCCTGCGGCCCTCGGCGGTGTCGACGGCGACGCCCGAATAGGCGTCGTAGACCGCGTGGTCCTCGTAGAACGCGCAGCTCTCCTGGGTGATCGGGTCCAGGAGCTCGCCGAGGGCGGAGAGGGCGCGGCCGTGCACGGAGTGGCAGTGGGCGACCGCGACGACATCGGGCCGGGCGGCGTGGACCTGGGCGTGCACGGTGAAGGCGGCCTGGTTGACGTGGTAGCGGCCTTCGACGACCTGCCCGTCGGCGTTGGCGAGGACCAGGTCGCCGACGGTGACGTGCTTGAAGGGCATGCCGAACGGATTGACCCAGAAGCAGTCGGTGAACTCCGGGTCGCGTGCGGTGATGTGGCCGGAGACCCCGTCCTCGAAGCCCTGCCGCCCGAAGATCCGCAGCGCGCCCGCCAGCCGTTCCTTGCGGTGCCGGCGCTCGTCCTCGACCGAGTCGTGCATCGGCGGCATCGCGAACCGGAGGGTGTCGGTGGGCAGGGGGGCCGGCGGGGTCGGTCCCGGTTCATACGTCCCGTGCATCGGTCCTCCAGCACTGGGGTTGCTTTACGGGGCGGAAGTTACCGTCGGTCAGCGCAGGAGAACAGGCGTAAGAGGTAACGATGCCGTGCGCAACCCTTCCGGCGGTTCGGCGGTCTGGTGTGCGGAAGGACAAGTTCCCGACACTTCAGCACCTGTTTTCAGTCATCCCGGAGCACTCCTTGAGCCTCGTCGAACGTCACCTCAGCTCTCTCATGCGGCAGCTCGCGACCCAGGACCACGTCGAGCTGGTCCACCCCTTCGCCGAGCACAAGATGTTCGGGGCGCTGGTCTATGTCGCCGAGTGCTTCGGCTTCCGCTACGCCGGTGTCCGCCTCGTCGGCCGCCACAAGATCCTCCACGTCCACCTGGTCCGCGACACCCACCCCGCGGCCCAGCAGCGCGCCGCCGCGAACCTCGCCGCGTTCCCGCAGGTCGGGGCAGGTGGCAACGTTCCCGGCATGTATCTGAACTCGCTCACGCCGGTCCCGGAGGCCCAGGCCGACGTCGACCTGATCATCGCGCTCATCAAGTACGACGCCCTGATCGAGGCGGGCAACCCCCGGCAGCTCAAGACCATCGGCTGGGGCGCCGCCGCCCTGTTCCTGCTGATGGCCCCGCTGACCGGCAAGTACGCCGTCCTCCTGCCGCTCGCCGTGCTGATACCGGCGTTCATGTACGGCGCCCTCCGCATCAACACGGTCCGCCGCGCCAAGCTGGCCGCGCAGCTGACGGCGGCCGGCTGCACGCAGGTACGGGACGACGCGGGCCGGGAGCGATACGTGCGCCCGCTGCCGTACGCCACGCAAGGCGCGTAATACCGGACAGCGGGTGTCGGGTATCGGCGCCAGACTCGTCGTATGACTGCGAACTGGTCCGCCTTCACCGCCGCCGAACCCGATCTCGCCCGGCTTGTCGAGGAGCGCTTCGGCGCGTTCACCCACCATGTCCTGGGCACCCTGCGCAGGGACGGCTCCCCGCGTCTGACCGGCCTGGAGGTCCGTTTCCTGGGCGGCGAGCTGTGGCTCGGCATGATGCCTGACTCGCTCAAGGCCCGGGACCTGCTCCGCGACCCCCGGTTCGCGCTGCACGCCAATCCCGGGGAGGGGCAGAGCATGGGCGGCGGCGATGTGCGCGTCAGCGGGCGGGCGTTCGAGGTGACGGACGCCGCGACCAAGGCCGCGTACAGCGAAGAGGTGGAACCGCCGGAGCCGTTCCACCTCTTCCGCACCGAGCTGACGGAGGTCGTCAGGACCTGCGTCGAGGACGACAAGTACCTCGTCGTCCAGGTCTGGAAGCCCGGAGAGCCGGTGCGGACTCTCAAGCGGACCTAGGAAGACCTACAGGGAGGCCTATTCCCACTCGATCGTGCCCGGCGGCTTCGAGGTCACGTCGAGGACGACTCGGTTGACGTCCGCGACCTCGTTGGTGATCCGGGTGGAGATCTTCGCCAGCACCTCGTACGGCAGGCGCGACCAGTCGGCCGTCATCGCGTCCTCGGACGAGACCGGGCGCAGGACGATCGGGTGGCCGTAGGTGCGGCCGTCGCCCTGGACGCCGACCGAGCGGACGTCCGCGAGCAGGACCACCGGGCACTGCCAGATGTCCCGGTCGAGGCCGGCCAGCGTCAGCTCCTCGCGGGCGATGGCGTCGGCGTCGCGGAGCAGGTCGAGCCGCTCCTTGGTCACCTCGCCGACGATCCGGATGCCGAGGCCCGGGCCGGGGAACGGCTGGCGCTGGACGATCTCGTCCGGCAGGCCCAGCTCCTGGCCGACCATCCGGACCTCGTCCTTGAACAGCTTGCGCAGCGGCTCGACGAGCTGGAACTCGAGGTCCTCGGGGAGGCCGCCCACGTTGTGGTGGGACTTGATGTTCGCCGTGCCGGTGCCGCCACCGGACTCGACCACGTCCGGGTAGAGCGTGCCCTGCACCAGGAACTCCACCGCCGGACCCTCGTCCGCGATGATGTCCGCCTGGGCCTGCTCGAAGACGCGGATGAACTCGCGGCCGATGATCTTCCGCTTCTCCTCGGGGTCCGAGACACCCTTGAGCGCGGTGAGGAAGCGCTCCTCCGCGTCGACGACGACCAGCTTCACGCCGGTCGCGGCCACGAAGTCCTTCTCGACCTGCTCGGTCTCGCCCTTGCGCATCAGGCCGTGGTCGACGTACACGCAGGTCAGCTGGTCGCCGATGGCGCGGGCGACGAGGGCCGCGGCCACCGCGGAGTCGACGCCGCCGGACAGCCCGCAGATGGCGCGCTTGTCACCGACCTGCTCGCGGATGAGGGCGACCTGCTCCTCGATGACGTTGCCGGTGGTCCAGTCGGGCTTGAGGCCCGCGCCCCGGTAGAGGAAGTGCTCCAGGACCTGCTGGCCGTGCGTGGAGTGCATGACCTCGGGGTGGTACTGGACGCCGTAGAGCTTCTTCTCGTCGTTCTCGAAGGCGGCGACCGGGACGACGTCCGTGGAGGCCGTGACGGAGAAGCCCTCGGGGGCGGCGGAGCAGGCGTCGCCGTGCGACATCCACACGTGCTGCTCGGCCGGGGTGCCCTCGAAGAGGGTGGAGGACGACTTCGAGACGTGCAGGTCGGTGCGGCCGTACTCGCGGGCGCCGGTGTTGTCCACCGTGCCGCCGAGGCTCTGGGCCATGAGCTGGAAGCCGTAGCACATGCCGAAGACGGGGACGCCGGCCTCGAAGAGCGCGCGGTCGAGGCGGGGGGCACCCTCCTCGTAGACCGACGAGGGGCCGCCGGAGAGGATGATCGCCGCCGGGTTCTTGGCGAGCATCTCCTCGACCGGCATGGTGCTCGGCACGATCTCGCTGTAGACCCGCGCCTCGCGGACGCGACGGGCGATGAGCTGGGCGTACTGCGCGCCGAAGTCGACGACCAGGACGGTGTCGGGGGCGGCGGCGGGGGTCGCTGATGACACGGGGTGCCTTCCGGCGGTTTGGGCGAGGGCTGTAAGGCCGATTCTAGCGGGGTGCGGCCGCGCCCCATCCCGGCCGGTGACCTCGCCCCCTCCCGGCCGCCGTCTCCGGACCTTCCCGTCCGGTGGATGGACCGCCGGTTGGACAGGATCGGCAGCCCGTGCATACTGCTGCCATGCTCACGCACCCGACCTTCGTCTTTACCTATGGCAACCGGCCCGCCGGCTGCCATGGTCGTGCTGCTTGAGCTACTGACAAGCGACTTCCCAGGCGCCCCGGGCCGACAAGGTCCGGGGCGCCTGTCGTTTCCTTCCGGATCTTGCCGCTCCGGGGCACCTCACCCAGAACCCGAGGAGCCCCCGTGACCACGACCACCGCCACCCCCGAAGCCGTCATCGCCGACGCCCGCGAGCGCATCGACGCCATCGACGACCGGATCATCGGCCTCATCCAGGAACGCGCGGCCGTCTCCGCCGTCGTGCAGCAGACCCGTATCGCCTCCGGCGGACGGCGCGTGCACCTCGCACGCGAGATGGAGGTCCTCAACCACTTCAGCGAGGCGCTCGGCAAGCCGGGCACCTCCCTCGCGATGACCCTGCTCGAACTGTGCAGGGGTCGCATCTGAGTTCGGGCCCCGTCTCACCCGTACGGCGCGTGACCGCGTCGCGGACCGCTTCGTTGGTGGTGGTGTCCGTGCCAGCCAGGGGCGGGCCCGACAGAACCACGCGTGGCTCGCTGGAGCGATGAGACGTTCGGATCTTGCCGTACGTCGTGGGACCTCGCTCCAGGTAAGTGACCGGACGGCAGGGGACAGCAGCCCGGTCACCCAAGAGAACGGTCGGCTCCGGGGACGCCCGGGGCGGCCGGCGGGAACAGAAGGCTGGACCAAACGGTTGCGGCGGCCGGGTCCGTCCAGCACGATGCCTACAAAGCCCAAGTCCCCTTGTACACACCCACATTGTCTGTGCGTTTCGGCCCTGCCAGAGGTCGAGACCATCCGCGCGCCCCGTATGCGCCGGGGCGCCGACCCGGGCATCCAGGACCAGCGGCGCAACCCCCCGGCGCCGCTCCTCAGGCACCGGCGCTGCCCTGACGCCGGTGCTGACGAAAGAAGGGCCCCGCGGTTCCGTCCCGCGGGGCCCTTCGCATACCGGTCGGACCCGGCCACCAGGAGGCAGGTCCTCAGACCCGGCCACCCGGCGTCATGTCCGGGACACCGTTCCGCAGCCCTTGTCGTCGCTGATGTCCCGGCTGCGGTCGTACGGGTCCGTCGTCGGGCCCGTCGGTGCCGCGCCCGTGGGCTCGGCGGACGGGAAGTGCGGGTGCAGGAAACCGTCGTAGATGTCGCAGGCCGAGTTGCCGATGTCCTGGTCGTACTTCACGACGGCGATCTTGCCCGGCGTGACCTGGTACTTGGCCGGGTCGGAGAGCTCGAGGTCGAGGACGCGGCGGACGATGGTGCGGGCCACGTCGGTCGTGCCGTCGGTGCGGACCACCGGGTAGACGAAGGTGTAGTCGGCGTGGACCGTGACGGCGGCGCCCTCGCCGGCCTTGAAGGTCATACGGCCGCGGGTCTTCACGACGTCCCCGACGAGCCGGGCCTCGTCCGGGTCGAAGCGGCTGAACATCACCAGCGGATCGTGCTTCTTGTCCGGCTTGCTCAGGGCCTTCTTCAGGAAGCCGGGCACGTTCTGGTGGGGTTCCAGCAGGTCGAGCGCCGTCTCGGGACGTTCCCCGCGCAGGGTCGCCGGGTCCAGGTTCGCGTCGATCAGCAGCTTCCGGGTCAGGTCCAGGGCGCGCGCGACATCCGCCTTGCTCCGCCCGCCGACCCCCTTCGCCTCCGGTACGACGATGCCGGCCTCGCCGTCGGCCCAGCGCTTGGCGGGCGAACCGGCGAACGGGTCGTCCAGGGTGGCGATCGCCGGTGCCGCCGTCGAGGGCGGGGCGGTCGGCGCCGCCGTCTCCGCGGGCAGGGTCTCGGTCGCCTCGTCGGCGGAACCCGAGCCGAAGGGGTCGCCGGGCAGCAGCGACGGCTTGATCGCCACGACGGCGACGGCCACGGCGAGCAGCACACCGAGGGCCTTCCACACCCCGCGGCCGCGCTTCCTCTCCTGCCGGGCGGGCCCCGTGCGCCACCCCTCGGGCAGCTCGCCCCGCGCCTCCTGCTGACGGAGCCGTTCCGTCACCATGCGGGCGCGGGCGGAGGGCTCCTTCGGAGCGGCCGTTTCATTGGCGCGAACGAACTGTTCCCAGACGTCGTCCGGCACTTCGGGGGTCGAGGAGGAGTCCTCGGCAGGCTTGTCAGACACGATCGTCAGTTCTAGGGGTTCCGAAAGCGCCTTCACAAGGAAAATCCGGCGGGACCGGGCTGTGACTCAGGCCACATAAGAATTCTGTGAATGCGAGTGCAACCGTTCACAGCTCTCGTGGATCAAACCATGCGTACCAAGGGCCACAGCCGCGCCCCACACGCGAGGCCCCACTGCCCCACTCGCGTGCTGCGCGCAGCACACCGGACGTCTTGAGGTCTTTCATGAAGCTTCGCCGTGCCATGGCCGCAGCGGCTGCGACGGCTGTCATAGCCCCGCTCGCACTGCTGTCCGCGCCCGCCGCGTTCGCGGACGAGACGTCGTCGCCCACCCCCACCGAGACGGTGACCGAGACGCCGTCGGACACCCCGTCGCCGACGGCCCCGACCGAGGTCCCGAGCGACACCGCCTCGCCGAGCGCCACGACGTCCCCGACCGCCTCGACCGAGCCGAGCGGCAGCACCTCGCCGAGCGACACCGCGTCGCCCACCGACTCCACCGAGCCCAGCGAGTCGGCCGAGCCGAGCGAGGAGCCGACGGACCCGGACGTCCCGTACTGCGAGGACCTCGACGAGGACTTCACGGACGCCAAGGTCTCCGCGGACATCAAGGGTCTGCCCGGCAAGATCGTCGCCGGTGACGGCTTCCACAGCTTCAAGCTGACCGTCACCAACGAGTCCGACACCACGGTCGACGGCGTGGCCTTCTACGCCGAGGTCGAGAACTACGAGCTCGACGAGGCGAAGTTCCTGAGCCCGTACGTCGACCTGGAGTTCAAGAACCCCGAGACGGGTTCGTGGGACCGTATCGGCAACGACGAGTGGGCCGGCGACTACTTCTTCTTCGTCGACGAGCTGAAGGCGGGCAAGAGCCAGTCGGTCGGCCTGCGTGTCAGCATCGACGCCAAGGCCCCGGCCGGTGACGCCTACTCCTTCGGCTCCGGCGCCTACCTCGACGACGTCGACGGTCAGGACTGCATCGCCGAGGGCTGGGCCCAGTACGACTTCTCGGTGCTCAAGGCCGGCTCCAAGAACGACGACCCGGGTGAGGCCACCCCGAGCGACAACGACAAGGGCTCGGTGAAGAGGCCGCAGGGCGACGTCTCCGACCTGCCGACCGGCAACCTCGCCGAGACCGGCTCCAGCTCGGCGCTGCCGACCATCGGTCTCGTGGGCGGCGTGGCGATCGTCGCCGGTGCGGGTGCCGTCCTCGCGGTGCGCCGCCGTAAGGCCGGCCCGCAGGCGTAACACAAGCCAGTTGCAAGAAACCGAGAAGGACCTGCGTTCGGAGGGGGATGCAGGTCCTTCTCGCTGTCCGCGTCAGACCTTGGGCGGCACCGCCGGCATCCCCAGGAACGGCAGTCGCAGCGCGCCGAACGCCTCCGCCGGGACCGCCGGTGACCGCGGCTCGACCGGCTTCAGCCGCTCGTACGCCGCCCCCTGCGCCGGACGCGGGTCGGCCTCGCCGTTGTTGGGCCAGTACGACATCGCCCGCTCGGCCTGCGCGGTGATCGTCAGCGACGGGTTCACGCCGAGGTTGGCGGAGACCGCGGCGCCGTCGACGACCGAGATGCCGGGGTGGCCGTAGAGACGGTGGTACGGGTCGATGACCCCGTCCTTCGGGCTCGCCCCGATCGGGCAGCCGCCCAGGAAATGAGCCGTGAGCGGGGTGCCCATCAGCTCGCCGACGTTCGAACCGGCGAAGCCGTTGATCTCCGCGGCGATCGCGGAGGCGGCCTCCGAAGCGGCCCTGATCTGCTTGGGGTTGGGGGCGCCATGGCCCTGACGGGCGGTCAGCAGGCCCTTTCCGACCCCGTCCGGCTTCAGGTACGTCGTCAGGGAGTTGTCCAGCGACTGCATGACCAGGCCGATGATGGTCCGCTCCGACCAGCGGCGGTTGGAGAGGGACCGCAGGACGAGCAGCGGATGCCGGGCCGCGTTCGCCAGCCAGCCCGCGACCCTCGACGAGCCCTCCGCGTACGGCACTTGGAGGATCGACAGGCCGCCCATCGAGTTGGAGCCCTTGCCGTAGCGGACCGGTTCGATGTGGGTGTTCTCGTCCGGGTGGATGGACGAGGTGATGGCGACGCCCTGGGTGAAGTCGGGCTTGGCCGAGCCCGTCGCCCTGCGGTAGCGCCGGCTGTCGGTCTGCGCGCCGACCAGCGCCTCGGAGTTGGTCCGGGTCAGCTCGCCCAGCTTGGCGGAGATGTAAGGGAGCTGACCGCCCGCCTTCATGCGGTGCAGCAGCGTCTGGGTGCCGTAGGTGCCGGCGGCGATGACGACCCGGCGGGCCTTGAAGGTCCGGCCCTCGCCCTTCTTCCTCCGGTCCGTGGGGAGGGTGGCGATCGCGTACCCGCCCTGCGAGTCGTCCGTGACCGACACGACCGTGGTCATGGGGTGCACGACCGCGCCCGCCTTCTCGGCGAGGTGGAGGTAGTTCTCGTTGAGGGTGTTCTTCGCGCCGTGGCGGCAGCCGGTCATGCACTCGCCGCACTCGGTACAGGCCTTGCGGGCCGGCCCCGCGCCACCGAAGTAGGGGTCGGCGACCTGCTCACCGGCCTTCGCCTTCACCGTCCCGTCGGCGTCCTTGCCGTCGCCGAAGAAGACACCGACGGGCGCCATGTGGAAGGTGTCGCCCACGCCCATCCGCTGGGCCGCCGCCTTCAGATGGACGTCGGACGGGGTCATCGTCGGGTTGAGCCGTACGCCGAGCATGCGCTGCGCCTGGTCGTAGTACGGCTTCAACTCCTCCTCCCAGTCCGTGATGTCCCGCCACTGCGGGTCCTCGAAGAACGGCTTCGGCGGTACGTAGAGGGTGTTGGCGTAGTTGAGGGAGCCGCCGCCGACCCCCGCGCCCGCCAGCACCATGACGTTGCCCAGCAGATGGATGCGCTGGAGGCCGTACATGCCGAGCTTGGGCGCCCAGAGGTAGTTCTTGAGGTCCCAGGAGTTCTTGGGGAGGGTCTCCCTGGTGAAGCGGCGGCCCGCTTCCAGGACGCCCACGCGATAGCCCTTCTCGGTGAGGCGCAGGGCGCTGACCGAACCGCCGAATCCGGAACCCACGACGATGACGTCGTAGTCGTAGTCGTCCTGTGGCACGTGCGCTCTCCCTACCGGAACCGGAACGCCTTCATCAGCCTCAGGCTGCGGCTCATGAACTGGGCGTACTTCTCGTCGTCCATCCCCAGAGACGGCGCCATCGGCAGCAGCCGCTGCTGGGCGACCGTCTGGGCCTCGGTGTACTTGAGGATGCCCTCGGAGCCGTGGCGGCGGCCGAGGCCGGAGTCCTTCATGCCGCCCATCGGGGACTGGACGCTGCCGTAGGCGGGCGCGTAGCCCTCGTTGACGTTGACCGTGCCGGTGCGCAGCCGGGCGGCGACGTCACGGCCGCGCTTGCCGTCCTTCGTCCAGACCGAGGAATTCAGGCCGTACGACGTCGAGTTGGCGGCCTCGATGGCCTCCTCGTCCGTCTTGAAGCGGTAGACGGACACCACCGGGCCGAAGGTCTCCTCGGCGCAGATCGCCATCGGCTCGGTCACGCCGTCGAGGATGGTCGGCTCGAAGAAGTAGGGGCCGATGTCCGGGCGGGCGACGCCGCCGGCGACGACCGTGGCGCCCTTGGCGACGGCTTCCTCCACGTGCCGGGTGACGGTCTCCAGCTGCCGTTCGCCCACCAGGGAGCCCATGTCGGCGCCGTAGGCGAGGGACTTGCCGAGCCGCATGGCCTTGGTGCGGGCGGCGAAGCGCTCCAGGAAGGCGTCGGCGATCGACTCGTGGACGTACAACCGCTCGATGGAGATGCAGAGTTGGCCCGCGGAGGAGAAGCAGGCGCGGACGGCGCCGGCCGCGGCCTTCTCGATGTCCGCGTCCTCCAGGACCAACATGGCGTTCTTGCCGCCGAGTTCGAGGGAGACGCCGACCAGCCGGGCCGCCGCGCCCTGAGCGACCTCGCGCCCTGTACGGGTGGAGCCGGTGAACGAGACATAGTCGGCGTGCCGGACGACCTCGGGGCCGACGACCGGGCCCTCGCCGAGGACGACCTGGAAGACGTCGGCCGGCAGACCCGCCTCGATGAGCAGGTCGCGCGCCCACAGGGCAGTCAGGCAGGTCTCGGTGTCCGGCTTCATGACGACCGCGTTGCCCGCGACGAACGCCGGGAGCGCGTCGCCGACCGACAGCTCCAGCGGGTAGTTCCAGGGGGCGATCTGGCCGACGACACCGCGCGGGTGACGGAGCTCGGTGACGCGGGTGAGCGTGGGCATGGCGCCCGCGTGCCGCTTCGGCCTCAGGTAGGAAGGGGCCTTACGGCCGTAGTGCCGGGCCGCGACCGCGACGGCCTGCACCTCCTCGTGGGCGTGCAGCCGGGCCTTGCCGGTCTCCAGCTGGATGAGGTCGAGGACCTCGGCCTGGCGTTCGAGCACCAGGTCGTGGAAACGGAGCAGCACGGCCGCGCGCTGCCGTACGGGCGTCTGCGCCCACACCGCCTGCGCCGCGCGGGCCGCCTCGAAGGCCTTCGCCACGTCCTCGGGCGTCGACTCGGGCAGGTCGGCCAGCTTCTCGCCGGTGAACGGCGTGTGGTTGGCGGTACGACCGGAGCCGACCACGCCCTTGGTGAGCTGCGCGACCAGCTCCGGGGTGACCACGTCGGCGGCGGTACGGGCGCCCTCCGGGGCGGGGGCGAGGGGGTTGGTGCCGGTCAGTTCCGGGGCCTGCGAGTCCGTCATGACGCGCAGGGTATGCCGGGTCGGGGACTTTGGGTACCCGGCGGTAACAGGGATTCACCGACCGCACACACGGCGCCAGCGATCACTGGCGGTGAACCTGCTGATCAGGGCGTTGTGCGAGGACGATCACCTCAGGATGTCGACTTCCCGATCTCGAGCCGGTCACGGGCCGCCTTGAACACCGAGGTGCCCTCCTTCTCGTCGGGGGTGCCCTTGGGCATGTCGACGCGCAGCTCGTACATCCGGCCGTCGCCGGTCAGGACCGTCAGCTGCATGACCCGCGTGGAGCCGAAGCCCTCGTCGTCGTAGGTGGTGTCGGCGAGGATCGCGGCGTAGCCGTCCAGGCTGGTGTCGGTGATCCGCGTGTCCGCGTCCCCGTGCGAAGCCCACTCCAGCTTCAGCTGCTGCTTCCGCATCTCCAAAGAGACGGGGGCCTTGTCCCACTGGCTGAGGCGGACCCCGATGTCGCCGGACTCGAAGATCACGATCCTGGGCTGGTCGTTCGGGCTGCCCTGCCGCACGGACTCCTCGTACCGGCTCGGCACGGAGAGGATCGCGTTCATGTCCTTCTCCCGGTGCCGGGTCCAGGACTCGTCGGCGACGTCCGTGGCGCTCACGGCGGAATGGGTGGCGTTCATCTCCCTGGGGTCCGCGGGTGCCGGGTCCGCGAAGAACCAGGAGGTCCCGGCCCACGCCCCGCCGACGACCGTGACGGCGAGGAGCGCGGCGAGGAGGGGGTGGCGCAGGGGGCGGGGCTTGTGGTGCGGTGACGTCGGTACGACGGTGGTGTCCGACGCGGGAACCGGTGCGGCCTCGGGACCGCGCAGCCGTACGGTGCCGGAGTCCTCCCCCCACTCGGTCATGCGGTCGGGTTCCTGGACGGCCGGCGACGGTTCCGGCTCGGCGAGCCTCGGCACCGGCCATCCCTCCGCCGCCGCCTCCAGCACCTTGGCGGCCTCCTCGGCGTCCGGTCGCGCGTCGGGGTCCTTGGCCAACAGGCCGGTGATCAGCGGGCCGAGAGGTCCGGCGCGCCCCGGCTCGGGCGGATCGTGGGAGAGGACCGCGGCGAGGGTGGACTCCATCGTCGTACGCCGGAAGGGCGGCTCGCCCTCGACGGCGGCGTACAACAACACGCCCAGGGACCACAGATCGGAAGCCGGTCCGGCCCCCTTCCCGGACATCCGCTCGGGCGCGACGAAGTCGAGCGAGCCGACGAACTCGCCGCTGACGGTGAGGGATTCCTCGCCCTGGACATGGGCGATGCCGAAGTCGGTGAGGACGACCCGGCCGTGGGTGCCGAGGAGGACGTTGGCGGGTTTCACGTCCCGGTGGACGATGCCGACGGAGTGCGCGGAGCGCAGCGCGCCGAGGACGGCGAGGCCGATGCGGGCGGCCTCGGCCGCGGCGACGGGCCCCCGCCGGAGCGCCTCGCCGAGGGACTCGCCCCGGACCAGCTCCATGACGATCCAGGGCAGTCCGTCCTCCACGACGACGTCATGGATGGAGACGGCGGCGGGATGATCGACCCGGGCGGCGGCACGGGCCTCGCGGTACAGCCGGTGCGAGGCCCGCTGGTGCACCTCGTCCTCCGGGTCACCGGGCAACCGCGGCTGCTTGACGGCGACTTCACGGCCGACCAGCTCGTCGAGCGCCCGCCACGACGGCTGCCCATCCCGCCCGACCCGATGCGCTCGCGAGCCGGTACGCCCGCCTATGAGTCGTCCCTTGGGGCTGGTCCCGCCCCCGTCGTTGCTCATGTCCCCATCAGTACCGTGTGGCGTGGGGGGTTGTCGACGCGGGGTGGCCGGGCCGCCGTCCGTCAGGTGATGTCGACGCCGCCCAGCCGCAGCATCGCCAGCTGCGTCTGGCTCAGCACACCGGCGTAGGTGTGCAGTTCGTCGACCTCGCCGGTCAGGTACTCCCCGGCGGTGCCGCGTCCGACCTGGAGGTCGCCGGTCGGCGTCCAGGTGTCCACGCCCGTCACGCTCGCCGTGGCGGCCGGGTACGTGTCGTCGACGTAGAGCCGCAGTGCGTCGGTGCGCTCGTCGTAGACCACGGTCAGGAACTCGTCGCCCGCCGAGGAGCCCACGTCGTAGCGCGCCTCGACCGTGGTGGTCGGCGCGTCGGCGCGGTCGTCGTGGGCCACGGTCGCCTGCCAGGCCCGGGAGGCGGCGAGGTAGCGCAGGGTGAACAGGTCGGTGTGCTCGCCCGGCTGGGAGAGCACCGTCATGTCGCGGGTCGCGGTGTCCGGGTCGATGCGCACCTTGGTGGTCACCGAGAAGCCGGCGTCGGTCGGGGCGAGCGCGGTCGGCGTGGTGGCGTAGTCGCCGTCACCGTCGAGAAGCAGGTCGCCGGAGCCGTCGATGGGGTAGGTGACCGGCGTGCAGTCCGGGTTCCAGGGGCAGTCGTCCGTGGCCGCGTAGATCGACGCGTCGCCCGCCAGGGTCAGCGGCGCGCCGCCCGCGTTCGCCGGGCTGCGGCCGTCGGTCGCGGTCTCCAGGTCCCAGTAGCCGAGGCGCTGGGCCTTGCGGGTGGCCACGTCCGTGATCTCGGCGGGCACGAACACCCGGTCCCAGACGTTCACGTCGGTGAGCTGTCCGTCCCAGTGGTCGCCGATGCGGAGCGCACCGGTGCCGCCCGCCGCGACGACGCCTGTGGCCGTGCCGGTGAGCGTCCCGTTGACGTACAGCCGGGCGGTGTCGATCTCGCCGTCGTACACACCGACGAGGTGCGCCCACTCGCCCTTCTCGGGGGCGCCGCCGGTGAGCCGGGTGGTGCCGCCGTCGGCGGTGGGGAGGGTGAAGGACCAGCCGGCGCCGGCCGTGGCGCCGAGCGAGAAGCCCGCCTGGCCGACGACCGCGGCATCGGCGCCGGGCGCGTCCGGGCGGACCCAGGCGTCGACCGAGAAGGTCCGCGCGGTGTCGGCCGTCGCGTCGAGGCGGGCGTACGCCTCGTCCGTGCCGTCGAAGGAGGCGGCGGAGGCGACGCCCGTACCGGAAGGACCGGACGCGCCGAAGGTGACGCCGGAGCCGGTGACGGCGCCGGACTGGCTGTCGGGGTCCCAGTGGGTGACGGCGGTGCGGCCGTCCGAGACGTTGACGCGGTAGGTGGTCCGGCTGCTGACCGCACCGGCGGCGTTCACCGCCTGGACCTCGAGCGAGGTCGGCCCCTCCTTCTCCGGCATCCAGCGCAGCGACACCGGAGCGCCGGGCTCGGCCGCGGGGAGGGTGCGGGGCACCCCGCCGAGCCAGGAGTAGCGGTACGACACGACGTCGTCGGACGCCGAGTCGATCACGAACGTGCCGTAACTGCCCACGCCGTCGTGCCAGTTGTCGTCGTCCGGATACTGCGTCGACGTGACGACGGGTGCCTGCGGAGCGTCGGCGGCGGCCGCGACTCCCGTGGTCACGCCTCCCGCGAGCGCCGCGACGGCACTCAGCGTGACGGTGCGCGTCCATGCGTACTGCTTCAAAGGGGTCCCCTCCCCAGGTTCGGACCGAGCTCGAAACAAGATCGGTCTCAACGGAGGATGACCTTAACTGCCGCCACTGACAACGGAATTCAGAGCGCGTCGACGTCCAGATGGGCGATGGCGGTCTTCGCCACCTCCCGGCCGCGGGCCGCGAAATCACCCTTCCAGGGATAACTGATCTGGAGCTTGTACATGTCGCCCTTGGAGGTCTTGTAGTAGAAGATCTGCATCTCGCGGGGGCGGGGGTCCTGGGTGTCGTCGGTGGTGTACGTGATCGTGTTCCGGGCGGCCGGCTTGCCCTGGTAGGTGGCCCCGCCGTCCGTCTTCGTCCGCGGGTTCTCGGGCATCTGGAGGTCGTACTCGCCGTTGTCCTTGAACTGCTTGTTGTCCTCGTACATTTCGGCGGCGGCGGAGTCGGCGATGCTGTCGGTCGTGTCCTCGGCTCTCCGGTCCAGCCTCAGGCCGATCCAGATGCTGCCGCTCCAGTCGGTGTACGTGACCCAGTGCGCGTCGTCGGTCTTCCGGTCCGGGTACCTCGGCTGGTATTCGTCGGGCACCGCCAGCGACGCGGCGACATCCTTCTCGTGCACGGTCCTCCAGCCGTCCGGCAACGGCCCCGCGAACGGGTCCGCGATCACCAGATACGCCGCCACCGCCGCCGCGACGACCGCCGCGCCGAGCCCGATGAGTGTCCTGCGGCCCAGCCGGACGCCCTTCGGGAGCCCCTCGGCCCGCCGCACCGCCTGCGTCGGAGCCGGTGGTGCGGCGGCCTTCTCCAGCAGGGCCCGTACCTGGGCGGCGGTCGGACGGCGGCCCGGCTCCTTCTGGAGCAGGCCTGTGATGACCTCGGCCAGGGGGCCCGATGCCGAGGCGGGCGCTGCGGGGGTGGCGTTGAGGACGGACTGGAGGGTGGCCGGCGTGTTGCTGCGGCGGAACGGCGACACGCCCTCCGTCGCCGCGTACAGCACGACGCCCAGGGACCACAGGTCGGACGCCGGGCCGGGCGCTGCCCCAGCACCCGTTCCGGCGCGATGTATTCGGGCGAACCGACGAAGCCGCCGGTGTCGGTCAGGCTCGTCTCGCCCTCGATCTGGGCGATGCCGAAGTCGGTGAGGACGACCCGGTCGTGGCGGCCGAGCAGGACGTTGTCCGGCTTGACGTCGCGGTGCAGGATGCCCGCCGCGTGCGCGGCCTCCAGCGCGGCCAGCACCTCCAGGCCGATGCGCGCCGCTTCCCGCGCCCCGAGGGTGCCCTCCTGGAGCGCGTCACCCAGCGAACGCCCCCCGCACCAGCTCCATGACGATCCACGGCCGGCCGTCGACGACCGCCACGTCGTGCACGTTCACGACCGCCGGGTGGTCGAGCCGGGCCGCGGCCCGCGCCTCGCGCCGCATCCGTTCGAAGGCGTTGGCACGTTCGCGCTCGGGCAGGTGGTCGGGTACGCGCGGCTCCTTGACGGCGACCTCGCGGTCCACCGTCTCGTCCTGGGCCCGCCACACCGTCCCCATGCCGCCGTGCCCGAGCTTGGCCAGCAACCGGTACCGGCCCGCGATCAACCGCCCCGCGCCGGGGTCCTGGGGAGGCGCCGTCTGCTGCGGCACGACCTGGGTGGTGGGTGTCGCGTACGGGTTGTCGGGGTGCGGCACCGCCACGGGCGGGTTCGGCGGCTGCAGACTGAAACTCGTTGGCTCGTCGGACCCGTAAGGGGCTCCCCCGTCGCTGCTCATGGGTCCATCCATATCGCGGCAGGCGCCGCGGTATCCAGCCAGAACGCTGTCCGGTCACAGAGCCGTGACCAATCCCTGTCATTCCCTGTCACGGGCGTCGACGCGCGCGCAGCACCGCCGTCAGCGCACCCCGCAGGGAACGCCGCTCGACGCTCGGCATCTGCCCCGTGTCCAGAAAGGTCCGCAGCATCCGCTCCGCCGACTCCGCGTCCAGCCGCCGCTCCGGATCACGCTCCAGCAGCCCCCGTACGACGGGCAGCAGCGGCGCGGCCTGCGCGGGCAGCCGGATCTCCCCGGCGACCACGGCATGCAGCACCCCGCCCAACGAGTCCCGCCGGAAGGGTGATTCACCGCTGACGGCCGTGCACAGCAGCGCGCCCAGCGACCACAGGTCGGACGCGGGGCCGGTGGCGAGCCCGGACATCCGCTCCGGCGCGGTGTACTCCGGCGAGCCGACGAAGGAGTCGAGGTCGGTGAGGGTGGTGGCGCCCGCGACCTGCGCCACGCCGAAGTCGGTG
Source organism: Streptomyces sp. GKU 895 (assembly GCA_002027195.1). GTDB lineage: Bacteria > Actinomycetota > Actinomycetes > Streptomycetales > Streptomycetaceae > Streptomyces. Next base: position 5,306 of record MWJO01000101.1, on the reverse strand, counting down.
AGCACGACCCGGCCGTCGTCGGCGATCAGCACGTTCGCCGGTTTGATGTCCCGGTGCAGCACGCCCGCCGCGTGCGCCGCCCGCAACGCGCCGAGCAGGGCGACACCGATTCGCGCTGCCTCGGCGGCGTCGACGGGCCCGCGCGCGGCGATCCGGTCGGCGAGGGAGGCGCCGTCGATCAACTCCATGACGAGAAAGGGACGTTCATCCTCCTCGACGACGTCATGCACGACGATGATGTGCGGATGCCGGAGCTGCGCGACCGCCCGGGCCTCACGCAGGGTCCGGTCACGCCAACGCCGGGCCTCCCCCTCCGGCAGCGTCTCGTCGAGCGCCAGCTCCTTCACCGCGACACGCCGCCCGAGCAGCTGATCGGTGGCCCGCCAGACAACTCCCATCCCACCACGCCCGAGCCGCACCTCCAGGCGATAACGCCCCGCTACGACACGGAAGTTGTCCCCCTGCGTCCCCATGAGCCCCATGATGCCCCGCCGGACTGACACCTTCCGGGGCGCTGACCGGCCAAGTTGCCTTCACGGGGCCCAGCGCGTTGCCTAGCTCCAGCTCACCCGCGTTCAACAGTACCTATTTTCAGCCATTCCCGGTTTCCAAATGGATAGAAAACGTTGCAAATCATCGCGACATACGCCGACATGATATAAACGGTGACTGAAATTATACTGTCAAGTGAATCATGGAAGCCTTACTGTCCCCCCATGGGAAACACATGGAAGCGCCTTTCCGTCACGAGTTTCGCGGCGGTGGCCATATTCGCCATGACCACAGTGACAAACGCCAGTGCGGCGAGTGGCGTCGCCGCGTGCTCCACAAATGGCGCCTCGGGAAGCATGACCTTTACCAACTGGTCAAACAACCATGTCGACATAAGCGGCTGGGTCAAGGACAACGCTGCCGATGGCCACCACGTGGCCATTCGGCTTGTATCCACCGATGGCAGCAGCGCTGTAGAGTACAAATGGCCTTGGCGTCACGAATACGACGGAAATGGATCGACGCTCTCCTTTACCACCTACGCAAACAACAGCGACGGCATGCTCCGCTTTGTCGGGGTGCGTGTGGCGGTTATGGAAGGTGATCAGATAGTCGACAGTCGGGTCTGCACCGACTGGGCCTGAGCACCGCACAACAACCCAGGGCGCCTCGACAGACAGTTTCGGCGCAGCTGCCATACCGAGTTCGGCCGAATCTGTCCGTCGAGTCGAGCGGAGTCAAGGAGCCGGTCACTGACTGGCTCCTCCTTCTCGCCGGCCAAGTTGGGGCGGGTCAGGAGTGGTTCGGCTGCCAGCTCCGCAGCACGGTGGTGAACCGCTTGCTGGTGGCGTCCCAGTCGGCAGCCGGCGAGGCGGTGTAGAGGGCGTACTCGACACTGTCAGACGTCATGTACGCCACGTCCAGCGCGCGGTACGGCCCGGAGAAGGGCGAGTCCTTCGCCAGCTGTGTCCAGGTGTACTCCCAACGGACACTCGGCTGGTCGCGGTAGATCTCCCGCCTCATGCTCAGCGTCGTGAAGTCCTTGAGCCGCCTTTGGTTCGAAGTCTCCAACTGACTCATGTGGCGATAGGAGTCGGTGTAGTCCGGAGCGGTGTCGACGGCGACGCGCACGAGGGTCCTGCCGTTGTCGGGCGAGTAGTCGACCTGCGCCAGACCGTCCTTCTCCTCGATGGAGACCGTCCGGTCCCAGCCTTTGGGCAGGTACAGGCTGAAGCCCAGGGCGTCGTCGTACCTCTCCCAACCGGCGGGAATCGCCCCCTGAGCACCTTCGTCGGGGAAGGGGTCGGAGTCGGAGTCGGGCTCTCGCTCGCCGAGGAGGAGGGACGGCCCGAGTTCCACTGCTGCAACGCGACCGCACCACCCCCGCCGACGATCGCCGCGAGCGCCACGACCAGGGCGAACGTACGCAGCCGGTGACGCTTGCGCGGGACGGGAGCGCCCGGGACCGGAGTCGCCATGGGCGGATACGGCGTAGCGGCGGCCGTCTGGACGTTACGGGTTCCGGTGCCGGCGGTGCCCGTCTCCGACGCGTACCGCACAGGCCCCGTCGGCACATACACCTGCGCCGCACTCGCCCGCCGCCCCTCCGCCACCTCGGCGAGCATCTGCTCGGCCTCGGCGGCGCTGGGCCGTTCGGCCGGCTCCTTGCGCAGCAGTGCCGTCAGGACAGGCCCCAACGCCCCGGCGTTCACCGGCTGGGCGGGCTCTTCCTCGACGACCGCCTGCATCGTGCCGAGCGGGGAGGTGCGGCGGAACGGTGAGCGACCCTCCACCGCCGTGTACAGCGTCGCGCCCAACGCCCACAGGTCGGAGGCCGGGCCCGGGTCGTGGCCCCGCACCCGCTCCGGGGCGAGGTAGTCCACGGAACCCACGACCTCGCCGGTGCGCGTGATCGTCGTATCGCCCTCGATCTGGGCGATGCCGAAGTCGGTGAGCAGGACACGCCGGTCGTGGGAGAGCAGGACGTTGCCCGGCTTCACATCCCGGTGCAGGACCCCGGCGTCGTGCGCGGCGCGCAGCGCGCGCAGCACCCACAGGCCGATCCGGGCCGCCTCGGCGGGCTCGATGCGCCCGTCCGCCTTCACCGCGTCGGCGAGCGAACGGCCTTCGACCAGCTCCATCACGATCCACGGGCGGGCGTCGTGGTCGAGGACGTCATGCACGGTGACGACCGCGGAGTGGTTGATCCTCGCCGCCGCCCGGGCCTCGGCTCGGGTGCGGTGGAGCAGGCGCTCCTGGTCGCTCTCGGAGACGTAGAGGGCGGCGGTCAGCTCTTTGATGGCGACAGCCCGGTGCAACACCTCGTCGTGGGCCCGCCACACGCGGCCCATGCCGCCGCTGCCGATGGTGTCGGCAAGCCGGTAGCGGCCCGCGATGAGCAGGCCCTGCATCTGATTCACGTTGCCCCGCAATGGTCTTGACAGGGTCAGCGTAAGGATCGGTCCCCACGCAGGGAACCACGGGGGGACCAAGGAGACAGCACTGTGACAGTTGTCGCTTTCACCAGCGGGAAGCAACCGTCACCGAGTGCGCTCAGCCCGTCACCTCGTACGTCGCCGACGCCTGCTCGTACAGCCGGGTGACCTCGTCCCGCTCCGCTTCCGGACCGCGCACCTGCACCACGTGGTACTTCCCGCCGACGAGGATCGCCAGATTCCGCACGAACAGCTCACGTCCCGCGCTGTCCGTCCAGGTGAACTGCCCCTCGGCCATGGTCCGTCCGCCCACCGAGATCGTCTTCAGCCCGGAGGCGCTGGCCCAGCTGGAGTCGCGGTACGGCTGCAGCTCGCGCTCGTCCTCCCGCTGGTACGCCATGGGGTCCTCGCCGTACTCGTCCGCGCTGTCCCGTCCGGGTACGAGGATCAGGTCGAAGTCGCCGTGGGAGTACACGACCTGACCGCGGCCGTTCTTCGGCGTCCGGTCCCAGCCGTCGGCCACGGCGACGCGGAAACCGGCGGCGTCCGAGCGCAGGGTGAAGCCGTCGGCGACGTCGGGATCGTTGGACTGCGGTTCGGGCGGGCTGCTGTTGGCGTCCGCCTCGGGCGTGGTCTGCTCGGGCCGTGGCTCGCTGCTGGCGTCCTGCTTCGGCGCCTCGCTCACCTCACCCGCCGAGCCGGTCCGGTCGGTCCCACCCGTTCCGCCGGCGCCGTCCTTCGAGTCGGACTTCGGCATGAACAGCATCGCGTACGCGATCGCCCCCGCCATCAGCAGCAGCACGAGCAGCAGCAGCGTGCGGCCGAGCCTGCGCGGGGACGCCTCCTCCTGCCGGGCGCCTTGGCCCGCTTGTGCCGCCCGTGCGCGCTGGTCGCGGGCAGCCCGGCGCGCCGCCTGCGCACCAACTCGCCCCGCCGCCGCACGATGGGCAGCCGGTTGCCCTCGACGGGCGGCGCGGCGACGACGTACGTGCCCGCCTCCGGCTCCGGCGCGGAGCGCACGAGCGAGCGCAGCCAGCCCCGCAGCTCCTCGAAGTCCAGCCGCTCGGTGGGGTCCTGACGCAGCAGCGACTCCACGACCGGCCGCAGCGGCCCGCACTCCTCGGCGAAAGCCGGCGGCTCGGCGCACACCATCTGCACCAGCTCGGCGGTCGACTCCTCCGGGTACGGCGCATGCCCCTGCACGGCCCGGAACAGCAGCGCGCCGAGCGCCCACAGGTCGGTCGCGGGGCCGATCGGCGCGGCCAGCTGCCAGTTCTCGTGCACCGGCCCGGCCTGCTCGGGCGCCCATCGCTCGGTCACCGGCCCGACGACGGCCATCCTGGCCTGCCGCGCCCGCTCGGCGGCGAGCGCGGTGGCGGGGCCGCGGGGCGCGGGCGCGGTGGCGGCGGCGAGTTCGTCCCAACGGCCGGGGCAGGTGCCGGGTTGGGCACGGCGGCACTTCCAGCCGACGGCAGTGCGGCGTACGTCCTTCCGGCCCGCCATCCCAATGGCTGGGGGCAGGCGCCGGGTTCGGTACGGACGGCCCGGTCCCGGCCGACGGAAGCGCGGCCGTACGTCCTTCCGGCCCGCCATCCCAATGGCTGGGGAGGCGCCGGGTTCGGTACGGACGACCCGGCCCCGGCCGACGGCAATGCGGCCGTACGTCCTTCCGACCGGCGCGGCGCCCTGCCGCCACCGCCACCGAGCGGCTCCGTGCCAGGAGTCGGTCCGGACGCCGTAGGGTCGACGATCTGTCCCGGAGGTGCGGCACCGGGCCGCCGTTGCTCGTCGCGGCCGGGCGCGACGGTGCCGCCGAGCGGTCCGAGGCGGGCACCGCCCACCCGCCTCACCGGGACGCGTGGCACCGGCCGCGCCCTGGGCGCGACTCGGCCCGTACGGCGGTGTCGGACCGCCCTCGACCCGGCACCGGTCGCGGGCCGCCTCGGCGAGGGCCGGGCTCGGGCAGCGCGGCGTGGCCGTTCTGCTGGGCTTCCTGGACGCGGGCGGCGGCCCGGGCACCCGCTCGATACGCGGCGATCGCTCCTGCCCGCGCGGCCCGGACATCCCCGCCGGTCGGCTCCACGGCCCGGCGCGCGACCGTGCCCCGGCCCACCGGCGCCGTTCGCCGTCTCGCCGCCGAGTCCCGGCAGCCCACCGGCCTCCCGAGCCTCGATGGCGGCCCGTCGTGCGGCTTCGGGGTCCATGGAGCTCGCGGGTCCGGCGGGTCCGGTGACCCCACCGACACCGGGCCTGCGCTCACGCCCCCGGCCCACTCGAACGTCCCCGGCACCCCCCGCCACCACCTGACGCACCCTGCGGACCGGGCTCCCGCCCGTCACCGCCGAACCGCCCACCGCCGACTCCCGGCGCACCTCCCGC
>MWJO01000100.1 GCA_002027195.1 Streptomyces sp. GKU 895 | reverse complement strand
GGCGGGGGCCGGAGCAGCAGCCGCAGCCGGGGCGGCGGCCGCGCCCGGCTTGTAGTCGGCGAAGAAGTCCCACCAGGCTCGGTCTACCGAATTCGGGTCCTGGAGGTACTGCTGATAGATCTCGTCGACGAGCCACTCGTTCGGTCCGAACGCGGCCGCGGGGTTCTTGCCCGCTTGGTCTGCGTCGGTCGAGATGCTCGAGTTACTGGGGGACTGTGGCGACACGGCGGCAACCGCCCTCTTCCGCTTCACAAGGTGATGGACAGCGGGAATAAAGGCTACGCCTCCAAGACCCAGAAGGTCAGGCCGGGCCCGTTCATCGTCGTGTAAGTCACATCGAAAACCGTGTTTCGCCGCTGGAAATGGCGGGAAACAAGCGTGGTTCCGGTTCTCACGGCGTCACTTGGGAAGGGGTGAGCACGGCCCCTGGACGCCGAAGGCGCGGGCCTGTGGCCGATCACACGTGTCCGTCAGCGCGGACTCCCGTGGATCTTGAAGCTCCGCTTCGAACTTTACGTCAACTTGGCAGAGAACGGAGTCCCGGGAGAGTGACAAGAATCCTGCAGCCCCGCTCGGATTCGGCCACTCCGATCCGGCCGCCGTGCAGATCCACCGCCCAGCGGGCGATCGCCAGTCCCAGGCCGGTGCCGCCGTCGCTGCCCGGACCGTGCGGCCGGGTGATGTTGCCGCGGTTGAACCGCTCGAAGACGCGGTGCCACTCCGAGCGCGGAATGCCGGGGCCCTCGTCGAGCACCTCCAGCTCGAGGGACTCGGGCAGCGAGCCCCGCCGCGCCTTCACCGTGACCCGGCCGTGCGGCGGGCTGTGCTTGACGGCGTTGTCGATGAGGTTCGCCACCACCTGGTGGATCCGCTCCGGGTCCGCGTGCGCGGTGAGCTCCGGCGGGGTCACGTCCAGGTGCAGATGCACGTCCGTGCGCGTGTGGCTGCCGGACCCGGTACTGATGCCCGCGCGCGCCGAGGCCACCATGTTGGCCTCCTTCAGCACGCCCGACAGATACGGCCACACCTCGAAACGGCGCTTCTTCAGCGGTACGACGCCGTTGTCGAGGCGGGAGAGGTCCAGCAGCGTCTCGACGAGGCGGCCGAGGCGTTCGGTCTGTTTGAGCGCCGTGCGCATCGTCTCGGGGTCGGCGGGCGAGACCCCGTCCACGATGTTCTCCAGCACCGCCCTGAGGCCCGCGATGGGCGTGCGGAGCTCATGGCTGACGTTCGCCACGAGTTCCTTGCGCTGCTGTTCCTGGGCCTCCAGGTCGTCGGCCATGCGGTTGATGGTCTCGGCGAGGTCGCCCAGCTCGTCCCGGCGGTTCTCACGGACCCGGCGGGTGTAGTCGCCGTGCGAGATGGACCGGGCGACCGCGTTCATCTCGTCCAGCGGGGCCGTGAGCGAGTGCGCCACGAACTGGGTGATCAGCAGGGTGGCGATCATCGAGAAGACCGTGATGAAACGGATCTCCGTCTTCGTCTGCACCGCGATCATCGACAGGCCCGTGGTGATCAGGACCGAGGCGACGACCAGCGCCCCCAGCTTGGTCTTGATCGAGAACGGGCGCACGCTGCCCCAGGACTCACCGGGAGCACCCTTGGCATCCCCGGGCCCCGGGGCCGTCTCCGTCCGGCCGGACCCTCGCTCATGGCGTCGGCGTCTCCAGGGCGTACCCCACGCCGTGCACCGTGCGGATCCGCTCGGCGCCGATCTTCCGCCGCAGCGCCTTGATGTGGCTGTCGACCGTGCGGGTGCCGGAGGCGTCCGCCCAGTCCCACACCTCGGCCAGCAGCTGCTCCCGGGAGAGCACCGCGCGCGGGGTGTTCGCCAGGCACACCAGCAGGTCGAACTCGGTCGGCGTGAGGTGGACGTCCTCACTGCGCACCCGCACCCGGCGCTGCGCGTGGTCGATCTCCAGCTCGCCCAGGCGCAGGATGCCCGAGCGGGGCGTGGCGGCGGCCAGCGCCGCCCGCTCCACGCGCCGCAGCAGGACGTGCACCCGGGCCGCCAGCTCCCGCATGGAGAACGGCTTGGTCATGTAGTCGTCGGCGCCGACGCCGAGCCCGACCAGCATGTCGGTCTCGTCGTCCCGCGCGGTCAGCATCAGCACCGGTACCGGGCGGGCGGCCTGCACCCGGCGGCAGACCTCCAGGCCGTCGAAGCCGGGCAGCATGATGTCGAGGATCAGCAGATCGGGCTGCCAGGCCTCGGCCGTGTCGACCGCCGCCGGACCGTCGCCCGCGGTCTGCACGAGGAATCCCTCGGCGCGCAGCCGGGTCGCGATGGCCTCCACGATCGTCGGGTCGTCCTCGACCACCAGCACCCGGCGCTGTGCGCCCGGGGTGGCCGTAGCCGTGCCGTTGTGGGAGGTGTGTGTCTGCTCCATCGCCCGCCCCAAAAGTTGCTTTCCGGAATCAGTGGGGTGATTCCGCTCTCTGGCTTGCCTGCGCATGCTTGCGATTGACGCTTGAATGATCTGCGTCAGGTGAGCAGGGTACGGGGAGTCACCGCGCCAGGGCTATCCAGGTCGGACGCCGAGATGCACGACGTCCGGAACGCCCCGGGCAACCGGGATCTCTTCGGTACGCACCTGTTGGAACCCGGCATTCCATAGGGAACTTTCAAATTCCGGCGAGGGCTGCGCCGACCACACCGCCAGTACCCCGCCCGGCGTCAACACCCTTGCGCAGCTGGCCAGTCCGGCCGGTGCGTACAGCCCGTCGTTGCCCTCGGTGACGGTCCAGCCGGGTCCGTTGTCGATGTCCAGGCACAGTGCGTCGTACGTGTCCGATGTCTCATGGACGTAAGTGACTAGATCCGTTTCCAGAATCTTTGCGCGTGCATCCGCCAGGGCCCGCGCGGAGAGTGCGGACAGCGGGCCGTCGCGGTGCCAGTCGACGATGGCCGGTTCCCGCTCCACGACCGTGATCCGGCCCCAGCGCGGATTCTCGGCCGCGTGCGCGAGCGAGAAGCCGACGCCGAGCCCGCCGATCAGCACGCTCGGCGCGGGCCGGTCGTCCAGCGCGGCGAGTGCGGCGTCGACCAGCAGCCGCTCCGAGCGGCCGTCGGAGGTGTCCATCAGGAAACAGCCGTTGGCGATGATCTGCAGCAACTGACCGTGCCGGCGCAGCACGACCTCGCCGTGCGGGCCCTCGCGACGGTCCAGGACTTCAGGGGTGTCGTACGAGATGGGCATCGGGTCATTTTCGCAGTTCGGCGGTCTCTGTACAGGCAATTGAGGTGGCGGGGGCGCATCCGCCGCCTCTGGGGCGGTGGTTGAGAACTGTCTGTGAATCCGGGGCAGCGTGGCGCCGGTCACAGACAGCCGGTGGGTCGGGCGCGAATCGTGGGGTGAAACGGAAGGAGTGCCTCGCGGTGGAACGGACTGAGACGGCCGGTCTTCCGGATGCCGCCGAGCTGCTCGACGGCATCCCGAGTCAGCGGGCGGCGGCAGCGGCACCGGCACCTGGATCGACGGCGGCGCCCGTCGCTCGACCGGCTCCGGTGCGCCCCCGCCCCTGGCGCATCCTCCCCACCCCCACCGGGACCCCCTTCACCTTCGGGTACGCCGCCGTCCTCGCCGTCACCTCACTCGTCACCGAGTACGCCGACCCCGGCCTCGTGCACCGCCTGCTCCAGGCCTCCAGCACCGATGTGGACCACCTCGTGCGGACGCCGGCACTCGTGCTGCCGGCCAGCGCGCTGTGGATCGCGGGCGGGCTGCTCTCGCCGTACGCCGTCGGCTTCCTGCTCGTCCTGACCGCGCTGGAGCGGCGGATCGGCGGTGCGCGGACGGCGGTCGTCTTTCTGCTGGGGCACGTCCTGGCGACACTGGCGACCGAGGTGCCGGTGGGGCTCGCGGTGCTGGCCGGGCACCTGCCGGACAGCTCGCTGCACCGCCTCGACTACGGCATCAGCTTCGGCGTCGCCGCGAGCTTCGGGGCGCTGGCGGGGCTGCTCCGGCCGTGGCTGCGGTGGCCGCTGCTGGCGGGGTTCGGGTGGATGCTGGTCCAGGACCTGGTGGCGTTCAGCGATCCGCTGAGCGACTGGGGGCACCTGTTCTCGCTGGTGATCGGGGTGGCCTGCTGGCCGATGGTCAGGCGCTGGGCGGGAGTTGGTCCAGGAGCTCGGTGACGATGCCCTGCGGGGTGTGCCGGGCGAGGTTGCGGTACTGGGTGCGCTGGAGGAAGTCGGGCAGGTCCAGCTTCTCCAGGCAGACGGGCACGAGGCGTACGTCCCCTTCGATGGAGTGCCGGTACAACTCCCGGGCCTCCAGCATGCAGTACTTGCTCTCCATGTACTCCTTCGACAGCAGCAGCACCCCGACCGCGGACTTGGCCAGGTTCCCCATCAGGTCGTCGAGCCAGTCCTCACCGACCCCGATGGCGCCGTGCCGGCGGAAGTCGAAGACGTTCTGGAAGCGCTCGTTCAGCAGCTGCGAGAACGTGGCGGCGTGGTCGTGGTTGGCGGAGGCGTAGCTGAGGAAGACGCGTTCGTTGCGCTTGGCGGCGGAGCGGAAGTAGTCCAGGGCCTGCGCGGTGCTGCCGATGAACCGGGGCTGTTCGTCGATGACGCGCAGATGGGGTTCGACGGCCGCGACGAGGCTGTCGGGATCGTCCCAGCGCACGATCGCCTTGCGGTGGCCGGTCGGGCTCCCGCCGTAGAGCGTCTCCTCCGGCGTCCCGGGGGCCCGGGGCGAGACGATCGGCATCGTCGGGACGAACTGGCCGTGGGTGAAGGCGGCCACGAGATGACCCCGTACGGTGTCCAGGTCGACGATCACCCAGTCGCAGGCCCGTAACCGGGTGATCAGGTCGAGGTCGAGACGGGGCGGCCAGGGCAGGACGACGGGCTCCCAGGAGTGCTCCTCCAGGGCCTCGGTCAGGGCGGGCGTGGCGGACCTGTTCTCGGGCGACACGACCAGACCGACCCGGCGCTGGTGGTGGGACCGCCGCCGCTGGGCCGACGCCGACACATGTGCCTCGGCGAGGAAGCCCCGGTAGACCGACTCGACCTTCCCGGGCAGCGCGGAGTGGGTCGCCGCCTCGGTCTCCTGGGCGTCGTACGGCACGAGACGCACGCTCTCCGGAGCCCGTAACACGGGCAGCAGCCGCTGGTCGTGGAAGACCACGGCCGGCTTGCGGGCCCGCACCGCCATCCCCAGTTCCAGCCGGAAGTAGCGGGCCATGTGCCGCAGCCGGGGCAGCAGATGCACTTCGCGGGGGTCGCCCGGCAGCGGATGGATGCCGACGAACCCGTCCGCGTCCCGGATCATGCGCTCCAGGCGGACGGGGCTGGTGAAGGAGACCGCCTCGTCGACGCGGAACGAGACGTCCTCGGCGGAGCTGAGCAGCTCCCAGAAGTACAGGTTCTCGGCGGGGGAGTGGTAGCGGTGGCTGAGGAAGACGTTGAGCCGGGCCGGCGACTCCATCAGGCGCCTCCGGGCCCCTGCGGCGGCGTCGCCCCGCCCGGCACCCCCGTCGGCAGCCCCGGGAGCACCGGCGGCGCGGGCGGTTCCGTCTGCTTCAGGCGGTTGTACACCGCGTCGAACGTGAAGCCCGAGACATAGCCGACGGCCAGCACGAAGAACAGCAGGCGGCGGACGCCCTCGCCGGCCAGGATGTCGGGGGACGCGGCCAGTTGGGCGGAGACGAAGAGCAGGAAGGCGATCCCGCCCGCCGACATGCCGAGGACCGCCGTCCGCGCCCAGTGGGTCTCGCGGTCGAAGACGGTCCGGGTGATCGCCCCCGAGGTGCCGGTGGCCAGCGCGCCCACGATGAGCGCGGTGAGGTTGACCGCGGTGCTCGACTCGACGGCGTACGTCAGCGGAATGGTCGCGAAGCCGAGCAGGAGCAGCAGCATGCCGGTGACCGCGCCGAGCCCGGCCCGCAGGGTGGCGCCCCGCCGGGACCTGGCCTCCTCGCGCTGCTTCTCCTCGCGCCGCTCCCGCTGCGTGCCCAGCAGCCGCACCAGCCGCCGGGCGCTGCCCGGACCCCACTGCGCGCCCATGGCGGACACCTCGTCCGCCGTGGCGTGATGGGTGGACCGGTTCATGGTCTCCCAGACCTTGCGGGCGGATCCGCCGAAGGAGGCCAGCGGATACAGCGGTATCCCGAACGCGAGGCAGATCATCCCCGTGACCAGCGTCGAGCGGCCGCCGCCGACCAGGACGACCCCGTCGACGTCGCGCAGCGACCGGTAGAAGCTGACCTCCCAGTCGTTGCCCGGCTCGTAGCGCAGGTCGAAGACCTCGGGCCGCTTGTCACGCAGCGGGAAGTCGATGTCGCCGTCCTCGTAGGGCGGCCGGACCTGGACGGAGCCGTCCGGCAGGTCCTCCCGGGTCAGGAAGCCGGCGACGACCCGGCTCTCGACGAACTGCGCCTCGCTGGAGTACACGATGATCCGGCACCCCTCGGCCGCGAGCTCCGCGCCGATCTCCTCGCAGGCCCTCAGCGCGGCGTCCGCGTCCGTCAGCGGCGGGTCCAGCCGCCGCCCCGGATCGGCGCTCCCCATCACAGCGATCAACGGCCCCATGAGCCATCCCCCCCTTCACGCCGGCTCAGAATACGGCGTGCAGGAAGTTCTCTTCCGTCAGTTCCCGCCCCGCAAACGGGCGTTGGCCAGGGCCGTCGCCAACGCGTTGTCGGTCGGCCGGGGTTCAGGTCCGGGCACGGTCACTCCGGCGTCCACACGTACGGCGTGGTCGTCGTCACCGCCGTGAAACCCAGGCGGCGCAGGATGGGCGCGCTGTCGTCGGAGGCGTCGACGTGCAGGTACGTGACACCCCGGGCGGCGGCGAGGGCGGCGCGGGTGGCGACGAGCGCGCGGTAGATGCCCAGGCCCCGCCACGCGGCGAGCGTGGAGCCGCCCCACAGGCTCGCGAACCCGGTGCCCGACCGGAAGGCCAGCCAGGCGGCGGAGACGACCTCACCGTCCGCCTCGGCGACGTAGACCGCGATCTCGTCGGGGGCGGCGGCCACCCGGCCGATGAGGTCGTCCGCGAGCCACCCCCGGTCCTGGCCCCACACGGCCGACTCCATGACGGCGATCCGCCGCATGTCCGCGTCGGCGGTGACGCGCCGCAGGGTCACACCGGCCGGCAGCACCGGCTCCCGTACGGCCATGTCCGCGGCCCGGCCGATCAGCACCGTCTCCCGGTCCTCCGGTACGAATCCCGCCGCGCGGAGTCGTGCGGTGAGGTCGGCGGGGGTGTCGTGGCCCCGGGTCTTCCACTCCACCGCCTCACCCCGCCCGGCGAAGAAGTCCCGCTGCCGGGCGATCAACCCGTCCAGCTCCTCGCCCTCCAGGCCGAGTTCGCTCGGTCCGCTCACAAACCCGCGGAACTGCCCGACGATCCGCAGCAGCGGCCCGTCCTTCTCGTACGTCACCCCGGCCGGCGGAGTGGGCGGCGCACCGCGCATCTGGTCGTCGTAGGCGGCGAGGAAGGTCTGTGTATCGGTCACGGGGTGAACGTACGGGGTCTCGGGGAGAGGGCAACTTCTTTTCCCTGCCCCTGGGTTCAGCGGCCGGTGTACCCAGACCCCTGGTTCAGTCCCGGTTGACCTCGTCCCCGGTTTCGGCCCCGGTGCACTTCGCGCTGGTCAGCATCGCCGACACCGTCCACCCCAGCGACTCGTACAACGCCCGTCCCTCGGGCGTCCCCGCCAGCACGCACCGCTCCGCCCCCTGCTCCAGCGCGGCCCGCTGGAGCGTGCGCATGACGAGGGTGCCGAGGCCGCGGCGCTGGTGGGCGGGGGACGTGGCGATCTGGTCGGCGACCGCGGTGGCGCCGGTCGGGGCGAGCTGGCCGCGGGCCGCCCAGGAGCCGTCGGGGGCGGCGATCATCGTGCGGACGACCCCGCCGCGGGACCAGGTGCGCTGCCGGTAGCCGTCCGGAACCCGCAGGACCGCCGCGTCGCGCACCAGCGGAAGGGTCATCAGGTAACCGGGCTCCGGATCGATCCACCAGCCCCCGCCCAGCCAGTCGCCGACCACGGCCGGGTCCCGGAACACCTTGAGCCACACCCCGGCACCGGTCACCGCCTCGGCGACCTTCCGTACGGCCGCCTCGTCCACACCGTCGCCGACCGTGCCGAAGACATGCCGGGTGACGTGCCCGTCCATGCCCATGTCGATCGTGCAGCCCCAGGGTTCCGGCGTCGGCGGAGCGGCCCCGCGCGAGACGACCCACCCGTCCACCCAGGCCCGCACGGTCTCGTCCACGACATCTCCTTGTAACGGGTGGAATGCACAAGCGGTCATTACCGTTGTTGACCATACGCGGCCCGTCATCCACGTCGACAGAGGTGATCGCTCACAGCGAACGCAGCCGGGGGAACAATCGAAGGCTCACGTGCATTGAGTCGGCATAGCTCAACTTGACTGCCGAAGGGGAGATCATGGCTTCGACGTCCACACCGCTCACTCTGCCTGTGCTGCCGCTCGACGACGAGGTCGTGCTGCCCGGAATGGTGGTGCCGCTGGACCTGAACGACGCCGACGTGCGGGCCGCGGTGGAGGCCGCCCAGGCCGCCGCCCGTTCGGAACCCGGCAAGCCCAAGGTCCTGCTGGTGCCGCGGATCGACGGAACCTACGCGAGCACCGGTGTGCTCGGCACCGTCGAGCAGGTCGGCCGGTTGGCCGACGGCGATCCGGGTGCCCTCATCCGCGGCCGGGGCAGGGTGCAGATCGGTGCGGGGACCACCGGCCCGGGCGCCGCCCTGTGGGTCGAGGGGACCACGGTCGACCAGACCGTCCCCGAACCGCTGCCCGGCCATGTCGCCGAACTGGTCAAGGAGTACAAGGCGCTCGCCACCGCCTGGCTGCGCAAGCGCGGCGCCTGGCAGGTCGTCGACCGCGTCCAGGCCATCGACGACGTCTCCGCGCTCGCCGACAACTCCGGCTACTCGCCGTTCCTGACCACCGAACAGAAGGTCGAGCTGCTGGAGACCGCCGACCCGGTCGCCCGCCTCAAGCTCGCCACCCAGCAGCTGCGCGACCACCTCGCCGAGCAGGACGTCGCCGAGACCATCGCCAAGGACGTCCAGGAGGGCGTTGACAAGCAGCAGCGCGAGTTCCTGCTCCGTCGCCAGCTCGAAGCCGTACGCAAGGAACTGCGCGAGCTCAACGGCGAGAAGGAGGGCGAGGAGTCCGACGACTACCGCGCCCGCGTGGAGGCCGCCGACCTGCCGGAGAAGGTGCGGGAAGCGGCCCTGAAGGAGGTCGACAAGCTCGAGCGGTCCTCCGACCAGTCCCCCGAGGGGTCGTGGATTCGCACCTGGCTCGACACCGTCCTCGAACTCCCGTGGAACGAACGGACGGAGGACGCGTACGACATCCAGGGCGCCAAGGCGATCCTGGACGCCGAGCACGCGGGCCTGGAGGACGTGAAGGAGCGCATCACCGAGTACCTCGCCGTGCGCAAGCGCCGCAGCGAGCGCGGCCTGGGTGTCGTGGGCGGCCGTCGTGGCGGTGCCGTCCTGGCGCTCGTCGGGCCGCCTGGTGTCGGCAAGACCTCGCTCGGTGAGTCCGTCGCGCACGCCATGGGCCGCAAGTTCGTCCGCGTCGCCCTCGGCGGTGTCCGCGACGAGGCGGAGATCCGCGGCCATCGGCGTACGTACGTCGGCGCACTGCCCGGCCGGATCGTGCGGGCGATCAAGGAGGCCGGGTCCATGAACCCGGTGGTCCTGCTCGACGAGATCGACAAGGTGGGCTCCGACTTCCGCGGCGACCCCGCGGCGGCCCTCCTGGAGGTCCTGGACCCGGCGCAGAACCACACCTTCCGCGACCACTACCTGGAGGTCGAACTCGACCTCTCCGACGTGGTGTTCCTCGCCACGGCGAACGTCCTGGAGGCCATCCCGGAGGCCCTGCTCGACCGTATGGAACTGGTCCGCCTCGACGGCTACACCGAGGACGAGAAGGTCGTCATCGCCCGTGACCACCTGCTCCCGCGCCAGCTGGAGCGGGCGGGCCTCGACAAGGACGAGGTCACGCTGGAGGAGAGCGCGCTGCGCAAGCTCGCCGGCGAATACACGCGCGAGGCGGGCGTCCGCACCCTGGAGCGGTCCATCGCACGGCTCCTGAGGAAGGTCGCCGCCCAGCACGAACTGGGCGAGCGGAAGCTGCCGTTCACCGTGACGGACGCGGATCTGCGGGACCTGATCGGCCGTCCGCACCACGTCCCCGAGTCCGCCCAGGACCCGGCCGAGCGCCGCACCGCGGTGCCGGGTGTGGCGACGGGACTGGCGGTGACGGGAGCGGGCGGTGACGTGCTGTACGTCGAGGCGTCGCTGGCCGACCCGGAGACGGGCGCGGCGGGCCTGACCCTCACCGGTCAGCTGGGCGACGTGATGAAGGAGAGCGCGCAGATCGCCCTGTCCTTCCTGCGCTCGCACGGCGCCGAACTGGAGCTGCCGGTCGGCGACCTCAAGGACCGGGGCGTGCACATCCACTTCCCGGCGGGCGCGGTCCCGAAGGACGGCCCGAGCGCGGGCATCACGATGACGACGGCACTGGCCTCACTGCTCAGCGGCCGACTGGTCCGCACGGACGTGGCGATGACCGGCGAGGTCTCCCTGACCGGCCGGGTCCTGCCCATCGGCGGCGTGAAGCAGAAGCTGCTGGCCGCGCACCGGGCGGGCGTCACGACCGTCATCATCCCCAAGCGCAACGAGGCCGACCTGGACGACGTGCCCGCCGAGGTGCTGGACAAGCTGGAGGTCCACCCGGTGACCGACGTCCGCCAGGTCCTGGAACTGGCGCTCTCCCCGGCGACGAACGGGGCGACGCCGGAGGTTCCGGTCGCGGCGTGACGGACGTGACCGGATGAAGTGAAGGCCCGGGTCCCGTGAGGGAGGCCCGGGCCTTCGCCGTGCGTGGGCGGGTCAGCCGTTGGCCAAGGCCTGCACCCTGTCCAGGGCCCCGTTGAACTTGTCGTGGTCGCCCACGGTCGGTCCGGAGGAGGTGTACTGCCACATGGTGTAGTACCCCCACCCCGCCGGCAGCGGCCCCACGGTCGACGCGTAGCGCGCGATCCACAGCGGGTTGGCGCCGGCGAAACCGGCGTAGTTGCCCGTGCACTCGGTCCACCAGCTGGTGGCCGTGTAGATGACGGCGTCGCGGCCGGTGCGGGCCTTGTAGCGGTTCAGGAAGTCGCGGATCCAGGTGACCATCGCGCTCTGCGTCTTGCCGTAGCAGGAGTCGCCGTACGGGTTCCACTCGATGTCGAGGGCGCCGGGCAGCGTCCTGCCGTCCTTGGACCAGCCGCCGCCGTGGTCGACGAAGTAGTCCGCCTGCGTGGCGCCGCCGGTCGTGTCCGGGGTGGCGAAGTGGTAGGAGCCGCGGATCATGCCGACGTTGTAGGAGCCGTTGTACTGCTGGGCGAAGTAGGGGTTCGTGTAGTACGTGCCTTCGGTCGCCTTCACGTACGCCCATTTCACCCCGCTGCTCCACAGCGTGGACCAGGCGACGTTGCCCTGGTGGCCGGAGACGTCCACGCCCTCGGTCTGGGTGGCGCGGGTGTCGCGGGGCGTGCCGTTCCGGCCGTCGTGGGCGAGGACGCCGATGCCCATGTACGCGGAGCCGCGGGCGGGGGTGTCGGCGGCGGGGGAGGGGGCGGCGGCCAGCAGGGTCCCGGCGAGGGTGGCGAGGGCCGTGAGGAGGAGACGTACCGGTCTGGGTCTGGGCCTGGGGCTGGGTCTGTGCACGGGCATGCGTGCCTCCGGAAGGCGCGGTGGGGGAACGTACCGGAACCGTGGGGGGTGTTCTGGCGTGGTCATGCCAGTAAGTGCCTGGTAAAGAAGCTACGCACGTAGACGAGCACGAGGGAAGAGGGGCCGGAGGCTGCCGTTGGTCTAAGCCTGCGAAATACTGGCCGAGCTGCGGCGATGACGGCATTTGGCGGAAACTTTCACGACCGGGAAAACCGAGGCAGGGACTGACGTGCACGAAGACGCGAACGGCGGCGGACGCGGGGCCGGTTCCGCCGTGTCCGGGAGTGGTGTGAACCAGCCCGGGTTCCTGGCGCTGGAACGCGAGTTGACCGTGCTGCTGCGGCGGGCCCGGGCCAACCAGGGCGAGATGGCGCGCGAGGTCCACCCGGATCTGGAGTCGTCCGCGTACGGGCTCCTGGTGCGCCTCGACGAGTACGGCCGCCAGCGGGCCACGGAACTCGCCGCGTACATCGGCGTCGGCAAGGCCACGATGTCCCGGCAACTGCGGGCTCTGGAGGACCTGGGCCTGGTCACGCGCGCGCCGGACCCCGCGGACGGGCGTGCGTGGCTGGTGGAGTTGACGGAGGAGGGCCGCTCACGGGTCGGCCGGGTACGGGACGCCCGCCGGGCCCGGTACGCGGGGCGGTTGGCGGACTGGGACCCGAAGGAGGTCTCCGAACTCGCCCGGCTGCTGCACCAACTGAACCTGGGCATGGAGAAGTAGGCGCGGCCCTCAGAGCTCCGCGAACACCACCGACGCGTCGTCATGCCGCTTGCTGCGCCCCAGGAACGTCCGCTCCGCGTCCGCCCCCTCCAGCTCCCGCACCCGCGTCACCAGCGCCTGGGCGCCCTCCTTGCGTACGAAGGTGAAGAGGTCCGTCCAGTCGCCCTCGCGGAACTTCTCCACCCACCGGGTCGCCCCGTCCGTCAGGGCGGCGAGTGCTCTCACCTCAGCGCGCCGGATGACCCCCGTCACCGCCCGCTCCGCCACGGAAGGGTCGGCCGCCGCCGTGAAGAAGCCGCCCTCCTTGTTGCGCAGATGCGCGTCGATGTGTGCGTCGGTGGCGAGGGCCTCCCGGGGCAGCAGGGCCAGCCGGTCGTCCAGGAGGGCCGTCACCGCCCCGCCCGGCGACTCCACCAGCAGCGCCGAGTCCGACAGGACCAGGTACTCCAGGGCCTGGTCCGACCAGCGCGCCAGCACCACGGTTGCCTGTGGTGTGCGTGGGTGAGAAAGGTCACAGGTGTGCGCATGGGAATCGGCGGTACGCGCAACGGCGAGGCTCAGCGCCTCGGGCAGCGGAACATCCGGGAGGGAAACGGTCAGTTCGGTCAGCGCGCCGCCCAGACGTGAGACGAACCAGGGGACGGAATGCAGACAGCCTGTCGGGCCCTTCGGCGGTGTGACGCCGTCCAGGACCACCAGTGCGCCGCCCCGTCCGGAGGCCGCAAGGCCGACGCTCGCGAAGTCCTCGTTGGGGCGGGTCGGATCGCCGGGCTCCGATATGAGTTCAGTACGCATCCGGCCAGTCTGCACGAGCCCTTCACAGGGTTCACGAAAGGCTGGCATCGGTCGCCGAATCGGCGCAGGTGCGCAGGTCAGGCGTCTGATTTGGGCGGGAATGATTCAGTCCGGGCAGGCGCGGCGGCAGATGATGCCATCGCGCGCCCCGGACGTCCAACCGGCCGCCCGCGCAAGGGCCCTGACTGTGCCACGGGAACTTGCTCCCCAACTCCCGTCCGGGGTTCACTCCTTCGAGTGGCGGGTCGGGTGATGCGCGACCACCGCCGACTGGCGCTGGGAGGGTCGGGAACTGTACCGGGAGTACTCGTCAGTTGACAGAGCGTCACCCGGTCCCATGGGTACACGAGTCAGGAATGCGAGCACCGGTGCAGAAGACGCGGCCACGTCGTACGAGCAAGCAGACGGCTCCCGCCGACACCACCTCCGCCACCGCCCCTGACGGGGCCGTCGTGGGCAAGGGCCGCCCCACCCACGTACGCAACCGGCTCATCGTCGCCGTCGCCGTCGTGGCCGCCGCGATCGCCGGGGCCGGCGCGCCCTCCGTGCTCGACGCCTCCCGGGACCTCAGCGACTCCCAGGACCTGGTGACGCTCGCCGAGCAGACCCAGAGTGCCCTCGCCCTCGCGCACGCGCTCGCCGACGAGCGGGACGAGGTCACCTCGTACGTCGCCGCCGGCCGCCCCCGCTCCAAGGCGCCCTCCGAGCAGGACAGCACCCGCGTCGACCGGCAGGTCGAGGAGCTGCGCGCCGACACCGACACCCCGGCCGGCCTGCGCGCCGACCTCGACGGGATCGCCGCCCTGCGCCGGCGGCGCTCACCGGCAGAGCACCGCCCTCGAAGCGCACGCCTCCTACTCGGCCACCATCACCGAGCTGCACCGCCTCGCCGAACAGCTGGCCGAGCAGCTGCCGCCCCGCGCGGGCTCCGGTGCCCACGCCCTCGCCGAGCTGGACTCCGCCGTCCAGCAGGCCGCCGCCACCCGCGGCCTGCTCCTCGCCGCCCTCAGCGTGCCGAGCGGCACCCAGACGGTCACCGACCCGATCACCGGCATCACCTCGACCGTCTCCACCACCTCCGAGGCCGACGCCAAGCAGCGCGACGCCCTCACCGCGGCCGCCCAGCAGGCCCGTGTCCGCTCCGACGCGGCCCTCGCCGACTTCAAGGAGACCGCGCCGAAGGAGACCGTCGCCCGCTACGACTCCACCGTCACCGGGCCCGAGGTCAACTCCGCCGAGAAGTACCTGGCCTCCCTCACCGACCAGCCCACGCTCTCCGACCGCGAACTCGACACCGGCGCCAAGAAGCTGGACGCCGCCCTCTCGGCCCGCGTCGAACTCATGCGCGGCGTGGAGTCGGCGCTCTACAACCAGCGCACCAAGGATCTCGCCCAGCTCCGCGACGACGACGTCACCGCCTGGGAGATCCGCATAGCGGTCCTCGGCGCCCTGATGCTGCTCGCCGTCGGCGTGGCCACCGCCATGGCCCGCACCCTCACCCGCCCGCTCGCGGTCCTGCGCCTCGGCTCCGCCCGGCTGGCCACGGCGGCGGACCCGGCGGCCGAGGAACCGGTCAAGTTCACCGGTCGCAACGACGAGTTCGCCCAGGTCGTCCGCTCGGTCAACACCCTGCACGCGCATGTCCTCGGCGTCCAGAGCCGTATCACCACCCTCGAAGCCGACCGCAAGCACCTCGTCGCCCAGCGCCAGAAGATGGCCGACGCCCGCGAGGAACTGCGCAGTGAACTCGCCGACTCCGCCGCCCAGTTGGGCCGCCTGCGTGACAGCATCGGCGGCACCTTCGTCAACCTCGCACTGCGCACCCTGGGCCTGGTCGAACGCCAACTGGCTGTCATCGAGGGCCTGGAGGAGCGCGAGCAGGACCCGGACCGCCTGGCCACCCTCTTCAAACTGGACCACTTCGCCACGGTCATGCGCCGCCACAGCGAGAACCTCCTGGTCCTCGCGGGCACGGAACACGTCCAGCAGAGCGCCGGCCCGGTCCCGCTGGTGGACGTCGTACGGGCCGCGGTCAGCGAGATCGAACGCTACGAGCGGGTCCGTATCGCCGCCCTGCCCCCGCACGCGCACGTCGCGGGCTTCGCCGCCGACGACCTCTCCCACCTGCTCGCGGAGCTGATGGAGAACGCCACGTCCTTCTCGCCGCCGGACCTGCCCGTCGAGGTCTCCGGCTGGCTCCTGGAGAGCGGCGAGGTCATGCTCTCCGTCCAGGACGAGGGCATCGGCATGACCGAGGACCGCCTGACCCGCCTCAACTCCCGCCTCGCCGACTTCGACCCGGACTCCCCGTACGACCAGGAGGGCGAGGAGGGTCTCGGCCTCGGCCTCTACGTCGTCGCCCGCCTCGCCCACCGCCACGGCGTGCGCGTCCGGCTCCGCGAGCAGAAGCAGGGGGGCATCGCGGCGGTGGTGGTCCTGCCGAAGCCGCTGCTGGCGGCGGCCCCCTCGGCCGCGGTCCCGTCGGCCACCCCGTTCTCCGGCACGCCCCACTCCTTCGCCCTGCCGGGCGCCGACGCGGAGGCCAACTCCAACGTTCTGCACGGCCGTTCGGAGACGGGCGACGCGCTGGTGGAGCTGGCGGAGCAGGCGGTACGCAGCGCGGAGACGGCGGTGGAGGAATCGCCGGAGGAGACGCGGCAGGAAACGCCGGAGGAGACGCGGCAGGAAACGCCGGCCGAGACGCCGTCGGAAACGACGATGGAACTCCTGGCCCCGGTACCGGCGCCCGCCGAAGAACACCCTGCGACGACCGACGAACAACCTGTGGCCGCCGACGGCGAAGCCGAGACGGAACACACCCGCGCTCCCGACGAGGACCAGCTCACCGCAAAAGGCCTCCCCAAGCGCACCCCGAAGATCACGGCACCATCAGAACCGCCCCGCCAGCGCAGCGCATCCGTCGACGCCGAAGCCCTCCGCCGGAGGCTCGGCGGCTTCCGCCGGGGGGCGGAGGCCGGTTACCGCGACGTGGAAGCGGAGATCGCCGAACAGACGGGTCAGACGACGACGCCCGCACATGCCGAAGAAGCCACGGGGGGCACTCCCGAGGAGGCAAGCAGTTGACCGCGCCCAGTACCTTCGGACTGAGCAGTGAAGCCCGCAACCTGCACTGGCTGCTGACGAACCTGGTCGAGGAGGTGCCGGGCATCCAGTCAGTAGCGGTGGTCTCATCGGACGGCCTGCTGCTGCTCTCCTCCGACCCCGCCCGCAACGACCAGGCCCGCCGGCCCCAGGCCGCCACCGCGAAGGGTCCGCGCGGATCGTCGGCCGACCTCGCGACCATCGTCTCCGGCATCGGCAGCCTCACCATCGGTGCGGCCCGGCTGATGGACTCCGGCCCGGTGAAGCACACGATGGTCGCGATGGACGAGGGCAGCCTGTTCGTGATGTCGATCAGCGACGGCTCGCTGCTCGGTGTGCACGGCTCCGCGGACTGCGACATGAGCGTGGTGGCGTACCACATGGCGCTCTTCGTGGGCCGCGCCGGCCATGTCCTGACCCCCGAGCTCCGCAGCGAGCTCCGGAGATCCCTGGAGAGCGAGAACGAGTCGGCAGGGAGCCCCCCGATGACCGATCGCCCCACCCTCCCCGTCCGCGGCGGTGACCGCAAACCCGCCCGCGTCCGCCCCTACTCGCTCACCGGCGGCCGTACCCGCTTCGGTCACGTCCTCCTCGTGGAGACGTTCGTGGCGGCGCTCGAAGCGCCCGAGGAGCGCAAGGAACTGACGAATGGTTCCCTCAACACCCGGGTCATGCCGGAGATGCGGGCCATCGTCGAACTCTGCCGCCGCATGCGCACGGTGGCCGAGATCGCCGCGCTGCTGAAGATGCCGCTCGGCGTGGTCCGGGTGCTGCTCAGCGACCTCGCGGACCAGGGAAAGATCCGTGTGTACGGCACCGGCACCGGTCACGGCACCGGCCGTCCGGACCGCGCTCTGCTCGAAAGGGTGCTGAATGGACTCCGTCGTCTTTAGGGACACCGCCGTCGCGGGCACCAGAGACACCGCCTTCGCGGACACCGACGAGGACCTGAAGTCCTGGCAGACGGACCGCACCCGCGCCCCCATCGCCACGAAGATCGTCGTGGCCGGCGGCTTCGGCGTCGGCAAGACCACCCTCGTCACCGCCGTCTCGGAGATCACCCCGCTCCAGACCGAGGCGCTGATGACCGAGGCGAGCGAGGAGACCGACGACCTCACCGCCACGCCGGGCAAGCTCACCACCACCGTGGCCATGGACTTCGGCCGCCTCACCCTCGACGACGACCTGGTGCTCTACCTGTTCGGCACGCCGGGCCAGCAGCGGTTCTGGTTCATGTGGGACGACCTGGTGCGCGGTGCGATCGGCGCGGTCGTCATGGCGGACACCCGGCGTCTGAAGGACTGTTTCCCGGCCCTGGACTACTTCGAGAGCTGCGGACTGCCGTACGTCGTCGCCGTCAACCACTTCGACGGCAGCGAGCTGTTCGAACCGGAGGACGTGCGGGAGGCGTTGACGATCCCGGCGCACATACCTGTAATGATCATGGACGCGCGCCGCCGGATCTCGGTGATCGAGACCCTCCTCTCCCTGGTCGGCCACGCCCTGGACGAAACCCCCGAGTAGAACCCACCAAGGAGTCACCACCCGCATGCGGAAGATACTCGTCGTAGGAGCCGGCCAGTCCGGTCTCCAGCTGGCCCTCGGCCTCCAGTCCCACGGCTACGAGGTCACCCTGATGTCGAACCGGACGGCGGACGAGATCCGCTCCGGCCGGGTCATGTCGACGCAGTGCATGTTCCACACCGCACTGCAGCACGAGCGCGATCTCCAGCTGAACTTCTGGGAGTCCCAGGCCCCGAAGATCGAAGGACTCGGCGTCTCGGTCGCGGCCCCCGGTTCGTGGGCCGAGGGCCCGGCCGCCCGTGCGATCGACTGGGTGGGCAAGCTCGACGGGTACGCGCAGTCGGTCGACCAGCGCGTGAAGATGGCCGGCTGGATGGAGACCTTCGCCCAGCGTGGCGGCCAGCTCGTCATCCACGGCGCGGCGGTCTCCGACCTCGACTACTTCTCCCGTACGTACGACCTCGTGCTGGTCTCGGCGGGCAAGGGCGAGCTGGTGTCGATGTTCGGCCGGGACGCGTCCCGTTCGCCGTACAGCGAGCCGCAGCGGGCCCTGGCCGTGTCGTACGTCCACGGCCTCGGCCCGCGCCCCGAGCACCCGGACCACGACGCGGTCCGCTGCAACCTCGTCCCCGGCGTCGGCGAGCTGTTCGTCATGCCGACGCTCACCACCTCCGGCCGCGCCGACATCCTGTTCTGGGAGGGCATACCCGGCGGTCCGCTCGACGTCTTCAACGGTGTCAAGGACCCGGCGGAGCACCTCTCCCTGACCCTGGAACTCATGGAGCGGTACACGCCCTGGGAGTACGCGCGGGCCACGAAGGTAGAACTCACCGACGCGGGCGGCACGTTGGCCGGCCGCTACGCCCCCACGGTCCGCAACCCGATCGGCCGCCTCCCCGGCGGCGGTCTGGTCCTCGGCGTCGCGGACGTCGTCGTCGCCAACGACCCGATCACCGGTCAGGGCTCCAACTCCGCCTCCAAGTGCGCGGCCGCCTACCTCGCCTCGATCCTGGAGCGCGGGGAGAAGGAGTTCGACGAGGAGTGGATGCAGAGCACGTTCGACCGCTACTGGGACACCGCCCAGCACGTCACCAAGTGGACGAACGCGATGCTGGCCCCGCCGCCGGAGCACATCCTCAACCTCATTGGCGCGGCAGGCCAGTTGCAGCCCGCCGCCGACCGCTTCGCCAACGCCTTCGACGACCCGTCCGACTTCGAGAACTTCTTCTACGAGCCGGAGAAGACGGCGGCCTACCTGGCCTCCCTGTCCTGACCCTTGTCGGGGCGCACGGCCCCCAGGATCGGGTGGGAAGCCAGGGGCGAGACCTTGACCTTCTCACCCGTTCTCGGGGCCTGCACGACCTGCCCGCCCCCCAGATAGATCGCCACATGGGTCGCCTTGGGGAAGTAGACCACCAGGTCACCGGGCCGCAGCTCGCGCAGCGGAATCCGCGGCAACCTGGCCCACTGCTCCTGGCTGGTCCGGGGAATGGGCCTGCCCGCATACCCCCAGGCCTCGGACGTGAGCCCTGAACAGTCGTACGCCTCGGGCCCCTCGGCCCCCCACTCGTACGGCTTCCCGAGCTGCTGCACGGCGTACCGCACGGCCCGGTCCGCCGCCCGCGTCGGCTCGTTCGCATCCTCACCGCTGCCCAGGGCCCCCGAGGTGACGAGGTCCTCCTGGGCCGCCTCGACATCCGTCCGCTCCAACTCGGCGACGGCACCACGCTGTTCCTCGGTCAGCGAGGCGAGCAGCTCCTCGACGTCGTCGAGCTTCTTCCGTACGGCGTCCCGGTCCTTCTTCTGCTGGACGGACAGGGTGAGTTGCCGGTCGAGCGCCGCGCGGGCCTTGCGGGCAAGCCCGTCGGCCTTCTTCTCGCTCCCCGTCAGCCGTCCCACGGTCTCGGCGCGCTCCCGCGCCAACTGCCCGATCACATGCCCCTGATCGAGCGCGTGCTGCGGATCACGGGCCAGGAGCAGGCGCACGTACGGCGAGATGTCGGTGCTGTTCTGATACTGCTGCCGGGCCAGGCGCCCCGCCGCGCCCCGGCTGTCGTGGAGCGAGAGCCGGGCTCGCGCCAGCTGCCCGTCCAGCCGGCGCACCTCCGCCCGCTGCTCCTTCAGTTTCTCCGCGGTGGCGTTGTACGTCTCGGTCGCCTCCTCGGCCTGCTGGTACAGCCGCTGAAGATCCGTCAGCAGTTCGGAGACGCTCCGCCCGCCGGGCGCGGGCGGCTCCGGTACGGCCGCCGCGGGCACGGGCGCGAGGACGGTGCCGGCCGCGACCGCCGCCGTACACACCAGACGCAGAAGCCTTCCTGACACGTCATCACCTCCGGCGCGCAGCAGCCCCTCTGCTCCGCACCGCGAGCATGGGACGGCTGCCTTGTTCGCGCGCGCCGGGTGTGCGCGGTTCGGCGCAACGAGGTCACCCGTCGGTGTCGTCCGGCTTGCCGCCCGGCGTGGCGTCGGGCCTGGACCACGGCCACTTCAGCCGCGACGGCCTGCCCTCGGGCTCGTACGCGTACTTCCACCCCTTCTGGAGCCCCAGTCTGCTCTGCCCGCGCGGCACCCGGCGGTAGACCAGCACGGTGGGCGGACCGCCGTCCGGGTCCGGGACCGGGATGCGGTACTGCTTGGGCGGGTGCCCGGTCGGGCCGAGGAGGACCGGCAGGACACGGCCGTCCATGGGGCCGCCCTCGAAGGGGGTGTCTTCGCTCTTCACGGCACCAGTGTCAGCCATCCGCCGCGAGGGCCTGCACCAGCGCGGCCGTCTGGGGGTCGCGCCTGGCCGTCACCGACAGCACGGCGACGAACTGCTCCACCAGCCAGTCCCGCAACTCGTCGACCGGCGGTTCCTTGTCGTCGTCCAGCCAGATCAACGAGGCCGCCTCGACCGCCGTGATCCACATCCGTACGGTCATCCGCAGCCGCGCGCTGGGCTCGGTGACCCCGAGATGGCTGAGGATGTGCTGGGCGGCGGCCCGCCGTACGCCGTCCACGATGGCCGTCGTACGGGAGGTCTCGACGACGCTTCCGCCCTGGAGCAGCGCGCTGAACCCGGCGTCGTGCTGGTCGACGAAGGCGAGGTAGCGGTCGAGGGCCCGGGAGAGGCGGTCGAGCAGCGGCCCTTCGCGAGGCTCGTCGAAGCACTGCTGGAGCTCTTCGGCGGCGGACCTGAGGGCAGCCTCGTAGAGCTGCTGCTTCCCGCCCGGGAAGTACCGGTACACGAGGGGCCGCGAGACCCCGGCCGCCTCCGCCACGTCGTCGAGGGAGACGTCCTCGGGGGCGCGGTGTGCGAAGAGTCCGAGGGCGGCGTCGAGGAGCTGGCTTCGACGCTCCTCGACGCTGAGGCGACGGTAGGCGGGCGCGGCGGGCGTCATGGGGTGCAGCGTAATCGCAGGCTGCGCATGCCGACCTGAAGGGGCGCGGTGCTGTATCGATATGCGGCCCCGCCGCGTGGGCGCGACCAACCCCCACCGGCCCGCACCCGGCGTCAGGCCAGTAGCCCCGAGCTCTTCCACAACCGCCGCCCCACCCCCCGCAGCACCCCGATGTCGTCCAGGAAGTCCGTCAGCCGCTTCGCCCCCGTCTGCATGACCTCCCGCCGGTGCCCGCTCGCCTTCACCTGCGCCAGCGCCTCCCGCCGGTCCAGCCCCACGTTCGTGTAGACCTCGGGGTTCACGAACGCCACCGAGAACACCCGCGCGAACTCCCCGGACGTCACCCGGGTGAACTCCTGCGACCACCGGGGCGCGGTCACCATCTGCCGCCGCAGCTCCTCGCGGGCGTACCGCACGTGCCGCGCCTCCTCCACGACATGGATCCGGGTGACCCCCCGGACCAGCGGCTGCACGCGCTCGTCCGGGAACGTCAGCCGCTGCATCCAGTCGAGGACCTCCTCACCGAGCAGCGTCGCGGTGAAGGACCCCGGCGTCGTCGAGATCGTCTTGAACAGCCGGCCCAGCTGCTGGTGCGCCCGGCTCACCGGGTACCACGGAGTGTCCCCGCGCGAGATCAGCCGCGCGAACATCTTCGAGTGCCGGCACTCGTCCTCGATCTCGGTCAGCGCGTAGCGCACATGCGCACTCGTCGCCGCCTTGTCGTAGATGTGCCGCACGAGCAGCTGCATGAGGATGAGCTCGAACCAGATCCCGAGCGAGGCCAGCGCCGCGGCCTCGTGCTGCGAGAGCAGAATCCGCTGCTCCTCGCTCATCCGCTTCCACAGCGGGGTGTCGTACAGCGACACCAGCTCGGGCGGCCAGAACCACTTGCCCTCCTCGAAGGGCGCGTCCCAGTCGAGTTCCTTGTCGGGGTCGAAGGAGTGCTTGGCGGAGGAGTCGAGCAGCCGCTCGGCCACTTGCTCCCGGTCCTTGAGCAGGCCGAGCGCGTCGCGGAGGCCCGCGAGCGCTTCGGCGTCCGTCAACGTCGTCATGAGGTTATGAGACTGCTTGTCAGCAAGCCCGTCAATCCCCCGCGCGCTACTTGTTGACCCCGCGTCTACAAAGGGGCAGCCTGCGGGACATGCCGACTTTCGACCTGTACGCCACAGATCCGGAAGACCCCCACTGGCAGGTGCCGGCGACCGGCGCGGCGCGCTTCAGCTGGGAGTACGACGATGGTCGCGACCGTCTCCTCGCGCTCTACCAGAAGGGCAAGGACAAGCAGTGGGACGGGCAGAAACGCATCGACTGGGGGATCGAGGTCGACCCGTACGACCCCCTCGGCACCCCCGACGAGTCCATGTCCCTCTACGGCACCAAGCACTGGGCGAAGCTGACGGAGAAGGACAAGGGCGAGCTGCGGCAGCACTACGCCTCCTGGCAGTTCAGCCAGTTCCTGCACGGTGAGCAGGGCGCCATGGTCTGCGCCGCGCGGATCGTCGAGTCCGTCCCCGACCTCGACGCGAAGTTCTACTCGGCGACCCAGGTGATGGACGAGGCCCGGCACGCGGAGATCTACGGGCGGTTCCTGCACGAGAAGATCGGGATGCTGTACCCGATCAACGACAACCTCCAGTCCCTGCTCGGCGACACCCTCCGCGACAGCCGCTGGGACATGCCGTACCTCGGCATGCAGGTCCTCATCGAGGGCCTCGCACTCGCCGCGTTCGGCATGATCCGCGACACGACGGACAAGCCGCTGCCGAAGCAGATCCTCGCGTACGTCATGCAGGACGAGGCCAGGCACGTCGCCTTCGGTCGCATGGCACTGCGGGACTACTACCGGCAGCTCAGCGACGCCGAACTCCGCGAGCGCGAGGAATTCGTCATCGAGGGCTGCCACTTGATGCGCGACCGGCTCCGGGGCGTCGAGGTCCTGGAGAACTTCGGCATCCCCACCGCCGAGGCCGAGGAGTACAGCGAGCAGTCCGAATTCCTCGCCCTGTTCCGCCAGTTGCTGTTCTCCCGCATCGTCCCGTGCGTCAAGGACATCGGCCTGTGGGGCAAGCGCCTCCAGCAGGCCTACGTCGACATGGGCGTCTTCGAGATGGGCGACTCCAACCTCGACCTGCTGATGGCCCAGGACGAGGAGGTCGCCGAGAGACTGGATGCGGAGCGGTTCGCGGCGGAGGAGCATGACCGGGTCGCGGAAGTGCGGGACGCGATCGACCGGGGAGCCCGGTGAACGGAGCCGCCGCCCGCCGGACGCCCGAGGAGCCCGAGTGGCACTGCCCCTGGAGCCGTGGCTAGACCCCGCAGCCCAAGTCCTCCGGCACCGCGAACGACACCGGCTCCGCCCCCTGTGCCGGGAAGGACGTCCGGAGTGTGAAGGCGTACGGCGTCGGCCCGTTGGCGCGCAGGTGCAGCAGCCGCGCCTCGGCCTCGGCGACCGTCGGGCGGTGGCCGGCCGGTACCCACCACAGAGCCGTCATCGCCTCCTCCACCTTCTCGAACCACTCGCGCCGGCGGGAGAGCATCTCGCGGTGCTGCCCCTGGTACATGAAGGCCGTGAGCGCGTCGGTGTCCCGCCACATCGTGAGGTTGATGATCAGCCAGTCGTCGCCGAAGACCTTGATGTCGGTCGCGTCGCCGCCCTCCGACTGGAGGCGCCAGACATAACCGTCGGCGGCCTCCGCGGAGGCGTTGACCGGGTCCAGTGCGTCGACGAAGTCCTTCAACTCCGGTGAGTCCAGCGGGAACTTGAGGCGTGAGATGTTGACCTGGGCGAGTTCGTACTCGGCGGCTGAAGTCATGTACCGAACGGTAGGTCGGGGCCCGGTCCGCCGCCTACCCCCGTCTCAGTCGGTGAGCACCGCCTCCATCACCGCCCGCGCGATCGGCGCCGCGTCCCCGCCCCCGCTGATCTCCCCCCGGTCCGCCTCCGCGTCCTCCACCACCACGGCCACCGCGACCTTCGGCTCCAGATCGCGCTCGCCCTGCGCCCAGGAGATGAACCAGGCATACGGCGTACCGGAGTTGTCGACACCGTGCTGGGCGGTGCCGGTCTTGCCGCCGACGATCGCGCCGGGGATCGCGGCGTTCGTGCCGGTGCCCTCGGTCACCACCTCCTCCATCAGCTCCTTCAGCCGGACCGCGGTCGCCGGATGCATCGCCTGCCGCACCGGCCGCGAGCCGGCCGTCGACACCGTGGTGCCGCCCGACCGGGTCGTCCGCTCCACCAGGTAAGGCGACCGGATCTGCCCGCCGTTGGCGACGGCCGCCGACACCATCGCCATCTGCAGCGGCGTCGCCCGCGTGTTGTACTGCCCGATCGACGACAGCGCGAGCTGCGCCTTGTCGACGGACACGTCGAAGGTCGACTCCGCGACGGAGTACGGAATCCCGAGCCCGGTGTCGTTGAAGCCGAACCGCGCCGCCGTGGTCGCCATGTCGCTCACCCCGACCCGCACCCCGAGCCGCGCGAACACCGTGTTGCAGGACCACATGAACGCGGCCCGGATCGGCGCGTCCTCGCATCCCGTGGCCTCGTTGGTCAGCGAGGTCGTGGTGCCCGGCAGGGTGTACGGGTCGGGGGAGTCGGTCGCCTCGTCGACGTCCGTCACCACGCCCGCGTCCAGCGCGGCGGCCAGCGTGACGACCTTGAACGTCGACCCCGGCGGATAGGTCTGCCGTACCGCCCGGTTGAGCATCGGCTTGTCCGGGTCCGCGTTCAGCCGCGCCCAGGACCGCTCCACCGCCGCGTCGTTCCCCGAGAGCACCTGCGGGTCGTACGACGGACTGGTCACCAGCGCGAGGATGCGTCCGGTCGACGGCTCCACGGCCGCCACCGCGCCCCTCCGTCCGGCCAGTCCCGCGTAAGCGGCCTGCTGGGCGGCGGGGTCGATGGTGGTGACGACGTTGCCGCCCGGGTTCTGGCGCCGCGTCAGGTCGTTCCAGAGGGGGAACGCCGACAGCATCGGGTCGGTGCCGGAGAGCAGGCCGTCCTCGGCGTGCTCCAGGAAGGTCGTGCCGTAGATCTGCGAGGCGAAGCCGGTCACCGGCGCGTACAACGGGCCCTTCGGATAGGTCCGTTCGTAGCGCAGCCGCCCGTCGGTGTCCTTCGAGCCGGTGACCGGGGCGTCGCCGACCAGGATGTCACCGCGCGGCTGGCCGTAACGGGAGATCGCGGTACGACGGTTGGCGGGGTTGTCGTCGTAGGCGGGGGCCTGGAAGACCTGGATGCGGGCGGCGTTGACGAGGAGCGCCACCAGCAGCAGGGCGCAGAAGCAGGCGGCGTGCCGGATATGGCGCGTCATCCGGATGTTCCGCGTCATGCGGCGACCTCCCCGTCGTACTGGCTGCGCGCGCAGTCGCTCACCCGGATCAGCAGGGCCACGATCGCCCAGTTGGTCACCACCGACGAGCCGCCCTGCGCCAGGAACGGCATCGCCATGCCGGTCAGCGGGATCAGCCCGGTCACACCGCCCGCGATGACGAACACCTGCAGGGCGACGATCGACGCGAGCCCGACCGCCAGCAACCGCCCGAAGGGGTCACGCAACGACAGCCCGGCCCGGTAGCCGCGCTCCACGAGCAGCCCGTACAGCAGGAAGATCGCCGACAGTCCGGCCAGTCCCAGCTCCTCGCCGGCCGTCGCCAGGATGAAGTCCGACTTGGCGGCGAAGCCGATGAGGATCGAGTGCCCGAGCCCGAGCCCGGTGCCCATGGTGCCGCCCGCGGCGAACGCGAACAGCGACTGCGACAGCTGGTTGGGGCCCTGGCCGGCCTCGATGGTGGCGAAGGGATGCAGCCAGTCCTGCACCCTGCTGTGCACATGCGGCTCCAGCCAACCGACCGCGACCGCGCCCAGCGAGGCCAGCAGCAGCCCCACCGCGATCCATCCGGTCCGCCCGGTGGCGACGTACAGCAGCACCACGAACAGCCCGAAGAACAGCAGCGACGTCCCGAGGTCCCGCTCCAGGACCAGCACCACCACACTCAGCAGCCAGATCGCCACGATCGGCCCGAGCACCCGCCCGGTCGGCAGCTGGAGCCGCCAGATCCGGCGCCCGGCAAAGGCGAGCGCGTTGCGGTTGGCGGCGAGATAGGCGGCGAAGAAGACCGCGAGGAGCACCTTCGCGAACTCGCCCGGCTGGATGGAGAACCCGGCGATCCGGATCCAGATCCGGGCCCCGTTCACGGCCGGGAAGGCGATGGGCAGGACGAGCAGCGCCAGGGCCGCGGCGACGCACACGTAGGAGTACCGCTGGAGCACCCGGAAGTCGCGCAGGAACAGCGCGGTGACGATGAACAGCGCCACGCCGACCGTGGACCACACGAGTTGGGTGGGCGCCGCCCGGTCGCCCGGGGTCTCCAGGTCGAGCCGGTAGATGAGGACCAGACCGAGTCCGTTGAGCAGCACGCCGATCGGCAGCAAAAGCGGGTCGGCGTACGGCGCCCGGTAGCGCACCGCGAGATGCGCGACCAGCGCGAGCACGCCGAGCCCGGCGCCGTAACCGGCGGCGCCGGGCGGGACGGTGCCGTGTCGGGCCAGGCCGACCGCGCAGTAGCCGTACACGGAGAGCAGTACGGCGACCACGATGAGGGCGAGTTCGATGCCCCGGCGCCGGGGGAGGCGGACGGCGGGAGCGGGGGGATCCGCTCGCACCACGGTGATTCCGGCCTTCGTCATGTCCGGAACCTACCCAAATAGGGAGACTTGTCTTCGCAATCTCCCTGGTCTTCCTAGCACCAGCGTGGCGCCGCCCCGATGTTGTCGATGTACCGGGCCGCGCCCCACGCCCAGGTGCCGTCCGTGAGGAGGTACCAGAGCGGGTTGCCGTTGATGGTCTGGCCGGGCGTCTTGCAGAAGATCGAGACGATCTCGCCCCGGTGCGCGGTCCGGATGATCTGCGACCCGCGGTTCGGCGCGCTGCGCAGATTCAGCGAGCTCGCCGTGACCACGCCTTTGTACAGGCGCGGGTTGTGCTGCTGGTGCTGCTGCCCCTGCCCTTGCCCCCAGTCGCCGCGTTCGCCGTCCCAGTCGTCGTTCGCGACGGCGGGCACGGCGGCAGCGGCGGCGAGCAGGGCGCCGGCGGCGAGGGATATGGAGAGACGGGAGCGCAGGGACATGAGCGAACCTCCACGAAGGGGGCGAACTTGACTAATCGCCACATTAGGAGGGGTGGTTCGGCGCCGCCTTTCTGACTGGGCCGTCAGGGGCGCGGGGTGCCGCGCAGAGTGAGTACGGCGACCGCTCCTCCGTCCGCGGCGTTCCGGAACGACAGCTCCGCCCCCAGCACCTCCGCCTGCCGACCGCGATCGTCAACCCCAGCCCGTGCCCCTTCGATCCCCCCTCCGTCCGGAACCGCTGGGGCCCGTGCTCGACCAGATACTCCGGATACCCGTCCCCGTGGTCCCGCACCGTCACCGTCGGCCCGTCCACGGTCAGCGACACCGGCGCCCGCCCATGCCGGTGCGCGTTGGCCACCAGGTTCCCCACCACCCGCTCGAGGCGCCGCCGGTCGGTCTCCACGACGACGCTGTGCACGACCCTGACCTCCGTGTCGGTCCCCGACGCCCGCACCACCCGCTCCGCCAGCGCCCCGAGCGACACCGCGTCCAGATCCAGCCGCTCCCGCCCGGTGTCCAGACGCGAGATCTCCAGCAGATCCTCCGTCAGCGTCCGCAGCGCGGCCACCCGGTCCCGCACCAGCTCCGTCGGCCGCCCCGGCGGCAGCAGCTCCGCCGCCGCGTGCAGCCCCGTCAGCGGCGTGCGCAACTCGTGCGCCACGTCGGCCGTGAACCGCTGCTCGCTCAGCAGCTTGCCCTGCAGGGAGGCCGCCATGGAGTCCAGCGCGGCGGCCACCGCGGCCACCTCGTCCTGCGGCCGCGTCGGGTCCTTCGTGCGCGGATCGTCGACGCGCGCGTCCAGGTCACCGCGGCTGATCCGGCGCGCCACCCGCGCGGTGGCGTGCAGCCGCCGGGTCACCCGGGTCACCGCGAACGCGCCCACCAGGAGCGTCGCCCCGATGGCGAGGGCCGAGGACCACAGGATGGCCCGGTCGAGCGCGTTGATCGTGCGGGCCTGCTGGGAGTAGTCGACGACGACGGCGAGGGCCCGGTCGTGGTCGGCGGGACCGGCCGCCCACATCGTGGGGCGCCCCTCGTGATCGGCGACCATCGTGCCCCGGTGGCCCGCCACCGCCAGCGCCCGCAGCGACGCGGGCAGCCCTGGCGGGTCGACGCCAGCGCCCGGCAGCAGGCTTTCCCCGGCCTCGTACGCCTCGGTCGCGTCCGCCAGCCGGGACAGCGCCAGGTCACGGGCCTGGCCGACGGTCTGATCGGTCACCGAGACATGCACGAGGATGCCGAGCAGCGCGGCCAGCGCACAGCACATGACGGTGATGAAGGCGAGGGCCTTGAGGGCGAGCGTGCCGGTCCACCGGGGGAGCGCGAGCCTCATCAGCGGGTCGCCGAGGGGGACGGGGAGGCCTTCGGCCCCTTGCCGAGGTGCAGCATCTCGTCGTGGGTGAGCAGAAAGACGCGCTGGTCCGGGTCCCAGGTCCACTGGAACCGGTACTCGTAGTCCGCGAGGTCGGACGGGGCGTGGATGATCACTGAGTGCCCGGCCAGCTCGACCTGGCTCACCGCGTCGTCGTTGCTCATGACCTGCACCAGCCGGCCGCCCTGGACGGTGTAGACGCGGACGGCGGTCTGGTTGCCCGGCAGCAGCCGGAAGCCCAGCGTCAGATCCGCGTGGCCGTCGCCGGTGAGATCGCGGTAGTACGCCTTGAGGACCGGGCACCGGCCGTCCGCCGGCGTCCGGCCGCATGAGGCCATCCGCCGGGTCGTCTCGCGGTAGGTCGCCTTGGAGCCGGAGTAGTCGGCCGGGTGCTGGCGGATCTCCGCCTTCACCACGGCCACCGGGTCCACCTTGCGCACGTCGCCGCCGGGCACGGCGATGCCCTTCATGACCTCGGCCTCGCCGTCGTCGTAGTTCCAGGCGGGGCTCGACGCCGGAGTCAGCTGCGGCCACAGCTTCGCCGGGCTGGTCGCGGTCGGGGTGGACCCCGCTGTCTGGAGACCGCCCGCGTCACCGCAGCCCGCGGCGGTGGCCAGCAGCAGGGCGGTGGCGAGGGCGGTACGGACGGGGCGTGGCACTGTGCTCCAGGGGCGGACGGGGGGAACTGGGCGGCGAGGGACGACTGCCGGCCCGTCTCCGGGACGACGCCGACCCCTCCCCGGGACGACTGCCGACCCGTCTCCGGGACGACTACCGGCCCGTACACCTTATTCGTACGGAAGTCCTTTTTGCGCACCCGTCCGGGACGGGCGTCATTCGGCCAGCTCCTCCAGCAGCCGTGCCGTGGGCAGTCCGGCCCGCAGGTAGTCGACGAACAGGTCGTTGTGCAGCGCCCAGGGCGATCGGCGTTCCCGGATCGTGCGGATCGCCTCCTCGGCGGAGTGCCCGGCACGGATCAGGGCGTGCGCCACGACCAGCCCCGAGCGGTTGTAGCCGTGATAACAGCGGACGAGGACCTTGCGGCCCTCGTCGATCGCCTCGCTCGCGGCCTGTGCCAGCCGGATCACGCCCGCGAGCTGGGTCCCGTCCAGGGGCCCGTCGGGTATCGGCCACACATGATGTTCCACGCCGGGGTCGGGCCCGTGCCCCGGCAGCCTCAACAGGGTCTGGACGAGGTCGAACTCGTCCCGTACGACGGCGAACTCCCGTTGCCCCGAGGGCCCCCTGAACTCGTGCCCGCCCATCCACAGGCCGGGCACGATCTCGTTCCAGGGGCGGTCCGGGGCCGGTACGTCGGGCTGTTTCCTGCGGGTACGCAACAACGCCTCCCCAACTCCCCACACCCCACCACCCTGCCGACCTTCCCCAAAGGTAACCGCCTTCTTGCCCCTGGAGCACCCCGCCTGTTCCCATGGTCGGGGGGTGATGGTGCATGAGCGGACTGCGCGTCATACCGACCTGGCGGCACGGCCAGGAGCGGCTCTACGTGTGCCTGACGGACGGGCGGAACGTCGCCTGGTACGACAGGGAGGCGGCCCGGGTGAACCTGCTCAGCGAGGCGAGCAGGGAGGACGTCCTGGAGGTGCTCGGCCCGTTCCTGACGGGCCCGGTCGCGGTGGGGCCGCCTCCCGTCCCGACCCCCGCGGAACTGGCCCGGCTCACCCTCCACCCGGACGACGACCTGGCGCCCAACCGCCCCGGCGAGGCCCTCCAGATCGCCCTCGACCGTGACCCAGGGCCGCCGCACCGGCTCCGCCCCGACCCGCGCCGCAAGGCCCTGCTGGCGGAGCAGGCCGTGGGCGAGGCCCTCGACCGACTCGACGGCGCCGGCTGGCACGCCCTGCACTCGGTCCCGCTCCCCGGCGGCGACCGCGTCCACCACCTGGCGATCGGCCCGGGCGGCCTCTTCGCGATCCACACCCTGCACGCCCGCAAGCAGCGGGTGACGGTCGCCGACCCCATGGTCGCCCTGGGCCGCCACGACCCCCGCCCGCTGCTGCGCCGCGTCCGCGCCGACGCCGACCGCGCCTCCTACGCGCTGACCGCCGAGGTCCACCCGGTCCTCGCCGTCGTCGGCCCGGCGGACGTACGGATCACCGCCCCGCCGCGAGAGGTCCGCGTCATCGCGGACACCGAGGTGGAGAGCCTGGCCCGGCTCGGCGGGGTGCTGAAACCGGCGGACGTGGAGGCCCTGCACGCGATGGCGCGGGACCGGAACACCTGGACGCGGGTGTAGCCACCGGGCTACCGCAGCGGCTGGAAGTAGTGGTCCATCGCCCAGTCGCCGATGTCCCTGCCGATCCGGGTGCCGACCTCGTCGGCGGTGCGGAAGTGGATGCCGCTCCAGATGCGGGCGTTGATCGTGTCCCGGTGGAAGTCGGCCGACCTCTTGTACGTCCGCGTCGTCCCGGTCGGCGTCGACGACAGCCGCAGGTCGATGTCCCCGCCGGTCAGCCGGTCGAGTACGGCCATGACGGCGCCGTCGTTGGCGCAGTGCCCGCCGATGTACTCCGGGTACGGCGGGGTGTTCAGCAGCGGTGTCCAGTCGGGGTCGGCCTCGGTCGCCGGGTTGCCGTCGGTGCCGGCGAGCCGGATCGCGTGGATCGGGCGCCAGAGGGCGTAGGTGAACTTGGCGTTCCAGGTGGTGATCGTCGCGTCGGCGGCGGCGGTGTTGGCCGCCGCGAACAGCCGGGCGGCGTCGACGATGTCGAGCTTGTGCCGGGTGACGTGGTCGCGGTACCCGGCCTGGAGCTGCTGGGGCAGCGGGTGCGAGAAGAAGAGCGCGGTCTCGGTCTGCCGCGCGCTCCGCGCGCTGCCGCTCCTCCCGCCCATCGCCTTCGTCTCGGCGAGGTCGCGGGCGTAGCGCTTCGAGGTCAGAGCGGGCGGCGGACCCGGCATGAACTGCTCCGGGTCGTCGGACAGCATCGGCCGCACCTTGCCCAGCCAGGCGTTCACGGCGGGGCTGTACGTCGGCGGGGCGGGACGCCAGACACCCGGGGCGGGCTCTGGGGCGAAGGTCACCCTCTCTCCGCGCCCGTCCTCCTCGCGCAGCTCGATGAGCCGCTCGGCGGCCAGCTCCCCGAACCGGATGCCCTGCTTCTGGGCCGTTCCGTCCGGGATCTTGGCGAGGGACGCGGTGTACGCATGCTCGATGCGCACCTTGGACGCCGGGAAGTAGGTGAGCAGCACCCGCCGCGCGGCCGTGGCGGCGGCCGCCTCGGAGGAGGCGTGCCGGGGGCCTCGTACGTCCCACTTGTACTCGGCGTAACGGCCCTCGATCCCGACGACCGCGTTGTAGACGGCCGCGTGGACGAAGCCGTACCAGAGGAACGGCTCGGCGGTCGGCCCGCCGGAAGGCCCGGCCGACCAGGAAACCGCCCTCCTCGATCTCGGTCGACAGCTCCATCTCCATCAGGC
>MWJO01000010.1 GCA_002027195.1 Streptomyces sp. GKU 895 | reverse complement strand
GCGCAGGGCACACGCGAAGCATCTCTTCGCCTGCCGAGGAAGCCTCAAGACCCCACCCCGTCTCCGCGGCCGACCGTGCGGCCGCCCTCGCCGCCTCCCTCGAACGCCACTTCGGCGCGGGCCGCGCCGCCCACGCCACGCCGGACCGGCTGCCGGACCTCCTCGCGGACGCCGACGGCATCGTCCACGCCACCCCCACCGGCATGGCCGCCCACCCCGGCCTGCCCTTCCCCGCCGAACTCCTGCGCCCCGGGCTGTGGGTCGCCGAGGTGGTCTACCGCCCGCTGGAGACGGAACTGCTGCACACGGCCCGCGCGATCGGCTGCGCCACCCTCGACGGCGGCGGCATGGCCGTCTTCCAGGCCGCGGACGCGTTCCGTCTCTTCACCGGCCGGGAAC
This sequence comes from Streptomyces sp. GKU 895, assembly GCA_002027195.1. Lineage (GTDB taxonomy): Bacteria > Actinomycetota > Actinomycetes > Streptomycetales > Streptomycetaceae > Streptomyces. The sequence goes on along the minus strand of MWJO01000010.1, from coordinate 126,332 downwards.
CCGACGCGGCCCGCATGCTCGCGGACATCGGGGAACTGGCGGGCGCCGTCAGCGCACCGAAGTAGGAAGGACCACCGCCGTGCGTACGTCCATCGCCACCGTCTCCCTCAGCGGCTCCCTCACCGAGAAGCTCACGGCCGCCTCCCGGGCCGGCTTCGACGGCGTGGAGATCTTCGAGAACGACCTGCTCGCCAGCCCCCTCACCCCGGAGGAGATCCGGGCGAGGTGCGCCGACCTGGGCCTGGGCATCGACCTCTATCAACCCATGCGGGACATGGAGGCGGTACCGACCGACGTGTTCGCGTCCAACCTGCGCCGGGCCCGCCACAAGTTCGAGCTGATGGGCCGGCTCGGCGCCGACACCGTCCTCGTCTGCTCCAGCGTGCACCGGCTCGCCGTGGACAATGACGATCTCGCCGCCGGGCAACTGCGCGAACTGGCCGGACTCGCCCAGGAGTTCGGCATCCGCGTCGCCTACGAGGCGCTCGCCTGGGGCCGGCACGTGAGCACGTACGAGCACGCCTGGGACATCGTCGCGGCGGCCGACCACCCCGCGCTCGGCACCTGCCTGGACAGCTTCCACATCCTCTCCCGCGGCAGCGACCCCAAGGGCATCGAGGACATCCCCGGCGAGAAGATCTTCTTCCTCCAGCTGGCCGACGCCCCGCTGCTGGCGATGGACGTCCTCCAGTGGAGCCGCCACTACCGCTGCTTCCCGGGCCAGGGCGGCTTCGACGTGGCGGACCTGGTCCGCCGGGTCCTGCGCACGGGGTACGACGGACCGCTGTCCCTGGAGGTCTTCAACGACGTCTACCGGCAGGCCGAGGCAGGCCCCACGGCGGTGGACGCACACCGCTCGCTGCTACTGCTCCAGGAGACGGTCGGCGTCACGACCCCGCCCGCACCCGTCGTCCCCACGGGCGTGGCCTTCGCCGAACTGCTCACGCCGGACGCCGAACCGGTCGTCGCGCTGCTCGGCGCGCTCGGCTTCACCCGCACGGCACGGCACCGCAGCAAGCCGGTGGACCTGTGGCAGCAGGGCGCGGCACGCGTGCTCGTGAACACGGGACCGGCGGGCCGTCGCGACGGCACCAGCCTCGCCGCGATCGGCCTGGAGTCGCCCGACCCTGCCGGAGCGGCCCTGCGGGCGGAGGCACTGCTCGCGCCGGTGCTGCCGCGGCGGCGAGCGGCGGCGGACGCCCCGCTGGACGCGGTGGCGGCACCGGACGGCACGGAACTGTTCTTCTGCGCGACGGACCGCGCCGAACTGCCCGACTGGCGCGGCGACTTCGAGGACGTACCGCACGAGACCGGTCCCGGTGGCGTACGGGGGATCGACCATCTCGCCCTCGCCCAGCCCTGGCACCAGTTCGACGAGGCGGCGCTCTTCCACCGCAGCGTGCTCGGGCTGCACGCCCAGGAGAGCGTGGACGTCGCCGACCCGTACGGCCTGATGCGCAGCCGCGCGGTGACGAACGCGGACGGCAGCGTGCGGATCGCCCTGTCGGTGGGCGCGGCCCCGAGCGACGACACCGTGCACGCGCAGCACATCGCCCTGGCGACGGACGACGTGGTGACGGCGGCGCGCCGCTTCCGGGACGCGGGCGGTCGCGTCCTTCCGATCCCGGCCAACTACTACGACGACCTGGCCGCCCGATTCGAGTTCGCCGAGGGTGAGTTGGAGACCTACCGCGAACTCGGCATCCTCTACGACCGGGACGCGTACGGCGAGTTCCGGCACTGCTACACCCGCACGGTCGGCCGCGTCTTCTTCGAACTCGTCCAGCGGGACGGCGGCTACCGGGGCTACGGCGCGCAGAACGCGCCGGTGCGGCTGGCCGCGCAGCACACGGTCACTGGCGGCTGACGGTGCGGGTGATGCCGGTGATCACCGTGCTGGCGAGCAACCAGCCCGTGATCACCAGGGCGTAGGAGAGCGTCTGGTAGCCGCCCTTGGGGGCGAAGGCGCCCTCCTGACCGAAGCTGATCACCGGCAGCAGCAGGTCGAGGGTGAAGAACACCGGGTTGAAATCGGGGTGTTCCGACGCCTTGAGCGGCGGCGGCTCGTGCAGGGCGTACACGATCGAGCCGATGGCGAGGAGTGACAGCAGCCAGGCGAGGGCGCGCAGGGGGCGGAAACCGTAGCCGACGGTGACGTCCTGGAGGTAGCCCCAGAGACGGCCGTACCAGGCGCGGGTGGTGCGCAGCCGCCGCTGCTTGGCGAGCTGGACCAGGCGGGCGGCGTGGTCGTCGCCGATGCGCTGGTACAACGCGGTCAACTGCTCGTAGGCGTGCGGGACATAGCCGTCGACGTCCCGCCGCAGCACCGGCAGCCAGCGCTCGGCGGGGACGTGCGGGGACAGCATGGTGTAGCTGAGGCCGTTGAGCCGCACTTCACCGGCCAGGGTCTCCGGCACCACCCGCAGCAGGTCGGTCTGGGTCTGCCGGAAGTTCACCGAACCCTTCAGGGGCTCGGCCTCGTTGAGCCACACCTCCCCGATCACGGCGCTGCTCGCCTGGAGCACGGTGTGGCCGGGGTGGGACAGCCGGGAGTGGGCGAGATCGAGCCGGCCGGTGACACGGGCGCCGCGCAGATCGAGGCGGCCCCGGGCGGTGAGGCGTCTGGCGTGCACGTCGGAGGCCACGGAGAGGGTCTGGGCGTCGAGGGCTGTGCCGCCGGGGTTGTCCAGCACGGCGTCCATGAGATTGACCGAGGCGTCGACGGAGGCGTCGTTGCACACCATCCGGCCGTGGACGCGGACACCGGGGGCGACCAGGTCTTCCCCGATGGAGGAGTGGTTGAGGCGGAGGGCGGGTTCGTCGCTGTCGTCGGGGGCGTGGAATTCGGCGCGGTCCATGAAGAGCGCCCCACCGATGTGAGCCCCGCCGAGCGTCACGGGCCGCTCGAAGCGGCAGTCCGTCAGCCTGAGCACCCCCTCCACCCGCAAGGTCGCACCCGCCAGGCCGGGCAGCACGGACCCGCGGAGGTTGAGCTGCCGGAACTGGCTGCCGTAGAGCTGAGGTGTCTCGTCGAACTCGCAGTGACTCAGCCGCACCACTCGCTCCACCGTCCCGTGCTGGACGTCGAGCAAGCCGGTGATTCTCGCGCCCGCCACCTTCAGCGCGGCGATCTCCCCGTCCCGAAGAGGCCCGTTCAGCATCAGCGCCCGCAACACCACGGCCCGTACCGTCCGTTCGGCGCTGCCCTGGAAGTCCACGGCAGCGCGTCGGAAACGCCTCCCACACCCGCAGTTCGGCCGGAGTCAGATCATTGAGGTCCATCAAGCGGGACTCTAGTGCCACGACTCCGCAGGACGCCGGTGGGTTCTCAGGCGCGGGTGTTCCACTCGGCTATCACGGGACGGCCGTGTTCCGTCGAGAGCCGGCTCACCGTGCCGGTCGCCAGCTGGAACAGGCGGCCGTCCGCCGGGTCCAGACCAAGCCGACGGGCCGTGAGCACCCGCAGGAAGTGGGCGTGCGCCACGAGGATCACGTCCCCCTGCGGAAGGGCCGTGTCCACGCGGGCCAGCACCCGGTCGGCGCGGGCGCCGACCTCGGCGGGCGACTCGCCCGGGTGGCCCTCGGGGCCGGGCGGCACGCCGTCCGTCCACAGGTACCAGTCGGGGCGGGTGCGGTGGATGTCGACGGTGGTGACACCCTCGTAGCCGCCGTAGTCCCATTCGTGCAGGTCGTCGTAGGGCAACGCCCCGGTGACGCCCGCGAGTTCGGCGGTGCGTATCGCGCGGCCCAGCGGGCTGGTCAGCGCGAGCGAGAAGGTCCGTCCGGACAGGAGCGGAGCGAGTGCCTTGGCCTGTTCCTCACCGTGAGTGGTGAGGGGCAGGTCGGTCCAGCTGGTGTGCTGTCCCGACACGCTCCACTCCGTCTCCCCGTGGCGGACCAGCAGGAGATCCCCCACGGTGCGCCTACTTCGACTCGACCGCGTGGCCGCCGAACTGGTTGCGCAGCGCCGCGATCATCTTCATCTGCGGGGAGTCGTCCTGCCGGGACGCGAACCGCGCGAACAGGGAGGCCGTGATCGCGGGCAGCGGTACGGCGTTGTCGATGGCCGCCTCGACGGTCCAGCGGCCCTCGCCGGAGTCCTCCGCGTAGCCGCGCAGCTTGTCCAGGTGCTCGTCGTCGTCCAGGGCGTTGACCGCGAGGTCGAGCAGCCAGGAGCGGATGACCGTGCCCTCCTGCCAGGAGCGGAAGACCTCGCGCACGTCGGTGACGGAGTCGACCTTCTCCAGCAGCTCCCAGCCCTCGGCGTAGGCCTGCATCATCGCGTACTCGATGCCGTTGTGGACCATCTTCGCGAAGTGCCCGGCGCCGACCTTGCCGGCGTGGACGAACCCGAAGTCGCCCTCGGGCTTCAGGGCGTCGAAGACCGGCTGGACCTTCGCCACGTGCTCGGCGTCGCCGCCGACCATGAGCGCGTAGCCGTTCTGGAGGCCCCAGACACCGCCGGAGACGCCCGCGTCGACGAAGCCGATGCCCTTGGCGGCGAGCTCCTCGGCGTGCTTCTCGTCGTCCGTCCAGCGGGAGTTGCCGCCGTCGACGACCGTGTCACCGGGGGAGAGGAGGTCGCCGAGCTCGTCGACGACGGACTGGGTCGGGGCGCCGGCCGGGACCATCACCCAGACCACGCGCGGGCCTTCGAGCTTGTCGACGAGCTCGGCGAGGCTCGCCACGTCCGAGACCTCGGGGTTGCGGTCGTAGCCGATGACGGTGTGCCCAGCGCGGCGGATCCGCTCGCGCATGTTGCCACCCATCTTGCCGAGGCCGATGAGTCCGAGCTGCATGTCAGTGCACTTCCTTCAGTTCACGGTAGGCGGCCACCAGAGCGGCGGTCGAGGGATCGAGACCGGGCACGTCCGCGCCCTCGGTCAGCGCGGGTTCGACCCGCTTGGCGAGCACCTTGCCCAGCTCGACACCCCACTGGTCGAAGGAGTCGATGTTCCACACGGCGCCCTGCACGAACACCTTGTGCTCGTAGAGCGCGATCAACTGGCCGAGCACGGACGGCGTGAGCTCACGGGCGAGGATCGTCGTCGTCGGGTGGTTGCCCTTGAACGTCTTGTGGACGACCAGCTCCTCGGGCACCCCCTCGGCGCGCACCTCCTCCGGCGTCTTGCCGAAGGCCAACGCCTGTGTCTGGGCGAAGAAGTTCGCCATCAACAGGTCGTGCTGCGCCTTGAGTTCGTCACTCAGCTCGCCCACGGGCCGGGCGAAGCCGATGAAGTCCGCCGGGATGAGCTTCGTCCCCTGGTGGATCAACTGGTAGTAGGCGTGCTGCCCGTTGGTGCCGGGCGTGCCCCACACCACGGGGCCGGTCTGCCAGTCCACGGGCCGGCCGTCGCGCTGCACCGACTTGCCGTTGGACTCCATGTCCAGCTGCTGCAAGTAGGCGGTGAACTTGGACAGGTAGTGGCTGTACGGCAGCACCGCGTGCGACTGCGCGTCGTGGAAGTTGCCGTACCAGATGCCCAACAGGCCTAGCAGCAGCGGCACGTTGGCCTCGGCGGGGGCGGTGCGGAAGTGCTCGTCGACGATACGGAAGCCGTCGAGCATCTCCCGGAAGCGGTCCGGGCCGATGGCGATCATCAGCGACAGGCCGATCGCCGAGTCGTAGGAGTACCGCCCGCCGACCCAGTCCCAGAACTCGAACATGTTGTCCGGGTCGATACCGAACTCGGTGACCTTCCCGGCGTTCGTGGACAGGGCCACGAAGTGCTTGGCCACGGCCTTGTCGTCGCCGCCCAGCCCCTCCAGGAGCCAGGATCGCGCCGAGGTGGCGTTGGTGATCGTCTCGATCGTGGTGAAGGTCTTGGACGCGACGATGAACAGCGTCTCCGCCGGGTCCAGGTCACGGGTCGCCTCGTGCAGGTCGGCACCGTCGACGTTCGACACGAAACGGAACGTCAGGTCCCGTGCCGTGTAGGGCCGCAGCACCTCGTACGCCATCGCCGGCCCGAGGTCGGAGCCGCCGATGCCGATGTTGACGACGTTCCTGATCCGCTTGCCGGTGTGACCGGTCCACTCGCCGGAGCGGACCCGGTCGGCGAAGTCGCTCATCTTGTCGAGGACGGCGTGCACCTGCGGCACGACGTTCTCGCCGTCGACGTTCACGACCGCGTCCCGCGACGCCCGCAGCGCGGTGTGCAGGACGGCCCGGTCCTCGGTGAGGTTGATCTTCTCGCCGCGGAACATGGCGTCCCGCAGCCCGAACACGTCGGTGGCGGTGGCCAGTTCCTGGAGCAGGGCCAGCGTCTCGTCGGTGACGAGGTGCTTGGAGTAGTCGATGCGCAGATCGCCCACCCGCACCACGTAGCGCTCGGCGCGCCCGGGGTCGTCCGCGAACAGCTCCCGCAGCGGCGTGAGCCCTTCGGCGCGGTGGTCCTCGAGAGCCGTCCACTCGTGGCGACGGGGTCAGCGGGGGGGAGTCAGACATGGGCGGGGGTCTCCTTGGCGCTGCCCTCGCCCCGCAGGGCGACGGCGTACATCTCGTCCGCGTCGAGGCGCCTGAGCTCCTCGGCGATGAGTTCGGAGGTGGTGCGGACCTTCAGGGCGAGCGTCCGCGAGGGCTGGCCCGGCAGGGACAGCGTGGCCAGCGGGCCTGCGGGGCGGTCGATGACGACCTCGCCGTCCGCGGTGCGCAGCCGCACGGCGGTGACGACCGGGCCGGCGGTGACGACGCGGTCGATCTTCACCTTCAGTCGCGCCTCCAGCCAGCGCGCCAGCAGCTCGGCGGCCGGGTTGTCAGCCTCGGCCTCCACCGCCCCCGAGATGATCTTCGCGCGGGCCTGGTCCAGGGCCGCCGCGAGCATGGAGCGCCACGGGGTCAGCCGGGTCCAGGCGAGGTCGGTGTCACCGGGCGCGTAGGAGCGCACCCGGGTGGCGAGCACCTCAAGAGGGTTCTCCACCGCGTACAGGTCGGTGATCCGGCGCTGGGCCAGCGCGCCCAGCGGGTCCTTCGCCGGGTTCTCCGGCGCGTCCACCGGCCACCACACGACGACCGGCGCGTCCGGCAGCAGCAGCGGCAGGACGACCGAGTCGGCGTGGTCGGACACCTCGCCGTAGGTGCGCAGCACGACCGTCTCGCCGGTGCCGGCGTCGGCGCCCACCCGGACCTCGGCGTCCAGCCGGGAGGCCTGGCGGTCGCGCGGGGTGCGGGCGTGCCGCTTGATGACGACCAGGGTGCGCGAGGGGTGCTCGTGCGAGGCCTCCTCGGCCGCCTTGATCGCGTCGTAGGCGTTCTCCTCGTCCGTGACGATGACCATCGTCAGGACCATGCCCACGGCGGGGGTGCCGATGGCGCGGCGGCCCTGCACCAGCGCCTTGTTGATCTTGCTTGCCGTGGTGTCGGTCAGGTCGATCTTCATGGCCTGCGCCAGCTCCGTCCGTCTCGTGCGAGCATCTCGTCGGCTTCCTTCGGTCCCCAGCTGCCCGACGCGTACTGCGCGGGCTTGCCGTGCCGTGCCCAGTACTCCTCGATCGGGTCGAGGATCTTCCAGGACTCTTCCACTTCCTGGTGGCGCGGGAACAGGTTGGCGTCGCCGAGGAGGACGTCCAGGATGAGCCGCTCGTACGCCTCGGGCGAGGACTCCGTGAACGACTCGCCGTAGGCGAAGTCCATCGACACGTCCCGGATCTCCATCGAGGTGCCCGGAACCTTCGAGCCGAACCGCACGGTCATGCCCTCGTCCGGCTGGACGCGGATCACGATCGCGTTCTGCCCGAGCTCCTCGGTGGCCGTGGAGTCGAAGGGGGAGTGCGGGGCGCGCTTGAAGACGACCGCGATCTCGGTGACGCGGCGGCCGAGCCGCTTGCCGGTGCGCAGATAGAACGGGATGCCCGCCCAGCGCCGGTTGTCGATCTCCAGCTTGATGGCCGCGTAGGTGTCGGTCTTCGACTTCGGGTCGATGCCGTCCTCCTCCAGATAGCCGGCGACCTTCGCGCCGCCCTGCCATCCGGTCGCGTACTGCCCGCGCACGGTGTGCTTGCCGAGTTCCTTCGGCAGCCGCACCGACTTCAGCACCTTCAGCTTCTCGGTGAGCAGCGCGTCCGCGTCGAAGGCGATCGGCTCCTCCATGGCGGTGAGCGCCATCAGCTGGAGGAGGTGGTTCTGGATGACGTCACGGGCGGCACCGATGCCGTCGTAGTACCCGGCCCGGCCGCCGATGCCGATGTCCTCCGCCATGGTGATCTGAACGTGGTCGACGTACGACCGGTTCCAGATCGGCTCGTACATCTGATTGGCGAAGCGGAGCGCCAGGATGTTCTGGACGGTCTCCTTGCCGAGGTAGTGGTCGATCCGGAACACCTGGTCCGGGTCGAACACGTCGTGCACGAGCGCGTTCAGCTCCCGCGCGCTGGCGAGGTCGTGGCCGAACGGCTTCTCGATGACCGCCCGCCGCCAGGAACCCTCCGGAGCGTCCGCGAGCCCGTGCTTCTTCAGCTGCTGGACGACCTTCGGGAAGAACTTCGGCGGTACGGAGAGATAGAAGGCGTAGTTGCCGCTGGTACCGCGCGAGGAGTCCAACTCCTCGACGGCCTCGGCCAGTTGCTTAAACGCCTGGTCGTCGTCGAAGTCACCCGGGATGAACCGCATGCCCTCGGCGAGCTGCTGCCAGACCTCCTCGCGGAACTCCGTCCGCGCGTGCTCGCGCACCGAGTCGTGCACGACCTGCGCGAAGTCCTGGTCCTCCCAGTCCCGCCGGGCGAACCCGACGAGCGAGAAGCCCGGCGGCAGCATGCCGCGGTTGGCCAGGTCGTACACGGCCGGCATCAGCTTCTTGCGGGACAGGTCGCCGGTGACACCGAAGATGACGAGCCCGGACGGGCCGGCGATGCGGGGGAGCCGCCGGTCGCGCGGATCGCGCAGCGGGTTCTCCCAGTCGACCGCTTGGACGGTCCCGGTTGCGGTGGTGTCGGTCATTCCGCGTCGACCCCCTTGCTGTCCAGCGACTTGGTGACGGTGGCCAGCAGGTCGTTCCAGGCCACCTCGAACTTGGCGACGCCCTCGTCCTCCAGCTGCTGCACGACCTCGTCGTACGAGATCCCCAGCGCTTCCACGGCGGCCAGGTCGGCGCGCGCCCGGTCGTAGCCGCCCGTGACCGTGTCGCCGGTGATCTCGCCGTGGTCGGCGGTGGCGTTGAGGGTCGCCTCCGGCATGGTGTTGACGGTGCCGGGCGCGACCAGGTCGGCCACGTACAGGGTGTCCTTGTACGCCGGGTCCTTCACGCCGGTCGAGGCCCACAGGGGACGCTGCTTGTTGGCGTGGGCACCGGAAAGGGCGGTCCAGCGCTCCCCGGCGAAGACCTCCTCGTACGCCTCGTACGCGAGCCGCGCGTTGGCGAGGGCGGCCTTGCCCTTGAGGGCGAGGGCTTCTTCCGTGCCCAGCACCGTCAGCCGCTTGTCGATCTCGGAGTCGACGCGGGAGACGAAGAAGGAGGCCACGGAGTGGATCGTGGAGAGGTCGAGGCCCTTCGCGGCGGCCTTCTCCAGACCGGCGAGGTAGGCGTCCATGACCTCGCGGTAGCGCTCCAGCGAGAAGATCAGCGTGACGTTGACGCTGATGCCGAGGCCGATGACCTCGGTGATCGCCGGGAGGCCGGCCTTCGTCGCCGGGATCTTGATCATGACGTTGGGGCGGTCCACCAGCCAGGCCAGCTGCTTGGCCTCGGCGATGGTGGCGGCCGTCTCGTGGGCCAGGCGCGGGTCGACCTCGATGGAGACCCGGCCGTCCCGGCCGTCGGTCGCGTCGTACACGCCGCGCAGGATGTCGGCGGCGGCCCGCACGTCGGCGGTCGTCATCATGCGGACGGCCTCGTCGACCGTCACGCCGCGCACCGCGAGATCGGTGAGCTGCTCCTCGTACCCCTCCCCGGAGCCGATGGCGGCCTGGAAGATGGAGGGGTTGGTGGTGACACCGACGACGTTCTTGTTCTCGACGAGTTCGGCGAGGTTCCCGGACTCGATCCGCTTGCGCGACAGGTCGTCCAGCCAGATGGAGACGCCCTCGTCGGACAGGCGCTTGAGTGCTCCCGCGGTCGCGGTTGCTTCGGTCACAGTGATCATCTTCTTTCTGGCGGTCGGATCAACCACGCGCGGCGGTGAGGGATTCCCGGGCCTTCGCGGCGACGTTCTCGGCGGTGAAGCCGTACTCGGTGAAAAGGGTCTGGGCGTCGGCGGAGGCGCCGAAGTGTTCGAGAGAGACGATGCGTCCTGCGTCACCTGTGAACCGGTACCACGTCAGACCGATCCCGGCCTCGATTGCGACCCGGGCTCGCACGGACGGCGGAAGGACGCTGTCGCGGTACTCGCGCGGCTGCTCCTCGAACCATTCCACGGACGGCATCGACACCACCCGGGCGCCGATCCCCTCGGCCTCCAACTGCTCCCGGGCGGCGACGGCGAGCTGCACCTCGGAGCCGGTGGCGATGAGGACGACGTCGGGGACGTCCGTGGAGGAGTCGGCGAGGACGTAACCGCCCTTCGCCGCATCCGGGTTGGGCGCGTAGGTCGGCACGCCCTGCCGGGTGAGGGCGAGGCCGTGCGGGGCGGGCTTGGTGCCGTGCCGCTTGAGGATCTCGGCCCAGGCGATGGCGGTCTCGTTGGCGTCGGCGGGGCGTACGACGTTCAGGCCCGGGATGGCGCGCAGCGAGGCGAGGTGCTCGACCGGCTGGTGGGTGGGGCCGTCCTCGCCGAGCCCGATGGAGTCATGGGTCCAGACGTAGGTGACGGGCAGCTGCATGAGCGCGGCCATGCGGACGGCGTTGCGCATGTAGTCGGAGAACACCAGGAAGGTGCCGCCGTAGATGCGGGTGTTGCCGTGCAGGGCGATGCCGTTCATCTCGGCCGCCATCGAGAACTCGCGGATGCCGAAGTGCACCGTACGGCCGTAGGGGTCCGCCTCGGGGAGCGGGTTGCCCTTCGGCAGGAACGAGGAGGTCTTGTCGATGGTGGTGTTGTTCGAGCCGGCGAGGTCGGCGGAGCCGCCCCACAGCTCGGGCAGGACCGTGCCGAGCGACTGGAGGACCTTGCCGGAGGCGGCGCGGGTGGCGACGGACTTGCCCTCCTCGAAGACGGGGAGCGCGTCCTCCCAGCCCTCGGGGAGCTGACCGGCGACGACCCGGTCGAAGAGCGCGGCGCGCTCGGGCTGGTCGGCACGCCACTCGGCGATCCGCTTGTCCCAGGCGGCGTGCGCCTCGGCACCTCGGTCGAGGGCCTGACGGGTGTGGGCGAGGACCTCGTCCGCGACCTCGAAGGACCGCTCCGGGTCGAAGCCCAGGACCCGCTTGGTGGCGGCGATCTCGTCCGCGCCGAGCGCGGAGCCGTGCGAGGCCTCGGTGTTCTGCGCGTGGGGCGCGGGCCAGGCGATGATCGTGCGCATCGCGATGATCGAGGGCCGTTCGGTCTCGTCCCGCGCGGCCTTCAGCGCCGCGTACAGGGTCGGTACGTCGATGTCGCCGTCGCCGGTGGGCTCGATGCGCTGGGTGTGCCAGCCGTAGGCCTCGTAGCGCTTGAGGACGTCCTCGGAGAAGGCGGTCGCGGTGTCGCCCTCGATGGAGATGTGGTTGTCGTCGTAGAGGAAGACCAGGTTGCCGAGCTTCTGGTGCCCGGCGAGGGAGGAGGCCTCGGCGGAGACGCCCTCCTCCAGGTCGCCGTCGGAGACGATGGCCCAGACGGTGTGGTCGAAGGGCGAGGTGCCCTGCGGCGCCTCGGGGTCGAAGAGGCCGCGCTCGTAGCGGGCGGCCATGGCCATGCCGACGGCGTTGGCGACGCCCTGCCCGAGGGGGCCGGTCGTGGTCTCGACGCCTGCGGTGTGCCCGTACTCGGGGTGACCGGGCGTCTTGGACCCCTGCGTCCGGAACGCCTTCAGGTCGTCCAGCTCCAGCTCGTACCCGGCGAGGAAGAGCTGGGTGTAGAGGGTGAGGGAGGTGTGCCCCGGGGACAGGACGAAGCGGTCGCGTCCGGTCCACTCCGGGTCGGCCGGGTCGTGCCGCATCAGCTTCTGAAAGATCGTGTAGGCGGCCGGGGCGAGGCTCATGGCGGTGCCCGGGTGCCCGTTGCCGACCTTCTGCACGGCGTCGGCCGCCAGCAGACGGGCGGTGTCGACGGCACGCCGGTCGAGGTCGGTCCACTCGAAGCCGTCCGCGCTGCCCGGTGTCTGCGTGCTCATCTGTGACCAGTCCTCTTCAAGAGTTCATGGATTCGTGCATCGTTCCTGGTGGGACGCGTTCGACTGTAAAAGTCTGACTTTTACGAGGGAAGGTCGGGGTGTGTCAGCCTGTGGTGAAAGTGGGACACGGGCAACGGCTTCGAGGCGACACGAGAAGGACATGGCGGACAGAACATCCCAAGGCGGCGACGGTGACGGGATCAGAACCTTCCCCTTCCCGGTCGAACTGAGCGAAGGCGGCGTCGGCATGCAGGTCGGCCCGATGGGCCCGCACCGCACCTGGCACGCCGACGCCCCGCTGCAGCGCGTCCACCGGATCGACTTCCACGTCGTGATGCTCTTCGACAAAGGCCCCGTCCGCCACATGATCGACTTCGCCGAGTACGAGGCGTACGCCGGCGACGTGCTCTGGATCCGGCCCGGCCAGGTCCACCGCTTCTCGAAGTTCAGCGGGTACCGCGGAACGGTCCTGACCATGCAACCGGGCTTCCTGCCCCGGGCGACCGTGGAGGCGACGGGCCTGTACCGCTACGACCTGCCGCCCCTGCTCCACCCCGACGCGGCGCAACTGGCGGGCCTGGGAGCGGCCCTCGCCCAGCTGCGACGCGAGTACAAGGACACGACGACGCTCCCCCTCAGCCTGCACACGGCCGTCCTCCGCCACTCCCTCACGGCGTTCCTCCTCCGCCTCGCGCATCTCGCCGCGAGCTCGCAGGAGGCGGCGCGGGCGCAGGCGGACACGACCTTCACCCTGTTCCGCGACGCGGTGGAACGGGACTTCGCCACCAACCACAGCGTCAGCGCCTACGCCGACGCCCTCGGCTACTCGCGCCGGACACTGGTCCGCGCGGTCCGAGCCGCGACGGGGGAGACCCCGAAGGGCTTCATCGACAAGCGGGTCGTTCTGGAGGCCAAACGCCTCCTCGCCCACACGGACCTGCCCATCGGGCGGGTCGGTGCGGCGGTGGGCTTCGCCGACGCGGCGAACTTCTCCAAGTTCTTCCAACTCCACGCGGGGCAGACGCCGGTGGCGTTCCGGGCGGAGCTGCGCTGAGCCGTCACGGCGTGCAGGGCGTCGCGTCGTCGAGGCGGAAACGTTCCCGTTCCGCCGGAGTGAGGTCGCGGGCGGCGCGGACGCAGGCCGCGCGCAGCCAGGCGTCGAGGCCCGTGGACCAGACGGTGGCGCCGGGCCGGCGGACGGACGCGGGGTCGTTGATCACCGTGAGGTCGGTGCCGTAGATGTGCCGGGCGGCGTTGGTCGTGGACAGCAGATGCTTGCCGTCCTGGGTGAACACGACGTCCCGCACCGGCCGGCAGGGGCTGCCCGCACAGGGCAGCGGAGCGGTGTCGGCGGTCAGTGCGGGGCCCAGGGCACGGCGGGTCGGGACGTCGACGAGGAGGGTGCGCCCCTTTTCGCCGCCGAGGGCGAGCAGGGTCCCGTCGGGCGAGAAGTCGGCGCTGAACACCTTGCCGATGTGCGCGGCCGGCCGGTCCCCGATCCGCTTGCGGTCGCGCACGTTCCACAGGGCGTACGTGCCGTCCTCGCTGCCCACCGCCAGCGTCCTGCCGTCCGGGCTGAAGGCGAGAGCGCGGACGTAGGACCGGTAGCCGCTGAACCGGTCCAGAACCCGGCCCTTCCCGACGTCCACCAGGGAGAAGACCCCCGCCTCCGCACCGGCGGCGAGCAGCGAACCGTCCTGGGCGAAGACGAGTTCGCGCACGTTCGCGGCGCCCTCCGGCACCTTCACGAGCCGCCTGTGGTCGCTGGTCCGGTACACGAGGAGCCACTCGCCCTGGGCGACCGCGAGGAGCCGTCCGTGGTCACCGAAGGCGATCGCCGAGATTCCGTTCCCCAGCGCCCAACGGGAGCGCGGTGTGCCGGAGGCGACGTCCCAGACGTTCACCGAGCCGTCGTCGGCGGCCGAGTACAGCGTCCGTTCGTCCTCGCTCAGTGCCAGAGACCGCAAGGAGACGTCGGTGCTCCGGTCACCGAGGGCGTGACGCAGGGTCCGTCCGTCGGCCAGGGCGATGGTGCCGTCGGCGCCCCCGACGGCGAAGGGCTTCGCCGAGTCGTCGCCCACGGCCAGCGCCACGGCGTCGCCTGGGCTGCCGGGCACGACCTCGCCCAGCGGGCCGGGGCCGTGGACGTCCCACACGGCGAGCATGCCCGTGCCCTGGACGCCCCAGATCATGGAGCGGCCCTGATCGGTGAAGACGACGCTGGTGCCGGTGAGATGGTCGCGGGAGAGCCGGTCGCCGACGACGTCCCAGCCGTCTCCGACCGCACGGATCAGCGGGCCCGTCCGCCAGCCGGCGGTCACCAGGAACTCTCCGTCCGGGCTGAAGGCCAGGGCCTGGATCGGGTTGACCGTGTCACCACGGGTGGGCGCGATGGCCGGGGACCAGTCCCGGGTGTGCCACACCACCAGGGTCTGCCGTCCGGTGCCGGCCGCCAGGTAGCCGCCCTTCGGGTGGAACGCCAACGACTCCACGCCGTACGGCGGATCGTCCCCCTCGGGTTCCACGCTGAGCGTCTTCAGCCGCCGTCCGGCGCGTACGTCCCAGACCAGGACGTCTCCCCGCCAGTCCCCGGAGACGAGGGTGCGGCCGTCCGGGCTGAACGCCACCGCCGTGATGAAGTTGGTGTCCTTGCCGAGCCCGCCCACGAAGACCTGGGAGTGGCCCTTGAGCGGGGCCCGCCAGCGGTGTTCCCGCAGCAGCCGGATCCGCACCGTGTTGTCGTTCGCGGGAATCGCCAGCGAGGCGCTGTCCGGCGCGAAGGCCACGGCGTCGGGCGAGGCCGAGGGGCCCCAGTCGTTCCCGGGGTTCGGCCGCCCCCGGCTCTGCGGCACCGTCAGCCGCTCCACCACGCGCCGCTCCCGGACGTCGACCAGCTGGACCGTCCGCGGATCGGCATGCGTGGCGACCGCCAGCCACCGGCCGTCGGGACTGAACACGGGACTGCCCACCGGCCCCTTCACCGTCCAGGCGGGCCGCCCCGCGGGCAGCGTCACCAGCCGCACCCCGTCCTTCACGGGTACCGCCAGCAGCCGCCCCCCGGGCTGCACGGCCAGCGGCAGATGGCTGCGGGGCTCCTCCCGCTGTGCCGCCGGGACCCCCGCCAGCGCGTCCAGATACCGCTGCTGCCGAGGCCGTGTCCGCAGCGCCGTCAACAGGGCCCGTCGCGCCTCCACCGTGGGCCTCTCGGCGGCCGCCTCCCGGCCGAGCAGCAGTGCCCGGTCCAGCCCGTCCTGCAACGCGTCCTCGGAGCGCGTCGCCAACTCCCGTGAGCGGTCCCAGTGTTCCGCCTCGACCTGGGCGAACCCCACGAGCAGCGCGACCGTCACCAGCACCGCCGTGAGCACCGTCCCCAGCCCCCACCGCTGGCCGCGCGCCGTACGCGCCTTGGCCACGTACTCCCGCTGCAAAGGGGTGGGAGTGGGCTCGTCTCCTGCGGTGGCACCCGCCAACCAGGCCCGCGCCGCCCGCAGTTCCGCGCCCCGCAACAGCGCACTGCGCCGCCGCCCGCTCACGCTCCACTCATGGGCCTGCACGAGCAACCGCGTGTGGTGGTGCACCCGTTCGAGGTCCAGCGCCAAGGCGTCGGCGACCACCTGGGCGTCTACGCCGTCGCGGAGGCAGTTGCGGTCGGCGAGCGCCACCGGCAGGTCCTCCGGTGCCGTCCCGTGCAGCAGCGGCACGATCCGCTTGCCGAACTCCAGCGCCAGCGAGAGTTCCTCACGGCAGGGCGCCGAGGCCAGCCAGTGGGGCGAGACCACACAGAAGAACACGTCCGAACGCCGGATCCCGTCCGCGACCTCCTCACGCCACCGCGCGGACACCGGGATGTCGGACAGGTCGATCCACGCGGTGACCTTCCGCTCCGCGAGCCTTTCCTCCAGCTGCTCCACGTACGCCAGATCACGGCGCGAGTAGGACAGGAAGACGTGTTTGCCGGGGTCGGCGGCGGCACCGGGGCGCTTGCGCGGCAGCATGCGTCGAGGATGGGGCGAAGGGCTCGGTTCCGGCCGTGCGAGGACGGAAGATGCGTCCATGTGCGTAGGGCGACAGCATGTCCGTGCACGACCGTGAGGGGTCCGCGGTCACGGGCCCCTCACGGGTGCGGGGGCGTCAGCGCCCGAAGTTGAACCAGTTCACGTTCACGAAGTCCGCCGGCTGGCCGCTCGTGAACGTCAGATACACGTCGTGCGTCCCCGTCACCGACGAGATGTTCGCCGGTACCGTCCGCCAGGACTGCCAGCCCCCGGTGTTGGCCAGGGCGAAGCTGCCGATGGGGGCGTTGGAGCGGCTGTCCAGGCGTACCTCGACCAGGCCGCTGACCCCGCTGCCCGCGCCGCTCGCCACCCGGGCGACGAACTGAGTGGCCGCCGTGGAGCCGAAGTTGACGTTCTGGTAGAGCGCCCAGTCGCCGTTGGCCAGTGCGCCGATGTTCTGGCCGCCGCCGGTGTCGGTGGTGGTCTCGGTGATCGTGCCGGACTGGCTGTTGTACGACTCGGCCTGGATGGTGCTGTAGGCGTCCCGGCTGCCCGACGGCGGGGGAGTCGTACCGCCCCCACCGGACGACAGCACCTGGACGTAGTCCACCGTCATCGGCACACCGGACTGGGTGCCGCTGTCCAGCCCGCCGCCGAACGCGTCCGGGAAGGCGCCGCCCATCGCCACGTTGAGGATGATGAAGAAGCCGTGGTTGGTGGCGTTGGCCCAGGTCGTCGCGTCCATCTGGCTCGCGTTGACGGAGTGGAACTGGGTGCCGTCGACGAAGAAGCGGATCGTCTCGGGGCTCACCGAGCGGTCCCATTCCATCGAGTAGGTGTGGAACGCCGACTGGCAGGTCGAGCCCGGACAGGCGACGTTGTTGCCGATGCCCGTCGTCTCGTTGCAGGGGCCGCCCGGGTTGGTGCCGCAGTGCATCGTGGCCCACACGCGGTTCATGCCCTGGACGTTCTCCATGATGTCCAGCTCGCCGACGCCCGGCCAGTTCTGGTAGTTGCCGCGGTAGGGCGCGCCCAGCATCCAGAACGCCGGCCAGTAGCCCTCGGCCGCCGTGCCCGTCACGTTCGGCATCTGGATGCGCGCCTCGACGCGCAACTTGCCGCCGGCCGGGGGCTGGAAGTCGGTGCGGTTGGTCTCGATGCGACCCGACGTCCACCGGCCGGCGGAGTCGCGGATCGGGGTGATGCGCAGATTGCCGTTGCCGTCGAGCGAGACGTTGGACGTGCTGTTCGTCATCGTCTCGACCTCGCCGGTGCCCCAGTTGGCGGGGCCGCCGGGATACGAAGTGCCGGTCGCGTACTGCCAGTTGGAGGTGTTGACGCCGGTTCCGGCGGAGCCGTTGAAGTCGTCGAGGAACACCTGCGTCCAGCCTGCGGGAGGCGTGGGCGCGGAGGCGTTCGCGGGAAGGGTCGCGGCCGAGGCCACGGCCGCCGCCAGACCGAGCGTGGCGAGGACGGCGACCAGGGCCCGTCGCCGTCTGGGTATGCCGGAGGTGTCGCTCATGGGGGTGCCTCCCGGGTACGGAGATGGGTGCGCGGGTACCTCTCGAGATCCTTTGAGAGCGCTCTCAAAGTGGGCCCAATGTGCTCTCCGGCCGGGAGGCCGTCAAGAGTTAAAACAAGGAAAGTCCTTTCGCTCCAGGCAGGTTCAGGTCATGAACGGCGCATACGCCCTAAAGCGCGCTCCCCGCCTTCCACTTGGCCCACGGCAGGTTCCAGCCGTTGAGCCCGTTCGCCGGATCGACCGTCCGCTCGCCGGAGTTCTTCACGATGACGACATCGCCGAGCATCGAGCTCTTGTAGAACTGGTAGCCCGGCACCGAGCTGTCGTTCGCGCCCTTGGCGTCCCGCAGTCCGACACACCCGTGGCTGGTGTTCCGGCTGCCGAACACCGAGGCGGACGCCCAGTAGTTGCCGTGGATGAAGGTGCCGGAGGTGGTGAGCCGCTGGGCGTGCGGGACGTCGGAGATGTCGTACTCGTCGCCGAGCCCGACGGTCGAGGACTCCATCCGGGTCTCCTCGAACCGCTCGCTGATCACCATGATCCCGGACCAGGTGGTGTGCTCGGCGTCGCCGCCGGAGACGGGATACGTGGCGTACGTCGCCCCGTCCCGCTTGACCACCATCTCCTTCGCGGACAGGTCGACGGTGCTGATCTGCTCGCGCCCGATGTGGAAGGTGACGTCCTTGGACTGGACGCCGTAGACCCCGTCCCCGCCCTCGACGTCCTTCAGGCGCAGGGCGAGCGTGATGGTGGTGCCGGGCGCCCAGTACGTCTCGGGCCGGAAGTCGAGGCGGGTGTCGCTGAACCAGTGGCCGACCACCTCGACGGCCGGTTCCGCGGTCACCGTGATCGCCTTCTCGACCGCGGCCTTGTCGGACACGGCGTGCGTGAAGTTGATCGAGACCGGCATGCCGACGCCGGACGTGGAGCCGGCCTCCGGGGTGAAGTAGCCGACGAAGGTCTCGCCGGGCGCCTTGGTGGTGAAGGTCGTCGTCTGCGCGTCGGCGCCCCGCGCCGTCGCCGTCACCGTGTACTTCGTCGCCGAGTACGGGTTTCCCGTCGACGTCCAGCTGGTCCTCGCGTCGTTGAAGGTGCCCTTCAGCGTCGAGCCGTCGTTGCCGCTCACCTCGACGGACGCGAGGGTGCCGTCGGTCACGGTGACCTCGACGGGGCGGGTGAACGCGGCCTTCTTGGTGCCGTCTGCCGGCGTGACCGTGACGACCGGTTTCTTCGCCGGCGCGGACTTCACCGACGCCGTCGCCTCGGCGTCCTCCGTGGCACCGGCCGACCCGCTGCATCCGGTGAGCGCCGCCGCGGGGACGGCGCCGAGCACGCTGAGCACTCCGCGCCGCGACCACCTCTGCGACGGCTGGTCGGACCGGTTCGATATGTGCGACACGCCCACGGCAGGCCTTCCTGGGATATCCGCCTTTGCGTGGGCATCCTGCGTCGCGCAGATGTGCTGATCCTTTGAATCCCCGTGCCGCTTCCTGAGATTCCGGTGAGGACGGGCGCGGGGACGCGCGGGCTACCAGAAGTCCAGGAATTCGACGACGGTTTCCATCACCCGGTTCCTGCGCCGATGGGACTTGCTGCAGAAACTCCGCCGGCGCCACCGGCTGCGCGGCTGCTCGACCGGCGCACCGCACCACTTGCACGGCCGCGTGGGCCGTTCCCCCGTATCCCCGCTCATGAAAGAGACTGTAGCCGCCGCACGGTAAACGGGGCCCGGCTGGAAGCCGGGCCCCCCGTGCCCCCGTCAGACCCTCGTCGGCACTCGCGTCGGGCTCGCCCCCTCCTCCCTCAGCCCGAACCGGTCATGCGCCCGCCGCAGCGGCTTCGGCGCCCACCACGCCCGCCGCCCGAGCAGCGTCATCGTCGCCGGGACCAGCAGCATGCGGACGACGGTGGCGTCGATCAGCACCGCCAGGGTGAGCCCCAGACCGATCTGGAGGATGGGGGAGAAGCCGCCCGTCATGAAGGCACCGAACACGACGGCGAGGAGCAGCGCGGCGCAGGTCACCACCCGCCCCGAACGGCGCAGGCCGGTCACCACGGCCTCCTGTTCGTCCCCGCCGCCCGGCGGGCCTCCCGCATCCGGGCCAGGATGAACAGCTCGTAGTCCATCGCCAGGCCGAAGGCGATCGCGATGATCAGCGGCGGTGCCGTCAGGCTCAGCGCCCCGAGGCCCTCGGCGCCGAACAGCCCGGCCAGGTGCCCGTCCTGGAACACCCACACCACCGCACCGAGCGCGGCACCGAGGCTGAGCAGCGTCGTCGCGATCGTGCGCAGCGGGATCAGCACCGAGCCGGTGAAGGCGAACAGCAGGACGAAGATGCCGGCCAGCACGGTCAGCGCGGCCCAGGGCGCCCGGTCGGCGAGCATGGCCCGGAAGTCGACGAGGCGGGCGGCGGGGCCGGTGACCTCGACGGGAGCGTCCCCGCGCAGCTCACGGACCTGCTTCACCAGGCCGGTGGCCGCGTCCCCGTCCGCGCTGCCGGCCGGCGGCAGCTCCACGACGGTGGTGCCGTTCGGCAGATCCCGTGACTCGGCGCGCGGTGACAGGGAGCGGATGCGGTCGGCGGTGCCCGCGTCGGTTCCGGGCTTGAGGACGACGGTGACCGTGGACACGCCGGTACCCGGTGGGAAGTGGGCGTCGACGGTGTCGTACAGCTGCCGTGCCTCGGTGCTCGACGGCAGTTGCTGGGCGTCGCCGACGTTGATCCGCATGCCCGTGACGGGCAGGGCGAGCACCAGCAACGCTGGGACGATCACCGCGAGGACGGCGACGCGTTTGCGCGCGGAGAAGCGGGCGAGGCGGCCGAAGACCCGGCCCTCCTCGCTCTCCGGCCGGTCCTTCGCCGGCGGGATCTTCCGGCCGAAGCGAGCGAGCAGCGCCGGCAGCAGCGTCACCGCGGCGAGCATGTCGACGACCACCACGGCGGCCACCGCGAGGCCCATGCTGCGCAGGAAGACGCTCGGGAAGACCAGCAGCCCGGTCAGGCTGACCGCCACGGTGAGCCCGGAGAACAGCACGGTCCGCCCGGCCGCGGCGACCGTACGGTGCACGGCCTCCACCACGTCCTCGGTCCTGCGGCGTTCCTCGCGGAAGCGGACCAGCATCAACAGGGCGTAGTCCACGGCGAGTCCGAGCCCCAGCATCGTCGTCACCTGGATCGCGTACACGGAGATGTCGGTGACCGAGCTGAACAGGAACAGTGCCAGGAACGCGCCCGCGATGCCGCTCACCGCGATGACGAGGGGCAGCGCGGCCGAGCGCAGCCCGCCGAAGACGACGAGGAGCAGCGCGAGGACCACGGGCAGGGAGATCAACTCCGCGTTGCGGACGTCCTCCTGGGCCTTCTCGCCGATCTGGAGACCCAGCAACGGGCCACCGCTGACGTGGACTTCGGGCGCGTCGATCTGCCTGATGCGGTCGGCCGCGTCGTTCACGGCCCGTTCCTCGGCGTCGTCGTCGAGACCGCCCTTCAGGGCGACGGGGACGAGGAGCGCCCGCCCGTCCTCGGCGGTCAGACCGGGCGTCGTGTACGGGTCCGGTACGGCGGCCACCCCGGCGATCCTCCGTACGTCGGCGACGGCTTGTTCGACCTGGGTCCGCAGCGCGGGGTCGGTGACGGCGGTGCCCTCGACGACGGCGGTGATCGAGTCGCCGGACGGGTCGACCCGGTCGAGATACTCCGCGGCCGCCTCCGACTCGGTGCCGGGCACCTCGGGCACGTTGTCCGACAGGCGCCCGAAGACACCGGTGCCGAGCCCGAAGCCGAGCAGCAGGAAGAGCACCCACAGGGCGATGACGGTGAGTGGACGGCGTGTGGCCGTCCGGGCGAGTGTGGAGAGCACGGTCCCTCCCGGCGAGGCGTCGGTTGATGCCCTCAGGCTCGCGGGGGAGGGGGTGGCGCCGGATCGCCGGAGGGAGCGGTTTCCGGGGCTCGGTCGTACGGGGGAGGAAGTCGCCGGTCTCACTCCTCAGAGGGAGGAACGAACGGACGGGTAGGAGAGTTGCCCTCCATGTCAGTGCCAGTGCCAGTGCCAGTGCCAGTGCCAGTGCCAGCGCCCGTGCCCGTGCCAGCGCCCGTGAAGGAGCCCGTATGTCCGACGTGCCCGCCGTCCGTGAACTCCGCCTCGTCGTCACCGCCGACGACTACGACGAGGCGCTGCGCTTCTACCGCGATGTCCTCGGCCTGCCCGAACGCGCCGCCTTCTCCTCGCCCGACGGCCGGGTGACCATATTGGAGGCGGGTCGGGCCACGCTGGAGATCACCGATCCGAACCATGCGGCGTTCATCGACGACGTGGAGGTCGGCAGCCGGGTCGCGGGGCACATCCGCGTCGCCTTCCAGGTCGGCGACTCCACGGCCGCGACGGCGAGGTTGGCCGCGGCGGGCGCCGAGGTGCTCGCCGAGCCGACCCGCACCCCTTGGAACTCCCTCAACTCCCGCTTGGAGGCTCCGGGTTCGCTGCAACTCACACTCTTCGAGGAGCTCGGGGACCAACTCGGGGACTAGGCGGAACCCGGCGTCACCAGCCCGGTCTCGTAGGCGCAGATCACCGCCTGCACCCGGTCCCGCAGCCCCAACTTGCTCAGCACATTGCTGACATGGGTCTTCACGGTGTGCTCGCTGACGAACAGCGTGGTGGCGATCTCCGCGTTGGACAGCCCTCGCGCCAGCATCCGCAGCGTCTCCACCTCGCGGGCAGTCAGCACGTCCAGGCGGTCCGGGGTGACCTCGGCCGTGGCCTCCTCCCGGCGGCGGCGCACGATGTCCGCGACCAGCCGTCGGGTCACGGCCGGCGCGAGGAGTGAGTCCCCGGCGGCGACGACGCGCACGGCGTGCACCAGGTCGTCCCGGCGCACGTCCTTGAGCAGGAAACCGCTGGCACCCGCGTACAGGGCCTCGTAGACGTACTCGTCCAGGTCGAACGTGGTCAGCATGACGACCTTGCACGCGGACTGCCCGCACACCCGGCGGGCCGCCTCCAGGCCGTCCATCACCGGCATGCGGATGTCGAGGAGCAGCACGTCCGGCGTGTGGCGCTGCACCGCGGCGACCGCCTCGGCGCCGTCCCCGGCCTCGGCGACGACCTCGATGTCCGTCTGCGCCTCCAGGATCATGCTGAAGCCGCTGCGCACGAGTTCCTGGTCGTCGGCGACGACCACCCGGATGCTCACCCGAGGACCGCCTGCCGGTCTCCGGCCGGGAGCCGTACGACGACCCGGAAGCCACCGTCCGGGCCGCGCCCGGCATGAGCCTCGCCGCCGCAGGCGGCCGCCCGCTCCCGGACACCGATCAGCCCGTGCCCACCACCCGGCCGCGCGGGGCCGTGTCCCGAACTCGCGTGGCCGGACCCGGAACCCGCGTGGCCGGGCCCCGAACCCGCGGTGCCGAACCCGGAACCCGCGTGGCCGGGTCCCGGACCCGCTGGACCGCGTCCGTCGTCCGTCACCGTCAGTGTCAACGCCTCCTCCGCCCAGTCGAGTTCGACGGTCGCGGAGGAAGCGTACGCGTGCTTGACCGTGTTGGTGAGCGCCTCCTGGACCACCCGGTAGGCGGCGATGTCGGTGTCCGGCGGAAGGGGCAGGGGCTCACCCGTCGTGCTCAACCTCACCCGCAGGCCGGTGGATTCACCCACCTGACGGACCAGCGCCGGCAGTGCCCGGATGCCGGGTTGCGGTGAAGTCCCGTTGCGTTGCTCCTCCTTGAGGACGCCGAGGATGCGACGCAACTGCGCCATCGCGTCCCGGCCCGCCCCCGCGATCGCGTCGAACGCGGCCTCCGCGCGCGCCGGATCACTGCGCACCACCACCGGCCCGGCCTCGGCCTGCACCACCATCAGGCTCACCGCGTGGGCCAGGATGTCGTGCATGTCCCGGGCGATCCGGGCCCGCTCCTGCGCCGTCGCCCGCGCGGTGTCCGCGGCCCGCTCCCGCTCCAACCGCCGCGCCCGGTCCTCCAGTTCGGCGGTGTAGGCGCGCTGGACACGGGCGAGCACTCCGAACGCGTAGGCGCAGGCCACGCTCATCAGCTGGAAGGCGTACTCGAAGGGTTCCGGGCTCTCCTTGTGCGTCATGACGAGCGTGACCCCGATCGTCCAGCCCACCAGCATGAACCGCCGCTGCCACGGCGTGCCGAGGGCGGCCATGGTGTAGAGGACCACGAACCCGCCGTACATCAGGTCCGGCGGCGGCGCGTGGTACAGCGCCTGCGCGGGGGTGGCCACCGACACCGCGCAGGCCATCGCGAACGGCGCCCGGTGCCGCCAGACCAGGGGCACGGCGGTGGCCGCGCCGAGCAGCCAGCCCTGCCAGGTCAGCCGGTCGTCCCCCTCGTCGGGGAAGATCCACTGGAGCGAGGCGGCGAACAGCACGAGGGCGGCGAGTGCTGTGTCGACGACGTAGGGATTCGCCGTACGCACCCGCTTGACCAGCGGCGCGAACCAGGGGTGAGCGGACATCGGCGGCTCCTCGGGGCAGGGGCCGTTCCAGTATCGCGAGCGGTCCGGGGCGCGGCCTCGCCGGTGAGAGGGATATCCGCGCGCTAGTCAGCGGGGCTCAGTCACGGCCGCTCCGGTTCGTCCTCGTTTAACTATCAGTGCTTACCTACGCGTCCGTAACCTCACGGCTCC
Source organism: Streptomyces sp. GKU 895 (assembly GCA_002027195.1). Taxonomy (GTDB): domain Bacteria; phylum Actinomycetota; class Actinomycetes; order Streptomycetales; family Streptomycetaceae; genus Streptomyces. Next base: position 101,989 of record MWJO01000010.1, on the reverse strand, counting down.
CATTCACCGCACAGAAGGGACGCTCTGAGGTGAAGAGGAAACGGAAGCCGCTGTTGCTGGGGTTCGCGGCCGTACTGCTCGGCGGAGCCCTGGCGGGACCCGCGGTCACCGCCGAGGCCGGGACACCGGGCGCCTGCACCGCCGCCGACGCGGACATCTACCGGCCGCCGGCCCGGCCGTCGGCCCCAGGCACGGTCATCGCCTGCCGTGCCGTCTCCGCGCTGCCGATGGTGGGCGACGGCACGCCCCTGAAGGCGTGGAAGGTGCAGTACGGCTCCACCGACGCGCACGGCAGGCCCATCGCCGTCGCCGGGACCGTCGCCGTTCCGGAGGAGCCGTGGACCGGGCCCGGCGCCCGCCCCCTGGTCTCCTTCGCGCCCGGCACCCTCGGCATCGGCCCGCAGTGCGCCTTCTCCAAGCAGCTCGCCGGCGAGTGGGTCGACGCCTACGAGGGCCCGAACATCGCGGCCCTCCTCAAGGCGGGGTACGCGGTCGCCGCGACCGACGGCGTCGGCTACCTCGACGGACAGGTCCACCCGTACGTCTCCGGCCTCGACGCCGGTCACGCCGTCCTCGACATGGCCCGCGTCGCCTCCAAGGTCCCGGGCAGCGGGGTCGGTGCACAGGCGAAGGTCGGTCTGTGGGGCTACTCCGAGGGCGGCTCCGGCAGCCTCTGGGCGGCGCAGCTCGCCGCCTCCTACGCGCCCGAGCTGAAGATGGCGGGCGTGGCCTCGGGCGGGGTTCCCGGCGACCTCAAGCAGGTCGGCGCACAACTCAACGGCGGTGGATTCGCGGGCTTCCTCGTCGACGCGGTGATCGGCCTGTCGGTCACCCACCCCGAGATGCCCTTCGACGAACTCCTCAACGACCGGGGCCGCACGGCGATCGCGAAGGTCAAGTCCCTGTGCGCGGTCGGCACGGTGGCCCAGTTCGTCGGCGCCCGCATCGAGAACTACACCACCGACCACCTCTCCCTGGCCGACATCTACGCCCTGCGCGGCCCCGACGGCACCACCTGGGGCGAACTCGTCGAAGGCAACCAACTCGGCGTCGGCATCGGCCCGTCCGGCTCCGGGGCGCGCTACGAGATCGGCTTCCCGGTCCTCCAGTACCGCGGCCTCCTCGACGAGGTCATCCCCGCGGAGACCGGGTACGGCACGCGGCGGGCGTACTGCGACGCGGGGGTCGAGACGCGCTGGAAGGCGTACGCGGGGGACCATCTGCTGGGTGATCCGCAGGCGGTCGACGACGTGGTGGCGTGGCTGGGGGAGCGCTTCGCGGGGCGGGTGATGACCGGCAACTGCTAGAGCCTCGCGGGATGCCGTGCGGGGCGCGCCGCGGGGGTGTCATGGGGTGGGTCATGGGTGGCCTCACTTCTCCGGCCGCCACCCCAACGCCCGCGATATCCCGCGCGCAGCGACCCGCACCGCCGGCACCAACACCGGTACTTGCGCGTCGACTTGGGGCACCACGATCGACACGGCGGCCACCACCGCCCCGCCGGTCCCGCGCACGGGGGCGGCCACCGACAGCGCGTCGTCGGTGACCTGACGGTCGCTCACCGCCACCCCCGTGCGCCGGGTCTCGGCCAGGACCCGGCGCAGCCGTGCCGGGTCCGTGATCGTGTACGGGGTGAAGGAGGCGAGGGGCCCCGCGCAGTACCGCTCCTGGGACTCCGGGGTGTCATGGGCCAGCAGCGCGAGTCCGACGCCGGTGGCGTGCAGCGGCCAGCGGGCGCCGACCCTGATGTGCACGCCGACCGACGAACGCCCGGACAGCCACTCGATGTAGACGACGTCCCCGCCGTCCCGGACCGCCAACTGCACGTTCTCGTGCGTCGCTTCGTACAGGTCCTCCAGGTACGGCAGCGCGGTCTGCCGCAGTCCGAGCCCGCGCGGGGCGAGGGCGGCGACTTCCCACAGGCGCAGGCCCACGTGGTAGACGCCGGACTCGTCCCGCTCCAGGGCGCCCCACTCGGTGAGGGCGCCCACGAGCCGGTGCGCGGTGGTGAGGCTCAGCCCGGCCCGGCGGCTGATGTCCGTCAGGCTCAGCGCCGGGTGCTGGTGGTCGAACGCGCCGAGCACGGACAGCAGCCGGTCGGGCGCGGTAGGGGTGCCCCTGTGGGAGCGGACCCTCGACTGGCCTGTCATGGCTGGTCGGCGATCCTCAGCAGCAGCGCGTGCAGCGCGTCGCGCTCCTCGGCGTCCAGCGGTTCCAGCAGGTCGTTGGTCACCCGCCGCCCCGCCTCGTCGGTGTCGCGGAGGAAGGCGCGGCCCTTCTCGGTGAGGACGACGATCTTGCTGCGGCGGTCGTCGGGGGAGGGCCGGCGCTCGGTGAGGTCCAGCTTCTCCAGGTCGTCGACCAGGCCGACGATCGCGCTCGGGTCGTAACCGAGCCGGGTGCTCAGCTCCCGCTGGAGGGCGCCCGCGGAACCGGCGAGATAGCGCAGCACCGCGTAGTGCCGCAGCCGCAGCCCGGACTCCTGGAGGAACGTGTTGAAGAGCTGACCCGAGCGGAGGCCCAGGCGGTAGAGCAGATAGCCGGTGTCCGCGTGCAGCCCGCGCATCCACGGCTCGTCCGCGTCGATGGGCTTGGGGGTGGCGTGCTGGCGAGTGATGGCGGGCTCCCTGGGTCGCGGTACCGGCATGCAGATTCCAGCATGACGCACCCGTCGGTCACCAACAACTATTGACGTCAACAATTATTGCTCTTAGCTTCGATCTCGAAGCCGCAGCGACGCGCCTCCCGGGCGCGTCCCCCGCATCAGCTCGTGAAGGGACCTCCCCCGTGCCCAGCATCGATCTCTCCGGCAAGGTCGCCGTCGTCACCGGCAGCGGCCGGGGCCTCGGCCTCGCCTATGCGCACGCCCTCGCCGCCCACGGCGCCTCCGTGGTCGTCAACGACGTCGACGAGGCGGTGGCCGAGCAGGCCGTGAAGTCCCTCACCGAGGCCGGCGGCACGGCGGTCGCCGAGGTCGTCCCGGTCGGCACCACCGAGGCGGCGGAACGCCTGGTCGACCGGGCCGTGACGGAGTTCGGCCGGCTCGACGTCCTGGTCACCAACGCGGGGATCCTGCGCGACAAGGTGCTGTGGAAGATGACCGACGACGACTTCGACGCGGTGATCACCACCCACCTCAAGGGCACCTTCACCTGCGCCCGCGCCGCCGCCGTCCGCATGCGCGAGCAGGGCGAGGGCGGCAGCCTGATCCTGGTCGGCTCCCCGGCCGGCCAGCGCGGCAACTTCGGCCAGACCAACTACGCCGCCGCCAAGGCCGGCATCGCCGCCATGGCCCGTACCTGGTCCATGGAGCTGGGCCGCGCGGGCATCACCGTCAACGCGATCGTGCCGGTCGCCGCGACCGCGATGACCGAGACGATCCCCGCCTTCGCCCCGTACATCGAGGCCATGAGGAACGGCGAACCGCTCCCCGACTTCCTGCGCAAGGGCGAGGGCTTCGGCACCCCCGAGGACTGCGCGGCCCTCGTCCCCTTCCTCGCCTCCGAGGCGGCCCGCGGCATCACCGGGCAGGCCATAGGAATCGGTGGCGACAAGGTGGCACTCTGGTCGCATCCGCAGGAGATCAAGACGGCGTACGCCGACGGCGGCTGGACCCCGGAAACCCTCGCCGACGCCTTCCCCACCTCGGTCGGCGCCGAACTCCAGTCGGTCGGCATCCCGGCCCCGAAGCTGCCGGAGGCGTGATGGACATCGACGAGCTGGTCACCATCGACGTACACACCCACGCGGAGGTGTCGTCGAAGGGCCACTCCTCCCTCGACGACGACCTGCACGACGCCTCCTCCGCCTACTTCAAGGTCGAGGGCAAGCGGAAGCCGACGCTGGAGGAGACGGCCGCCTACTACCGCGAGCGGAAGATGGCCGCGGTCATCTTCACGGTGGACGCGGAGTCGGCCACCGGCACCGCACCCGTCCCCAACGAGGAGGTGGCGGAGGCGGCGGCCGCCAACGCGGACGTCCTCATCCCCTTCGCCTCCATCGACCCCTTCCGCGGCAAGGCGGGCGTCCGGCAGGCCAGACGCCTGGTCGAGGAGTACGGGGTGAAGGGCTTCAAGTTCCACCCCAGCATCCAGGGCTTCTTCCCCAACGACCGCTCGGTGGCGTACGACCTCTACGAGGTCATCGAGGAGACCGGCACGATCGCCCTCTTCCACACGGGCCAGACCGGCATCGGCGCCGGGGTCCCGGGCGGCGGCGGCATCCGCCTGAAGTACTCCAACCCCCTCCACGTGGACGACGTGGCGGCCGACTTCCCGCACCTGAAGATCATCCTGGCGCACCCGTCCTTCCCCTGGCAGGACGAGGCCCTCGCGGTCGCCACCCACAAGCCGGGCGTCCACATCGACCTCTCCGGCTGGTCCCCGAAGTACTTCCCGCCGCAGCTCGTCCAGTACGCCAACACCCTGCTCAAGGACAAGGTCCTCTTCGGCTCCGACTTCCCCGTCCTCACCCCCGACCGCTGGCTCGCCGACTTCGCGAAGCTGTCGATCAAGGACGAGGTGAAGCCGAAGATCCTCAAGGAGAACGCCGCCCGCCTGCTCGGGCTGACGAAGCCATAAGGGGCCGTAGATGCGCAACGAGGGACTGGGGTCGTGGCCCGCACGCCGGGCCCGCAAGACCCCGCACCGCACCGCACTGGTGCACGGCGACACGACCTGGACGTACGCCCAGCTGCACGAGCGCACGACCCGCCTCGCGCACGCCCTGCGCGGCCGGGGCGTCCGGCGCGGCGACCGGATCGCCTACCTCGGCCCGAACCACCCCTCCTACCTGGAGACCCTGTTCGCGGCGGGCACCCTCGGCGCGGTCTTCGTCCCGCTCAACATCCGCCTCGCCGGCCCGGAGATCGCGTACCAGCTCGCCGACTCCGGCGCCAAGGCACTCGTCTACGGCCCCCAGTACACGGGCCTGGTCGCGGGCCTGCCGGGCGACACGGACGTACGGGCGTACGTGGCGGTGGGCACCGAGTACGAGGAGGAGCTCGCGAGGTCCTCCGCGGAGCCGATCGACCAGCCGGTGACGCCCGACGACACCTGCATCATCATGTACACCTCGGGCACGACCGGCCGCCCCAAGGGCGCGATGCTCACCCACGGCAACCTGACCTGGAACGCGGTCAACGTCCTCGTCGACCACGACCTGATCGCCGACGAACGTGCCCTGGTCTCGGCCCCGTTGTTCCACACGGCGGGCCTGAACATGCTCACGCTCCCGGTCCTCCTGAAGGGCGGAACGTGCGTCCTGGTGGAGGCCTTCGACCCGTCGGCGACCTTCGACCTGATCGAACGCCACCGGATCACCTTCATGTTCGGCGTCCCGACGATGTTCGAACAGATCGCCCGCCACCCGCGCTGGCCGGACGCGGACCTCTCCTCCCTCCGCATCCTCACCTGCGGCGGCTCCCCGGTCCCCACCTCGATGATCGGCGTCTACCAGGAACGCGGCCTGACCTTCCTCCAGGGCTACGGCATGACGGAGGCCGCCCCCGGCACGCTCTTCCTGGACGCCGAGCACGCGGTGGGCAAGACCGGTTCGGCGGGCGTGCCGCACTTCTTCAGCGACGTACGGGTCGTACGACCGGACATGGCGCCGGTCGAGGTCGGCGAGACCGGCGAGGTCGTCGTCCGCGGCCCGCACGTCATGCCCGGCTACTGGGGTCTGCCGGAGGAGACGGCCGCGTCCTTCACGGACGGCTGGTTCCGCAGCGGGGACGCCGCCCGTGTCGACGAGGACGGCTATGTCTTCATCGTCGACCGCATCAAGGACATGATCATCTCGGGCGGCGAGAACATCTACCCCGCCGAGATCGAGGACCTGCTCCTCACCCATCCCGACATCGTCGAGTGCGCGGTCATCGGCGTACCGGACGACAAGTGGGGTGAGGTGCCACGGGCGGTCGTGGTCCCCCGCGAGGGCGCCTCGCTCGACCCCGACGAGGTACTGGCCTCCCTCTCCGGCCGCCTCGCCAAGTACAAGATCCCCAAGTCGGTGGTCCTCGCGGCCGAGTTGCCGCGCACCGCCTCCGGAAAGCTCCTCAAGTCCCGTGTCCGTACCCGGTACGGCAACAGCGAAGGAACCTCATGAGCATCACCGTCAACGGCCTCGACGAACTCAAGAAGCTGGCCGGCAGCGACCTGGGCACCAGCGAGTGGATCGAGGTCACCCAGGACCGCATCGACACCTTCGCCGACGCGACGGGCGACCACCAGTGGATCCACGTCGACCCGCAGCGCGCGGCCGAGGGCCCCTTCGGCGCCCCGATCGCCCACGGCTACCTCACCCTGTCGCTGTTCATCCCGCTGTTCACCGAGCTGTTGGACGTCCAGGGCGTCACGACGAAGGTCAACTACGGCCTGAACAAGGTCCGTTTCCCGTCGCCGGTGAAGGTCGGCTCACGCATCCGTCTCGTGGCGAAACTGGCGGACGTCGAGGACGTGCCGGGCGGAGTCCAGATCACGGTCGACGGGGCGATCGAGATCGAGGGCGGGGGGAAGCCGGCGGCGGTGTTGCAGAGTCTGTCGCGGTTCTACGTTTGAGGAGCCGGGAGCGAGGGGATCGGACGGCTGGCTCACATTTGATTCAAGGGGCGCTCCAGGCGCGTACCCGTTAATCTGACCAAGGCTGTCCACCCCCGGAGAGATCGTCACCCGACAGGAGCCACTTTCGGGCTGCGTGTATCCGTGGTGGCTCGCCTGGCCTTATTGTGCAGGCAAAAGCCGCTTCGTCGAGTCGGCGAAGAGGCTCCTCACCTCTGCCCTCCGGGGCCTCAAAATCCGACAAGGAATGCCGTGACCATTCCAGCAAGAACCACTGCAGGCACGTCTGTGCAGTCGGTAGGCGTCACCGAGCCGCACAAGGCCTCGGTGCGTTTCGACGCTCCGCACGACCCGAAGAGCGTCCGAGGGATGCGTCGCGCCCTGTCGGCCCGCCATGTGCCCAGGGAGGCCGGGGTGACCTTCAACTCCTCCATCTGACGGCAGTAACCACTTCTATCGTGACCAGTTCGCCCGTTCCGCTTCGACAGCTCGTACTCAAGGTGCACAGCAGGTGTGATCTCGCCTGCAAACACTGTTACGTGTATGAGGGGGCCGATCAGAGCTGGAGCGACCGGCCCAAGGTGATCTCGGAAGAGACCATCTCCTGGACGGCACTCCGGCTGGCGGAACACGCCAAGCGTCATATGCTCGCCTCCGTGCAGGTGATCCTGCACGGAGGCGAGCCTCTGTTGGTGGGTCCGACCCGCTTACGTCACATCTGCGAACAGCTGCACACGGCCCTGGACGGTGTGTGCGATCTCGATCTCCGGGTCCACACCAACGGCGTTCAGCTGAGCGAGCGCTACCTCGATCTGTTCGCCGAGTTCGGTGTCGGGGTGGGTATCTCGCTGGACGGAGATCGGTCGGCCAACGATCGATACCGCGTCTACGCGGACGGCCGGAGCAGCTACGACAAAGTGCTCAGAGCGATCGATCGGCTCAACGAGCCTCGCTACCGCCATCTGTTCAAGGGCATCCTCTGTACCGTCGACGTACGCAACGATCCCGTCGCCGTCTACGACGCACTGGCTGAGACCAGGGCGCCTCGCATCGACTTCCTGCTGCCCCACGCGACTTGGGACGCGCCGCCCCTGCGTCCGGAGGGCGCAGCCACCCCGTACGCGGCCTGGTTGCTGGCCGTCCACGATCGTTGGACCGCGCAGGGTCGCCCGATGCCGGTTCGGCTGTTCGACTCGGTGATCAGTACGCTCGGCGGCGGTCCGAGCCTCACCGAGGCCATGGGGCTGGAGTCGGCCGACGTCGTCGTCGTGGAGACCGATGGCACCTATGAACAGGCTGACTCGCTCAAGATCGCCTACGACGGGGCGCCCGCCACCGGCCGGACGGTCTTCCGGCACACCTTCGACGAGGTGGCGGGTCATCCCGGGATGATCGCCCGGCAGCAGGGGCTGGACGGACTGAGCGAGCAGTGTCGTGCCTGTCCTGTGGTGCGCTCCTGCGGCGGTGGGCTGTTCGCCCACCGATATCGCGGCGACGGCACAGGATTTGACAATCCGTCGGTTTACTGTGACGACCTCCTGGAGCTGATCCGCTCGCTCGACGTCCGCACCGACGTCGGCATGGATCGGCCGGTCGAAGGCTTCGACGCCCTCGCGGACGGCTCGGACGACGGCACCGCGGCGGCTAGGCTCCTCCAGACCCGGCAATCCGTCACGCTGAGAATGATCACCTCGATCGAACGGCCGGCGGACGACCGGGAGGTGTGGGACGCCGCGTGGCGGCTGGGCCTGGACCTGGGCGCGCGAGACGGTGCGCTCCTCGCGCCTCTCGTGGCCCATCCATATGCCCGCACCTGGGCCCTGCGCTGCCTGGACGGCTCGGCCCCACCCGATCACCTGGCCTCTCTTGTGGCGGCCGTCGCGTTCCTTGCGGGAGCTGCCGACGAGATGCTGGTGCCCGTACGTGACGGGTACGCCCATCTGCCGATGCTCGGGCGCCTGCGCGCGCCCGTGGTTCCCGGTGACGACGCCTCCGGGAGCCTGGTGGTGACGGGGGATCAGCTGGTCGACGGGGCGGCGGGCTGGGAAGGCGTACGCAGGATCCGGGTCGACGGGGTGGACATCGCCCTGGACGACGTCGACCTCTACCGGGACTGTTTCGGCGGCCCGGCGGCGGAGCGGTTGACGGACACGGACGTCGAGCGATGGCAGCGCGTGCTGCAGCAGTCCTGGGCGCATATCCGCGCGTCCCTGCCCGCCGTCGCCACCGCCATGGCGGCGCACGTACGGACCGTCACCCCGCTCACCGCCGACCCCGCGCCCGAACTCGCCGCCCGGGAAGGCGGGTTCACCGCCCTCGGACTCCGCTTCGACCCGGATCCGGTGCGCATGGCGGTGGACCTGGTCCGCGGGTTCCGGCTGGGTCTCCTGGAGGCCCTGCTGGACGTGTGCGAACTGTACGACGAGGCGGACCTCGGGACCGCCGAACTGCTCGCCGACACCTACGCGCGACTGGCCACCGACCCGCTGGGGGGCGATCCTGAGGCTGGTCGCCGCACCCGCTCGCAGTGGGCCCGGCTGTCCGCCACGGCCTCGCTGAGTCCGCTCGGACGGCGATTCGTCGACGGCATGGGGAGGGGACTGTGACCGACGTCCGGTCACTCACCGAGGGGCTGGAAAGGCTGGGCGTCCGGCCCGGCGCGACCCTTCTCGTGCATGCGTCCATGCGCCGGCTGGGCGCGGCCCCCGAGGCGGCCCTGACGGCCCTGCTCGACGCGCTGGGCCCCGAGGGGACGGTGGTCGTGCCCACGTTCACCGCCGGCAACTCCGACACCTCGCGGGCGTTCCGGGAAGCCACTCGGCACATGACGAGACGTCAGCGCCACGCCTACCTGGCGGAGATGCCGCCGTTCGACCCGGCGGTCACGCCCTCCGAGGGCATGGGCCAATTGGCCGAGAGCGTGCGGTGCGCGCGGGGCGCGGTGCGCAGCGGGCACCCGCAGACCTCTTTCGCCGCCCTGGGGGCGCGTGCGGCCGACTTGATGGCCGGGCACGACGAGACGTGCCACCTTGGTAGGCGCTCACCGCTCGGCCGGCTGTACGACGCCCGGGCCCAGGTGCTGTTCCTCGGTGTGGGGTACGAGACCTGCAGCGCCTTCCACCTCGCCGAGTACCGTGTCGACAGCGCGCCCCGGAAGGAATACCGCTGTGTGGTCCTGCGGGACGGCGTGCGGCACTGGATGTCGTACAAGGACGTCGACCTCGACGACGAGGACTTCGGAGCACTCGGCGCGGCCTTCGAGGAGTGCCATTCCCCTGCTGCCGAACCCGTCGTGCGGCGCGGGCGGATCGGGCGCGCGGACGCCCGGCTGTTCCCCGTGAGGGAGGCCGTGGACTTCGCCGTCACCTGGCTGACCGGAAATCGTCCACCCGGGCTTCACACGGACCCATCACAAAACGCTGCACGGTTCCTACACTGAGTGTCCGCCCCTCACGGGACGGAGGCGGGATCGGGGGATCGCGTGGTGCCGACGGAAGCCATGGGGGCAGGGCCCAAAGGGCCCTACTTCTTTCTCAGTTACGCCCACACCCCCTCGGACGGCCTGAGCAAGTCCGAACCCAACTTATGGGTCCGTCGTCTCTACGGCGATCTGTGTGCGCACATAAGGGAAATGACGACCGTACAGGGCGATCTGGCGGGATTCATGGACAGCACGTCGATACGCACCGGTGACGATTGGCCCAGCGCGCTCGCCGAATCCCTCGCCGCCTGCCGGGTCTTCGTGCCGCTGTACTCCCCGCGCTACTTCATCAGCCCGTGGTGCGGCAGGGAATGGACAGTGTTCAGTCGTCGGCAGGCCACAGGCCAGAGCGAGCGGCGAACCGGTACGCCGAGCGCGGTGGTCCCGGCTCTCTGGTCTCCGGTACGCGATCACCAACTCCCCTTGTGCGTGCGGAATGTGCAGTACACCCACGCCGAACTGGGGCAGCGCTACCAGGAGTACGGACTGTACGGCCTGGTGAAGGTGAGTTCGTTCCGTGCCGACTACCAGCGCGCCGTACTCCATCTGGCCCGCCGCATCGTCGAGGTCGGTGAGACCGTCGCCGTGGAACCCGGCACGCAAGCGCACCTGCAGGGGGCGCACGACGCCTTCGCCCCCGCGCCCACGCTGTCGGCGGGGCCGACGCTGCGGATCACCGTGGCCGCCGGCGCCCTGGGCAGGCTGCCGGAGAGACGCAGCCCGCTCTACTACGGGCCGACACCACTGCACTGGAACCCCTATCACCCTGAGTCCGCCTACCCGCTGGTCACGCTGGTCGCCAATATCGTTGAGGGCCTCAACTACCGTGTGGTCGTGCGGGAGTTGGACCAGGAGGCGGACCTGGTCGACGGTCCTGAGATCCTGCTGCTCGACCGCTGGGTGCTGCGCGACCCCAAGCAGCGTGCGCGGCTGCGGGAACTGGACACCGGACACCGCTCGTCGACCGGTCTGGTGGTGCCGTGGAACAGCGCGGACCCCGACAGCGGCGCCGGGCGGCACGAACTGGCCGCCGCGGTCGACGAGGCCCTGCCACGCGCCACCAGCCTGCAACGGCAGGGTGGGAGGGCCGGTGCCCTGAGCATCCCGGACCTCGGATCCTTCCGGGCGCTGCTGCCGCAGGTGGTCGAAGCGGCGGCGAACTCGTACCTCTCCAGCGCCGGGACAGCACGGCCCGGCGAGAGCACTCCGCGCTTCAAGCTGGGCGCCGCCGGGCCGCCGTCGGGCGCGCCCCCCACTTGGGCACGGCCGGGACTTTGAGGAGGAAGCCCGAGATGAGCAGCCTCGACGAACCGAACGGCCGCCAGGGTCGCATCGTGACGTTCTACTCGTACAAGGGCGGAACCGGCCGGACGATGGCCCTCGCCAACACCGCCTGGATCCTTGCCGCCAACGGCAAACGGGTGCTCGCGGTGGACTGGGACCTGGAAGCCCCTGGCCTGCACCGGTTCTTCCACCCCTTTCTCGACCCGGCGACCCTCGGCGCCACCACCGGCGTCATCGACCTGCTGAAGGACTACGCGTGGGCCGCGGTCGGCGAAGGCGCGACCGAGGACCGGCCGCCGCACTGGTACCGCGACTACGCGCGCGTCCAACGGCACGCCGTCTCGCTGGACTGGTCCTTCCCCGAGCCCGGCACGCTCGACCTGGTGACCGCCGGCCAGCAGGACCGCGACTACTCGGCGACCGTGAGCACCTTCGACTGGGACAACTTCTACGAACGCCTCGGCGGCGGCGAGTTCTTCGACGCGTTACGCGAGGACATGCGTGAGAACTACGACTACGTCCTCATCGACAGCCGCACCGGCCTGTCCGACATCGCCGACATCTGCACCGCCCACCTGCCCGACATCCTCGTCGACTGCTTCACCCTCAGCGGTCAGAGCATCGACGGCGCCTCCTTCGTCGCCCGCGACATCCACGAGCGGTTCCACCGCCGCCGCATCCGCATCCTGCCCGTCCCCATGCGCATCGACGAAGGGGAGAAGGAGAAGGCCGACGCCGGACGGTCGCTGGCCCGGGCGAAGTTCGACGGATTTCCCGCCGGCATGACCGAGGAGGAACTCACCGCGTACTGGGGCGCCGTGGAGGTCCCGTACCGGCCCTACTACGGGTACGAGGAGACACTGGCCACCTTCGGCGACGCGGCCGGAGCGAACCCCACCTCGCTGCTGTCGGCCTTCGAACGGCTCAGCAGTGTCATCAGCGACCGGGACGTCACCTCGTTGCCCGCGATCGACGAGGAGGACCGCCGGCGCATCAACAAGATGTTCACCCGGACGCGCTCCCACCTTCCCACGGACCTGCACCTCAGCTATGTCTCCGAGGACCGGATGTGGGCCGAGTGGATCGCCGCGCTGCTCACCCGCGCGGGATTCCGGGTGATGCCGAAGTACGTCGGCGCCGAGGGGGACGGCGCGGAGAACCCGGCCGACCGTACCGTCGTCGTGGTCTCGGCGGCCTACCAACGCTCCGGACGGGCCCGCCAGGTCTGGGAGGCCGCCACCGGCGGTGACCCCACGGGACGCCGTCAGGTGGTCGGGGTCCGCGTCGGCGACTTCCGGCTGGCGCCCACGTTCAGCGAGTCGGCCTCGGTCGACCTCGTCCGCACCACCGAGAAGAACGCCGCGTCCACCCTGCTGAGGGCACTGGGCAAGCCGTCCCTGCCGGCCGACCTGCCCGACGACGAGGTGACCCCCGATGCCCGCTTCCCGGGCAACACGCCACGGTTCTGGAACGTGTCGCCGCGCAACGCTTCCTTCACCGGCCGGTCCGCGCTGCTGGAGCGGCTGCGGGACGGCCTCACCGGCAGCGGTTCCGCCGAGGCCTCGCCGGTGTACGCCCTGTCCGGGCTGGGCGGCGTCGGCAAGACGCAGATCGCGTTGGAGTACGTGCACCGGTTCGCCGCCGACTACGACCTGGTGTGGTGGATCCCCTCCGAGCAGAACGAGCTCATCGTCTCCTCGCTGGCCACCCTCGCGGGCCGGCTCGATCTGCGGGTCGGCGACGAGGCGGCGCAGGTGGCGCAGGAGGTGCGTGACCATCTGCGGCAGTCGAGCCCGACCCTGCGCTGGCTCCTCGTCTTCGACAACGCCGACGAGCCGCAGGAGGTCAGCCAGCACTTCCCCGGAGGCAGCGGGCATGTCCTGGTGACCTCGCGCAACCAGACCTGGCTCCAGTACGGCAAGGCCCTCGAGATCGACCCGTTCCTGCGCGAGGAGAGCGTCGAGCATCTGCGACGCCGCGCGGCGGACCTCTCGGACGAGGACGCCGACCGGGTCGCCGCCGCGGTGGGAGACCTGCCGCTCGCTCTCGACCAAGCCGGTGCCTGGCTCGCCGAGACCGGTACACCGGTCGACACCTATCTGGCGGAACTGGACCAGCAGGCCGAGCGGGTCCTGTCCCTGAGCCAGCCCGCCAACTACCCGAAGCCGGTCGGGGCGACCTGGAACGTCTCCATCGAACGGCTCAAGCAGCGTTCACCGGCAGCCGTACGACTGCTGCAACTGTGCGCCTTCTTCGCGGCCGAACCCATTTCACTGAAGCTGCTCTACGGCGACGAGATGATCCGCGTCCTCGCCAGCGAGGACCCCACCCTGCAGGAGAAGATGGTTCTCGGCCAGGTGATCCGGGAGATCGGCCGGTTCGCGCTGGCCAAGGTCGACCGGGCCACGGAGTCGATCCAGGTGCACCGGCTGGTTCAGGCCGTCATCCGCTCCCAGCTCAGCGCGAAGGAACAGGAAGAGGCCCAGCACGTCGTCCACCGCATCCTGGCCGGGGCGCGGCCCTCGGGCGAGGAACCGATCGACGACCCGTCGAACCAGGCCGACTTCGCGGCGATCTGGCCGCACCTGGAGGCCTCCGAGGCGAGTACGTGCGACGAGACCGAGACGCGACAGCTGCTCATCGACCGCCTGCGCTATCTGTGGCGACGCGGTGACCTGATCTCGGCGTTCTCGCTCGGCGAGGAACTGCAGGCACTGTGGACGCGGCAGCTCGCGAAGCGCCGGGCAGGCGTCGTGCAGTTGGAACGGACGATCGCGAAGAGCGGCGAGGCCACCGGCTCGCGGGACGAGCTCGTGCTGGCGCAGCGCAACGCCGACAACCTGGAGGCGCAACTGCTCCATCTGCGGTTCCACATCGGGAACGTGCTGCGGACCATGGGCAAGTACGTGGAGGCGGAGGAGCTGGGCTCCGAGACCCTAGACCGCCAACGCGCTCTGCTGGCCCCGGGGCATCCGCACATCCTCATGACGGCCAGCGCGCTCGCGATCGACCTCGGCAGCGTCGGCCGCTTCGACGACGCCCTGGCGATGGCGACGGAGGCGCATTCGGGCTTCCTGGAGACCCTCGGAGAAGATCACCCCCGCACTCTCAGTGCCAAGAACAACCGTGCCCTGTGCCTGCGCCAGCTCGGCCGCTACGCCGAGGCCCGCGACGTGGACCAGGAGATCTACGACCGCCGTCGCAACGACCTGGGCGCCGACCATCCGGCCACGCTGAGCAGCGTCACCAACCTGGGCCGGGACCTGCGCGAACTCGGCGAGTACCGGGACTCGATCGCGCTCCTGAGCACCGGCTACGAGTCGTACCTCCGCAGGTTCGGCGACTCCCACCCCGACACCCTGCGTACCGCCAAGAGCCTCGCGGTGTCGCTCCGCAAGGCCGGACGGGTCGAGGAGGGGCGGGACCTGACCCGGCAGACCCGCGACCACTACCGGCTGCGAGGCACCGCACAGACGACCCCGGACGTGCTCGACTGCACCCTGAACTACGCGACGGACCTGTACGCCATCGGGTCCCGTGACGAGGCGCTCGCGCTGGCGCAGGACACCGTACGCCAGTACCAGACAGCACCCGGCGAGCGGCATCCGTCCACGCTGGCCGCGATCAACAACCTCGGGATCTTCCTGCGCGGATGCAGGGAGACGATCCCGGCGCGCACGTTGATGGAACAGAACTTCGCCACCCTGCGTGAGGTACTGGGCGACCGCCACCCCTACACCCTGGCCTGTGCGGTGAACCTCGCCAACATCCAGGCCGAACTGGGTGAACTGCACGAGGCCGAGAAGCTCGAGCGGATGGCGGTGGCCGGGTTCCAGGGGGCCCTGGAGGTGGATCACCCCGACACCATCGTGGCCCGCGCCAACCTGGCGGTGACACTGCGCGCACTGGACCGGCTCCCGGAGGCGGACCAGCTCAGGGAGAGGGCCCATGCCGATCTCACGCGGCTGCTGGGGGAGGACCATCCGCACACGGTGAGCGTGCGCGAGGGCAAGCGCATCCACCGGGACCTGGAACCCCTGCCGGTCTGAGCGGCCTCTCCTCAGGAGCGGTGGGTCGCCAGCCGGGCCCGGCCGCCCAGGAGCCAGGTCATGACGGTCGGCAGCACCCGCAGCGAGGCGAAGTGGGCTTCCCTCGGGTGGAGGAAGGCGCGGCCCCTGGGGATGTGTTCGGCCAGCCAGCGAGTGTGGCTGGCCGGCGAGAACATGTCCTGTTCTCCGTGCCACAACAGCACGGGCACCGAGATGTCGTCCAGGGCGAAGCCCCAGGGGGTGCAGAAGGACAGCGCGTCGTCGATCCACCCGTCGGCCGAAACGCTCAGTGCCTCCCGGTAGTTGCGCACCAGCATGGCGCGGATGCCGGCGTCTGCGACCACCTGCAGATCGGATTCGGTCAGCTCCCAGCGCAGCTCGGCGAGGAGCCGGCGCGGATCGGCGCGGATGCCGACCGATCGCTCGTGCAGACTGGCCGCCAGCTGATCGGGTCCGGCCAGGGCCTTGGTGTACTCGCTGGTGTTGGACGCGGTCATCCCGGCGAACCAGTCCAGCCCGTCGGCGTCGCACGGCGCCAGGCTCACCAGGACCGCGACCCGGGTCACCCGGTCGGGCAGCAGCGCGGCGCAGGCCAGGGCATGGGGCCCACCGCCGGAGCGGCCGACCACGGCGAAGCGTTCGATTCCGAGGGCGTCCGCGATGGCCGCGACATCGGCGGAGACGTGGGAGACCTGGCGGCCGGGGAGCCGGTCGGAGGCGCCGTAACCGGGGCGGTCGTAGGTGATCAGCCGCACCTGCTGGTGGTAGAGCCGCATCGGCCGGGGCGCGGGGCCGAGCCGGCTGCCGGGCGTGCCGTGCAGGAGAAACACCGGCGAACCGGCGAGATCGCCCGACACCTCGACCGCTAATCGCCGCCCGTCCTCCGCATACACCTCTTTGCGCATCCGCGGCCTCCTCGAAGCCCCCGTCAACTGCGGTATGCCTTGTTGTTGTGCAACGGCCATTCCCCAGTGAAGCCCAGATCATCCCGGGACACGAGGTTTTTGCGACATTGTGAAGAGCCGCCTCGCGGCAGGCCGCGTCACTCGTGGACGGGGACCACCTCGATGGCGCGGCGCGCCGCCTCCCTGGCCAGCGGTGTCAACCGCTCATGCACCCCCCGAAACGTCTTCTCCGCCCCCTCCGCCGGCCAGTCGTCCGGCAGATGCCTCACCGGCAGGCGCGGGTCGCGGCGGATCACCCGCAGCCACTCCGCCTGCAACAGCAACCGCTGCGCCAGCGCGTCGTCGGCCTCCGGTGCCCGGGACTCCCACGGCTGCCAGCGTTCTACGAACGCCTCGTACCGCGCCGCCAGTTCGGGCAGTTCCCAGGTCTCCTCGATCATCGCGCCGATGTCCATGCCCGCGTCGGCGTGGGCGCGGAAGACCTTGACGTGGGCGGACAGGCCCAGCTCGCCCACGAGGTCGGCGACGTCGACCTCGCCGGGGGCGATCCACAGGCCGCTGAACAAGGGGCCGAAGCCGGACCAGGTGAGTTTGGAGCGCAGGTCGTGGCGTTGGCGTTGCCAGGACTCGGGGAGGGAGAAGCCGAGGAGGGTCCAGGTGCCGTCCCAGTGGCGGTTCACCGCGCCGGTCTGCCAGATGCGGCGCTCGCCGTCCCGCAGGACCGCCTCCGAGTGTTCGGTCAGGCCGAAGTACATGCGGCGGCCTTCGCGCTGGCGGCGCAGCAGGCCGCGGTTCACCATGCGTGTGAGGGTGGAGCGGGTCGCCTGTTCGCCGACGCCCACGCGGGCGAACACATCGATGACGCTGCCGGAGTACACGCAGACGTCACGCCCGAGCACCTGGTCGCCCAGGAACGTGAGCATGAGGGACTGGGGCCGCAGCGACTCTTCCGTGGTCACGCGGCCCACGGTACCTCTCCCCGCCGCTCGCGAGGCCGCCGGTGCTCCGCTCCGATCAGCCTGTGACCTGGCGGTACGAGTACACGGCCGTCGCCACCGCGCACACCCCCGGCGGGATCACCTCCGCTCGGAGCGTGCCGGTGTGCGTGTCGTAGTCGATGCCCTCCGCCTCGAAGGTGCCGTCCGTGCAGAGGCTGCGCTGGGGCAGAGCGAACAGGCTCTTCACCGTGCCTGTGACCGGCTGCCCGTCCAGTTTGCGGGGCAGGTCCACCTGGAGGAGGGGGCGGATCTCCGGGAACAGGGTGCCCGTGGCGTCGTTCGAGGCGCAGAGCAGGCGGGTGTCCGTCACGAAGTCGCAGCCCTGGATGTCGCGTACCGGCTTGTCGAGAGTGATCTGCCACGCCTCCGCCAGTGCGCCGCCCGTGGGTGGGGTCGCCGCATTCAACACCGGTGTCGGGAAGACCTGGAGTCTGTTCTGGTCGCCCCACTCGCCCGACACCAGCCACTGGCCGTCCGGTGACACGGCCGCGAAGGAGTTGTTGATCTTCTCGCCGGGGTTGAGGCGATGGACGTATTCGAAGCGCTTCCCGGCCGGCGTCGTCACCGCGAACATCTTCGACGTGCCGGTGTCCGGGCCCTGGTAGGCGTCGAAGACATAGCCGTGCGCGATGTCCGGGTCGCCGACGTGGTTCCAGCCCTTGACGCGCAGGGACAGCGGGATGTCGGCCAGTCCGCGGTGCAGCAGGGTGCCGTCCGCCCGGGCGGCGAGCCCCTGCCCGCCGCCGAGCGTGTCGGTGTACGTCGTACCGGTCTCGGCCCAAGCCGGCTCCCCGGTCGCCGATGCCGGGCCCGTGCCCAGCACGGCGGCACCGAATAAGCAGCCCAGGACAGTGAGATGACGTCTCATCAGGCACCCGTCACGTCGACGAAGATGGGGTTCGAATAGAACCACGTATCCGCCCACGGGTCACCGTCCCCGGGCGGGTGCGGGATCGGACCGTTGGGGTCGACGGAGGCGCCGAGGTAGCCCGCACCATGGCGGTTGCCGTCGCTGCCGCGCAGCCGGACGTAGAAGGACTCGTCCCCGGCGGTCAGCGGGATGCGCAGGGTGTACGTCCCCTTCCGGCCGCTCACGTCCATCGTCCGTACGACCTTGGTGTCGGGGGCCCGCCAGGAGTCCCGGTCGGTCACCGGGCCGCGCACCGCGCCCCGGATCACGTCCACGTGCGCCAACTCCGGCAGGACTCCCTGGGGGTTGGGGCGGGACGCGGTCGTGACCGTCACGTACAGGCTGATCCGCTCGCCCTTGCGGACGCGCAGCCGGCCGCCGAGCGTGACGCCCCGGCCCGCGTCGCAGTCCCGCTTCAGGCGGACGTCGAGGCCGTCGAGCAGATGGCCGTGGTCCAGCCAGACGCGGCCCGCGCGCAGGCCCGCCATCACCGCCCGGTAGCCGTAGCGGGTGACGCCGACGTGGGTGCGGCTGAACTCGCCGGGCCAGAAGTCGCTGCCGGGCTGTGCGACGTCGGTGTTCACCGGGTCGGGCAGCTTGCCGGTGTTGTCGAAGTTCTGGCCGGCGGGCCAGTCGCCGTTCTTCCAGGTGTCGAAGACCGTGCGGTGGTTGTCGGAGTTGGTGGTGATCGTGAACAGCCTGCCCTCGGCGAGCAGCGCGTCCCACAGGCCGCCGACCGTCGCCGTCGCCCAGTCGAAGCCGCCGTAGGTGAGGTAGGCGTCCGCCGGGTAGCCCGCCCAGGACTGGGCGGTCGGCTTGTTCTCGTACTCGCCCCGGATCGACGTCGCGCCGCGCCAGCCGGGGATCGCCGCGCCCTGGGCGCCCGGTGCGCCCTCCATGCCGATCATGATCTCGGGGGCCGCGTCCCGCCAGTTGCGCATCTCGTGCGGGGAGTCGATGCCGAGGCGGAGGGGGTGGTTGGCGAGGACGAGGACGTCGTCGACGTATCCCGAGCGGCGTTGTTCCGCCAGCCACTTGATGGCCTTGACGGCGTGGGCCTCGTTGCGGGCGGTGTCGGTCGCGCCGCCCGAGCCCTCGGTGTAGCCGAGCAGCTTGCCGTCGTAGGCGAGCTCGAACTGGGTGAGCAGGTCGGTCTCGTGCGGGCCGGGCGCGGCGAAGACCGTGCAGTGCTCGGCGGCCGGGATGTACCACTCCAGACCCTGGAAGATCAGCTGACGCGGGTTCTCCGCACGGGCCTTGACGATCTCGGCGTGCTCCAGCTTGGCCCCGTAGTTGGCGTGGCCGAAGTTGGAGTGCTCGTTGAACACCATCCAGTCGAGGCCGTACTTGGCGGCGGCCCGCGCCTGCTGGGAGAACGTGTACTTGGCGTCGTGGCTGTACACGGAGTGGACGTGGTGGTCGCCGACGAGGTAGGCGAGATGCGGGTCGTGGCCGCCGAGGCGCTGTTCCGCGGCCGCGGCGGGTACGGTCGCTCCACCGAGGGCGAAGGCGGCGCCGAACAGGCCCGCACGGCGCAGGAGTCCGCGCCGCGACAGGCCCTGCGGGTCGAGCTCGGCGGGGGAGACGGACGGGTCGGCCCAGGAGGGCAGCTGCTGCTCGGTCATGGTGATCGTGATCCTCGACAGGTCAGTGGTTCATGAAGGACGTGACGGGCAGGGCCCGTTCGACGACGCGGACGTCGCCGAGGCGGCCGTGCAGGATCTGGTCGATCTTCCCGCCGTACTCGTAGCCGCCGAGCAGCCACGGCAGGCCCACGGAGGTGATGCCGGTCGCCGTCGCCTTCGGGTTGCGGACGACCGGGCAGCCCTCGACGTAGAGGGTGGTGTGCCGGCCGTCGTTGACGACGGCGAGGTGCCACCAGGTCTCCAGTGGCGTCTCCTGGCCCCAGTTGGTGGCGATGCCCTCCTGGTTCAGCGGGCGCATCGCCCACTGCGGCTCACGGTCGTTGGAGAGGGACAGCGTGGCCAGCGGCTCGTCGGGGTCGTCGGCGGTCTTTCCGGCGGCGCCGCCCGTACCGGTCCGGCTGACGACGCCGGACCAGGCGTGGTGGTCGGGGTCCCAGTCGGCGGGGAGGCGGTAGAACGCCTCGATGGTGTAACCCGCCTTGAAGGTTGCCGAGTTGAGCGGGGCGCCGTCGACCGTGCGCAGATACGCGCCCTTCAGCGGTGACTTGTAGCCCTGGAACTCCAGGCTGCCGTGGCCGGGTTGGTCCGGATGGTGGTCGGCGGACCAGCCGAGGGTGCCGCCGCCGACCGTGACGACAGCGAGGTCGTTGCCGCGTCCGGACAGGTCGCGGACCTGGTCCGTCACCGCACTGTCGAACCGCCAGTAGGCCACCGTGCCCGGGATCAGCATGCGCGACGCCGGACGCGCCGGCCGGGCGGGCACCGGGGCGAAGCCGGAGAAGCGGTCGGCGAAGTCGAGGTCGACCGTGAACCGGTCGGCGTCACCGCTGAGTTCGATCTCCTGCCGCTCCAGCTCGTTGAGCCCCTTCCCGGCCCGGCCCAGGATCCACGGCGAGACGGTCTCGACGTCGATGACGTTCCGGTCGAGGTCGAAGCGGTAGAGCCGGATCATCGCGGCGCCGCCGAAGTAACGGTTCTGGTAGTTCGTCAGATGGAGGTGGACGTCATGTCCGGCCGCGTTCTTGCGCGTTGCGCGGGCGGCGGGCCAGTAGTGGCCGTTGAGGGTGAGGAAGATCTGGTCGTGGTCCGCGACCAGCCGGTCCCACAGCTGCTGCCCGTACGGGGACAGCGTGTCGTCCTCGACGACCAGTTCGTGGGTGGTGAGGATGACCGGTGTCTTCGGATGGGCGGCCAGCACGTTCTTCGCCCAGGCGTACCCCTGGTCCGACAGCCGCCAGTCCAGCGCCAGCACCATCCACTCCCGGCCCGCGGCCTTGAAGAGGTGGAAGGTGTTGTAGCCGTCTGCGGAGGCCCCGCCGAACGTGGGCTTCCCCTTGAAGCGGTCGGGGCCGAACGCGTCCAGATAGGGCGTCGCCCCGCGCTGGTCGGTGGTCGACGACTTCACGTCGTGGTTGCCGGCGAGGACGCTGTAGCCGACCCCGCGCCGGTCGAGCAGCCCGAACGCCTGGCTGATCGCGGCGACTTCGGCACTCGCCCCGTTCTGCGTGAGATCACCGAGGTGGGACAGGAAGACGATGTTCTCCTTCCTGCCGTGCTCCAGCAGATAGCGCAGGGAGGCCTCGACGGGTGCCTTGTCGATGCTCGGTCCGTCGAAGAGGTACTGCGTGTCGGGCATGACCGCCAGCGTGAAGCGGCGGCTGTGGGTGTCCGGTCGCCAATGCGACCCGGCTGCGGCTTCGGGGGCGGCTTCGGCCGCGGTCGGCAGCGCGACCCCGGCCGTGGCGGCGGCGCCGAGCAGCGCGGTGGCCCGCAGGAAGCTGCGCCGTCCGGCGCCCGCCTGGGCATGCTCGGCCCCGTGTTCAGGCAAAGTGCACACGTGTGCTCCGTGAGAAAGAGAAAGGGAATGCCCAGGAAGGCGAAAGGAAGAGGGAGTTCAGAGCGCGCGCAGGGTCCAGCTCCAGCGGTGGACACCCGGCGCGACGAGATAGGACGGGAAGGTGTCGGGGCCGCACGACGCCGTGCCGAGTCCCCGGTGGGCCGCGTCGATGTGCACGACGCACCCGGGACGCGGGACCAGTTGGTCGTGGTGGGTGACGGACGTGAGGTCCTCGGCCCGGTGGCGCGTCACCGACACCTGCCGCGGCCCGTCGAGCGTGACCGCGAGCCCGGTGGCCTCCGGCGCCGACAGCCGGAAGTGCCGTACGCCGTTGCGGCCGCCGCTCTCCTGAGGCCGCAGATAGGGGGTGAACAACTGGCCCACCGGCACCGCGTGGTGGCCGACGGGCGCGGTGCGGCGGTCGGGGTACGACTCCCACGGCCCGGGCCCGAACCACTCCATCAGGTCGAGCCCCGGCACCGTCTCGAACACCGAGCCCACCCGCGCCACATCGGCGAGCGCGTCCGGCAGCTCGGCCGACTCCTCGATCCGCACCCCGCCCTCGACCGGCGTGAACACCTGCACATGCCGTACGACACCGACCTCGGCGGCGTACTCGGCGAGCACGGTGACCTGGTCCCCGTCCCGGCGTACGTCGACGACCTTGCGGACTAGGGCGTCAAGACCCCAGGACCGCCAGCGCGGCGCCATGCCGCCCAGCTCGTCGTTGTCGGTGGGCGCCCGCCACAGGGACAGCGTGGGGGCGGTGGTGAGGACCGGGTGGACGAGCAGACCGTCGGCGTCCACTTCGACGGGTGCTGCGGAGAAACGGTTCGTCAAGCCCTCAGGCACCGCGCCCGCCGCCCGCAACCGCACCTGCGGCAGACACACCACGGTCCCCGCGGGCGCCCACGCCTCCTCCCGCGCGGTGGTGATCCGCAGCGTCAGCCACGCCTCCCCGCCGTCCCCCGGCAGCGCGAAGGGCAGTGGTACGGCCGCGGTCTGCCCCGGCCGCAGGTCGGGCAGGTCGGCCGGCGCCGTCAGCACCCGGCCGTCGGCCAAGGACAGCTCCCACTCGCCGGACAGCCAGTCCAGACCCCGGAAGTGCTGATGGTTGCCGAGCACGATGCCCTCGTGCCGGTAGGCCTCGATCCGGACCGGCGCCGCGATCTCGCGGTGCTCGTACATCACCGGCTTGGGCGTGCGGTCCGGGAACACCACGCCGTCCGCGATGAACGCCCCGTCGTGGAGGCGTTCGCCGAAGTCGCCGCCGTACGCCCAGCGGTACCCGGGCGCGGCGACACCGTTGTCATAGAGTCCGGCGCCCCCACGCCCGACCGGTCTTCCGTCGCTCACGCGTTGAAGGATTCCGTGGTCCCAGAACTCCCAGATGAACCCGCCCTGAAGACCCGGGGTGGACTCGATGGCGGCCCAATGGTCGGCCAGCGTGCCGTTGCTGTTGCCCATGGCGTGCGAGTACTCGCACTGGATGAGCGGCTTGGTCTGCTCGCCGGACAGCGCGTGGGCCACGCAGTCCTCCAGCGGCGCGTACATCGGACAGGCGATGTCGGAGGCCACCCCCGGATCCGCCCAGCCCAGCTTGGCCGCGCCCTCGTACTGGACCGGCCGCGTCGGATCGTGCCGGCGCACCCAGCCCGCCGCGGCGTCGTGGTTGGCGCCGTAGTCGGACTCGTTGCCGAGGGACCAGATGATCACCGAGGGGTGGTTCTTGTCGCGCAGCACCATCCGCGAGACGCGGTCGACGAAGGCGTTCAGATAGCGCGGGTCGTCGGCGATCTCGTGGGCGTGGTCGTGCGACTCGATGTCGGCCTCGTCGACGACGTAGAAGCCGAGCTCGTCGGCCAGGTCGTACAGAGCGGGGTCGTTCGGGTAGTGGGCGGTGCGGATCGCGTTGAACCCGAAGCGCTTCAGCAGGATCAGGTCCGCGCGCATGTCGTCGTACGACACCGTCCGCCCGGTCAGCGGGTGGAAGTCGTGGCGGTTGACGCCCCGGACGTAGATCCGCTCGCCGTTGACCAGCAGGTCCCGCCCCACGATCTCGACGTCACGGAAGCCGATGCGGTGGTACGACGTGTCGGCGACCGCGCCGTCCGCGCGGTGCAGTCGGACGGTCAGGCCGTACAGCTCGGGCGTCTCGGCGTTCCAGGTGCGCACGTCGGGGACGACGGTCCGCATGCGCGCCTCGCCGAGGAAGTCGGAGACGCGCTCGTCCTCGGTGTTCAGGCGGTCGAACTCCGTGTCCTGCGTCAGCGGGAGACCGTCGAGGTCCCCGCTGACGTACCACCCCGCGGGCAGCGGGCCGTCCGCGTCCCGTACCCGGCAGTCGACCCGCAGCTCGCCGCCGTGCGCGGCCCGTACGGTCACGTCCGCGAGATGCAGCGGGTCCGTGGCGTACAGCCGCACCGAGCGGGTGATCCCGCCGTGCCACCACTGGTCCTGGTCCTCGATGTGCGAGGCGTCGGACCACTTGACGACCGTGAGGCGCAGCACGCCGGCCGAACCGGGCGCGATCAGGCCCGTCAGGTCGAACTCGGACGCCAGGTGGGAGTCCTTGGAGATGCCGACCGGATGCCCGTCGACATGGACGAGGAGCACGCTCTCGGCGGCGCCGACCTGCAGGACGATCCGGCGTCCGGCCCACTCGGCGGGGACGGTCACTGCACGCTCGTACACGCCCGTCGGGTTCGCCGCGGGCGTGGACGGCGGGAACTCCGCGAACGGCATCCGGACGTTCAGGTACTGCGGCAGGTCGTCCGTGCCCTGCGTCGTCCAGACGCCCGGGACGTGGGCCGACGACCAGGAACCGCCGACCGGCGCGTCCGGACCGGACAGCAGCTGAAAGCGCCAGTCGCCGTCCAGGGGGAGTGATCCGGAGCGCCGGTCGACGGCGTTCATGGGGAGCCGCCCCCAGGAGGTCACCTCGGGTGCCTCCCAGGGACGCAGGGCGATGAGCGGGTCGAGCGGATCGGCGGTTCATCCGCGGACGGCTCCCTTCGCGAGGTCGCCGATGATCTGCTTGGCGCCGACCGCGAACACGATCAGCAGTGGGATGAGGGCGAGCAGCGCGCCCGTCATCACGATGCCGTAGTCCGTGGTGCCGTGGGTGCCGTTGAGCTGGGACAGGGCGACCTGCAAGGTCACGTTGTCGGGGTTGGTGAGGGCGATCAGGGGCCAGGCGAAGTCGTTCCACTGGCCCATGAAGGTGAAGATGCCGAGGAAGGCGAGACCGGGGCGGACCACCGGGAGCGCCACGTGCCAGTACTGGCGAAGGAAGTTCGCGCCGTCGAGCTTGGAGGCGTCGAGGAGCTCGTCGTGGATGGCGGACTTCATGTACTGGCGCATCCAGAAGATGCCGAAAGCGTTGGCCGCGGCCGGCACGATGAGCGCGGTCATCGAGCCGATCCAGCCGATCTTGGCCATGATCACGAACTGCGGGATGACGGACAGCTGCGCCGGCACCATGAAGATGACCATCAGCAGCCCGAACAGGACGTTCTTTCCGGGGAACTCGAACTTGGCGAAGACGAAGGCCGCGAGCGAGTCGAAGAGCAGGACCAGGAAGGTCACCGACACCGCGACGATCAGCGAGTTCCACATCGACCCGAAGAAGTCGACGGCGTCGAAGAGATGGCGGACGTTCTCGAGGAAGTGCGTGCCCGGCAGCAGCTTGGGCGGGTAGGAGAAGATCTCGGTCGAGCTGTGCGTCGACATGATCACGGCCCAGTAGAACGGGAAGGCCGAGACGATTGTGCCGAGGATCAGCGGGAGGTGCAGCGCGATCCCTCTGCGGCGGGACCCCTTGATGGAAGACATGGCGGGCCCTTCCTAGTCGCCCCGGCGCTGCACGAGGCGCCAGTTGATGATCGAGAAGAGGACGACGACGAGGAAGATGCCCCACGCCACGGCGGCGCCGTACCCGAAGTCGTTGTTGTCGAAGGTCTGCTGGAAGAAGTAGAGGACCATCGTCTGGCCGGAGTGGCCCGGACCGCCCGCGAACGTCGAGTCGTTGGACGAGGTCTGGAGCAGTACCTGCGGTTCGGAGAAGCTCTGCAGGCCGGTGACCGTCGAGACGACCAGGACGAAGAGCAGCGTCGGCCGCAGCAGCGGCAGTGTGATCCGGAAGAAGGTCTGGACCGGACCGGCGCCGTCCATGCGGGCGGCTTCGTAGAGATCGCTCGGGATGGTCTGGAGGCCCGCGAGGAAGATGATCGCGTTGTAGCCGGTCCACTGCCAGGTCATCAGCGCGGCGATGGTGACCTTGATGCCCCACGGGGTGTTCAGCCAGGCCACCTGGTCGAGTCCGACCCCGTGCAGCACGGCGTTCACGACGCCGTTGTTGGTGGAGAAGATCGACCCGAAGACGATCGCGATGGCGACGACCGAGGTGACGTTCGGGAGGAAGTACGCGACGCGGTACAGGCCCTTGAACCGGACCGCCGAGTTGAGCATCACGGCCGTGACCATCGCCAGGAAGATCATGGGGAAGGTGGCCAGCGCCCAGATGATGACCGTGTTGCCGATCGAGTTCCAGAAGTCGCTGTCGCTCAGCAGGTACTGGTACTGCGAGAGCCCGGCCCACTCCATCGAGCCGAGGCCGTCCCAGCGGTGGAAGGACAGGTAGAGCGAGAAGCCGACGGGGAAGAGGCCGAAGGCGAGGAAGATCAGGTAGAAGGGGGAGATCGCGGCGTAGAGATGCCAGTACTTGCGGAAGCCGCTTCTGGGCTTGGTCATGGACGGTTGCGCCACTGCCGGCGGGGTCTGTTCGAGGACGGCCATCAGTAGCTCACCCCCAGGTGCTTCGCGATGCGACGGCATTTGCTCATGGCGTCACTCCAGGCCTTCTTCGGGTCCTTGCCGAGGACGCCGACGTTCTTGATCTCGTCCTTGATGGGCTGCCCGAGAGCGACGTCGAACGGGCTGTTGTAGGCGACCGCGATCTTCTGTGCGGCCGGTCCGAAGACGTCGGTGGTGACCTGGCCGCCGAAGAAGGGGTCCGGCTCCTGCATCTGCTTCAGGCCGTACGAGGCGGGCGTGGAGGGGAAGAGGCCCGCGTCGACGTAACCCTGGGCCTGGTTGGGCGCGTTGAGCATCCAGGTGATGATCCGGAAGGCCTGCTCGGGCTCCCGGCACTCCTTGGTGATCGACAGGAACGAGCCGCCGTTGTTCGCGGGCCGCACCGGCATGTCGGCGACCCGGTACCGGCCTTTGGTCTTCGGTACACCGTTCTTGATGTCGAACGCCGCCCAGGAGGCCCCCAGTTCGCTCGGCAGCTTGCCCTCCTGCTTGGCCGAGAGCTGGTCCGGGGTGCCGTTCACGAGGTCGGAGACGATGCCGCGTCGCTTGGCCTCCACGGCGAGCGCCCACGCGTGGCGCACATGTTCCTGGTCGCCGATGAAGTGGCGGTCCTTGTCGACGTACCGCTTGGAGCCCTGCTGGACGACGTTCTCGAAGACGGAGTTGACGTCGGTGAGGAGCATGGTCCCCGGGAGCCGCTTCTTGAGCTGCTCACCCGCCGCGAAGAAGTTCTCCCAGGTGTTCAACTCGCGGGACACGTCCGCCGGTTCGTACGGCAGCCCGGCCTTCTGGAAGATGTCGTACTGGTAGAAGTGCGCGACCGGCCCGCAGTCGATCGGGAAGCCGACCATCGTGCCGTCGTCGGCGATGCCCTGGTCCCACTTCCAGGACAGGTACTGGCTCCTGTACTTCTCCGCGCCGAGCGTCCGCAGATCGATGAACTGGTCCGCGTTGGGGAGGTACGCGGCCATGTCCTCGCCCTTGAGCCCCGCGATGTCGGGGATGTGGGCCCGGCCGGTGATGGTGGTGATCAGCTTGGAGCGGTACTGGCCGCCGATCTGGATGGCCTGGAGGTCGACCGAGCGGTCGTAGCGGGCCTTGGCGTTCTTCACGACGGTGTCGCTCAGACCGCCGCTCCAGTACCACAGGACCATGTTCCGGCCGGTGGAGCCGGTCGGAACGGCACAGCCGGACGCCAGGCCGCCGAGCGCCGTGGCGGCCGTACCGGCCAGGCCCGCGCGGAGCAGGCCTCTTCGTGAGAGCCGCACAGCTCCCACCGCCTTTCGGATCTTTTCGGGACTTCGCAGGGAAGGGGACGGGGCGTGGGGGGAGTCAGGTCTGCCGTGCGGGCGGGGTGACCGGGGCGTACGCGACCGGTGGCCCGGGATCGTCCGGGAGCCGGTCCGCCAGGAAGCCGTACGCCGACTTCAGGTCGGGGTCGGTCAGGGAGCGCCACCAGCGGTCGACGCCGTACCAGCCGGGAGCCGCCAGTGCGCCACCGGGCCGCTGGACGGAGAGCCCGGCCGCGAGGACCGCGAAGCGCAGCCGTTCCTGAAGCGGCCAGCCGCCGAGCGAGGCGGCGACGAAGCTCGCGCCGAACACGTCGCCCGCGCCGGTGGCGTCCAGGACATCGATGTCGAGGGCGGGGACGTCCGCGTACTCGCCCGTCGTCTGGTCGACCGCGACGGCACCGTCACCGCCGCGCGTGACGACGGCCACCGGCACCAGCTCGGAGAGCGTGCCGAGCGCCGCCCGTGCGCTGTCGGTGCGGGTGTAGGCCATCGCCTCGGCCTCGTTGGGGACGAAGGCGTGGCACAGCTTGAGCTGGTCCAGGAGGTCGGTGGACCACTGCTGGGTGGGGTCCCAGCCGACGTCGGCGTAGATATGGGTGCCGTTCGCGGCGGCCCGGGCGATCCACTCGCGGGGCTCGGCCTCCAGGTGGACGAGGGCGGTGCGCGCCTCGGGCGGGTCGCCCATCAGCGCGTCCTGCGAGAAGGGCGGCTCGGAGCCGTGGGTGACGAGGGCCCGGTCGTGGCCCTGGGCCAGCGAGACGGTGACGGGGGTGGGCCAGCCGTCCGCGGTGCGGGAGAGCGCGAGGTCGATGTCCTCCTGGTCGCACAGCACGTCCCGGCAGTACTCGCCGTAGAAGTCGTCGCCGAAGACCGTGGCGAGCGAGGTGCGCAGGCCGAAGCGGGAGGCGGCCACCGCGAGGTTCGCGATGCCGCCGGGGCCACAGCCCATGCCGCCGGTCCAGATCTCCTCGCCCGGCGTCGGCGGCTTTCCGAGCCCCGTGAGGACGAGGTCGTAGAAGAGCAGCCCGGTCAGGAGTACGTCGGGCCTGTCGTCATCCACACTCGGCACCTCTCGTCAAAACTCGTCAATTTCGATGACCGGAATCGTGCGCCGCTCCGCACGATTGGTCAATACCCGAGCAGAACTGAGCATGGAAATGATTGAAGATGACGAGTACTGTTCACGGCATGCTGGCGGAACGACGACATCAACTCATCCTGCGGGCCCTGCGCTCGGGCGGCCCCGCGGCTGTGACCGACCTCTCCGAGCAGCTCGGTGTGAGCCCCGCCACCATCCGGCGTGACCTGGTCAAACTGGAGGAGGACGGGCTGCTCACCCGGGTCCACGGCGGTGCCCGCGCCGAGGAGGGCGACCAGCCCTTCGCCGAGGTCGCCGAGGTCAGGGTGGCCGAGAAGGACGCCATAGCCGCTCACGCGGCGGCCATGGTCCAGGACGGCCAGTCGGTCCTCCTCGACATCGGCACCACCGCCTACCGCCTCGCCCGCCAGCTGCACGGCCGCCGTCTCACGGTGATCACCAGCAACCTGGTGGTCTACGAGGAGCTCGCCGACGACGAGGGCATCGAGCTGGTCCTGCTCGGCGGCATGGTCCGCCGCGAGTACCGCTCCCTGGTCGGCTTCCTCACCGAGGACAACCTGCGCCAGCTGCACGCGGACTGGCTCTTCCTCGGCACCAGTGGAGTGCGCCCCGGCGGGCAGGTGATGGACACGACGGTCGTCGAGGTGCCGGTCAAACGCGCCATGATCAAGGCGAGCGACAAGGTGGTGCTGCTCGCGGACGCGGCGAAGTTCCCGGGTACGGGGATGGCGAAGGTCTGCGGTCCCGAGGACCTGGACGTGGTGGTGACGAACGCGCCGGTGGACCCGGCGACGCGGGCCTCCCTGGAGGAGGCCGGCGTCGAGGTGGTGCCGGTAGGAAAGGCTCAAACGTGAAGCTGACGATTCTGGGCGGCGGCGGATTCCGTGTGCCGCTCGTGTACGGGGCGCTGCTGGGCGACCGCGGCGAGGGGCGGGTGACCGAGGTCGTCCTGCACGACCTGGACGCCGGCCGGCTCACCGCGGTGACCCGGGTCTCGCCGAGCAGGCCGCGGCAGTCCCGGACGCCCCCGTGGTGACCGCCACGACCGACCTCGACGAGGCCCTGCGCGGCGCCGACTTCATCTTCTCGGCGATCCGGGTGGGCGGCCTCGAAGGCCGCGCCAACGACGAGCGGGTGGCCCTCGCCGAGGGCGTCCTCGGCCAGGAGACGGTCGGCGCGGGCGGCATCGCCTACGGCCTGCGCACGGTCCCGGTCGCCGTCGACATCGCCCGGCGCGTCGCCCGCCTCGCCCCCGACGCCTGGGTCATCAACTTCACCAACCCGGCAGGCCTCGTCACCGAGGCCATGTCCCGCCACCTCGGCGACCGCGTCATCGGCATCTGCGACTCGCCGGTCGGCCTCGGCCGCCGTATCGCGCGCGTGCTCGGCGCCGACCCGCGCGAGGCCTGGATCGACTACGTCGGCCTCAACCACCTCGGCTGGGTCCGCGGCCTGCGTGTGGCCGGCCGCGACGAGCTCCCGCGTCTGCTCGCCGACCCGGAGCTCCTCGGCTCCTTCGAGGAGGGCAAGCTCTTCGGCGTCGACTGGCTCCAGGCCCTCGGCGCGATCCCCAACGAATACCTGCACTACTACTACTTCAACCGCGAGGCCGTCCGCGCCTACCAGCAGGCCGAGAAGACCCGCGGCGCCTTCCTCCACGACCAGCAGGCCCGCTTCTACGACGAGGTCGGCGCCCCCGGTGCGAAGGCACTGGACGTCTGGGACCGCACCCGCGCCGAGCGCGAGGCCACCTACATGTCCGAGAACCGCGAGACCGCCGGCGCGGGCGAGCGCGACGCCGACGACCTCTCCGGCGGCTACGAGAAGGTCGCCCTCGCCCTGATGCGGGCCATCGCCCGCGACGAGCGCACCACCCTGATCCTGAACGTCCGCAACCAGAGCACCCTCGCGGTGCTCGACAACGATGCCGTGATCGAGGTCCCGTGCCTCGTGGACGCCAACGGCGCCCACCCGGTCACCGTCGCCCCGCTGCCCGACCATGCCACCGGCCTGGTCTGCGCGGTCAAGGCGGTCGAGCGCGAGGTGCTCGCCGCGGCCGGGTCCGGCTCCCGCGAGACCGCCGTGAAGGCCTTCGCGCTGCACCCGCTCGTGGACTCCGTGAACGTCGCCCGGCGGCTGGTGGAGGGCTATCGCGAGGTCCATCCGGGCCTGGCGTACCTTAGGTGAACACCTGCCGGTAAGCGCTTTCCAAGCGCGTGTCCCCGCCGCCTCCGCCGACCCCTTCCTCTTCCTCCTCCCTGGACGCTCTCCATGCACGACGAACGCCGACGGATCGAGGAGCGCGTAGAGCGCCTCCACACCCAGCGCATCAAGCCCGCGATCTACGCCGCCACCGTCCCCTTCGAGGTCGAGGCGTGGCAGGCGCCCGGGGAGCCGGTCTCCTTCGAGGAGGCCGCGGCCGCCCGCTACGAGCCCTTCGCCATGAACACCCCCTGGGGCCCGCCGTGGGGCACCACCTGGTTCCGGATGCGCGGCGAGGTGCCCGCCGCGTTCGCCGGACGGCGCGTCGAGGCGGTCATCGACCTCGGCTTCGTCGGCGACTGGCCCGGCAACCAGGCCGAAGCCCTGGTCCACCTGCCCGACGGGCGCCCCCTGAAGGCGGTCAACCCGCTCAACCAGTACGTCCCGATCGCCAACCCCGCGACCGGCGGCGAGCGGATCGACTACCTCGTCGAGGCCGCCTCCAACCCCGACATCCTGGCGAACAACTTCTCCGAGCCCACTCTGCTCGGCGACGTCCTGACGGCGGGCGACAAGCCGCTCTACACCTTCCAGCGCGCCGACATCGCCGTCCTCGACGAGGAGGTCTGGCACCTCGACCTGGACATCCAGGTCCTCCTCGGCGTCATGACCCACCTCGGCGACCACGAGCCGCGCCGCCACGAGATCATGCACGCCCTCGACCGGGCCATGGACGTCCTCGACCTGGACGACATCTCCGGCAGCGCGGCGGCCGTCCGCGAGGTGCTGGCCCCCGTCCTGGCCAAGCCCGCCCACGCCAGCGCCCACGTCATCTCCGGCGTGGGCCACGCCCACATCGACTCCGCGTGGCTCTGGCCCATCCGCGAGACCAAGCGCAAGACGTCCCGCACCTTCTCCAACGTCACCTCGCTCGCCGACGAGTACGACGACTTCATCTTCGCCTGCTCCCAGGCCCAGCAGTACGAGTGGGTCCGCGACAACTACCCGCACGTCTGGGCCCGCATCCAGGAGTCCGTGAAGAAGGGCCAGTGGGCGCCGGTCGGCGGCATGTGGGTCGAGTCCGACGGAAACCTGCCCGGCGGCGAGGCCATCGCCCGCCAGCTCATCCACGGCAAGCGGTTCTTCATCGAGCACTTCGGCATCGAGACCAAGGGCGTCTGGCTGCCGGACTCCTTCGGCTACAACGCCGCCTACCCGCAGCTCGCCAAGCTCGCCGGCAACGACTGGTTCCTCACCCAGAAGATCTCCTGGAACCAGACCAACAAGTTCCCCCACCACACCTTCTGGTGGGAGGGCATCGACGGCACCCGCATCTTCACCCACTTCCCGCCCGTCGACACCTACAACGCCCGCTTCTCCGGCGAGGAGATGGACCGCGCCGTCCGCAACTACGCCGAGAAGGGCGCCGGTACGCGCTCGCTCGCCCCCTTCGGCTGGGGCGACGGCGGTGGCGGCCCCACCCGCGAGATCATGGAACGCGCCCGCCGTCTCGCCGACTTGGAGGGCTCGCCCAAGGTCGTCGTCGAGCACCCCGACGAGTTCTTCGCCAAGGCCCGCGCCGAGTACGAGGACGCCCCCGTCTGGCACGGCGAGCTCTACCTTGAGCTGCACCGCGCCACCTACACCTCCCAGGCCCGCACCAAGCAGGGCAACCGGCGCAGCGAGCACAAGCTGCGCGAGGCCGAGTTGTGGGCGACGACGGCCGCGCTGCACGCGCCGGACTACACCTACCCGTACGACAAGCTGGACCGGCTGTGGAAGACGGTCCTGCTCCACCAGTTCCACGACATCCTGCCGGGCTCCTCGATCGCCTGGGTGCACCGTGAGGCGGAGGCCGAATACGCCCGCGTCGCCGAGGAGTTGGAGGCGCTGACGGCGGAGGCGGTCGCGGCCCTGGGCGGCGGCAGTGCGCGGGTCTTCAACACCAGCCCGTACCAGCGCGCCGAGGTGATCCGTACGGCCGAGGGCTCCCTGGCCTACGTGTCGGTGCCCGCCAACGGCAGCGCAGCCGTGACGCCGTCCGAGCCCGCGCAGCCGGTGACGGTCGAGGGCCGGGTCCTCGACAACGGCCTGGTGCGGGTGGAGGTGGCGGAGGACGGCACGCTGTCGTCCGTGTACGACCTGCGGGCTCAGCGTGAAGTCCTCGCCGAGGCGGGCAACCTCCTGCGCCTGCACACCGACCTCCCGAACTACTGGGACGCCTGGGACATCGACAAGCACTACCGCAACCGCTACACGGACCTCCTGGAGGCCTCGGCGGTCGAGGTCGTCTCGGACGACCCGCTGCTCGGTGCGGTCCGCGTCACGCGCGACTTCGGCAAGGGCTCCAAGCTCGTCCAGACCATCACCTGCGCGCCGGCAGCCCCCGCATCGACTTCGAGACCGAGATCGACTGGCACGAGGCCGAGAAGATCCTCAAAGCCGGCTTCCCGGTGGATGTCCGCGCCGCGCACTCCTCCGCCGAGATCCAGTTCGGCCACATCCAGCGCCCCACCCACACCAACACCAGCTGGAGGCGGCCCGCTTCGAGGTCTCCGGCCACCGCTGGGTGCACGTCGGCGAACCCGGCTACGGCGTCGCCGTCATCAACGACTCCACCTACGGCCACGACGTCACCCGCACGGTCCGCGAGGACGGCGGCACGACGACCAAGGTCAGCCTCAGCCTGGTCCGCGCCCCGCGCATCCCGGACCCGGAGGCGGACCAGGGCAAGCACCGCTTCACCTACGCGCTGCTGCCCGGCGCGAGCATCGAGGACGCGGTCGCCGAGGGCTACGCCCTCAACCTGCCGCTCCGGGTGGCCGACGCGGCGGGCGCGCCCGAGCCGGTCGTCTCGGTCGACGGCGACGGCATCACCGTCGAGGCCGTCAAGCTCGCCGACGACGGGTCGGGTGACGTGGTGGTGCGGCTGTACGAGTCGCGCGGCGGCCGTGCGCAGGGGCGGCTGCGCACCGGCTTCCCGCTTGCGGGAGCCGAGGTCACCGACCTGCTGGAGCGCCCCCTGGAGGCCGCCGACGTCACCGACACAGCCGTCTCCGTCGTGCTGCGGCCCTTCCAGATCCTGACGCTCCGCCTGCAGAGGGGGTGACCGATGCCGATGCAACCGTGGTTCACCGACGCCAAGTTGGGGATCTTCGTGCACTGGGGCATCTACGCGTCGACGGCGTCCAGGAGTCCTGGTCGTTCTACGACGACATCGTCCCGCACGACCGGTACATGTCCCAGCTGGAGCGCTTCACCGGCGCCAGGTACGACCCGCGCGCGTGGGCCGACCTGTTCGCCCGCGCGGGCGCCAGGTACGCCGTGCTGACGACCCGTCACCACGACGGAGTCGCCCTGTGGGACACCGGGTTCGGCGACCTCAACCTCGGCAAGGACTATGTCGGCCCCTACGCCGAGGCCCTGCGCGAGAAGAACCTCAAGGTCGGCTTCTACTACTCCCACTCCGACTGGAACCACCCGGACTACGCCTCCACGCGCAAGCCGGGCCGCCCGCCGGAGCAGGAGGACAACCGCTACTCCGAGGTGGCCGCCGAGGACGAGGACCTGGAGGCCTGGGAGCGTTTCATCGCCTACCGCGACGGCCAGATCCGCGAACTGGCCTCCCGCTACCGGCCGGACCTGATGTGGTTCGACGGCGAGTGGGACCGCAGCGAGGAGCAGTGGCGCATCCCGGAACTGGCCGCGCTCATACGGTCGTACGTGCCGGACGTCGTGTTCAACGCCCGCATGCTCAGCGAGGGCGACTACGCCACCCCCGAACAGGGCGCGCCCATCGAACCGCCGGACGGGCCCTGGGAGTTGTGCCTGACGATCAACGACTCGTGGGGTTACCAGCACCAGGACCACAACCACAAGTCGCTCGCCCAGCTGATCCGCTACTTCACCGAGACCATCGGCGGGGGCGGCAACCTGCTGCTCGACGTCGGCCCGATGGAGGACGGCACCATCCCGCAGCCGCAGGTGGAGCGGCTCGAAGGACTGGGGGAGTGGATCGGGAAGCACGCCGAGGCGGTGTACGGCACCCGGCGCGGACTGCCCGCCGGGCACCACTACGGTCCCAGCACCCTCTCCGCGGACGGCCGGACGCTGTACCTGGTCCTCTTCGACGCGCCGCGCGCCGAGATCGGCCTGCGCGGACTGGTCACCCCGGTCCGCAAGGTCACCGTCCTCGGCACCGGCGCGGAACTCGGCCACCGCAAGGTGGGCGGCCTGCACGAGGCCGTGGGCATCGTGTGGATCGACCCGCCGGCCGCGGCGGACCTCGACCCGTACGCCACCGTCCTCAAGGTCGAACTGGACGGGGAGTCGGAGCTGTACCGGGGTTCGGGCCGGTTCTGACACCGCGGCGGTGCCTGCCGGTTCAGGGACCGGCAGGCACCGCCCGCTCAGCCGGTGAAACCGGCCGTGATCGAGGTGAACTGCCAGTTGTTCTGGCTGATGCCGGAGCAGTTGCTGACCACGCCGCCGCCCGGGCAGGGCCGGTCGCGGTTGACCGACCAGAACGCGAGCCGGGCGATGTGGTGCGAGTTCGCCCAGTCCCGGATCTGGGTCCAGATCGCCGGGGTCGTGTTCTCCTGCTGGTCGGAGAGCCCGTTCATGCCCGAGATGCCGATGTGGGCGTAGGCGGTGGCGTCGTCCCAGCCGAAGGTGGACTTCAGCTTGGCCTTCAGCCCCTCCGTGGCGTTCACGGTGTTGCCGTACATGTCGGAGCCGCCGCCGAAGTCGAACGGCATGATGGTGAAGACGTCGATGTCGGCGCCGATGGACTTGGCCTGCTCGATCAGCCGGTTGCCGTAGTAGGTCGGTCCGGTGGTCGAGGTGCCGAAGGTGACGATGGTCTTCAGGCCGGGGTTGTTGGCCTTGACCGTCTTCAGCGCGGTGAGGATCCTCGCCTGCACGGCCTCGTTCTCGAACTCGTCCGTGTTCTCGATGTCCATGTCGATCGCCTTGAGCGAGTAGGCGTCGATCACCTTCTGCAGCGCGGCGGCGAGCGTACTGGCGGAGGAGCAGTTGGCGCCCAGCTTGCTGCCCTGCCAGCCGCCGAACGAGGGCACGATGTCCCCGCCCGCCGAGCGGATCTGGTTGATGACGCTCTGGTCGACCCCGCCGGTCAACGGCCGGGTGCTGTCCCACATGGGGTTGCAGCCGCCGCCGTCCAGCATGAACGCCATCGTGAACCACTTGATGCCGGTCGAACTCATCACCGTCGACACACTGGGCGGATCGCCCCAGCCCTCGTACAGGTAAGGCGCGGCCTGCTTGAACCCGGTGCCGCCCCCGCCGCCCGCGTCGGTCGTGACGCTCACGGAGTTGGAGGCCGCCGAGGTGTTGCCGGCCGCGTCCCGGGCCTTCACGGTGAATGTGTAGGCGGTACTGGCGGAGAGCCCGCTCACGGTGGCCGTCGTACCCGAGACGCTCAGCACCTGGTTGGAGCCGCTGTAGATGTCGTACGCCGTCACGCCGACGTTGTCGGTCGAGGCGTTCCAGGCCAGCGACACGGTGGAGGAGGTCTTCGCCGTGGACCGCAGACTGGTCGGCGCGGTCGGCGCCTGCGTGTCCGAACCGCCGCCGCCACCGGGTCCGTCGAGGCTGATGTCGTCGGCGTAGTAGGTGCCCTGCGCGTACCAGCCGTGGGTGTAGATCGTGGCGCTGGTCTGCGAGGCGCCGGTGGTGAAGTTGACGCTGAGCTGGGCGTACGCCGACGGCGACGACGTCCAGGTGGAGGCACCGCCGTCCACGCCGAGGTAGACGTAGCTGCCGCGCACCCAGCCGCTGAGCGTGTAGGCGGTGTTCGGCTTCACGGCCACGGTCTGGCTGCACTTGGCGTTGTCACTCGAACTCACCGCCCCCGCAAGGGCCTTGGAGCCACTGTGCACGGGGGAGGAGGCGATCGAGCCGAGGTTCCCGGTACAGGACCAGGGCGAGACACTGCCCGACTCGAAGCCGGGGTTGGTCAGGATGTTCGCCGCCTGAGCGGTACCGGGCAGAGCGACGGCTCCGGTGAGCGCGAGCCCGGCGGTGGCGAGAAGGGCGAGGAGACGACGTCTGGGACGCCTGGCTTTGTTGCGCACGCGATCTCCCTGAAGGAATGGGGGTGTTCGGGAGTGCAGGGGGGTGCGCAACAAAGTTGGTATGGACCAATCCGCCTGTCAAGATGACTGACGAGAATTGGTCCATACCGGTGGGGTGAGATACCCAGGGGCTCGGGGAACTGCGCGATCAGCCACAGACAACCCGCACCCGGCGACAGGCCTAAAGCGGCAGTACAGAAGCCGCGGCCTCGGTGGCAACCGGCTCCGCCATCACCGGCGCCGGCACCGCGGGCAACGGCTCCAAAGCCCTCTGCTGCGGCAGTGAAACGGCCCGCAACGGCCTCGGCCCGGACACCACCGTGTAGTCCTGACCCAGGAACGGCGGCACCATCTCCCCCGGGTCCTCACCCAGCGCCAACTGCACAGCGGCCCAGGGCGCGTTGACCCCGCACAGCGACAGCTGGTGCAAACCCCCAGCTGGACGCGTGTTGACGTCCATGAGAACAGGCCGGTCCCCGAACATCCGGAACTGGATGTTGGACAGGTAGTGCAGCCCGAACCCCTCCGCGATCAACCGCGCCGGCTCCAGCCACTGCTCGTGCAGCGTGAACCCGCGCCGGCGCCCGTTCTTCGTACGGCCCACCGCCAGCCGGATCCGGTTGTCGGGCCCCGTGAGGCAGTCCACCGACACCTCCGGCTGCTCGAGGCGCGGCATCACCAGCCAGTCCACCGCCTCGTCGGCCTGCCGCAAGGCCTCGACGACGACGTCCAGCGGGACGTACGGGCTGGGAAAGCCGTTGAGGTGAACGAGCGAGAAGGGGGCGCGCGTGATCACGCGGAAGCCCACCCCGCCCGCACCGGACGCCGGCTTGAAGCACGCCTTGTGGCCGTCCGCCTCCAACTCCTCGACCGCCGCGACGAGTTCGTCGGCGGACCGCACCCGGAACCACGGCGGCACCGGTACCCCGATCGCCTGCACGGCCTCGTAGGCGATCACCTTGTCCTCGAAGACGGCCACGGCCTCCGGCGGCGGCGCCAGCAGTGCCGTCCCCACCGCCTCGAACTCGGCCCGGTGCGCCACGATCGCCGACTGGTGCAGCCGGGGCACGAAGACGTCGATGCCGCGGCGCTGGCACTGGTCGAGCGCGTACTCCACGTACCCGGCGGGGGAGAGGCCCTCCGGCTCCAGGTCCGCCGTGTCGGCGGCGGCCAGTACGGGGGAGTCCGCGTCGCCGTGCGTGGCATGGATCTCGACGGCGCGATCGCTGGGATTTTTCCGCAGCTGATCCATGAAGAACACGTTCTCCGCGTACGTGCGGTTGAGCCAGACGCGTACGCGAGAGATCATGCAGGCCGCCTTTCGGGGTTTTCGGGCACGGCGAAGCAGGCCGCGCCCGGCCAGGGTGGTTTTTAGGGACACCAAACCGCCCTGTAAGAAGGGAAGTTCATGGCGGTGGTGTTGGGGCGATCATACGGCCTGCCGGGGCCCTCGCGTGCAACGTGCGTGTTACGGATTTTTCGATCTTGAACCACTCTCCCGGCGGCGCCCGCATATCCTGTCCTGGTCGTATCCGGGCGCACGGAGGGGGCGGGACGTGACGTCGAGGGCCGGTGGCGCCGCACAACTGCTGGCCATCAGCGACCTGCACATCGGCTACCCCGAGAACCGCGCCCTGGTGGAGGCGATGCGCCCGGAGACGGACGACGACTGGCTGCTCGTCGCCGGTGACGTCGCGGAGACCGTCGAGGCGATCCGCTGGGCGCTGGAAACCCTCGCCGGCCGCTTCCGCAAGGTGATCTGGGCTCCCGGCAACCACGAACTGTGGACCCACCCCAGCGACCCGGTCACCCTGCGCGGCGTCGCCCGCTACGAGCACCTCGTCGAGGTCTGCCGCGAGATCGGCGTCCTCACCCCCGAGGACCCCTACCCCGTCTGGGAGGGCCCCGGCGGCCCGGTCGCCGTCGCCCCGCTCTTCCTCCTCTACGACTACTCCTTCCTGCCCACCGGCTGCACGACCAAGGAACAGGGCCTGGAGTACGCGTACGGCACCGGCATCGTCTGCACCGACGAACACCTGCTGCATCCCGACCCCCACCCGAGCCGCGAGGACTGGTGCCGCGCCCGGGTCGCCGAGACCGAGCGCCGGCTGGAGTCGCTGCCGGACGATCTGCCCACCGTCCTGGTCAACCACTACCCGCTGGACCGGCACCCCACGGACGTCCTGTGGCACCCCGAGTTCGCCATGTGGTGCGGCACCACCCTGACCGCCGACTGGCACCGCCGGTTCCGCGTCGAGACCATGGTCTACGGCCATCTCCACATCCCCCGTACCACCTGGCTCGACGGGGTCCGCTTCGAAGAGGTGTCGGTGGGCTACCCGCGCGAGTGGCGCAAGCGTCCGGAGCCGCCGGGACGGCTGCGCCGCATCGCGCCCGGGGAGGTCGGCGCGCTGTGATCGAGGACCTGCTGCCGGACCCCGTGGTGGCCGTGGAGACCTTCGGCCAGGCCGAGGCGGACACCATCACGCTGTACCCCGAGGAGGCCGCGCTCGTCGCGCAGTCGGTCGCCAAGCGCCGCCGCGAGTTCGCCCTCGTACGGTCCTGTGCCCGGCGGGCGATGGAGAAGCTCGGTGTCCCCCCGCAGCCGGTGCTGCCCGGCGAGCGCGGCGCCCCGCAGTGGCCCGCCGGCCTGACCGGCAGCATGACCCACTGCGACGGCTACTGCGCCGCCGCCCTCGTCCGCGCGGCCGACCTCGCCTCGCTGGGCATCGACGCCGAACCGCACGGACCGCTTCCGGACGGCGTCCTCGAGAGTGTGTCGCTGCCCGGCGAGCGGATCAGACTGCGCCGGCTCGCCGAGAGCCGGCCCGGCGTCCACTGGGACCGGCTGCTGTTCAGCGCCAAGGAGTCCGTCTACAAGGCGTGGTTCCCGCTCACCGGCACCTGGCTCGACTTCGCCGAGGCCGACATCGAGATCCTCGCCGACCCTGGCGAGGTCCCCCGTGGCCGGCTGCGCGCCGAACTGCTCGTCCCCGGACCGGTCCTGGGCGGCCGGCGGCGGGGTGTCTTCGAAGGGCGCTGGACCGTCCGGGACGGCCTGGTGGCCACGTCGGTGGTCGTGCCGCACGCCTGAGCGTGCGGCACGGCGGGTCCGCGTCGGCCGGCCGGCGACCGGCTCCTCAGGGTGCCGGCGGACACCAGTTCTGGAGCAGCCGGAAGAAGGCCTCCTCATTGCCCGCGAGGCCCGCCTCCGCCAGCGCCTGCTCCGCCTCCGCGAGGACGGCGGGCGGCACGACGGGTGGTCGCCTGCCGTCCGGCGGACCGTCGAACGCGGCCCGGACGGTGTGCAGCAGCCGCAGGTAGGCCTGCACTGCGGTGCGCTCGCGGTCGGTGAGTACGGCGGTGGGCATCGGTCGGCTCTCCCCAAGTCGGCTCGTCGGTCGGCCCCGCCAATGAGGGCCCGACTCCAGCTTGCCAACCACCACTGACAATCCGGTCCCGCCCCACGTCCGTTCGCCCGCTTAGCCGAGGCGAAACCTGATCGAAATCGAGGGTGGGAACAGGGTTCTAGGCTGGAGTGGAAGGGCTTTCAGCCGCACCCGGCGGCCAGGAACGGCCGGCCGGGCGGGCGGCTGCGGAAACGGGAGGCACGTACGTGGTCGACGTCCCGCATCGGCCCCCCGCGCGCACGGTGAGGCTGCGCTCGGTGGGTGACGGCGAACTCGAGTTGCAGTACCGGGTGGTGCACGGTTACCGGCGCGCCTTCCGCATGGCCGGCGAGGGCCCGGCCCTCGTCCTCATCCACGGCATCGGGGACTCCTCGGCCACCTGGGCCGAACTCATCCCCGACCTCGCCCGCACCCACACCGTCATCGCCCCCGACCTGCTCGGGCACGGCGCCTCGGACAAGCCCCGCGCCGACTACTCGGTGGCCGCGTACGCCAACGGGGTGCGGGACCTGCTCACCACGCTCGGCATCGAGTCGGCGACCCTGGTGGGGCACTCGCTGGGCGGAGGCGTCGCGATGCAGTTCGCCTACCAGTTCCCCGAGCGGACCGAGCGGCTGATCCTGGTCAGCGCGGGCGGCGTCGGCCGCGAGGTCAATCCGGTGCTGCGGCTGGTCTCCCTGCCCGGCGCCCATCTGATGCTGTCCGCACTGCGGTTGCCGGGAGCCCGGCTCCAAGTGGGGCTCGCGGTGCGGATGATGAAGGCCATGGACACGGACCTCGGGCAGGACGCGCCCGATCTGCTGAACCTGGTCGACGCGCTGCCCGACGAGACCTCCCGCAACGCCTTCATCCGGACCCTGCGCGCCGTCGTGGACTGGCGGGGGCAGGTCGTGACGATGCTGGACCGGTGCTATCTCACCGAGGGCATGCCGACCATGCTGCTGTGGGGCGACCGGGACAGCGTGGTGCCGGTGCGGCACGCCTTCGGGGCGCACGAGGCGATGCCGGGGAGCCGGCTGGAGATCTTCGAAGGCGCCGGGCACTTCCCGTTCCACGCGGACCCGGGGCGGTTCGTGGCGCTGGTGGAGGAGTTCACGAGGGAGACCGCGCCGGCGGACTGGAGCCGGGAGCACTGGCGGGAGCTGCTGCGGGAGGGGCGGCCGGGGACGGCTGCCGCCCGGGCGGGCAGCCTCCGCGAGCGGGCCGTGGAGCGGGAGTTGCGGGAGGCCGAGCGAGCGCAGCGCCACGTGAGCGCCGCGGGCGTCCTCAGTTCTGCGGGCCCAGATAGCCCAGCGACGCCTCGATACGGCCCGCCAGACGGTCCCGCTGCACCGGACCCCGTACCGACGAACCGGCCAGCCAGGTACGGCACTTGCTGGCCAGCAGGAGGCCGAAGCGCTCGGCCTCCTGCTCGTCCTCCTGGTCGAAGCGGCTGCGCGCGACGACCTTGAGGACGGCCGCCCTGAGGTCGGCGTCGTCGCTGAGCATCCGGGCCGCCACCGCGGCGCCCTCGACATGGTGGCTGCTGTGACCGGCCTGCATGTGCCACAGCTCGTGGCCGAGGATGACCAACTGGTGGTCGGGGGCGGTGCGTTCCTCGACGACCACCAGGTCCTGCTCGGCCATGTCCAGCCACAGGCCGCTGGCGGTGCCGACCGGGAAGGCCGCCGTACGGAAGTGGACCGGGCGGCCGCGGCGCCGGCTCATCGCCGCGCAGAGGGCCGTGTACAGCTCCGTGGGATGCGCCGCGGGGGCCGGGAAGGGCAGCTCCGCGACCAGCTCGCCGCACAGGCGGCGCATTTCCCTACCGATGCCCACAGTTAACCCCCGGCTCACGACTCGGGCCGTTTGACGCTCTCCAGAAGCATGTCCAGCCATTCGGCGACCTTGTCGCGATGCTGGTCGGTGGGCAGCTGTGCGGCCCGCCAGGCGATTCCGCGGACCCCGTGGTCCTGGAGGAGCTGCTCCAGCGGGTCGCCCGCGGTGGCGACCGCCTCCTTCTCACGGTCGGCCAGCTTCTGCAGGAGATCCTGTTCGGTGCGCTGCAGGGCGCCGGCCAGGGCCTCGGGGTCCTCGGCGGTGAGGAAACCGGCGTGGACCCGGAAGAAGCGCTGGATGGCGTCGCAGTGCTCCATCGTGGGACGCCGGTCGCCGTTGATGAGGGCGCCCGCCTGCTGGCGCGACATGCCGGCGCCGTCGGCGATCTCCTGCTGGGTGTACTTGCGGCCGTTGGGCTTCAGACGGGTGCGGCGCAGGAGGTCCAGGCGCTGCAGGAAGCGGGCCTGGATGTCCGGCTCGCCGGCCGGGCGGCCGCTGAGCAGGGCCTTGACCACAGGCTCGGGGACACCGCTGGCCACCGAGAGGCGGCCGGTGTGGAAGACCTCCGCGTGCGGCACACCGAGCCGGTCGGCGAGTGCGGTGACGCGAGCGACGACGGCCGGCAGCGCAGCCGTCACCGGGGCACCCGGACTCGCGAAGCCATCCGCCACCGCCAGATCTCCTACGTCTCTCACAGGCTTCTCACAAGCAGCTCAACACAAGCGGTTGCCGTGAACTCCCGGGAGAGTAGCCGTTGTTCGAACGCACATCCAGGTCTCGCCACAACTGTGGCCAATTTCAGCCGTCAACCGTCACGAAATGCCACGATAGTTGACACCGCTCGCGTCCGGGCAGCAGGATCAGGGCGCCACGCGCGTGGCCGCATAGGCAAGAGGGGTGACCTCCCGATGGCACAGCAGGCAGGAGGGCAGCGGCCGCAGCCGCGGGCCGTCCCCGACAGTCCCGAGGCCCGGGCGTATCTCCAGGACTACGCCACCCTTCTGGAAGCCGTTCCCTTTCCTTCGTTCGTGCTCGACGAGCGGTGGGACGTGGTGCTGTCCAACGCTGCTTTCGCGTCACTTTTCCGCGGTGTGGGTCCGCATCCGACCGCCATGCCGGACGACAACTTCCTGCGATTCGTGCTCTTCCACCCGGACGCCGGCACCGTGCTCGGGGAGCACGAGTCGAGCTGGTGTCTGCCGATGCTGGCCCACTTCGCCGCCGCGGTGGAGCGGGACGGGCATGATCACGCCCTGCAGGCGATCCGCCGGGACATCGCCCAGGACCCCATCATGGACGCCGCCTACCGGCACGGACTGCCGCACTGGATCAGAGTCGTCGGCGAGCGCGCCTTCGCGCACGACGGCGCCGTCCGGCCGCTGCTGCACCCCGACCCGCGCTGGGGCGCCACCGAGTGCCGGGTCGTCGACGAGACGCCCGACACCCTGCGCGACCTCGGACACACCCGGCTCACCCTGGTCCTGCGCGAGACGCGGCGCGCCCCGGCACGTGCGCGGGGGGACGCGCCGGTCGACCGCGCACCTGAGGGTGGTCCCCGCGGCGGAGGGGTGATCCGCCGGTGTCCCAAGGGGTGATCCGCCGGTGTCCCACGGGGCGACGCGGGTGTCCCACGGGGCGACGCCGGTGTCCCAAGGGGCGACGCGGGTGTCCCAAGGGGTGATCCGGCCGGTGTCCCAAGGGACCCTTCACCCCTGATCCGCGCTCACCAGCACCAACGGCACCCCGTCGCACGGCACCAGCCGCACCCCGCCCGTCCGCTCAGGCCGGCCGGTCCCCAACACCCGCGCGAAATCCGGGCCCTTGCTGAGCGAGCCCACCAGATGGCGCGGGTCGGTGGACGCCGCCACCCGCCCCCGCGCGTTCACCAGCCGTGCCGGGCCGGGCAGCCGGCGCAGCATCGGCATGACGGCCGCCTCGAAGTGC
The DNA here is from genome assembly GCA_002027195.1 of Streptomyces sp. GKU 895. GTDB lineage: Bacteria > Actinomycetota > Actinomycetes > Streptomycetales > Streptomycetaceae > Streptomyces. The sequence goes on along the minus strand of MWJO01000010.1, from coordinate 57,647 downwards.
CGCAGATACACGTCCGCGGCGGCCACCCCGGCGAACCGGCCCTCGACCAGCACCGGCGCGGACAGGGTGAGGCTGTACTCGTCCGAGCAGAGATAGTCGACGTACGGCCCCGCCACCGCCCGCTCCCCGGTGTCACGGGGCAGCGCGAACCAGTCCCAGTGCGTGTAGTCGGCGTACGCCGAGTGCTCGGGGTCGAGGTCGAGGAGCAGAGGCCGTACGTCGCCGTCGGAGCCCGTCTGCCACCACTCCAGCCACGCCGGTACGTCGCTCAGCAGGCCCGGGGCGGCCACGAAGCCGACGCCGGACACCAACTCGTCGCGCGCCAGGCGGTCGTGCAGGCCGGGGCGCAGGGCAGCGAGGTCCACGGTCGCCGGGCGGCGGCCCGCGGCGGCCACCCTGGCCAGTAGGGCCGCGGTGTCGGCGCGGGTCGCCGAGACCGCGTCGAACACGGCCTCCAGCGTGGAGCGGACGCGGGCCGCGACCGATTCCTCCGGTGCCTTGCCGAGCGTTGCCGTCGCGAGGCTCATGGCTGCCCTCCAGCGGACGGGGACCTCGCGAGCGGTGCGGCTACAGCGTCAGACGCAGGGCGATCAGCCGCGACGCCGACTCCCGGACGCACCGCTCGGCCTGTTCCCTGGCCAATTCGTGGGCCCCATCCTGCACGGCCGAGATTACGAATCGGAGTCGCTCGGAGACCTCTTCACGATATTCGTCGTCCCCGAGCACAAGGCAGAGCAGCGCTCCCACTTCGGTCTGGAGGGCCACCTGCTCCCGGGTGAGGCGGGCGGACTGCGCCGCCGCCGCGAGTTCGACGTGGAAACGGCCGTACACCCGGCTGCGCGCCGCCGCGTCCGCTGCCTGGGTCAACTCCTCTGCCGTACGGCGGAGTTGGGCGAGGTCGTCGGGTTCCGTGCGGTCCGCGGCGAGGCGGGCCGCCGTGCCGGACAGGGCCGCCCAGTGGTCGCCGAGGTCGCGGAGTTCCTCGGTGCTCCAGCCGCGCAGCCGGACCTTGAGGCGCTCCTCGCCGGGGACCTCGGGGAGCGAGACGAAGGAGCCGCCGCCGCGACCCCGGCGGGTGGTGACCAGGCCTTGCTGGCGCAGCGCCATGAGGGCCTCCCGCAGCGTGACCGTGGAGACGCCGAGCTGGCCCGCCAGCTCGGTCTCGCCCGGGAGTTGCTCGCCGTCGGCGAGCAGGCCGAGCTCGATGGCGTCGCCGATCCGGCGCACCACGGCGTCGACCCGCGCCCGGCTGTCGACCGGGGCGAAGACGGCTTTCCGGGCGCCGCCGTTCATCTGCGTCTGCTTCACGGCCACCACCTTGCTCATTGACTCAAGCTTTACCCTAAGGGGGCCTTGAGCTTTGAACTATGACTTCATATGTTTCCGGTCAATAGGTCAACGCACGAGAGCACCAGGAAGGTTCCCGCCCATGGAGGGAATGGCGATCCGGCTGCAGGGTCTGCGGAAGTCGTTCGGGGAGACGACCGCCGTGGCCGGGGTCGATCTGGAGATCCGGGACGGCGAGTTCTTCTCGATGCTCGGCCCCTCCGGCTCCGGCAAGACCACCGTCCTGCGCATGATCGCCGGGTTCGAGGCCCCGAGCGCCGGCCGGATCGAGCTCGCCGGGCAGGAGGTCACCGGGCTCGCCCCGTTCGAGCGGGACGTGCACACCGTCTTCCAGGACTACGCCCTGTTCCCGCACATGACCGTCGAGCAGAACGTCGCCTACGCGCTCAAGGTCCGCAAGGTGCCCAAGGCGGAGCGGCTGGTGCGGGCGCGCAAAGCCCTGGCGGAGGTGCGGCTCGAGGGCTTCGGCAAGCGGCGGCCCTCCCAGCTCTCCGGAGGGCAGCGGCAGCGTGTCGCCCTCGCCCGCGCGCTCGTCGGCCGCCCCCGTGTCCTGCTGCTCGACGAACCGCTCGGCGCCCTCGACCTCAAACTGCGCGAGCAGATGCAGGTCGAGCTCAAGGCGCTCCAGCGCGAGGTCGGCATCACCTTCGTCTTCGTCACCCACGACCAGGAGGAGGCCCTGACGATGAGCGACCGCATCGCCGTCTTCCACCAGGGCCGCATCGCACAGGTCGGCACCCCCGCCGAGGTCTACGAACGCCCCGCGACCCCGTTCGTCGCGTCCTTCGTCGGCACCTCCAACCTCCTGGAGGGAGAGTCCGCCCACCGGATCGTCGGCAGCCCGGGCACCTACAGCATCCGCCCGGAGAAGATCCGCGTCCTCAAGGAGTCGGCCGAGCGACCAGCCCGAGCACGCCACCGCCGTCGGCACCGTCGCCGAGGTCGTCTATCTCGGGGACGCCACCCGCTTCCTCGTCGACCTCGACGCCGGCGGCCGGCTCACCGCCCTCCAGCAGAACCTGGACACCTCCTCCGAGGACGTCGCCGCCTACCGCGGCACCCGGGTGCGCCTGCAGTGGCACCGCCGGCACGCCGTGGCCGTGCCCGTCCCCGACTGACCAGCCCGTTCGTCCCCTTCACGTATGGAGTACGTCGTGCGCTCTACCCTCAAGGCGGCGGCAGCCGTCGCCGCACTGCTCCTCGCCGCCACCGCCTGCGGATCCTCCGACGACGGCAGCGGCTCCTCGGCCACCGGCCTCAACCCCCCTGACCTGAAAGCCCCTTCGAAGCTCGGCAGTACCGAGGGCCAGGTCAACCTCATCGCCTGGGCGGGATACGTCGAGGACGGCTCCAACGACCCCAAGGTCGACTGGGTCAGCGACTTCGAGAAGCAGACCGGCTGCCAGGTCAACGCCAAGACCGCCGCCAGCTCCGACGAGATGGTCAAACTGATGAAGACGGGGGAGTACGACGCCGTCTCCGCCTCCGGCGACGCCTCGCTGCGCCTCATCGCCTCGGGTGACGCGGCCCCCGTGAACACCTCCCTCGTCCCCAACTACCAAGACATCTACAGCGGGTTGAAGGAGGGCGACTGGAACTCCGTCGACGGGCAGATGTACGGCATCCCGCACGGCCGCGGCGCCAACCTGCTGATGTACAACACCGAGAAGGTCACCCCGGCCCCGACCTCCTGGTCCGCGGTCTTCGACGACGCCTCGAAGTACAAGGGCCACGTCACCGCCTACGACTCACCCATCTACATCGCCGACGCCGCCCTGTACCTGAAGGCCACCAAGCCCGACCTCGGCATCAAGGACCCGTACGCCCTGGACCAGAAGCAGTTCGACGCCGCCGTGGACCTGCTCAAGCAGCAGAACGCGAACATCGGTGAGTACTGGAGCGACTACCTCAAGGAGATCTCCGCCTTCAAGAGCGGTGACTCCGTCGTCGGCACCACCTGGCAGGTCATCGCCAACCTCACCGCCGACGAGGGAGCCAAGGTCAAGGCCTTCGTGCCCAAGGAGGGTTCGACCGGCTGGTCCGACACCTGGATGGTCTCCGCCAAGGCCAAGCACCCCAACTGCGCCTACAAGTGGCTGGACTGGATCGTCTCCCCGAAGGTCAACGCCCAGGTCGCCGAGTACTTCGGCGAGGCACCGGCCAACTCCAAGGCCTGCGACCTGACCAGCGACGAGAACTTCTGCACGACCTACCACGCGGCGGACGAGAGCTACTGGAAGAACATCGCCTTCTGGAACACGCCCATCGAGCAGTGCCTGGACGGCCGCACCGACGTCACGTGCGTGCCGTACGCGAAGTGGGTCCAGGCCTGGACCGAGATCAAGGGCTGACGCATGGCCCTGATCACACGGACCGCGGGGGCGCTGCACCGGCGTCCCCGCCTCCGGCTCACCCTCCTGCTGACCGCCCCGCTGCTGTGGCTCGCGGTGCTCTATCTCGGCTCGCTCAGCGTGCTGTTCGTCTCCGCGTTCTGGACGACGAACTCCTTCACGTCGGAAGTCGTGAAGGTCTGGTCGACCGACAACTTCCACGAGCTGTTCACCGTGCCGGTCTTCCGGCAGGTGATCCTGCGAAGCATCGGTGTCGCCCTGGCCGTCACCGCCCTGTGCGCGGTCATCGCGTTCCCGCTCGCCTTCTACACCGCACGGGTCGCGAAGCCGAAGTGGCGGCCGCTGCTCGTCGTCGCCATCCTCACCCCGCTGTGGGCGAGTTACCTGGTCAAGGTGTACGCCTGGCGGCTCATCCTCTCCGAGGGCGGGCTCGCCGACTGGATGCTGAAGCCGTTCGGGCTGGGCGGGCCGGGGTACGGGCTGACGGCGGCGGTGCTGACCCTGACGTACCTCTGGCTGCCGTACATGATCCTGCCGATCCACACCGCGCTGGAGCAACTGCCCGGCAACCTCCTCGACGCGTCCGCCGACTTGGGGGCGAAGGGCTGGCGGACCTTCCGGTCGGTCGTGCTGCCGATGGTGCTGCCGTCGGTGGCGGCGGGGTCGGTCTTCACGTTCTCCCTCAGCCTCGGTGACTACATCACCGTGCAGATCGTCGGCGGCAAGACCCAGCTCATCGGCAATCTCATCTACTCCAACATCGAACTCAACCTGCCCATGGCCGCCGCCCTCGGCACGGTCCCCGTCGTCGTCATCGTGCTGTACCTGCTGGCGATGCGGCGCACGGGCGCCCTGAGCAGTCTGTAGAGGAGCCCCCGTGCAACTGTCCCGCTCCGCGCGGACCGCCCTGCGCGTCGCCGCCGGGTTCGGTTTCGTGGTGATCTACGTGCCACTGCTGCTCGTCCTCGTCAACTCCCTGAACCCCGACCGGAGCGCGGGCTGGCCGCCGTCCGGACTCACCCTGCACTGGTGGTCGGTGGCCTGGGGCAACTCCGGTGCGCGAGAGGCGCTGTGGACGTCCGTGAAGGCGGGACTCGGTGCCACGGCGATCGCCCTGGCACTGGGCACGCTGATCGCGTTCGCCGTCGCCCGGCACCGGTTCTTCGGCCGGGACGCGATCTCCTTCGTGGTGGTCCTGCCGATCGCACTGCCCGGCATCGTCACGGGCATCGCGCTCAACTCGGCCTTCAGCACGGTACTCGAGCCGCTCGGGGTGGGCCTCGGGCTGTTCACGGTGGTCGTCGGGCACGCCACCTTCTGCATCGTCGTCGTCTTCAACAACGTCGTCGCCCGGCTGCGGCGCACCTCCGGCTCGTACGAGGAAGCGGCGATGGACCTCGGCGCGAACACCTTCCGCGCCTTCGCCGACGTCACCTTCCCGCTCGTGCGCTCGGCGCTGTTCGCGGGCGGGCTGCTCGCCTTCGCGCTGTCCTTCGACGAGATCGTGGTGACCACGTTCACCGCGGGACCTGGCGTGGAGACCCTGCCGATCTGGATCTTCAACAACATGACCAGGCCCCAGCAGGCGCCGGTGGTCAACGTGGTGGCGGCGGTGCTGGTGCTGCTGTCGGTGATCCCGATCTACGTCGCCCAGCGGCTGTCGGCGGACACGGCGACCGGCAGCCGGGTCTGAGGCACCGGGCGCTCGCTGCCGACCGGCTTTCGCCAGCACGCAAGCGGCTTGCATTTCTTGCGCTATTCTTGCGCGCATGACGCGACGACTTGCCGAGGTGGCGAAGAAGGTCGGGGTCAGCGAGGCCACGGTCAGCCGGGTGCTCAACGGCAAGCCGGGAGTCTCCGAGTCCACCCGGCAGGCGGTGCTGTCCGCCCTGGACGTGCTCGGCTACGAGCGGCCCACGCAACTGCGCGGTGAGCGCGCGCGGCTCGTGGGCCTGGTGCTGCCCGAGCTCCAGAACCCGATCTTCCCGGCGTTCGCCGAGGTCATCGGCGGCGCGCTCGCTCAGCTCGGGCTGACACCGGTGCTGTGCACGCAGACCACGGGCGGGGTCTCCGAGGCGGACTACGTGGAGCTGCTGCTGCAACAGCAGGTGTCCGGTGTGGTCTTCGCCGGCGGGCTGTACGCGCAGGCCGACGCCCCGCACGACCACTACCGGCTGCTCGCGGACCGCAAGATCCCGGTGGTGCTGGTCAACGCGTCCATCGAGGACCTCGGCTTCCCGGGGGTCTCCTGCGACGACGCGGTGGCGGTGGAGCAGGCCTGGCGGCACCTCGCCTCGCTGGGGCACGAGCGGATCGGGCTGGTGCTGGGGCCGGCCGACCATGTGCCGTCGGCGCGCAAGCTGGCCGCCGCGCGGGCCGTGGGGGAGCTGCCCGAGGAGCATGTCGCCCGCGCGATGTTCTCCATCGAGGGCGGGCACGCGGCGGCATCCCGGCTCATCGACCGGGGCGTCACCGGCATCATCTGCGCCAGCGACCCGCTCGCGCTCGGCGCCATCAGGGCTGCCCGCCGCAAGGGCCTGGACGTCCCCTCCGAGGTGTCGGTCGTCGGCTACGACGACTCGGCGTTCATGAACTGCACCGAGCCACCGCTGACCACCGTCCGGCAGCCCATCGAGGCCATGGGCAGGGCGGCCGTGGAACTGCTGAACACGCAGATCAACGGCGGTTTCGTAGCCCGTGAGGAGCTGCTGTTCGAGCCCGAGCTGGTGGTGCGGGGCTCGACGGCACCACCGTCCCGTCCCTGAGATCCTCCTGGCTGTCAAATAATTTCAGATTGTGCGCGACATCTTGCGGACGGATGTCGCCGGTGCTTGAGTGTGCCCCGCCCACCGCTCCTGCCCAGAGGGGTTCCACCGATGAGAAGCACCGGGTTCCGCCGTACGTTCGTCGCGCTCAGCGTCTGTTCGCTCGCCCTCGCCCTGACCTCCTGCGGGTCGGGCGACGAGGACTCCGCGAGCGGCAAGACCCGCATCACGGTCAACTGCATGCCGCCCAAGAGCGCCAAGGTCGACCGCTCGTTCTTCGAGGCGGACATCGCCTCCTTCGAGAAGCAGAACCCGACCATCGACGTCGTCGCCCACGACGCCTTCCCCTGCCAGGACCCGAAGACCTTCGACGCCAAGCTCGCCGGCGGCCAGATGGAGGACGTCTTCTACACGTACTTCACCGACGCCAGACACGTCGTCGACATCGGCCAGGCGGCCGATCTCACGCCGTACGTCAAGGAGTTGAAGAGCTACGACACCATCCAGCAGCAACTGCGCGACATCTACACCGTCGACGGCAAGATCTACGGCATCCCGCGCACCGGCTACTCGATGGGCCTGATCTACAACAAGAAACTGTTCGAGAAGGCCGGGCTCGACCCCGAGCAACCCCCCGCCACCTGGGCGGAGTTGCGCGCCGACGCCAAGAAGATCGCCGCCCTCGGCGACGGCACCGTCGGCTACGCCGACTACAGCGCCCAGAACCAGGGCGGCTGGCACTTCACCGCCGAGCTGTACTCCCAGGGCGGCGACGTCGTCAGCGCCGACGGCAAGAAGGCGACCGTCGACACCCCGCAGGGCCGGGCCGTCCTGCAGAACCTGCACGACATGCGCTGGACCGACGACTCCATGGGCAGCAAGCAGCTCCTCGTCATCAACGACGTGCAGCAGATGATGGGTTCGGGCAAGCTCGGCATGTACCTCTCCGCCCCCGACAACATCCCGATCCTGGTCAAGGAGAAGGGCGGCGACTACAAGGACCTCGCGCTCGCCCCCATGCCCGGCGGTGAGGGAACGCTCATCGGCGGCGACGGCTACATGTTCAACAAGAAGGCCAGCCCCGCTCAGATCCGCGCAGGGCTGAAGTGGCTCGACTACATGTTCCTCACGCCCGGTGACGGCTTCCTCGGCGACTACGCCCGCGCCAAGCAGCACGACGCCCCCGTCGGCCTGCCCGAACCCCGGCTGTTCACCGGCGCCGCCGACGCCAAGGACCAGCAGGTCAAGAAGGCCAACGCCAATGTCCCGGTGGAGAACTACCAGGCCTTCCTCGACGGCAACCACACCCTCGACATGAAGATCGAGCCGCCGCACGCCCAGCAGATCTACTCCGTCCTCGACGGCGTCGTCTCCGCCGTCCTCACCAAGAAGGACGCCGACATCGACCAGCTCCTGAAGGACGCCACCGGCAAGATCGACGGCATCCTCGCCCGGGGCTGACCATGACGAAGACGGCTCATCGACGACCGGCCGAGGCCATCGCCGTACGACCGGTCAAGGCGCCGCCCCCGGCAGGGGACCGGAGGCGGCGCCGCCTCGCCGACCAACTCCGCGCCCACGCCTTCCTGATCGGCGGCCTGCTCTGCTTCGCACTGTTCTCCTGGTACCCGGCGATCCGCGCGATCGTGATCGCCTTCCAGAAGTACACCCCCGGTTCGGGCGCCGAGTGGGTCGGCACCGCCAACTTCACCCGCGTCTGGAACGACCCCGAGTTCACGGCCGCCTGGCGCAACACCCTCACCTTCACCCTGCTCGCCCTGCTGCTCGGCTTCGCGGTCCCCTTCGTACTGGCCCTGGTGCTCAACGAGTTGCGGCACGCCAAGGCGTTCTTCCGGGTCGTCGTCTATCTGCCGGTGATGATCCCGCCGGTGGTCAGCGCGCTGCTGTGGAAATGGTTCTACGACCCCGGCGCCGGCCTCGCCAACGAGGCCCTGCGCTTCCTGCACCTGCCCACCTCGAACTGGTCCAACGGCGCCGACACCGCACTGGTCTCCCTGGTGATCGTGGCCACGTGGGCCAACCTCGGCGGCACGGTCCTGATCTACCTGGCCGCCCTCCAGTCCATCCCCGGCGAGCTGTACGAGGCCGCCGAACTGGACGGCGCGAGCCTGCTGCAACGCGTCCGGCATGTGACGATCCCTCAGACCAGGTTCGTCATCCTGATGCTGATGCTCCTTCAGATCATCGCGACGATGCAGGTCTTCACCGAGCCGTTCGTCATCACCGGAGGCGGCCCCGAGAACGCCACGGTCACCGTCCTCTACCTGATCTACAAGTACGCCTTCCTCTACAACGACTTCGGCGGCGCCTGCGCGCTCAGCGTCATGCTCCTGGTCCTGCTGGGCGCCTTCTCGGCCGTGTACCTGCGCCTGACCCGCTCCGGAGAGGAGGGCGCATGAGCGCCGCCACCCGCACCCTCGTCTCCCCGGCCACCCTGGCCCGCCCGCGCGGCAGGGCCGTGTACTGGACGGTCTTCACCGGTGTCGTCCTCCTCTTCGCGGTGGCGTTCCTCTTCCCCGTCTACTGGATGGTCACGGGCGCGGCGAAGTCCCCCCGACGAGGTCGCGCAGACCCCGCCCACCCTGGTCCCCAAGCACTGGCATCTCGACGGCTACACCGACGCCTGGGACCTGATGCAACTGCCGACCCACCTGTGGAACACCGTCGTCCAGGCCGCCGGCGCCTGGGCCTTCCAGCTGGTGTTCTGCACGGCCGCCGCCTACGCCCTGTCCAAGCTGAAGCCGGCCTTCGGCAAGCTGATCCTCGGCGGCATCCTCGCCACCCTCATGGTCCCCGCGCAGGCCCTCGTCGTGCCGAAGTACCTGACCGTCGCCGACCTCGGCCTGCTCAACGACCCCCTCGCCATCTGGCTCCCGGCGGTCGCCAACGCCTTCAACCTCTACCTGCTCAAGCGGTTCTTCGACCAGATCCCGCGGGACGTCCTGGAGGCCGCCGAGATCGACGGCGCCGGGAAGCTGCGTGTCCTGTGGTCGGTCGTGCTGCCGATGTCCCGCCCGGTGCTCGGCGTCGTGTCGATCTTCGCGCTGGTCGCCGTGTGGCAGGACTTCCTCTGGCCGCTGATGGTCTTCTCCGACACCGACAAGCAGCCCATCAGCGTGGCCCTCGTCCAGCTGTCGCAGAACATCCAACTCACCGTGCTCATCGCCGCGATGGTCATCGCCAGCATCCCGATGGTCGCCCTGTTCCTGGTCTTCCAGCGGCACATCATCGCCGGGATCAGTGCGGGCAGCACGAAGGGCTGACACCGCCCGAACGCCTACAGAAGGGAACCCCCAGTGGGACAGCCCACGGACTGGTGGCGCTCCGCCGTCATCTACCAGGTCTATGTCCGCAGCTTCGCCGACGGCGACGCGGACGGCACCGGCGACCTCGCCGGGGTGCGCGCCCGGCTGCCGTACCTCGCCGAACTCGGGGTGGACGCGCTCTGGTTCACCCCCTGGTACCTCTCACCGCTGAAGGACGGCGGCTACGACGTCGCCGACTACCGTGCGATCGACCCGGCCTTCGGCACCCTCGCCGAGGCCGAGAAGCTGATCGCGGAAGCCCGGGAACTCGGCATCAGGACCATCGTCGACATCGTGCCGAACCACGTCTCCGACCAGCACCCCTGGTTCCGGGCGGCGCTCGCGGGCGGCCCGGAGCGCGCGCTGTTCCACTTCCGCCCCGGACGCGGCGCCGACGGCCAACTCCCGCCCAACGACTGGCGGTCGGAGTTCGGCGGCCCCGCCTGGACCCGGCTCGACGACGGCGACTGGTACCTGCACCTCTTCGCCCCCGAACAGCCCGACCTCAACTGGGCCCACCCCGCCGTCCGCCAGGAGCACGAGGACATCCTGCGCTTCTGGTTCGAGCGCGGCGTCGCCGGCGTCCGCATCGATTCGGCAGCCCTCCTCGTCAAGGACCCCCGCCTGCCGGACTTCGTCCAGGGCCGCGACCCGCACCCGTACGTCGACCGCGACGAACTCCACACCGTCTACCGCTCCTGGCGGGCGATCGCCGACGAGTACGACGGGATCTTCGTCGGCGAGGTGTGGCTCCCCGACACCGAGCGGTTCACCCGCTATCTGCGCCCCGACGAACTCCACACCGCCTTCAACTTCGCCTTCATGACCTGCCCGTGGGACGCCGGGCGGCTGCGCAAAGCCATCGACGAGACCCTCGCCGAGCACGCCCCGGTCGGCGCCCCCGCCACCTGGGTCCTGTGCAACCACGACGTGACCCGCACGGTCACCCGCTACGGCCGCACCGACACCGGCTTCGACTTCGCCACCAAGGCCTTCGGCACCCCGACCGACCTCGCCCTCGGCACCCGGCGGGCCCGCGCGGCCGCCCTGCTGTCGCTGGCCCTGCCCGGCACCGTCTACGTCTACCAGGGCGAAGAGCTGGGGCTGCCCGAGGTGGACGTCCCCCGCGACCGGATCGAGGACCCGATGCACTTCCGGTCCGGCGGCTCCGACCCGGGGCGGGACGGGTGCCGGGTGCCGTTGCCGTGGGCGGCCGAGGCGCCCCATGCCGGGTTCGGGGGCGAGCCCTGGCTGCCGCAGCCGGACGACTGGAGCGGCTACGCCGCCGACCGTCAGGCCGCTGACCCCGGCTCGATGCTCACCCTGTACCGCGAGGCGATCAGGCTCCGGCCGGAGTTCGGCGACGGCCCGCTCACCTGGCTGCCCGCACCGGACGGCGTGCTCGCCTTCGCCCGCGCGGAGGGCGTGCTGTGCGTGGTGAACCTCGCCGACACCCCGGCCGAGCTGCCCCCGCACAGCGCGCTTCTCCTCGGCAGCGGCCCGCTGGACTCCGCCGGACGCCTCCCGAAGGACGTCGCGGTCTGGCTCCGAGCCTGAACGCCTCCGCCGTCGAACAAGCCTGAACCCGCACCCCCACCGAGAAGGGATCAGCACATGCAGAGAACTGTCAGGAGCATGTCAGTACTGACGATCACGGCCCTCTCCGCCGGCCTCCTCACCGCCGTCACCCCCACCGCCCACGCGGCCTCGGGCGCCACCCTCCCCTTCACCTCGGTCGAGGCCGAGTCCGCGACGACCACCGGCGCGAAGATCGGCCCCGACTACACGCAGGGCACCCTCGCCTCCGAGGCGTCCGGGCGGCAGGCGGTACGGCTGACCTCCGGCCAGCGCGTCGAGTTCACCGTGCCGCGCGCGGCCAACGCCGTGAACGTCGCCTACAGCGTCCCCGACGGTCAGTCCGGCTCGCTCGACGTCTACGTGAACGGCACCAAGCTCGCCAGGACGCTGGCCGTCACCTCCAAGTACTCGTACATCGACACGAGTTGGATCCCCGGCGCCAAGCAGCACCACTTCTTCGACAACGCCCGCCTGTTGCTCGGCCAGAACCTCCAGGCGGGGGACAAGGTCGCCTTCCAGGCCACGGGCACCCAGGTCACCGTGGACGTCGCCGACTTCGAGCAGGTCGCCACCGCTGCCACGCAGCCCGCGGGGTCCGTCTCCGTCACCTCCAAGGGCGCCGACCCCAGCGGCAACGGCGACTCCACGCAGGCCTTCCGGGACGCCATCTCCGCCGCGCAAGGGGGAGTGGTGTGGATCCCGCCCGGCGACTACAAGCTGACGTCCTCGCTGAGCGGGGTGCAGAACGTGACCCTGCAAGGGGCCGGAAGCTGGCACACCGTCGTGCACACCTCCCGCTTCATCGACCAGTCCAGCTCGTCCGGCGGCGTCCACATCAAGGACTTCGCGGTCATCGGAGAGGTCACCGAACGCGTCGACTCCAACCCGGACAACTTCGTCAACGGCGCGCTGGGACCCGGTAGTTCGGTCTCCGGGATGTGGCTCCAGCACCTCAAGGTCGGCCTCTGGCTGATGGGCAACAACGACAACCTCGTCGTCGAGAACAACCGCATCCTCGACACCACCGCCGACGGTCTCAACCTCAACGGCAACGCCCGGGGTGTCCGCGTCCGCAACAACTTCCTGCGCAACCAGGGCGACGACTCCCTCGCCATGTGGTCGCTGTACGCGCCGGACACCAACAGCAGCTTCGAGAACAACACCATCAGCCAGCCGAACCTGGCCAACGGCATCGCGATCTACGGCGGCACCGACATCGCCGTGAAGAACAACCTGGTCTCCGACACCAACGCCCTCGGCAGCGGCATCGCGATCTCCAACCAGAAGTTCCTCGACGCGTTCTCACCCCTCGCGGGCACGATCACGGTCGACGGCAACACCCTCGTCCGCGCGGGCGCGATGAACCCCAACTGGAACCACCCGATGGGCGCCCTGCGCGTCGACTCCTACGACAGTGCCATCAACGCCACCGTCAACATCACCAACACCACCATCACCGACAGCCCCTACAGCGCCTTCGAGTTCGTGTCCGGCGGTGGACAGGGATACCCGGTCCGCAACGTCACCGTCGACGGCGCGACCGTACGCAACACGGGTACGGTCGTCGTCCAGGCGGAGGCCCAGGGCGCCGCGACCTTCCGCAACGTCATGGCGACCCAGGTCGGCTCGGCCGGCGTCTACAACTGCCCCTACCCGGCGAGTTCCGGCACCTTCACGCTCACCGACGGCGGCGGCAACTCCGGCTGGAGCAGCACCTGGTCCGACTGCTCGACCTGGCCGCAGCCCGGGCAGGGCAACCCGGCCCCGGACCCGACCCGCAACCTCGCCAAGGGACGCCCGGCCACCGCGACCGGCTCCCAGGACGTCTACACGCCCGGCAAGGCCGTCGACGGCGACGCGAACAGCTACTGGGAGTCCACCAACAACGCCTTCCCGCAGTCCTGGACCGTCGACCTCGGATCGACGGAGGCGGTCCGGCGGCTGGTGCTGAAGCTGCCCCCGTCCGCGGCCTGGGGCGCGCGCACGCAGACCGTCACCGTGCTGGGCAGCACCGACGGCTCCGCTTACGCCACGGTCGTCGGCGCGACCGGCTACCGCTTCGACCCGGCCACCGGCAACACGGCCACGGTCACCCTGCCGAGCGGCACGAATCTCCGCTACCTGCGCCTGTCGGTGAGCGCCAACACCGGCTGGCCCGCAGGCCAGTTCAGTGAGGTGGAGGCGTATCTGTCTTAGCGAGGGACGGCGCCCCGCGCTTCGCCGACTGGATCTGCTCGTACACATGGGTCCGCAGCTCGGCGAAGCGCGGGGCCACCCGGGTGTGCAACTGGTCGCGCTCGTCCGGCAGATCGACCTTGAGCTGCTCCTGCACGACGGTGGGGGAGGCGGAGAGCACGATCACCCGCTGGCCCAGATACACGGCCTCGTCGATGTCATGGGTGACGAACAGGATCGTGATCCCGCGCTCCCGCCACAGCCCCCGTACGAGATCCTCCAGATCGGCCCGGGTCTGGGCGTCCACGGCCGCGAACGGCTCGTCCATCAGCAGCACCTGGGGCTCGTAGGCCAGTGCCCGGGCGATCGCGACCCGCTGCTGCATGCCGCCCGAGAGCTGCCAGGGATACGCCCCGGCGGCGTCCGCGAGCCCGACCGACTCCAGTGCGTCGGAGACCAGCTCCCGGCGCCGCGCCTTGCTCAAGCCCTTCTGCTTCAGCGGGAGTTCGACGTTCTCGCCGACCCGCATCCATGGGAACAGGCTGCGTCCGTACTCCTGGAAGACGAACGCCATCCCGGGCGGCGGCCCGCTCACCCTCTCCCCGGCGAGGCGCACTTCGCCGCCGGTCGGGGTGAGCAGGCCGCCCATGCACTTCAGCAGGGTCGTCTTGCCGCAGCCCGACGGGCCGACGAGACAGACGAGTTCGCCCGCCTCGACGGTGAAGGTGAGATCGCGGACCGCCTCCACCCGGCGCCCTGACCCCTCGTAGACCTTCTGCAGGCCGGATACGACCAGTGCGTGCATGGACCGCCCTTTCGTGAGGGTCACGGCGACCGCCGGGCCGAGGCCCGCAGACCGTGGTACCAGCCGAGCACCCGCCGCTCGACCACCTGGAAGACCATGGAGAGGAGGAAGCCGAGCAGACCGAGGACCAGGATGCCGGTCCACATGTCGGGGATCGCGAAACTGCGCTGGAACTGCACGACCGTGAAGCCGATGCCGTTGCTGGCGGCGAACATCTCGCTGATGACCATGAGGATGATGCCGATCGACAGCGCCTGCCGGAGCCCCGCGAAGATCTGCGGGCTCGCCGAGCGCAGCACCACGTCCTTGAGACGGGCGACGCCGGAGATGCCGTACGACTTCGCCGTCTCCGCCATCACCGGGTCCACCGCCCGTACGCCCTCCACGGTGTTGAGGAGGACCGGCCAGACGCAGCCGCTGGCGATCACGGCGATCTTCATGGTGTCGCCGATGCCCGCGAACAGCATGATGACCGGCACCAGGACGGGAGGCGGCACCGCCCGCAGGAACTCCAGCACCGGTTCGCAGAACGCCCGCACCTTGCGATACGAGCCGATGACCGTGCCGAGCGCGACACCCGCGACGGCGGCGCAGGCGTAACCGGCCGTCAGGCGCAGCAGGCTGGGCAGGACGTCGTCCTGGAGGCGGTCGGCCGTCCAGACGTCCGGGAAGGTCTTCAGGATGGTCCGCAGCGGCGGCCAGAACACGTTGGTGCTGCCGTCCGAGGCCAGCCACCAGACGCCGACCAGGAGTACGGGCAGGGCGAGCACGAAGAAGACCCGCAGCAGGACGCGCCTCACACCGCCACCTCCCCGCGCACCGACTGGTGCCAGGCCAGCGCCCGCCGCTCCACCGTGCGGGCACCCACGTTGATGAGCAGGCCCAGCAGGCCGGTGACCACGACGAGAGCGTACATCTCGGGTACCGCCTGGGAGTTCTGCGCGACCGCGATCCGCTGCCCCAACCCCGGTGCGCCGATGACGAGTTCGGCGGTCACGGCGAGGATCAGCGCGACGGCCGCCGCGAGCCGTACCCCGGTCATCACGTACGGCAGCGCGGTCGGCCACAGCACATGGCGGACCCGGGCCCAGGTGCCGAGACCGTACGACCGTGCCGTCTCCTCGGCGACCGGGTCGACGTCCTGGACGCCGTACAGGACCTGGATCAGCACCTGCCAGAAGGAGGCGTACACGACGAGGAGGAGCACCGACCTCAGTTCGGTGCCGTAGAGCAGGACCGCGAGCGGGATCAGCGCGACCGAGGGGATGGGGCGCAGGAACTCGATGGTGGAGGCGGTGGCGTCCCGCAGGTAGGGGACCACCGAGATGACGACGCCTGCCACGATGCCGGCGGTCGAGGCGATGAGCAGGCCCAGGCCCCAGCCGGTGAGGGTGTCGCCGAGGGCGGTCCAGAAGGTGTCGTCGGAGAGTTCGTCGGCCAGCGCGCCGGCGATCCGGCCGGTGGGCGGGAAGTACTCCTCCTTGACCAGGCCGAGCCGCGGCACCGCCTCGCCCAGCGCGAGGAAGACCGCGAGCCCGGCCGCACCGAGAGCGAGGTTCAGTCCCTTCACGGCAGCAGCTTGTCCAGGTCGGGGGCGGTCTTGAACAGACCGTCGTCCTGGCCGAGCTTCTCCAGCGCGTCGAGCGAGGCGCGGTCCGGTTCGGCGGGCCAGGCGGGCAGCGTCACCTTCGCCAGCACGGCCGCCGGGATCTTCGTGTACGTCGTCACGATCGCCCGGGCCTCGTCCGGGTGGGCGTCGGCATAGGCGAGGGACTCGGCGGCGGCCGCCTTGAACTTCTTGACGACGTCCGGGTGTTGGGACGCGTACGACGTGGAGGTGAAGTACATCGCCACGGTGAGGTTCGGGGCGACGTCGACCAGCGGTGAGGCGATCTCCCGGCCGCCCTGGCTCTTCACGGTGGCCAGCGCCGGCTCGACGACCATCGCCGCGTCGATCTGCCCGCCGTCGAGCGCGGCCGGCATCTGGTCGAAGGCGAGCTCGACGAACTTGACCTTGTCCGGGTCGCCGCCCGCCTTGCGCACCGACTCGCGCACGGCCGTCTCGTTGATGTTCTTCAGGGTGTTGATCGCGACCTTCTTGCCCTCCAGCTGGTCCGCCGACTTCAGCGGGCTGTCGCCCTTGACGACGAGCGCGCCGAAGTCCTTGCCCTGCACGCCCGTCGAGGCGATGCCGTTGGTGACGACCTTCACCGGCACGTTGTTGGACTGGGCGACCATCAGCGAGGTCGAGTTGGAGAAGCCGAACTGGAACTGGCCGCTGGCCACGCCGGGCACGATCGCCGCGCCGCCCTGCGCGAGGGTCATCTCCAGCTCCAGGCCCTGCTTCTTGAAGAAGCCCTTCTTCTGGCCCAGATAGAGCGGGGCGACATCGACGATCGGAATGACCCCGACCTTCACCTTCGTGGTGCCGGCGGATGACGAACTGTCCGACGATCCCGATCCGTCGGACGAGCCACAGGCCGTCACGGTGACCAGGAATGCTCCGACCGCGACCGCGGCGAGCAGACGACGCATGGCTCCTCCTGTGCAGACTTCATTGTTCCGACAGGTTGTGCGCAGGGCGCACAGTAGTGCACTGCGCGAAAGTAGAGTCTGCGGCCGCCGCGGTCAATGGCACCGGCTGACAATATTGTTGACAATCAACTACAGGTCGAGAACGAGCCTCCGCCCCCGGCACCGGGACACACAGATCATCATCGTCTCCCCGGCCGCCTGCTCCTCCTCCGTGAGCACCGAGTCCCGGTGGTCCGGGGTGCCGTCCAGGACGTCGGTCTCACACGTCCCGCAGGTGCCCTCGGTGCAGGAGAACAGCACCTCCACACCGGCGGCGCGCACGGCGTCGAGCACGGAGACGTCCGCCGGCACGGTCACCGTCGTGCCGCTGCGCGCCAGCTCGACCTCGAACTCCGTGTCCTCGCCGGCCTCCTGCTCCTTCGGCGTGAACCGCTCCAGGTGCAGCAGCCCGGCCGGGCAGCGCGCCTGCACCGCGTCCAGGAGCGGCCCGGGCCCGCAGCAGTAGACGAGCGTGTCCTCGGGGACGCCGTCGAGCACCGGGGCGAGGTCGAGGAGTCCGGTCTCGTCCTGGGGAGCGACGGTGACGCGCTCGCCGTAACGGCCCAACTCCTCGGTGAACGCCATGGACCGGCGCGTCCGGCCGCCGTAGAGCAGCGACCACTCCGCCCCCGCCGCTTCCGCCGCCGCCAGCATCGGCAGGATCGGGGTGATGCCGATGCCGCCCGCGATGAAGCGGTAGCGGGGGGCGGGCTTGAGGGCGAAGTGGTTGCGCGGACCGCGTACGCGGACCTTGTCGCCCTGCCTCAACTGCTCGTGCACATGGGCCGATCCGCCCCGTCCGTCCGGCTCGCGCAGCACGGCTATCCGCCAGCCGGTGCGGTCGGACGGGTCACCGCACAGGGAGTACTGGCGCTCCAGGCCAGGGCCGAGCACGACGTCGACATGGGCGCCGGGTTCCCAGGCGGGGAGCGGTTCGCCGAGCGGGTGGCGCAAGGTGAGGGCGAGCACTCCGTCGGCGGCCGACTCCCGTCGCTCGACGACGAGTTCGGTCTCGTACACGTCAGTCATCGGCTGTCACCTCGTGCCCCTGCGGGTGGGCCAGCATCCACTCCCACATCTCGATCGGGTCCTGCGCGGTGTGCTCGCGGCCGCAGTGACAGGTGCCGTGCAGGATGTCCGTACCCGGCAGCCAGTCGATGCGGTAGATCTCGCCGGTCGGGGTGTTGCTCACAGGACCTTCTCCACGGGCTTGTCGCCCTCCTCGACCAGCCGGGCGAGGATACGGCGGGCGGCGAGGCCGCCGGTGTCGATGTTGATGCTGAGTTCCTGGTACCCCGTACGCTCCGAACCGAGCGTCTTCTGCAGCAGGTTGAGGGCGTCGACGTCCTGCATGACGACGGTGTGGTTGTTGCCCCGCAGGAACTCCGTGACCTCGGTGTCGTCCGTCGCCCAGTCCCGCGAGACCGCCCAGAAGTCGTACACCTTGCCGTCCTCGGACGGCGTGATGGCGTAGGTGACCTCGGTGTGGAAGCCGCCCGGGTCGCTGCCGTCCGCCTCGGGCACCACACGACCGGCGCGACCCGGCTGTGCAGCAGATAAAGGCAGGGCGCGTGGTACTCGATGTCCTGCCAGCGGGTGATCCGCCCCGTTATCCCGGTCGACTTGGCATAGAACGGCGGGCACTCGGCGTCGTCCATGTGCCGGCTGACCCGGACGATTCCCGCGCCCTCGTCGACCTCCGTGGTGATCGGCGTCTCGGCGACCTCCGGGGTGCCGATGTAGCCGCCGTGCAGATACGTCTCGTGGGAGAGGTCGAGGAGGTTGTCGACGAGCAGGCCGTAGTCGGCGTCGATGGGCTCCATGCCGCGCACGGTGACCCAGCCGGGGGAGTCGAGGTGCCGGGCCCGCGGGATGGTGCCGGCGTCGGCGAGCGCCGGGTCGCCGATCCACACCCAGATCAGGGAGTCCTGCTCCACGATCGGGTACGACGCGACGCGGGCCGTGCGCGGAACACGCTTCTGCCCCGGCACGTACACACAGGTGCCGCTCGTGTCGTACGTGAACCCGTGGTACCCGCACACGAGCCGGTCGCCGTCGAGCCGGCTGGGCTTCTCGTGCAGCGGGTACCGGCGGTGCACACACCGGTCGGCGAGCGCGACGGGCGTGCCCTCCTCCTCCGTGCGGTAGAAGACGAGCGGTTCACCGAGGATCGTGCGGCCCAGCAGTTCCTCGCGCCCCACCTCATGGCTGTAGGCGGCGACGTACCACTGGTTGCGGGCGAAGGCGGTGGTGTGCGGCATCGTTGCGGCTCCCGTCTGTCGGTGACGGTGTCATCGTCGGGAAGGCCGCCGAGGGGGCGCAATACGGCTTCCGCCTCACGGAAGGCGCGGTGGAGAAGGCCAGTTGAGGGGCCCGCGCGACCCGATGTCTCAGGCTGTCGCCGTCGCGGGGGCGGGCAGGTACGGGGTGATGGTGCGCCGGGCGCGCTCGACGTACTCCTCCTTCTCGCCGACCGGGGCGACGTAGTGCAGCGCGCTCTCCGCGGCCTCGTGGCCTTGGAGGCGGGCGATGACCCAGGCGGCGAGGTAGGGCGAGGCGAGGCAGCCGCCGGCCGTGGCGATGTTGCCCTTGGCGTAGAAGGGCTGATCGAGCACCTCGACGCCGGCGGCGACGACCCAGGGCTTGGTGGTGAGGTCGGTGCAGGCCGGGACGGAGTGGAGCAGGCCGAGCCTGGCCAGCACGAGCGCGCCGGAGCACTGGGCCGCGATGAGCTGACGCTCCGGGTCCAGGCCGCGCAGCACGCTCATGATCGCCTCGTCCTCGACGACCTCGCGGGTGGCGATGCCGCTGCCGACGATGACGGCGTCGGCGGCGCACGCCTCCTCCAGCGTCGACATCTGTTCGATGGTGACGCCGTTCATCGACGTCACTCTGGGGCTCGGGGTGGCGATGGTGACGCGCCAGTCGTCGGTCTTCACGCGGTTGAGCACGCCGAGGGCGATCAGGGAGTCGAGCTCGTTGTAGCCCTCGAAGGTGAGGATGGCGATGTGCACGGCGGCTGTCCTTCCGGAGGAGTGGGTCCCGGCCTGTGGCGACCGTAAGAACCCGCGACCAGGACAGTCAAAGAATTGTCATGGATACACTTCGGCCCATGGCAGCCCCGCGCTACAAGACGCTGGTCGACGCGCTCGCGTCCGGCATCCGCTCCGGACGGCTCGCCGCGGGCACCCGGCTGCCGACCCACCGCGGGCTGGCCGCGCAGGAGGGCATCGCCGTGGTGACGGCGACCCGGGTCTACGCCGAACTGGAGGCGATGGGCCTGGTCAGCCGGGAACAGGGCCGCGGCACCTTCGTACGGGACATCGCGGTGCCCGCCGGCCACGGCATCGATCTGCAGGTCGTCGCCACCGACGCGGTCGACCTCAACTTCAACTACCCCTCGCTGCCCGGCCAGGCCGACCTCCTGCGGCAGGCCCTGCGCGGCCTCGCCGGCTCCGGCGACCTCGACTCGCTGCTGAGCTACCAGCCCCACCGCGGGCGCCCCCAGGACCGGGCCGCCCATCGCCCGGCACCTGAGACGCCGGGCCTCGGCGCGGACCCGGATCAGATCCTCGTCGTCAACGGCGCCAGCACGGCCTGGCCGTCACCGTCATGGCCCACGCTCGGCGCGGTGCGTCGTCGCCGTCGACGCGCTCACCTACCCGGGTTTCAAGGTGCTCGCGGAGGCCTTCCGGCTGGACCTGGAGCCCCTCCCGTCACCCCCCGACGGACCGGACCTCGACGCCCTCGCCAAAGTGTGTGCGCGCCGCCCGGTACGCGCGATCTACACCATGCCGACCCTGCACAACCCCCTCGGCCGGGTCATGCCGGCGACGAGCGCACCCGCCTGATCGAGATCGCCCGACGGCACGGCTCGCTTGTCATCGAGGACGCCTCCTACGCCTACCTGGCCGAGGACCCGCCCCCGCCGCTGGCCGCCACCGCGCCGGACATCACCGTCCACGTCACCGGACTGTCCAAGAACGTCGCCACCGGCCTCCGGGTCGGCTTCGTCGTCGCCCCCGCCGACCGGGTACCGGCGCTCGAACGCGCGATCCGGGCCACCACCTGGAACACCCCGGCCCTCACCACGGCGATCGCCTGCGGCTGGCTCGACGACGGCACGGTCGACCACCTGGAAGCGCGGAAGCGGGACGACGCCAAGGCCCGCCAGGCGATCGCCCGTGAGGAGCTGGCGGGCCTGCCCCTCGTCGGCCACCCCTCGTCGTACTTCGTCTGGCTGCCCTTGCCCGACGACGCCCGCGCCGACCGGCTGACCGCCACCCTCGCGCGCCGGCACATCTCGGTGAGCACCGCGGAACCCTTCACCACCACGACCCACACACCGCAGGCACTCCGCCTCGCCCTGGGCTCGACCGACCTGGACCGTCTCCGTGCGACGCTGCGGACGGTGCGACGAGTCGCCGTCGAGGACGCCTACAGCTGATCCCCGTCGTCCCGGCCGACCACTGCCCCCTGTTCGGCGGCCAGCGTGGCGCGGCCCGAGGCGGCGAGCAGGGCGACCAGGGCCAGCACGGCCAGCAGGACGAGCACCAGGAGCAGGATCGTCAGGACGGTCGGATGGTTCCAGAAGGCGAAGACCAGCGCCACGATCAACAGGGCGGCCAGCGTGATCCACCGCCGGTGGTCCTGCGTCCAGGTCCCGGCCCGCCCGGTGCGGACCTGGTGGCCGTACGCCCAGGTCGCCGCGGAGTCCGCGGTGCGCTCCGACGTCCTGCGCACGCCACGGGGAGCCGCCCGGGGCCGATGAGATAGGCGCCGAGCGCGATGACGACGCCGAGCACGATCGCGGTCCGCAGGCTGATCCGCAGGAAGTGCAGCAGGGTGTCGAAGACCGCCGCCGCGGCGGCCTGGGACTGGATCTGGGGCGGGAGGTGGTCCAGGTAGTAGTGGCGGGCGACGACCAGGGCGATGGCCACGAGCAGACAGGCGAAGGCCGCGCCGAGGGCGGTGCGCGCCAGGGCGCGGCGCCGGCGGTGGGCCAGCAGCACCCCGGCCGCGCCGAGGGCCACGACGAGCACCGGGAACCAGTCGCCGATCACGTCCAGCAGATGCGCGCCCTTGCGGATCTTCCCGAGCTGGTCGGAGTGGAAGAGCACCATCTGCTTGTCGACGTCGGGGATCTTCGAGGCCGGGGACAGCCCGGCGTCCACCAGTTCCTGTCTGACCCGGTCGACGGCCGCGCCGACGTCGAGCGTCACCGTGCCGCCGCTGACCCCGACGGCCCCGCGGCCCTCCCCGGTGAGCGCGTGCACGACGGCGGTGTGGGCGGCCCGGTTGGCGTTCGTCCACACCTTCTCGAAGCGGTCGCTCTCGACGAACCGGGTGGCGACCTTGGTCACCGTGTTGTCGACGGCGGAGTCGAGCTGCGGGCCGAGGTTGCGCACGGCCGCGGCGGCGCGCGGCGGCAGCCCCTGCGACGTCAGCCAGGCCGCGATGTCCGCGGCGGCCCGGTCACCGTCCACGCGTACGTCGGCGGCCTCGCTGATGCGGTGGACGGCCGCGTCCTCGATGGCCGGGTCGGTGGCCAGCGGCTTGACCGTGGCGACATAGCGGTCGGTGTCGAGCGCGATGTCGTGCACCCACACCGTGAGCAGGGCGACGGGCACGAGGAGGCAGGTCAGCACGATCAGGACGGCCGAGGCCGTGCTCCGTGCGATCCGCCCCGGCCGGGAGCCGCGCCTGCCGGCGCCCTCCGCGGGGGTGGTGTCCTGCGGGGCGGACGCGGAGCCACCGGGCTCGGGCGGGCCACTCATGAGGTCTCCAACGCTCGGGGTGCGTGCTGGCTCCATTCCCGCCGAGCGCGGGCGCGGCGGCACGCCGTGCGAAGCCATTCGGGCGAACGCCGGGCAACGCCCTGCCCGGAGCACCTCGCGTACCGGCGACTTTCACATCCGCGTCACCGGACCCTTCCCTGACGTTTGGTGCTCTTGGAACACTCGCTGCGCGCACCTTCCGTCACGTTCCGGCCATCCGCACCTCTGGATGAGAGGCAGACCCCACCCATGCCCGAAGTCAACCGGCGCAGATTCCTCCAAGTCGCGGGCGCCACCACGGCGTTCACCGCGCTGTCCAGCAGCATTCAGCGCGCCGCCGCGCTCCCGGCGAACCACCGCACGGGATCGATCGAGGACGTCGAGCACATCGTCGTCCTGATGCAGGAGAACCGCTCCTTCGACCACTACTTCGGCAAGCTGCGCGGCGTCCGCGGCTTCGGGGACCCGCGGCCCGTCAAGCAGCCGAACGGACAGTCGGTCTGGCACCAGAAGGACAGCGCGGGCAAGGAGATCCTGCCGTTCCGTCCCGACCACGACGACCTGGGCCTGGCGTTCGTCCAGGACCTCCCGCACGGCTGGAACGACGGCCACGCGGCCTTCGCGGGCGGCACGTACGACAAGTGGGTGCCCAGCAAGGGCTCGACGACGATGGCGTACCTGGAGCGCAAGGACATCCCGTTCCACTACGCGCTCGCCGACTCCTTCACCGTCTGCGACGCCTACCACTGCTCGTTCATCGGCTCGACCGACCCCAACCGCTACTACATGTGGACCGGTTACACGGGCAACGACGGCAAGGGCGGCGGCCCCGTCCTCGGCAACGACGAGGCCGGCTACGGCTGGACGACGTACCCCGAACGCCTGGAGCAGGCGGGCGTGTCCTGGAAGATCTACCAGGACGTCGGCGACGGGCTCGACGCGGCCGGCTCCTGGGGCTGGATCAACGACGCGTACCGCGGCAACTACGGCGACAACTCCCTGCTGTACTTCAACCAGTACCGCAACGCCCAGCCCGGCGACCCGCTGTACGACAAGGCCCGCACCGGCACGGACCACACCAAGGGCGAGGGCTACTTCGACCAGCTCAAGGCCGACGTCAAGGGCGGCAAGCTGCCGCAGATCTCCTGGATCGTCGCCCCCGAGGCCTTCACCGAGCACCCCAACTGGCCCGCCAATTACGGCGCCTGGTACATCGCCCAGGTCCTCGACGCGCTGACGTCCGTGCCGGAGGTGTGGGCGAAGACCGCGCTGTTCATCACGTACGACGAGAACGACGGCTTCTTCGACCATGTCGTCCCGGCCTTCCCGCCGGCCTCCGCCGCGCAGGGCAAGTCGACCGTCGACCCCGCCCTCGACCTCTTCAAGGGCGACACCGGTCATGTCGCCGGTCCCTACGGGCTCGGCCAGCGGGTTCCGATGCTCGTCGTCTCGCCCTGGAGCAAGGGCGGTTACGTCTGCTCCGAGACCCTCGACCACACCTCGATCATCCGGTTCATGGAGCGCCGCTTCGGGGTGCACGAGCCGAACATCTCGCCCTGGCGGCGGACCGTCTGCGGTGACCTGACCGCGGCCTTCGACTTCTCCCGCACGGACGCCAGGCCGGTCGCCCTCCCGGACACCGCCGGCTACGCACCGCCGGACCGCCTGCGCCACCCCGACTACGTGCCGACCCCGCCGGCCCACCCGGTGCTGCCGAAGCAGGAGCGCGGCCTGCGCCCGGCCCGGCCGCTGAAGTACGCCCCGCGCGTGGACGGTTCCGTCGACGCGGCGGCCGGCACGTTCACGCTGACCTTCGCCTCCGGCACCAAGGCGGGCGCGGGCTTCCTGGTGACGTCCGGCAACCGCACCGACGGGCCCTGGACCTACACCACCGAGGCCGGCAAGTCCGTCGCGGACACCTGGAACTCGGCGTACTCGAACGGCTCGTACGACCTGACCGTGCACGGCCCGAACGGGTTCGTGCGCTCCTTCAAGGGCGCCAACAGGACGGCCGGTCCCGAGGTCACCGCGCGGACCTGCGGGGACGACGTCGAGCTGACCTTCACCAACAAGGGCACGGGGAGCGTCCGGCTGAAGATCGTCAACGGGTACGGCGGTGCCGCCACGTCCGTGACCGTGCGGCCCGGCGCCACGGTCAGGCGCACCGTCGACCTCGCCGCGAGCCGGCGCTGGTACGACCTGACCGTCACCGCCGACGCCGACCCCGCGTTCCTGCGCGGCTTCGCCGGGCACGTCGAGAACGGGCGGCCGGGTGTGAGCGACCCGGCGATCATCGCCGAGTAGCCGGATCAGCGGGACGTGAGATGCCCCGGCTGCTTCGGCTGCCGGGGCAGCAGCCCCTGCTCGGTCGCCGCCCTCGCGGACTCCAGAGCGAGTACGGCGGCCACGGGGTGGTCGGTGACGGCGGCCACCGGGACGGCGGTGCCCTTCGTGGCGGCCCCGCCGGAGGCGACGACCTTGCTGGGCGCGCCCGCCGGCTGCGGCGTCACCCGGGTCAGCAGCACCACACCCCACGCCGCCACGCCTGCTCCGGCCAGCGCCAGCAGGACGCCCGCGGCGCCGCCCTGGAGGCGTTCGCCGAGCAGGGAGAGGCCGATCATCGCGGCGGCCACCGGGTTCGCCAGGGTCACCATCGCGAGCGGGGCACCGAGGCCGCCCCGGTAGGCGACCTGCGACAGCAGCAGACCGGCCGCCGCGAACGCCGCGACCAGCAGGGCCACGCCGATCACCTGCACGCTCAGCAGCGACGCCGAGCGGTCCGTCGCCGCCACCGTCACCGTCTGGGTGAGCGCCGAGGCGACCCCGGAGGCGAAGCCGGAACCGGTCGCGTGCCGGAGCCCGGGGCGGGCGCCCTTGCGGGCGAGCAGACCGATGAGCGCGGCCGTCACACCGGCGACGGCGAGCGCCTCGGGCGTGCTCAGCACGGCGTCGGGGGCCGACCCGGAGGCCGTGACCAGGATCGCGGCCAGCCCGAAGAGCGTGAACGCCGTACCCCGCCACTCCGTCGCGCTGACCCGCCGCCCGGCGACGCGCGCGCCCATCGGCACGGCGGCCACCAGGGTGAGCGCGCCGAGCGGCTGGACGACGGTGAGCGGGCCGTACTTCAGGGCCACCACGTGCAGCAGCGCCGCGGAGGCGTTCAGCAGGACCGACCCCCACCAGGCCCCCGAGGTGATCATCCGTGCGATCCCCGAGCCGGGGTCGCGGGCGGCCAGCCGCTCCTGGGCGACCGCCGCGGCCGCGTAGGCGACGGCGGAGAACAGGGACAGGGCGACGGCGAGGACGGTGGCGCTCATCGACCCGCTCCGACCAGGACGTTCTTCTCGGCGTCCGCGTCGGCGGGGACCGGGGTCTTCTCGGCGGGGGGCTCTGTCGCGGGGGCGACGGGCTTCGTCGCCGGCGGGCGGAGCACCGCGAGCGCGATGCCGAGCATGGCGGCGGCGACGATCGCGTCGAGCCAGTAGTGGTTGGCGGTGCCGACGATCACCGTCAGCGTCAGCAGCGGGTGCAGCAGCCACAGCCAGCGCCACCGCGACCTGGTCGCCACGATCAGGCCGATCGCCACCATCAGGGACCAGCCGAAGTGCAGCGAGGGCATCGCGGCGAACTGGTTCGAGAGGTGGTCGGTCTGCGGCGGACCGTACACCGACGGCCCGTACACCTTCGCGGTGTCGACCAGGCCCGCCGCGGCGAGCATGCGCGGCGGGGCCAGCGGGAACGCGAGGTGCACCGCCAGGGCGGCGGCGGTGACGGCGGCGAGGACGCGGCGGGCCCACACGTAGTGCCCGGGCCGGCGCAGATAGAGCCAGATCAGGAAGGCCGCGGTGGCCGGGAAGTGGATCGTCGCGTAGTAGGTGTTCGCGATGTGCACGAGGGTGTCGCCGTGCAGCAGCAGGTTCTGCACCGAGCCCTCGCCGGGCAGATGGACGGCCCGTTCCAGGTCCCACACGCGGTGCGCGTTGTCGAAGGCCTCGCCGGTGTGCCCCGCCGCCAACTGGCGGCCGAACTTGTAGACGAGGAAGAGCCCTGCGACGAGCAGGAGCTCACGGACGAGCGGAGGCCGGGCTACTGCCTCGGTCTCTCCTTCGGAAGGCTCGGTGCGGGCATTCATCCCCCGGCCCCTTCGCTGACGGTGGTGCGGGCTGAGCTGGTGACCCCCGGAGCGCCGGTAACTCATCGCTCCTCGGTTCCCCACTCATCGATACGGGTGCGTACCGATACGCCAGTGTACCGATACGGTCCAGTACCGGTACACTCGAGTATCGATAGACATACGCCACACTGGGAATGCAGCCCTAGCACTCTGGCCGCGGCCGCTTGAGCCGCACTTGAGAACGAGGAGAGGACCCCATGACGTCGCAGGCCGCGGACGGACCGGAGACGGTCGCCGCCTCGCGCCGCTCCAAAATCTCGCGCGAGCGTGAGCAGGAGTTCTTCGACGCCGTGCTCGAACAGATCCGGGAGTGCGGCTACGAGGCCGTGACGATGGACGGAGTGGCCGCCAGTACGCGCTGCAGCAAGTCCACGCTCTACCGGCAGTGGAAGACCAAGCCCCAGTTCGTGGTGGCCGCGCTGCGCTCGCGGCGGGTGTCGAAGTTCGAGGGCATCGACACCGGGTCGCTCGCGGACGACCTGCGCGAGGTCGCGCGGGCCGCGGGCCGGTGGTCGACGGGCGACACCAAACTGCTCCAGGCCCTGGGGCACGCCGTCACGCAGGACGCGGAACTGGCGACGGCGCTGCGCGAGGCGCTCGTCCACCCCGAGATCACGTCGCTGAACGAGATCCTCCAGCGCGGGGTCGAGCGCGGTGAGATCGCCGCGGACCAGCCGGCGCTGGAGTACATCCCGGCCCAGCTGTTCGGGGTGATCCGGGCGCGGCCCGTGGTGGACGGGGAGTACGCCGATCCCGACTATCTGGTCCGCTTCGTCGACGCGGTCGTGCTGCCCGCGCTGGGGCTGACATGACGACGTAGGACCTCAGAAGACCCAGGCCGCCGTCCACGGGATGACTGGACGGTGACCTGCTCGCGCCGCACCGTGGGGACGGGGGCGGCGCGCACCCCCCGGCCGGGTGGGGTTCCGTCTTGAGCGGAGAGGCGCCCCACCCGGCCGACTGCTGTCCGGCAGGCCGGCTCTAGACGTCCTGGCCGCTGCCGCCGCCCGTCGACACCTTGATCCCCTTGGTGATCTCGTCGATGACCGACTGCTTCTCGCCGACGTCGACGCCGAAGCGCACGACGACGATCTGCTGCGCGTCGGCGGGGGAGGGGAAGGCGAGGGACTCGACGTACCCGTCGGCGCCCTTGCTGGTGACCGCCTTCCAGCGGACCAGGTAGCCCTTCTGCCCGGCGACGGTCACCGCCTTGGAGGCGAGCACGTCGTGGGAGGTGATCGAGCCGTAGGTCGTGCCGCCGTAGGACTCGTCGGCGTTGGCCTTGATGTCGGCCTTGGCGACCGCCTCGGCCGTCTTGTCCTGATGGCCGAGGACGGAGGCGGGCGCGGAGTAGGCGCCGCCCTTCGTGCACGTCTTGGACGTCTCGCCGGGGCACTTGTAGGAGGCGTCGGACGTGACCGACGCGCCGACCTGGATCTCCTGGCCGTACCAGCCGTCCGGGATCGGGATGCTGATCCCGCTGATCGCGTCGGACACCGAACCGCTCTCGATCTTCGGCGCCTCCGACTCCTGCGGCGAGGGCGACGCGCCACCGGAGCCTCCTCCGGGCCCGCCGTTGCCGCCCGGCCCGCCCTGGCCGCCGTCCTGGCCACCGGGACCGCCCTGGCCGCCGGGACCACCGGTGCCGCCGTTGCCTCCGGGCCCCTGCTGGGAGTTGGCGGTGCCGCCGCCCCCGCCGTCGTCACGGGTCAGCGCCCACACGCCCACGCCGATGCTGGCGAGGACCGCGACGGCGACCGCGACGGCTATGCCCGTCCGCAACCCGCGCCGCCCCGCGGCCGGCGGCTGGGCCGGATACATCGGGTAGGCGGGATACGTCCCCGCGTCGTGGGCCGGATACGCCCCCGCGTCGTGGACCTGCGCCGGAGGACCCCATGCGGCAGCCGATCCCGCCGGGCGGGTCTGGTCCGTCCATGCCTTGCCGTCCCACCAGCGCTCGGTGGCGGGACCGTCACTTGTCTGCCCGGGATCGGGATACCAACCGGGAGGAGTCACCTGCGTCATGCCCCCACCGTATGAGGCGTCGGTGAAAGGCGGATGAGAGGACGGGCGCGTATTGACGGTCACTTCGGGACGAGTCGTACAAGTCCCGCCCGCTGCGTGGCCGGTTGACGGTTCCGACGTCCCTGACGTGCCGGCCGCGGGCGCTTCGCGTCGCCCGCCCGCACTCGCTGTCACCCGTCGAGGGAACAGCTCCCCGGACCGCCCTCCGCGTGGCCGATCGGACGGCTACGCTCGAGATCTGTACGTCGTTCGGGCGACTTGGGGAGGTAACGGGATGACGGAGGTACGGCCCCCACAGGCCGCCTCGGCCGCCCTGTGGGAGCGCGACGAAGAGGTCGCCGCCGTCGACCGGGCGATCGACACCTTGCGCGCGGACCGCTCGTCCTCGGGCAGCGTCCTGGTGTTCCGGGGCGAGGCCGGACTCGGCAAGACCGCGCTGCTGGCCGAGGCACGGCGCATGGCGGAGGCGCGCGGCTGCACCGTCTGGTCCGCCCGCGGCGGCGAGACCCTCAGGTCCGTCCCCTTCAACGTGCTGCGGCAGCTGCTCCAGCCCGCCCTGGTGTCCCTGATGCCGGAGGAGGCGCGCGAGTACCTCGGCGACTGGTACGACATCGCCGGCCCCGCCCTCGGCCTGACCGAGCCCGGTGAGCGCAACGCCGACCCGCAGGGCGTGAACGACGGCCTCGTGGCCGC
The DNA here is from genome assembly GCA_002027195.1 of Streptomyces sp. GKU 895. Taxonomy (GTDB): domain Bacteria; phylum Actinomycetota; class Actinomycetes; order Streptomycetales; family Streptomycetaceae; genus Streptomyces. The sequence goes on along the minus strand of MWJO01000010.1, from coordinate 28,057 downwards.
CGTACGCCGCCTCGCCCGCCGGGACTGGCCACTCGTCCTCGTCATCGACGACGCCCACTGGGCCGACCAGGAGACGCTGCGCTGGCTCGCCGCGTTCGTCGAGCGCCTCGACGACCTGTCCGTCCTGGTCGTGGTGGCGCGCCGCCCCGGAGAGGTCGGCGGCGAGAGCGCCCGCCACCTCGACGCCGTCGCCACCGCAGCGGACGCCCCCGTCGCCACACTCAGCGCGCTGACCCCGGACGCCACCGCCCGGCTGACCCGCGCCACCCTGGGCGAACACGCCGACGCCCCCTTCTGCCGCGAGGTGTGGGCCGTCACCGGCGGCAACCCCTACGAGACCGTCGAACTCCTCGCCAAGGTCCAGGACAGCGAACTCGAACCGGTCGAGGCCCAGGCCCCCGAACTGCGCGCGCTCAACCGCTCCGCCCGCGGCAGCGGCCTCGTCGCCCGTCTCGAAGGCCTCGGCATCGAGGCCACCCGGTTCGCCTGGGCGGCCGCCATCCTCGGCACCGGCATCTCCGTCGGCCTCGTCGCCAAGCTCGCCACCATGAGCACCGAGGACGCCGTCCGCTGCGCCGAACTCCTGCGCAGCGCCCGCATCCTGACCGAACCCGACCCCGCCGTCGCCCCGACCGGCGACGGCGACCTGGAGTTCGTCCACCCGCTCATCGCCAGCGCCGTCTACAACTCCATCCCGCCCGCGCTGTGCACCGCGATGCACGGCATCGCCGCCCGTGTCGTCACCGACTCCGGGCTCGGCGCGGCGATGGCCTCCCGGCACCTCCTCCAGGTTCACCCGGACGACGACGAGGAACTCGTCGAGCAGCTCCGCGAGGCCGCCCGCGAACACCTCGCCGTCGGCGCACCCGACGCGGCCCGCCGCTGTCTGGAGCGGGCCCTGCTGGAACCGCCCCGGCCGGAGTCCCCCGCGCGCGTGCTCTACGAACTGGGCTGCGCCACCCTCCTGACCGCACCGGCCACCACCGTCGACCACCTCCAGTCCGCGCTCGCCATGCCGGGCCTCGACAGCGCCGAGCGCGTCGACGCCGTCGTCCGCCTCTCCCAGGCCCTGATCCACAACGACCAGCTGGACGACGCCGTCCGCACGGTCGAGGCGGAGGCCGCCCGGCACGAACCCGGGCCGTCCCAACTCCGGCTCAAGGCCGTGCAGTACATGTGGGAGGGCATCCACGCGGGCGAGGCCGGCTCCCCGGGCCGCTCCGAGCGGCTCGCCGAACTCGCCTCGGGCTGCGCGGGCCGGGACAACTCCGAGCGGGCCCTGCTCATCCTGCGCGGCTTCGACGCCATGACCCACGGGGAGAACGCCGAGGTCGTCGTCGAACTCAGCGACCGCGCCCTCGTCAACGGCCGCCTGGCCCCCGGACTCGGCTGGACCGACACCGAGTGGGGCCTGGAGATCCTGATGATGCTGGCCAGCTCCTACACCTACACCGACCGGCTCGACCGCGCGGAGAGCATGTTCACCGACGCGCTGCGCACCTACGAGTCCGCCGGCTGGAGCGGCGGCCACCTCGCCCTCGCCCACGCCTTCCTCGGCTTCAACCACCGCAGGCGCGGCCGCCTCAGGGAAGCCGAGGAGTCACTGCGCGAGTCGCTGCGCATCGCCGACCGGGTCGCCCGCGGGCTGCCCCTGTACTGGTCGGCCACCTGCAATCTCGTCGACACGCTGCTCGCCCGTGGACATGTCGACGCGGCCTGGGAGATCGCCGAGCAGTACGGCTTCGCCCCGCCCTACCCGTCGACGATCGTGCTGCCCGACCCGCGCTCGGTCCGCGGCCGGCTGCTGTTGGCCGTGGGCCGCACCCAGGACGGCATCAACGAACTGGAGGCCGCGGAGAAGGCGGCGGCGGCCCGCGGCCACCACAACCCGGTCATGGTCCCCTGGGCCCTCGACCTCGCCCGCGCCCTGGCCGGCCAGGACCCGGCCCGCGCCGCCCAACTCGCCACGGACGCGCGGCGACGGGCCGAGCGGTTCGGCACCGACACCGCCATCGGTGAGGCACTGCGGTGCGCCGCCGCGCTGGAGACGGGGCAGCGGGCGATGCGGCTGCTGTCCCAGGCGGTGACCTACCTGGAAGCCTCGCCCTGCCAGTACGAACACGCGGCCGCCCGGGTGGAGTACGGGATCGCCGCACGGTCGGTGGCGGAGATCCAGCGGGGGCTGGCGCTGGCCAGGTCCTGCGGGGCGGACGGGTTGGTGGCGCAGGCGCGGGAGGTTCTGGAGACGGGACGGGGACTGCGCTAGCTCACAGGGTGAGCAACTGATCGGTCACCGCCGCCAGTCGCTTCCGCACATCGCTGTCGTACGTCATCTCGTGCGCCCGCGCCCTGTTCGGGCCGTCGAAGTAGCCGCCCGTCCCCAACTCCCGGGTGGCCAGGGCCAGTACGCCCGGGGCGCCGTCCGCCACCGTGCTCCGGGGCGTGACGCCGCCCTCGCGGACCATCGCCGTGTCCATGAACGTGGCCGGGTGCAGGACGTTCACCGCGACGCCCGTGTCCGCCAACTCCTCGGCCAGGGTGAACGTATGGGCCGCCAGGGCGAACTTGGCCCGGCAGTATGCCGCGAAGCCGTCATAGCCGCGGCGGAACTCGATGTCGTCGAAGTCGACGGGGTTCTGCCCCACCGAGCCCACGTTGACGATCCGGGCCGGGGTGTTGGCGCGCAGCGTCGGCAGCAGGGCGCGGGTCAGGGCCACCGGCGCCAAGTAGTTCACGGCGAGCCTCAGTTCGTGGCCGTCGGCGCTCAGCTCGCGGGCCGAGCCGGGTGAACCGGCGCCCACCCCCGCGTTGTTGATCAGCACGTCCAGGTCGGGATGCGCGCCTGCGACATGCGCGCCGAGCTCGCGCACCTGGGCCAGCGAGGACAGGTCGGCGACGAACGCCTCGGCGTCGCCCTCCGTGCGGAGCTCCTCGACCAGGCGCTCGGTACGGCCCGGGTCGCGGCCGTGGGCGAGGACCACATGCCCGGAGCGGACCAGCTCGAAGGCGACGTAGCGGCCGAGGCCGGAGGTGGCGCCGGTGATCAGAACAGTCGACATGCCTCCACCGTAGGCGCCCGGCGGAGGCATGTGGCAGATACGGGTGAGGGTACGACCGGCAGGGTCAGGCTTCGCCGTCCTCCGCCAGCACCCGCTGGGCCGCCGCGAACGCCGAGTTCGCCGCTGGGACCCCGCAGTACACGGCCGTCTGCAGCAGCACGGCCCCGATCTCGTCCGGCGTGAGCCCGTTGCGCCGGGCCGCCCGCACATGCATGGCCAGCTCGTCGTAGTGGCCGTGTGCGACCAGCGCCGTCAGTGTGATCATGCTGCGTTCGCGGCGGCTGAGGGTGGGGTCGGTCCAGATCTCGCCCCAGGCGTAGCGCGAGATGAAGTCCTGGTAGCGGGCGGTGAACGCGGTCTGCCGGGCCTGCGCCCGGTCCACATGGGTGTCGCCCAGCACCTCGCGCCGTACCTCCATGCCGCGCCTGGCCCCGCCGTCGAAGTGCGCGCGCAGGGCCGTCAGGACGGCCTCCGGGCATTGCGCGGGCGCCAGATGCGCGGCGCCCGGGATCTCGACGAGCGCGGCACCGGGCACCGCGTCGGCGATCTCGCGCAGATGCGCGGGCGGCGTCGCCTGATCGTCCCGGCCGGCGACCAGCAGCGTCCGCGCGGCGATCTCCGGCAGCCGCTCCCGCAGGTCGAACGCGGCGAGCGCGTCGCAGCAGGCGGCGTAGGCCTCCGGGTCGGCGTCCCGCTGGTCCTGGACCAGCCGGGGCACGCTGAATCCGGGCGTGAACCAGCGGGCGTCCGCGCTCTCCACGAGCCAGTCAAGCCCCTCGGCGCGGACCCGCGCGGCCCGCTCCTCCCAGGGCTTAGCCCCGTTGAAGTGGGCCGAGGAACAGATCACGGCCAGCGAGGACAGCCGCTCCGGGTGGTGGACGGCCAGGTGCAGGCCGACCGCGCCGCCCAGCGACACCCCGGCGTAGGCGAAGCGCTCGATGCCGAGGGAGTCGGCGAGCGCGAGCACCAGGTCGGCGAGGTCGGCGACGGTGGCGCCGGGGCCGATCAGATCGGCCGGGCTCCCGCCGTGCCCGGGAAGATCCCAGCGGACCACCCGGTGGGTGATCGACAGCTCCGGCGCGATCTTGTCCCACAGGGCGTACGACGTGCCGAGCGACGGGCCCAGCAGGAGCGGAGCCGCCGAAGCGGGGCCTTCGGTGTGGTGGTTGAGGAGTGTGGCGGTCAACGTCGCTCCAGAGCACGGTCGGTGAGGGTTCCGGCGGCGCCGGTGTAGTGGGCGGGGTCGAGGTCGACGGCCTTCTCCAACTCCGGCTGCTCCGCCAGGAGTTCCGTCAGGGAACGCCCCTCGGTATAGGAGCGCCGCGCGAGCTCGGTCAGCAGTTCCTTCGCGCGGGCCCGGCCCAGCACCGGAGCCAGGTCGGCGGACAGCCGCTCGGAGACGATCAACCCGTGGGTGAGATCGAGGTGTTCGCGCATGGCGTCCGCGTTCACCCGCAGCCCCTCGGTGAGTTCGGCGGCATCGCGGGCCGCACCGCCGACCAGCCTCAGCAGGTCCCGCAGCGGCTCCCACTCGGCGTGCCAGGCGCCGGCCGGCCGCTCGTCCTCGGCGGCCAGCGAGCCGTACAGCGTCGCGGCGAGCTGCGGCGCCCGCCGCGCGGCGGCGGCGACGAGGGTGGACCGTACGGGATTCGCCTTGTGCGGCATGGCCGACGATCCGCCGCCGCTGCCCTCCGCCAGCTCGGCGATCTCGGTGCGGGCCAGCGTCAGCACATCCGTGGCGATCTTGCCGAGGGCCCCGGCCGCGAAGGCCAGACATCCCGCGAGGTCGGCGATCGGGGTGCGCAGGGTGTGCCAGGGCAGCTCGGGTTCGCGCAGGCCGAGTTCGCGCGCGTACGCCGCCACGAGCGCGGTGGGGTCCTCGGCGCCGTACGCGGTGAAGGCGGCCAAGGTCCCGGCCGCGCCGCCGAGTTGGGCGGGGAGCGAGGTCCGTACGGTGGTCACCCGGTCCCGGGCGTCCAGCACCAGGGACCGCCAGCCGGCGGCCTTCAGACCGAAGGTCGTCGGTACGGCGTGCTGGGTGAGCGTGCGCCCCGGCATGGGCGTGTCCCGGTGGTCGGCGGCCAGCCGGGCCAGCGCCGTCTCCGTCCGCGCGAGGTCGGCGCGGATCAGGTCGAGGGTGCGCGCGGCTACCAGCATCGTCGCCGTGTCCAGGATGTCCTGGCTGGTCGCGCCCCGGTGGACGTACGGGCCGTACTGCGCCCCCACCGCCTTCGTCAGGTCGGCGACCAGCGGGATCACCGGATTGCCGCCCGCCCGCGCCCGGACCGCGAGGTCCCGGGCGTCGAAGGCGTCCGACCCCGCGGCGGCGGTGACCGACGTGCCGGCCGCCTCGGGCGCCAGGCCCAGCACGGCCTGCGCGCGGGTCAGCGCGGCCTCCGCGTCGAGCAGCGCGCGCAGGTACGCGGCGTCGCTCGTCGCGGACGCGGCGGGGGAACCGGCCCACCCGGGGGCGAGGAGGCCGGCGTCCGGCTCCGGGGCAGATGTCACTGGAACTCCAGGAAGACCGTCTCGCCTTCGCCCTGAAGGCGGATGTCGAAACGGTAGGTGCCGTGGCCGCCGTCCGTCGCGATCAGCGTGCCCCGGCGCGCCTCGTCCACCCGGGACAGCAGGGGATCGGCGGCGAGTGCCGCGTCGTCGCCGGGCAGGTAGATGCGGGTGTACAGGTGCACCAGCAGGCCGCGCGCGAAGATGCAGACGCTGAGGTACGGAGCGCTCTGTCCGCGCGCACCCGGCCGCAGCGTCCGCGCGGACCAGTGGCCGCTCGCGTCCGTCTGGCTGCGGCCCCAGCCGGTGAACTCCACACCGGTGCGCCCCATGAACCCGCCGCTGGCCCCGTCGCGCCGCATCGAGCCGTCGACCCGCGGGATGTTGCCGTCCGGGTCCGGGCCCCACAGCTCCACGAACGCGTCCGGCAGCGGGGTGCCCGCGCCGTCGTAGATGTAGCCGTGCACGGCGATCGTGTCCGGGTGGCCGGCGGGGGCGATGTCCTCACCGCCCGGGAAGGGCAGGGCGTGGCCGTAGAAGGGGCCGACGGTGTGCGAGGGGGTCGGCAGGACCGTCTCCGGACGGCTGGTGTCGATCTTCGTCATGGCAGGTCAGCGTCCCTCTTCGATCCAGGTGGCGTGCGGTCCGTCGAGCACGATGTCCCAGTGGTAACCCATCGAGAACTCCGGTACCGACAGGTTGTGGTCGTACGTCGCGACGAGGCGCTGGCGGGCCGCGTCGTCGGTCACCGACTGGATGATCGGGTCGTACGGGAACAGCGGATCGGCCGGGAAGTACATCTGCGTGACGAGCCGCTGGGTGAACGCCGTGCCGAACAGCGAGAAGTGGATGTGGGCCGGGCGCCAGGCGTTGAGGTGCTGGCGCCACGGGTACGGGCCCGGCTGGACGGTCGTGAAGTGGTACTGGCCGTCGCGTCGGTGAGGGTGCGGCCGACGCCGGTGAAGTTCGGGTCCAGCGGGGCGTCGTGCTGCTCGCGCTGATGGGCGTACCGGCCCGCCGAGTTGGCCTGCCAGATCTCTATCAGCTGACCGCGGATCGGGCGCCCGTCACGGTCGAGGAGCCGCCCGGAGACGGTGATGCGCTCGCCGATCGGCTCACCGTTGTGCTGCCGGGTGAGGTCGTTGTCGATCTCGGTGATGTCCCGCTCCCCGAAGGCGGGGGAGTGCAGCTCCACCAGTTCCGGGTCCTTGGACACGTCGATGGTGATCGGCGGCTGCTTCGGATGGCGCAGGACCGAGGAGCGGTAGGGGGCGTAGTCGCGGCGCGGCTGGTGCTCCACGGGGCCACCCTCGGCGAGGCGCTTCTCGTAGGCGGCGTGTTCGGCCGCGATCTCCTGGTCGATGTCGTGCTGGGTGAGGGTCATGAGGAATCCAATTACTCAGGGCACTGACTATTCTGGTGAAGTTTCCTTCACGCTGCCATCGGACGGGGATCGCGTCAAGGCCTGGAGATCGCTCGGCTGACCGGCCCGCAGACAGCTCGGTCTGCCGCCGGTATTGTTCAGTGCACGTACGAATCCGACTCTCGGGAGCGCACATGGCTGCGGTGGACCTCACGACCCACCCCGGGCACCTGGCCCGCCGTCTCCAGCAGGCGCACTACCTGCTGTGGAACACGATGGTCTCGGAGGAGATCACCTCACCGCAGTTCGCGGTCCTCAACGCGCTCGTCGCCGAGCCGGGTCTGGACCAGCGCACGGTGGGGGAGCGGGTGGGGCTCGACCGGTCGACCATCGCCGAGGTGATCAGCAGGCTCGGCCGCCGCGGGCTGCTCGACAAGGTGCGCGACCCGCAGGACGGCCGCCGCTTCCTGCTGCGCCTCACCGACGACGGGGTGCGCACCCACCGCAAGCTGACCCTCCGCACGGCCCGCATGAACCAGGTCTTCCTCGCCCCGCTCTCCGCCGCCGAGCAGTCCGTCTTCTTCGAGCTGATCCAGCGGGTCGCGGACGCGGCCGAGGGGCTCCGCAATCCGACGGAACCCCTCGCGGCACAGCCCTAGGCCGGGAAGCCGGCTAGGCCTTCACGAACAGCACCCACACCTGGCCCTTGGCGAAGTTCACCGGGTCGCCGTCGCCCGTCGTGAACGTCGTGCCGTCCGTCGCCCTGTCGCGCTCCCAGCGGGCGTCGTACGCCTTCCCGCCGCGCAGCACCTTCGCCTTCCCCGAGCCCACGGTCTCCGTGTACGGCGTGTTGTTGCCGAGGAAGTCGTGGAAGCCGGACTTGCGGATCTTGACGTACTGCACGACGACCGTCGCCGGGGCGAGCCGCTTGCCCCCGGTCGTCACCGCCGCCGTGCCGTCCATCGAGACCAGGTAGCGGTTCCGGCTCGACGACCAGGTGAAGGAGTAGGTGGCCGCCGGGTAGCGCACGGTCTCCGAGGTGTCCTTCCTGCCGCCGGACGGGGCGGAGCCGTAGGTGAAGCCGGTCGTCAGGGCGTCCGCGCCGGGAGCGGCGGGCAGCAGCCGGTTCGGCCGGAGATAGAGGTTGTGCGGGGCGGCCTTCTCGGTGCCGCGGAAGTAGGCCCCGGAGGTCTTGCCGGGCGTCTGTGGGTCCAGCGGCGCCTTGTTGATCAGCGGCATCAGCTTCCCCTGGGCGCCGGAGAAGGCGAGCGTCGGGTGGTCGAACTGGCGCAGCAGCTCCAGGTCGGACTCCCGGGCGCTGCGCACCGGCCCGACGACCTTCGGGAGCTTGGTCGCGTAGACCGCCATCAGCCGGCTCAGACCGCCCTCGACCTGCTCGGTGTAGACGATGTCCGCGGAGTCGGTGCCGGTGTGCGGCCGGGCCCCCCGGACGTTGTCGATCTTCACGGCGAGCGGGGAGGCACCGGTCAGCCCGCTCGCCGACGGCTCCTGGCTCTCGTCCGGGGTCCGGCTCTCGCCGTGCGTCCGGTCGGGCGCCCGGCCGTCGTCCGCCGGCCGGACCCGCTCGTGCCCGTGCAGCCCGCCGCCAGTGAAACCGTCAGCGCGGCGGCCAGGAGTGCCGCCGAAGTACCGGCGCGTCTCGTGCGCGCCCGTCGTCCCATGCCCACCGTCGCCACCCAAGTCTCGTTTCACTGATTGTGCGCTTATTTGTTCATTGGTGGCCATACCCGCTCGGATTTGATCGGCCCGGGTGAATACCTCTGAGGGAGCTCGTTGCTACGCCGAGCGGCCCAGCGTGGCGCTTCGGAGTGGTTCGGCATGGTTCGGCCGGGTACCCGGGGCGCCTCCGCACGGGCAGAGGGAGTGGACCGCCATGAAGGCAGTGACCTGGCAGGGCAAGAGGGACGTACGGGTGGAGAACGTGCCCGATCCGAAGATCCAGGAGCCGACGGACGCCGTCATCCGCATCACCTCCAGCGGGCTGTGCGGCTCCGACCTGCATCTGTACGAGGTGCTCACCCCGTTCATGACGCCGGGCGACATCCTCGGGCACGAGCCCATGGGCATCGTCGAGGAGGTCGGCGCCGGGGTGCCCGACCTCAAGGCGGGCGACCGCGTGGTCGTGCCCTTCCAGATCGCCTGCGGCAGCTGCTGGATGTGCGAGAACTCCCTGCCGACCCAGTGCGAGACCACCCAGGTCACCGGTGAGGGCATGGGCGCCGCGCTCTTCGGCTACACCAGGCTGTACGGGGCCGTACCGGGCGCGCAGGCCGAGTATCTGCGCGTTCCGCAGGCCCAGTTCGGCCCGATCAAGGTGCCCGAGGGGCCGCCCGACGACCGCTTCGTCTACCTCTCCGACGTGCTGCCCACCGCCTGGCAGGCGGTCGCGTACGCGGATGTCCCGCAGGGCGGCAGCGTCGCCGTGCTCGGCCTCGGGCCCATCGGTGACATGGCCTGCCGGGTCGCCCAACTGCGCGGCGCCGGAACGGTGTTCGGGGTCGACCTGGTCACCGAGCGGCTGCGCCGGGCGCGGCAGCGCGGCGTGGAGGTCTTCGACCTGCGGGACTTCGACGGCGAGAAGGAACTCGTCGCGGCGATCCGCGACCGCACCGACGGCCGCGGCCCCGACGCCGTGATCGACGCGGTCGGCACCGAGGCCCACGGCAGCGCCGCCGCCCGCCTCGCCCAGAACGCCACGGCCCTGCTGCCGCGCAAGCTGAGCGGCCCCTTCGCGGAGCGCTTCAGCGTCGACCGGCTCGCCGCCCTCTACACGGCCATCGACCTGGTCCGCCGCGGCGGCACCATCTCCCTTTCCGGCGTCTACGGCGGCATGGCCGACCCGCTGCCCCTGCTCACCCTGTTCGACAAGCAGATCCAGCTCCGCATGGGCCAGGCGAACGTGCGCCGCTGGGTCGACGAGATCCTGCCGTACCTGACCGACGAGGACGTGCTCGGCGTCGAGGACTTCGCCACGCATCGCGTGCCGCTCGACGAGGCGCCGCACGCGTACGAGATGTTCCAGCGCAAGCAGGACGGCGCGGTGAAGGTCCTGATGAAGCCCTGACTCGGCGGAAACCCGGACTCGACGGAAGCCCTGGCTCGGCACAAGCCCTGGTTCACCCGGCCGTGCCGAGGATCTCGTCGAGGTCGTAGCGCACCGGCTCCTCCAGCTGCCCGTACGTGCAGCTCTCCGGCGTGCGGTCCGGGCGCCAGCGGCGGAAGCGGGCCGTGTGCCGGAAGCGCGCCCCGTTCTCCATGTGGTCGTACGCCACCTCGGCGACCCGCTCGGGCCGCAGCGGCACCCAGGACAGGTCCTTCTTCCCCGACCAGCGGCTGGGTGCCCCCGGCAGCCGTGCCGTCTCGTGCGCGGTCTCGTCCGACCAGGCGGCCCAGGGATGTCCCGTGACGTCGTCCATGCGCAGCGGCTCCAGCTCCTCGACCAGCTCCGCACGCCGCTTCATGGTGAAGGCGGCCGACACGCCCACGTGCTGGAGGGCGCCCCGGTCGTCGTACAGCCCCAGGAGCAGGGAGCCGACGACGGGCCCGCTCTTGTGGAGGCGGTAGCCCGCCACGACCACGTCGGCGGTCCGCTCGTGCTTGATCTTGAACATCGCGCGCTCGTCCTGGAGGTAGTGCAGACCGAGCGGCTTGGCGATCACGCCGTCGAGGCCGGCCCCCTCGTACTGCTCGAACCAGTTCTGGGCCACGTCGATGTCGGTGGTCGCCGGCGCGAGGTGGACCGGCGGGATGACCTCGGACAGAGCCGTCGTCAGCAGGGCCCGCCGGTCGGTCAGCGGGACGTCGAGGAGCGACTCGTCGGCGAGCGCCAGCAGGTCGAAGGCCACGAACGACGCCGGGGTGCGCTCCGCGAGGGTCCGCACCCGGGAGTCGGCCGGGTGGATGCGCTCGGTGAGCGCGTCGAAGTCGAGCCGTCCGTCGCGGGCGATGACGATCTCCCCGTCCAGCACACAGCGCTCGGGCACCCGCTCCCTGAGCGCCTCCACGAGTTCCGGGAAGTACCTGGTCAGCGGCTTGCCGGTGCGGCTGCCGAGCTCGACCTCGGTTCCGTCCCGGAACACGACGGCCCGGAACCCGTCCCACTTCGCCTCGTACTGCATGCCCGGCGGGATCTTCGCGACCGACTTGGCGAGCATGGGCTTCACGGGAGGCATGACCGGCAGATCCATGCTCCGATTCTGCTGGCCGTGGGTGGATTTCGCCCGGTATGCGCATACTGTCCGGCTGGCCTACCGTGGCTCGCATGGGTGACGCGGTGGAGCTTGAGGTGGGCGGGAGGACCGTACGGCTGTCCAGCCCGGACAAGATCTTCTTCCCGGAGCGCGGTTTCACCAAGCTGGACCTGGCCCGGTACTACATCGCCGTCGCCCCCGGCATCCTGCGCGCCCTGCGCGACCGCCCCACCACCCTGGAACGCTATCCCGACGGCGTGACGGGCGAGAACTTCTTCCAGAAGCGGGCGCCCAAGAACATGCCCGACTGGATCCCGACCGCCCACATCACCTTCCCGAGCGGCCGCAGCGCCGACGAGATGTGCCCCACGGAGGAGGCCGCGGTCCTGTGGGCCGCCCAGTTCGGCACGCTCACCTTCCATCCGTGGCCGGTACGGCGCGACGACGTCGACCGCCCCGACGAACTCCGCATCGACCTCGACCCGCAGCCCGGCACCGACTACGACGACGCCGTCCGGGCCGCCGGTGAACTCCGGGCCGTACTGGAGGAGTTCGGTGGACTGCGCGGCTGGCCCAAGACGTCCGGCGGGCGCGGCCTGCACGTCTTCGTGCCGATCGAACCCCGGTGGACCTTCACCCAGGTCCGGCGGGCCGCGATCGCGGTCGGGCGGGAGATGGAACGCCGGATGCCGGACCACGTGACGATCAAGTGGTGGAAGGAGGAGCGCGGCGAGCGCATCTTCATCGACTACAACCAGACCGCCAGGGACCGCACGATCGCCTCCGCCTATTCGGTACGACCCCGACCGCACGCCCCCGTCTCCGCCCCCCTGCGCTGGGACGAGGTGGGCGTGGCGCATCCGCAGGACTTCGATCTCGCGACCATGCCCGCGCGCTTCGCCGAACTCGGCGATGTGCACGCGGACATGGACGATCACGCGTTCTCGCTGGAGGCCCTGCTGGAACTGGCCCGCCGGGACGAGCACGACCACGGGCTCGGTGATCTGCCGTACCCGCCCGAGTATCCGAAGATGCCGGGGGAGCCCAAGCGGGTACAGCCGAGCAGAGCCCGTAAGGACGGGACGACAGCTCCTTGATCCGCAGGACGGGACCACAGCTCCTTGATCCGCAGGACCGGACTACAACTCCTTGATCCGCACGTCCCGGTAGGAGATGACGTCCGTCGTGCCGTGCACCTGGAGCCCGATGTAGCCGGAGGAGAACCGTCTGCCGTCCGTGCCCGGGTCGTCCGAGCGCGGCGGGACGAATTCCTGGCCGCCGGTGTTGTCGAACTCGTTGATGAGCACGCCGTTGCGGTAGACCGAGTAGTGCTGGTCGACCACCCGGATCTCGTAGTCGTTCCAGGTGCCCTTCTGCGTCACACCCGCGCCGGCGAGGCCGACGCGGTCGAACCCGTAGATCGACCCGGTCTTGTACATGTCGCCGTCGGGCCGGTCCAGGACCTGCACTTCATGCCCGTACTTGATCGCGACCCACTCCGGGCGGGACTCCTCGGGGTGGTCGTGGACCCACGGGAAGCGCACGAACACACCGGCGTTGGCGTTCCCGGTGCCGGGTGCGTCGTCGCGCCACTGGAGGCGGAGCGAGAAGTCGCCGTACTTGCGCTCGGGGAACCACAGCATGCCGAGCCCGCCCTTGGTGGTCCCGGAGGTGATGGACCCGTCGGCGTTCAGCCCGAACGAACCACCGCCCACCTGCTGCCACTTGGCGAACGACTCGGCGCTTCCGTCGAGGATCTTCCGGTAGCCCTCGGTCTGCCCGGGCTTGCCGATCCCGGACTGACGGGCGGCCTTCTGGATCGCGTTGTACTCGCGCTGGTCGAGGACGCCTTCCTTGAGGAGCTTGTCCAGGACCGTCTTCACGTGCTTGAGGAACAGCGCGTGGGACGTCCACTCCTTCTCGTCCTCGATCAACTCGTTGATCCGGCACCGGTTGTTGGTCAGCCGGTTCGGGACGCCGGAGTCGACTTCACCGACGATCACCGTCAACCGCTCGTCGAACTCCGCGCAGTTGGGCGCGGGCACCTGGCTGGAGACGACGGTGAAGGTCACCGTGCGCGCGGCGGCGGTGTTGCCCGCCTTGTCGGTGGCCCGGTAGGCGAGGGTGTGGGTGCCCGCGCGATCGACGACCACGGGGGTGGCGTAGGCGAGGTACGGCCCGCCGTCGATCGAGTACTCGACCCGGTCGACCCCCGACCCGCCCTCGTCCGTCGCGCTCACCGTCACCTTGGCGTTGCCGATGTAGGCGCCGTCCGAGTTCTTGGTGCCCTCGACGGTCACGCCCGTCACCGGCGGGGTGGTGTCCGGCGTAGGGGTCGCGACGACCGTGAACTGGACGCTCTTCTCGGCGGACACGTTGCCCGCCTTGTCGGTGGCCCGGTAGCGCACGGTGTGGGTGCCGAGCTGGTGCACCATCACGGGCGCGGTGTACGGCTGCCAGGCGCCGGTGCCGAGGGCGTACTCGATGGTGTTGACCCCGGAGCCGGTGTCGGAGGCCGACACGGTCACCGTCGCCATGTCGAAATACGCCCCGTCGGCGTCCTGCTGACCGCTCACCGTGGCCGAGGTGTCCGGCGGCGTGGTGTCGTCCGAGGCCGGCGGCACCACCGTGAACGAGACACTCTTCTCGGCGGAGACGTTCCCGGCCTTGTCGAGTGCCCGGTAGCGGATCTTGTGACTGCCGACCTGGTCGACGACGACCGGGGTGGTGTACGGCAGCCACTCGCCCGTGTCGCCGATGGCGTACTGCACGCTGTCGACCCCGGAACCGCCCTCGTCCGTGGCGCTGATGGCGACGCTCGCCGAACCGACGTACTCGCCCTGCGCGTTCTGCGCCCCGGTGACCTGCACGGACGTCTGCGGCGGAGTGGTGTCCGAACCGCCGCCTCGGTCACGACGAGGATGCCCTGCATCGAGCCGTGGCCCGGGATCGTGCAGTGGTAGAAGTAGCGGCCCGGGGTGAGCGTGACCTCGGCGGTGTGCCGGCCGCCCATGTCGTCGTTCGGGTTGGCCAGGATGTTGAGTTGCACATCGCTGTTGAACTCGGGGTCGCTCGTCACGAAGGTCAACGTGTGCGGCATGCCGGTGGTGTTGCCGGTGGCCGCGCTGTTCTCGAAGACGATCGTCGCCTGACCGGCCACCGCGGTCGTCGGCGCCGACGTGTACTTGGTGATGTCGTCGCCGGCGGTCCAGGTCAGGGTCTGGGCGGCGGCCGTCTCCTCGGGCCGGGCGGAACTGGGGACGGCCTGGAGGCCGAGCAGCATCAGCACCGCCGCCAACAGGGCGGTGAGGACTCTTCGTTGCCGTGTCACTGCGCTGCCCCCCTGGCCAGCTGATTGGCGGCCGGTGTCGGACCACCGCCCGTGTAAGTGACCCGCCACAGCGCCGACTTGGCGTCCGAGGTGAAGAAACCCCGGCCGTAGTCGAGGACGTACAGCGAGCCGTCCGGACCGAACTTCCAGTCCATGAGGTTCTTGATGCCGTCGTTGCCGATCGGGACGATCTTCTTCAACGACTCGGAGTGCACGGGCAGTCCACCCTCACCATGGGTCTTCGGGTCGGTGATCACGGCGTTGCGCGGCTGGTCGGCGTCGTAGAAGTCGCCCACGAACCACTTGCCGTCCCAGTACGAGGGCCACTTCACGCCGCTCGTGCTGCTGGCGTCGTAGCGGTAGACGGGTCCGTTCATGGCGGCCTGCCCGCCGCCCTTCAGCCACGGCAGCAGATACGTGGACTCCTCCTGCTTGTAGGACGGGACGCCGTTCGCGTCGCGCGGGAAGTCCGGGGCGCCGCCCTGGGGCGAGTACCAGATGTTGTTGCCGGTGACCGGCGGGAGGTTGACGAGGCCGTCGTTGTTCGGGGACTCGTTCTTCGGGTGGTCGCAGTCGTACCAGCCCAGCGGCTTCGTCGGGTCGGGGAGGTTGCGGTCGCGGTAGGGCTGCTTGTTGCCCATGCAGTACGGCCAACCCCGGTTGCTCGCCTTGGTGATGACGGCGAACGTGTCGTACTTCGCCGGGCCCCAGGTGGTGGAGGGCGCCGAGGCGTCCGGGCCGACCCACCCCGCGTAGAGGATGTCGGTCTTCTTGTCGACGAAGATGCGGGCCGGGTTCCTGACACCCATCACATAGATCTCGCCGCGCGTCTTGCCGCCCCCCTCGTCGGTCTCCTGCCCGGTGAAGAGGTTCCCGGCGGGCAGGGTGTACGTCCCGTCGGCCTCCGGGTGGATGCGCAGGATCTTGCCGTTGAGGTTGTTGGTGTTGCCGGCGGTGCGGCGCGCGTCGGCGAAGGAGACGCCCTTGTAGTTCGGCTCCGGGTTGTTGCCCGAGTAACCGTCGCTGAAGCGGCTGGAGTTGTTGTCACCGGTCGCGATGTACAGGTTGCCCTTGGAGTCCCAGGTCATCCCGCCGCCCGCGTGGCAGCAACTGTGGATCTGCACCGGCCACTTGAGCAGCACCTTCTCACTGCCCAGATCCAGCTTGTTCGTGGCGAGGTCGAGGGTGAAGCGGGAGACGCGGCGCTCGGCCATCCGGGTCTCACGGTTGATCCGGGAGTGCGGGGTGTAGTGCAGATACACCCATCCGTTCTCCTCGAACCGCGGGTCCAGCTCGATGCCGAGGAGCCCCTCCTCGACCTTCACCAGCTCGTCGCCGCCGCCCTTGTTGCCGAAGACGGTCAGGGCGCCCGCGAAGGTGACCTTCTTGGTCTTCGGGTCGTAGACGTGGATCTCGCCCTTGCCCTTGCCGATATCGGGGTTGTTCCAGTCGGTGATCACCGGTTGGGAGGCGTCGGCGCCGCCCCGGCCGATGTAGAGCACCCGCCCGTCGGGTGCGGTGACCAGGCCGTGCGGCTCGCCGATCTGGTCGTTCTGGCCCGGCTGATTGGGCTGGGTGAGGCGCTCGGCCTTGTAGTTGCCGGTGATGGTGGCCTTGCAGTCCGCCCGCACGAGCCGGGTCGTCCACAGCAGGGCGCCGCGCAGATGCGCACGGAAGTCGGTCTCGTCGTAGGACGAGACGGTGCCGCCCATGCCGGTGTAGAAGGAACGCCCGCCGTCGTAGTCACGGCACCAACTGACCGGGTGGTCCCAGCCGTTCTTCCCGTCGCCGGGCTGATAGGTCGACTCGCGCACCCGGGCCACCGTGTGCACGGAACCCGAGGGGTTCTTGGCCCAGTTGAACCACTGATCGGGCCGTTTCCACTGCACCGGCAGATCCTTCGTCGCCGGATGCTGCCGATCGCCCACCTCCACCACGGCCCGCTGTACGGCGGTCGGACTGGAGGCGGCGGGACGGGCGCCGACGAGCCCCGTGAACCAGTCCGAGTACGGCTCGGCGCGCGCGGCGTCATGGATGCCGACGAACCCGCCGCCCGCCTCCATGTAGGCCTCGAGTCCCGCCTCCTGCTCGGGATCGAGGATGTCACCGCCCCCGGTGAGGAAGACGATCGCGTTGTAACGTCCCAGCTCGGTCTCGTCGGTGAAGACCGAGGCGTCGTCGGTGGCCACGGTCTTGAAGCGCTGGTTCGTGGGCCCGGACAGCCCGATCTTCTCGATCGCCTCGATCCCGGCGTTCACCACGGGCGACTCCTCGCCGGCCGCGGCGGACCCGTAGAAGAGCAGCACCCGTACATTCGCGCCGCCCGGCGGCGACTTGACGGACATCGTTGTCAGCGGTGGTTCGGGCGCCGGGCGCGCGGTGGCGGCGGGACCGGACAGCAACCCGGCCACGACGACCCCGGCGGTCACACCCGCCACACCGATCCGTCTTCTCGTGCTCAACCCTCGTAAGTGCATGGGCACCTCCTCGGTCACAGCAACAGCGCCAAGGAAGCTAGACGTCTTTGCGCACCTCGCCAATACCTATGACCGAGTTGGGGTCAACTTTGTCCTGAGTGTGGATAAACAGCGGAACGGCCGGTACCGTCTCACAGGTTCGTCACAGGTACGTCTCTGCAAATTCCTTACCAGGCTGGGGAGTTCCGCATGGACAGGCGCGGGTTCAACAGACGGATGCTGCTGGGCGGCGCGGCCGTCGTGGGCGCCGGAACCGTCGCGACATCGTTGTCGGTCGCGCCGGAGGCCGCGAGCGCCGACACACCGGCGAGGACGGCCCCGGCGGGCGGGGAGGTCCGGCACATCAAGCTGTACGCCGAGAAGCTCGCCGACGGGCAGATGGGCTACGGCTTCGAGAAGGGCAAGGCGACGATCCCGGGCCCGCTGATCGAACTCAACGAGGGCGACACCCTGCACATCGAGTTCGAGAACACGATGGACGTGACGGCGAGCCTCCACGTCCACGGCCTGGACTACGAAATTTCCAGCGACGGCACGAAGCTGAACAAGAGCGACGTCGAACCGGGCGGCACCCGCACCTACACGTGGCGCACCCACGCCCCCGGCCGTCGCAAGGACGGCACCTGGCGGGCGGGCAGCGCGGGGTACTGGCACTACCACGACCACGTGGTCGGCACGGAACACGGTACGGGTGGCATCCGCAAAGGCCTGTACGGCCCGGTGATCGTCCGCCGCAAGGGCGACGTCCTTCCGGACGCGACCCACACGATCGTCTTCAACGACATGCTCATCAACAACAAGCCCGCCCACTCGGGCCCCGACTTCGAGGCCACCGTGGGCGATCGGGTCGAGTTCGTGATGATCACGCACGGCGAGTACTACCACACCTTCCACATGCACGGTCACCGCTGGGCGGACAACCGCACCGGCACCCTCACCGGCCCCGACGACCCGAGCCAGGTCATCGACAACAAGATCGTGGGCCCGGCCGACTCCTTCGGCTTCCAGGTGATCGCGGGGGAAGGCGTCGGAGCGGGCGCGTGGATGTACCACTGCCATGTCCAGAGCCATTCGGACATGGGGATGGTGGGGCTGTTCCTGGTGAAGAAGACGGACGGCACGATTCCGGGGTATGAGCCGCACGAGCACACGTCCGGGCACGCGCACTGAGGACGCGAGGCGTCAACCGATGTCGTACAGGGCCCAGTCGATGCCGGGCTCCTCCTGCACATAGAGACGCGGACCGCGGCAGACGACCCGCCGGCGGCTCGATCGCGCCCCGTCGGCGCGGAGCAGACGGGTCTCCTCGACGGGCTCGACCGCCGAGTCGGTCAGGCTGCCGAGGAGGAGCCGGTCGTGCTCGTCGCCGTACCCGCCATAGAGCGCGACTCGGGGCCCGTGGACCACCACCCCCTTCGCGCCCCGGACGGGCGTGGTGCGGATGCGCGCCTGGCGTCGGCTCCGGACCTCCAGGAGCGGGAAGTCCGTGTACGGGTACGCCCAGGTGCAGCGACGGTCGACGTTCAGGGCGTAGCAGTCCAGGAACCATCCGGCCTCCGAGGGCTGGTGGTACTGCCACAGCGGTTCCCCGGCACGGCTCCAGCACCGCAGCCCCGGATCGCAGAGCGGGTCACTGCCGACGCCCTCGTCGAAGTGGCCCACCCACAGGTCGCCGGACTCGTCGGTCAGCAGGTGCTCGATGGCGTCACCGGCGTCGAAGCCGTAGGACGACCGTCCTGACGAGTCGAACACCTGCACCTGATCGACCCCGTCCTGCCGACGGGCGTCGGCCACCACGAAACCGCCGTCCGGTAGCGCGTCCACCCGCGGGAAGCGGGCGTGAACGGACCGCAGACGTGTCGTACGGTCGTGCCCGCCCTCGACCGTGACGAGCAGAGCGTCGTACGCGTTGCCCCGCCGCGCCGAGTCGCGCAGCAGCCAGTGCGACCGCCCGAACGCGTCGACGGTGCTGTGCAGCTGGTCCCGGCCCTGATACGCACTGGGCAGCCGGGCGTACGGCGCGAGGCGGGGCTCAGCGGCCATGGGCGCTTCCCGAAGTCATACGGTGATCCTCTTGCCGTCACGCTCACCGCCGCAACCGCCTTTCCGTCCTCCCGAGAGCGCTCTCACCCTCGCCCCCGGCCAGGGCTATCCTGGGCCGCAACCAGGAGGAGGGCCCGAAGTGAGCGAGACAGTGCCGCGTCCCACGCTGGAGGCCGTGGCCGCGCGGGCCGGGGTCTCGCGGGCCACCGTGTCCCGCGTGGTGAACGGCGGCGACGGGGTGCGGGAGCCGCTCGTGGAGCGGGTGCGGCGGGCCGTGGAGGAGCTCGGGTACGTCCCCAACCAGGCCGCCCGCAGCCTTGTGACGCGACGGCACGACGCCATCGCCGTCGTCGTCGCCGAACCCGAGACCCGGGTCTTCGCCGACCCCTTCTTCGCGCTGCAACTCCGCGGCATCAGCAAGGAGTTGACGGCCCACGACAACCAACTCGTCCTGCTGCTCACCGAGGGCCGCGACGACCACGCCCGCGTCGGCCGCTATCTCGCCGGCGGCCATGTCGACGGGGCGCTCGTCTTCTCCCTTCACCTGGACGACCCGCTGCCCGGCCTGATCCAACGGGCCGGAATCCCCACCGTGTTCGGCGGCCGGCCCGGCTGGAGCGACGGCACGGGCGACGACGTGGTCTACGTCGACAGCGACAACCGCGGTGGCGCCCGGGACGCCGTACGGCATCTCGTCGACCTCGGCCGCAGCCGCGTCGCCCACATCACCGGCGCCCTCGACCAGACGTCGGCGGTGGACCGGCTGGAGGGGTACCGGGACGTCATGGGAGACGTCGACCCGCGCCTCGTCGTCGAGGGCGACTTCACGCCGGCCGGTGGCGAGCGGGCGATGCGCGAGCTCCTCGACCGCTGCCCGGACATCGACGCCGTCTTCGCCGCGAACGACCTGACAGCGTCCGGCGCCCTGCGCGTCCTGCGCGAGCACGGCCGCCGCGTCCCCGGCGACGTCGCCGTCATCGGCTTCGACGACATGCTCCCGATCGCGGAACAGACCGACCCGCCCCTCACGACGATCAGCCAGGACATCGAGGAGATGGGCCGGTTGATGGCCCGGCTGCTGCTGAAGGGGGCCGGGGACACGATGTCCGGGGTGGTACTGCCCACGACGTTGGTGCGGCGGGAATCCGCCTAGGGCTCGTCGGGACGGACCGCCCCCGCGTGCACCGGCGCGGCGGGTTCGTGGGCGTGAACGGCGGACAGCGTCCCCGCCCGCTCACGCTCCCGGGCGTCGCAGAAGGCCGTCACCACGCCGCCCGCCGTGGACGGAAACGAATCCCGGCGCGGCGCCCGGGCCCCTCGGCTCCTGGACCGCCAGGTCAACCCTGTGCCGGTGCGCTTTTGATCACCGCGAAGCGTGCCCCGTACGGATCGGCCAGTCGCGCCACCCGGCCCACCCCCGGGACGTCCGTCGCAGGCATCCGGACCCTTCCGCCCCCGGCCTCCGCCTTGGACACCACCTCGTCCACGTCCGTGGCCTCGAAGTACGGCAGCCAGTAGGGGGTGCCCTCCGCCTCGGTCGGGTCGTCGGCCAGAGGGACGATGCCGCCGAACATGGCGTCCTCGGAGGCGCCGGCCGGGTTGATCGTCGTGTACGTGCCACCCGGGAAGTCGACGCCGTAGGTCTCCAGGCCGAGCACCGTGTGGTAGAACCACGCGGCCATCGGCTGGTCCGCCGTGTACAGCTCGACCCAGCACAGCGAGCCCGGCTCCTGGGTCACGTCCAGGCCCTTGAGGCGGCCGGGCTGCCAGATGCCGAAGGGGACGCCCGCCTTGTCGGCGAGGATGGCCATCCGGCCCTGGTCCATCACGTCCATGGGCTGCATCAGCACCTTGCCGTGCGCCTGCTCGGTGGCCTTCGCCGTGGCGTCCGCGTCGGGGGTCTGGAAGTACACCGTCCAGGACGGCGGGCCGTCCTCCGCGGCGGACTGCATGCCGCCCGCCACGGTCTTCCCGTCCAGCTGGAAGAAGCCGTAGCCGCCGGATTCGGGCGGCCCGGGCTCGAAGCGCCAGCCGAAGAGCGCTCCGTAGAAGGAAGCGGCGCCGTCGATGTCGGGGGTGCCGAGATCGACCCAGTTCGGTGCGCCGGTGACATAGCTGGTGGTGAGCATCCTTGCCCTCCTCCGAGGGGTCACGTCCAGTGCACTGCCGAGTCTCGCACTGCCCACTGACAAACGCCCCGCAATACCGCGCGCCGCCGTGCGTCACGGGGTGCGGCGGAGCAGGATCGGGGCGGCCGGAGGCCTGGGAGCGCGGCGTTGATCCCGCGTTGATCGAACGTTTTTCGCCGCCCGGCACGATCCTGCCCATGCTCATCGAGACGATCACGCCACCCGACCTGGACTGGCAGGACGAGGCGCTGTGCGCGCAGACCGGCGGGGACTTCTTCTTCCCCGAGCCGGGCAGCTCCGTACGGGAGGCGAAGCGGATCTGCGGTCTGTGCCCGATCCGCTCCGCCTGTCTGGAGTTCGCCCTCGACAACGACGAGCGCTTCGGCGTGTGGGGCGGCCTGTCGGAGAAGGAACGGCTGGAGATCCGGCGGACGTCCCGCTGACCAGGGCGTACGCCGGGCACCACGTGCATCACGTGTACGTCACGCTGAACCGCCCCGTCCCCGCCGGCACCCGCACGTCCTGGCCCGTCCGGTCGAGCCCGTGTCCGTCCGCCTCCGCCTTCCGCACCTCGCCGAACCGGCACGGGTAGACGAACCTCACCCCCTCGGGCGCCTGGGTGATGTCCACGGTCACCCTCCGCTCCGCCGGGTCGTGCGTGAGCCGGTAGCCGAAGGGCGCGCCGAAGAGCGTCGGCGCCGCGTCCACGGTGACCGGTTCACTCCCGGGCACCCAGTGCGGTCGTACGCCCGGAGCGATGTACAGGTGCGGGTCGTGGTCCTCGTCGGCCTCGAAGAAGAGGATGTCGCGGATCAGCAGCAGATACTCGGCCGCCGCCCAGCCGTGCGGGATGTCACCCATGTACCAGCGGCCGTACGGGACGTCCCGGAAGTCGGACGCGATCGGGAACGCGTGCTGCTCGTTCCACGCGCCCAGCGCCACCGCGCGCCCCGCCACGCTCGGGAACCCCGCCGCGACCGTCCAGCCGAGCAGCGCGTCCATCCGCTCCGGGTCCCCGGCGAGCAGGTACGCGTGCGCCAACTGCAGGGTCAGATAGGGCCCGTACGCCTGCCAGGCGGCCTCGTGCCGGTAGCCGCCGGTGACGAAGTGCGCGTACAGGGTGTCGAGTGTGCTGCGGGCGGCGCGGTCGATGTCGTCGCCCAGCTTGCTGCCCATGTGCAGGCGGAGCGGGTGGAAGTACGCCGCCGCCCCGATCATCGTCGAGTCCAGGCGTCCGACGTCGCCCGGCCCGGTCGGGATGTACGTCTCCCAGGCGCCGCGTGCACGCTGCTCACCCAGCACCCAGCGGATCGAGTCACCCGTCGCCGCCTTCAAGTCGTCGAAGACGGACCAGAGTTCACCGGCCTCCGGCGCCCCGATCCGCTCGGCGAGGCGCGCGGCCTCGTAGAGCCCGGCCAGCGCCCAGAAGTCGTCCCAGTAGTGCGGCTTGTCGCGATCACCGAGGTGTTCGGCACTCCATCCGCTGTGCAGCAGGCCGTACTGGTCGCGGTTGTCGCGCAGCCAGCGGGCCGCCTCCCGTACATAGGGGACGTACAACTTGGCGCCGAGCGCAGCCTGTTGACCGATCGTCCGGTCGAAACGGCCGATCGCCCACAGCGCTTGGCCGTTGCTGTCCCACTCGCGGTCCTCCTTCTCGTGCGGGCCGCCGTAGAAGCCGTACTCGGCGCATGGCCCGATCCGGCCCGTGCCGAGGTTGAACTTCAGCGGGTAGTGCGTACGCAACTGCCTTTCGGCCAGCGCTGAGTCGCCGACCAGCGCGCAGGCGGTCGCCTCGACGGAGGAGTCCCTGATCCAGAAGGAGTCGTAGACCGTGGGGCCCGGGTGGATCTCGCCGTGGTCGGAGAGGATGAGCAGCTGGGTACGGGCCTGCCGGAACAGGTCCGTGAGGTGGGCCACCGGGCGCGGCAGGCCCGGCTGCACGCCCTGCCCGAGGATCTTCGACGTCCAGAACGCCCGGTTGGCGTCCTCCAGTTCGGCGACCGGCGTGCCCCGCAGCTCCGCGAGGTCGGCCGCGACGCTGAACAGGTCGACGGGCAGCCGTACGGCGATCTCGAAGACCTCGCTCTCCGCCACCCGGAACGGCCAGGCGAACACCGCACTGCACAATCCCGCGACCTGGTCCTGCGCCTCCAGGGCGCCGTTGAGCTTGCCGCCGGTGACCAGGTCGTGGAACGGGCTGCGGGTGAGGTAGCCGTCCGGATCGAAGGAGAAGTCAGGGTTGCCGTAGACCCCGTACTGCTCGGGCGCGGTGTCGAAGACCGGGCCCCAGCCCGCGTTGGTCTCCACCCGCTGCTCGTCCGGCAGATGACGCA
Source organism: Streptomyces sp. GKU 895 (assembly GCA_002027195.1). GTDB lineage: Bacteria > Actinomycetota > Actinomycetes > Streptomycetales > Streptomycetaceae > Streptomyces. The sequence continues at coordinate 4,606 of MWJO01000010.1, read as the reverse complement.
GATACGTCAGCCGCCGGTCGTGATCTGGCGGCCGTCGCGGTCGTGCCGCTGGAAGCCGCTCGGCCCGGCCGGCAGCACGGCCGCGCACAACAGGCCCTCGCGCGGCCGCCCGGTGGGGCTGCCGACGGTCACCCGTGTGACGACCAGGTCCCGTTGGTTCGCGCCGACCGTCGTCGCGAAGGTGCGCTGCACGAACTCCACGTCGTCCGGCGTGCGGAACGTCGTCAGCACCACCGGCAGATGCGGTGCCTCCGTCCGCTGCTCCACCCTTCCCCCGTCCGGGAGTTGGGGCAGCCGCAGGGCACCCGTCGCCGGGTCGTGCAGGAAGAAGCAGAGGCTGTACTTGTCGTAGACGGGCTCGATCTCGCCCGCCTGGCCGATCAATGACTCCTGGCGATGGTCCTTCACACCGACCATGTGCCAGTACCGGTACAGGGCGTTGGAGGCGAAGGCCGCCTCCTTCGAGTCGTACGTGCCGGAGTCGAAGTCGTCGCTCCAGCGCCGGAAGGCCTGCTGTGCCCACCAGGGCACGGGGTACGGGAGCCGGTCCCGGCCCGCCCAGCCGCGCCACATGACCTCGTAGAACATCCACTCATGGGTCTGCGCCATGGTGTGTCACCCCCTGCGGGCACCGTTGCACCGCTGGGGCCTCCCGTAAATCCGTGCGACCGGCCGATCGGAGTGCGGCTAAGATCCGGGGGCGCACCCGGACGTAGCGCAGAGGCAGGCGCGCCGCCTTCGCATGGCGGTCACGCCGGTTCGAATCCGGCCGTCCGGATACGTCGCGGGGGGTCCCGTAGAGCAGAGGCAGACTCGCGCCCTCTCAAGGCGGATACGCCGGTTCGAATCCGGTCGGGACCACGGTAGGGCGAACACGGGCGGGGACGGCACATGGGCGAGGCGATCAGCGAGGCGGAACTGGCCGCCTTCCACCAGGTCGTGGGCAAGCTGCGCGCCCTGCCCGTCGACGACCCGGTGCGGCTGCGCGCCGAGCAGGTCGCCGCCTCCTTCGCCCGCGACGGCCGCCTGCGCCGCCGCAAGACACGGGGCGCCGAGATGTCGGCCGCCGACGCGGCGGCGATGGCCGCGACCGCGACGGGCGCCCCGGAGCGGCGCGAGGACGCCCCGCTGACCCGGCCGGGCACCGCGGGCGTCTTCCGCAAGCCGCGCACCTGCTATGTCTGCAAGTCGCCCTATCGAGAGGTCGACTCCTTCTACCACCGGCTCTGCCCGTCCTGCGCCGCCGACAACACCGCCCGCCGCGCCCTGAGCACCGACCTCACCGGGCGCCGCGCGCTGCTCACCGGCGGCCGCGTGAAGATCGGCTTCCAGCTGGCCCTGATGATGCTGCGCGACGGCGCCGAACTGCTGGTCACCTCCCGTTTCCCGCACGACACCCTGCGCCGCTTCCGCGCCGAGCCGGGCAGCGCGAAGTGGGTCGACCGGCTGACCGTCCTCGCCGTCGACCTCCGCGACCCGCGCCAAGTGCTCGGCTTGTGCGAGGAGTTGCGGCAGGAGGGCCGACCGCTGGACATCCTCGTCAACAACGCCGCCCAGACGGTCCGCAGACCACCGGAGTCGTACGCGCTGCTCGCCGCCGGGGAGTACGAAGCCCTGCCCGAAGAGGTCCGGCAGGCACCCGGGTTCAGGCCGATGCGGATGCTGGGGAGCGGTGCCGCGTCCCTGCCCGTCGCCCTGCGCGAGGCGGACGAGGCCGGGCTGCTGCCCGACCCGTCCCCGGAGAACTCCTGGTCGGCCCGGCTCGGCGCGCTCGACCCGGCCGAGGTGCTGGAGACCCAGCTCGTCAACGCCCTCGCCCCGGCCCTGCTGTGCGACCGGCTGCTGCCCCTGCTGCTGGCCTCGCCGCGGCCGCGCCGGTACGTCGTCAACGTGACCGCCGTCGAGGGCCGCTTCGCCGTCCGCAACAAGATGGCGGGCCACCCGCACACCAACATGGCCAAGGCCGCCCTCAACATGCTCACCCGCACCAGCGCCGCCGAACTCGCCGACCAGGGCGTCCACATGTGCGCCGTCGACACCGGCTGGATCACCGACGAGAACCCGGCACCGAAGAAGGCGCGCATGGCCGAGGCCGGGTTCCGGACGCCGCTGGACATCGTGGACGGGGCGGCCCGGGTGTACGACCCGATCGTGCGCGGGGAGGCGGGGGAGCCCCTGTCCGGGGTGTTCCTCAAGGACTACCAGGAGGCGGAGTGGTGACGGAGGAGACGAGCGGTTTCGCCGGAGTGCCGTCCGTCGTACCGCGTCCGCTCGCCGAACTCCGCCCGCTGCTGGACTGGTTGAGGGCCGGGCGCCCCGCGGGGGAGCGGCTGGACTTCCCGGCCGGTACGGCGCTGCCGGACGGGCGCCTCGACCTGTGCAAGCAGGAACTGGGAGCCGAGGGGGCGTCTTTGGTCGCCCAGGCGCTGGGGCAGGGCCCGACCCCGGTACGGCACCTGCTGCTCGGGACCGATGGGCTGGGCGACACCGGGGCCGAGACGGTGGCCGGGGCGAGCGCCGAGGTCGAGACGCTCTACCTCGGCTGCAACGGGATCACCGCGGGCGGCGCCTGCCGGATCGCCGACCAGCTGCGCGCCTCGCCGCAGGTCGTCACCGGGGTGTGGCTCAAACGCAACCCGCTCGGCTCCGGCGGGGGCCGCGCCGCCGCCGAACTCATCCAGTCGGCGCGGTCGTTGCGCACCCTCGACCTCGTCCAGACCGGCCTCGACGCGAGCGGCGCCGTGGTTCTCGCCGACGCCCTGCTCGCCGCCGCGGAGAACGGGCGCCGCATCGAGCGGCTCTTCGTCGGCGGCAACCCGCTGGGCGAGGCGGGCGCGGAGGCGCTCGGCGCGGTGGTCGCCGCCGGGGCGATCGACGAACTGTACGTGTCCGCCGCCCGGTTGGGCGACACGGGCGCAGACCGGCTGGCGGACGCGCTGGAGCGGGCGCCGTACGGGCGGCTCACCCGGCTCGCCGTCGCCAGCAACGGCATCGGACCGCGGGCCGCCGCCCGGCTGGTGACGGCTGCCACAGCGGCCGGGGTCACCCTGCTGGACCTCGGCCGGGTGCGCGCGCGGCGGTCCTGGGCGCGGCGGACAACCACCTCGACCTGGCCGCCGCCGGCACCATCGCCGACACCCTGGCGGCCGAACGGCACCAGCTCACCCACCTGGTCCTCACCCACACCGGCATGCGCAGCCGCGAGGCCCATCGCCTCCTCGACACCGCGCCCCACGCCGTCACCGCCACCCGCTTCGTGCTGGGACAGGGCATCGCGGCGAGCGTCAAACGGCGCCTGGAGGCGCACAGCGCGCACGTACCGCGACCGGCGGTCCCGGCCGACGTGGCCGCCGTCCGCAGTGTGCACCGCACGGCCCCGCCCGAGGCCTGACAGCTACCGGCTCCGCATCCCCATGAACACCTCCGTCCAGAACCGCTGCTGCTTCTCCGACGCCCCCACCAGATACGTCGCCCGCAGCTTGGCCGGCAGCAACGCCACCAGCCGAGCCACCACCGCGCGGTGCTTCTTCAGCTGGGACAACTCCGCGTTGGCGAGGATCTGGTGGACCACGTCACTGTCGTTCCCGCCCTCCCCGGACCGCTCGGCGGCCCGCCGCAGCCTCGCCTCCCAGGCGTCGGCGTCCCGGGCGAGCTCACGCAGCCCGGTGACCTCGCGGCCCCTGAGGCGGTCGAGGAGCGCGGTGAGCGGCACCGGCGCGTACTCGCCGTCACCGAGATAGACCGTGCCCATCTCCAGCGGCAGCCCGCGCCGGTGCAGCTTGATGAGCCGCTCCAGGGTGCGCTTGGTGATCCAGGCGCGGCCGTCGTCGTCGATGTCGTGCTTCCACCACTCCAGGACCGTCTCGGCGTCCGCGCCGTAGCGGGCCAGCAGCCACTCGTTGGCCGGGATGTCCTCCGGCGCCACCTCCAGGGAGGCCGTGAAACGCGTCGCCTGCGCGATGTTGTTCCGCGACACCAGCAGCTTGCGGCCCAGATGGTACGGCGGGTTCTGCACCGCGATCTGGGCGCGCAGGTTCTCGATCCGCCGCCCCGCCAGCGACCACTCCTGGGTGATCTCCATGAGCTTGGCGAACGCGGCCTTGTCCTTGGGCCGGTTGTACTCGTCCCACACGATCGCCTTCGGCTCGGGGCCGGTGAAGTGCGCGGCGAGGAGGTTGTCGAGGGTGCCGTCCGCCGACGGGATCGGTGCGCACAGGTCCTCGACGTTCGTCACCGGCAGCGAGAAGTACAGCGGCTCCCGGCCCAGGCCCGCCCGCACCGTCTCCCGCACCAGTTCCGTCTTGCCGCAGCCGGGCGGGCCCTGGAGCAGCACCGTCCAGCGGTTGCGCAACGCGGCGCGCACCACCTGTCGTACCGGGTCGGCAATCGTGGACGGGTTGGCCACGCCCACCGCCTCGGCGATCCGGTCCAGGATCTCCCGCGTCCGGTTCTGCCCGGGCTTTCCGTCCGGGCCCGGCTCGGCGAGGCGCAGCCGGTCGCCGTCGACCAAGGGCAGGCCCCAGCGGAGCGGGAATCCCTCCCTCGCGTTGGCCAGGACATGGTCGAGCGTGCGCGGGGAGAGCAGCTCGCGCAGGGCGGGGGGGAG
>MWJO01000001.1 GCA_002027195.1 Streptomyces sp. GKU 895 | reverse complement strand
GGGGGAGGAGGCGGGGGCGGCGGAGGCGGCGGCTACTACGTCGAGTGCCAGCTGACGGGAGTCACACCGGGCACCCCAATCGAGGTCCACATCGGCGAAGGCGGCAAGTCCTTCACTTCCGTCGACGCGACGGCATTCCCACCGCCGGCGGGGATTCGTGGGTCACCGCCGACGGTCACACCATCGTCTTGGCCAAGGGCGGTCACGGCGCCGCCGGTCCCGCCGCCAAAGGCGAAGACGGCGAAGGCCGACGGCACGGCGCCGGAGGCAAGGGAGCAGCAGGCGGGTACCTCGGGCCCGGCGCGATCTGCACGCCCACAGCCGGCATCGACACCGACCGCCTCGCCTCACGAGACGGGGGAAGCGGCACCGCGGGCGGCGACGGCCATGACGGAAGCGACGGTTCCTTCGCCCGCGCCGGCCGGGGTGGTGACGGCGGCCGGGGAGGCGACGGCGGAGCAGGCTTCAACGACCACGGCGGAGGAGGCGCGGGCGCGGGCGGAGCCTTCGGTGAAGGCGGCACTTCCGTGTTCAGCGGCAGGCAGAACGGGACGGACGGAGCCAACGGCACCCCCGGAGCCGGGGCGGTCGTGGGCAACGGAGCCGACGGCTACGCCGTGATCTCCCAGTAGAAGAGGCAACGAAGCCGGCCCTGGGATGCCGCAGGGCCGGCGTTGCGGCCGCAGCGGAGCCGTGCCGCTCGGCGTTTTCTCGCGACCTTTCAGTCGTTGACGGGCGTATGACGGCACGGGACGAGCACGCACCCGCGGATGCCTGTGCACAGCACACCGGCGCGTACGGGCTGGAGGGCGAGGTGTGCACCTGGTGCGCCACCCTGTTCAGCACACGCAGCGCATCGACAGCCGCCACGACCTGCTACGCGACAAGACCCGCCGGTTCCATGGCCGCCGGGCCGAGCCAACCGCGGCCGTGGTCGACGCGCAAAACGTGAAGCCCTCGGCAAACGTCGCCGAAAGCAGTCAGGGCATCGAAGGCGGCAAGAAGATCAAAGGACGCGAACGGCACCTGATCAAGGACACCCTCGGCCTGGTGCTGGCCGTCCTCGTCACCGCCTCGAAGGTCCACGACACCACCGGCGGCACGCTCCTGCTCGACGACCTGGCCGCTGGCTCGAACGTTCCGTTTCTCCTCGTTCTGCTTGGGGCCACGGCCAAGGTCAGGGACGGGTGCTGACGAGGAGTACGGTGCCCACGAAGTTCAGCAGGGTCAGAGCGGTCACGGCAATGAGCAGCCACCGCATCCACCGGAAGAAGCTGCGGTGCCGGGCCGAGTCGGCCTGGGCGATGCTGTCGGCGATGTGCTGTGTCACCGCCCCTGCAACGTGCTTCTGCTCGTCGAGGTACCACTCCTCGATATCCCTTTTCTGTCGGTGGCTCAGCCCGGCCGACTGCGCGAGGAAGGTGGCCACGCGCAGCCGGGCGGCACTGAGGTGGGCCTCCTGGTACAGGTAGGCCTCCAGGTCGGCCAGCCCGCGAGTGGCCTGCTCATCCGTGCTCATGAATGCGCTCCTGAAGTAGGCGGCCCAGTGTCCTTGGCGGAGCCGGGCCGCGAGGACGGCGCGGTGCGACGGGCACCGCGCCTCGATATCCAGGCGGTTCGGCCGGTGGCCTGTACCGCCTCGTCGATCAGTTGGGCGACATCGCCCGGGCGGGAGACGGCGAGCGTGTGGGAGGCATCGACCGTCACGATCGTGGCTTTCGTGCGCTCAGCCATGAAGCTCTGCCCCGGCGGGACCGGGAGACGGTCCTTGGTCGCCACCAGGACCGAATGTCCCACCAGGCGAGGGCGGAGGCGTTCTCGGCCAGCGCTGCGTCAGCCACTGACCACTGGGTGGCGGCCGCAGGCCCGAACCGGATGTCGACCAGGAGTTGGGCGGGCGCCCTTGACGCCCAGTTCGTACAGCAGCGGCGGCGTCGGGTTGCGTTGGCAATCTTGCGGTGCGTTCAGAATGATGTCGTTCATGGCACGGTCCTTTACCGGCGGTGGGGTCGGAGGCCCTTCCCCTCCACAGACCGGGCCGCGGGGCCATGTGTGACGCGCTGGGCCAACCGGCACGGAACGCGCCGCCAGACTCTTGTCGGCTGAGCTGGCGGTCAGAATTCGCCGACTTCGGCAGCACATCAGGGCGTCGATCAGGGCTGGTGCCAGTAGTCCAGCTTCAGAAGCGGTGACGCCGCAGAGAGTGACGCTAGGTGGCCTGGTATCGGAGTGTGACCAGGTTCTCCAGTTCCCCGCCCGTGGCGAACCGGGCCAGCTGCCGTCGCACGAGCGCTTCGAGGCGGGGCCACAGGCCGGGGGTGAAAGCGCCGACGTGCGGAGTGACCAGGACGCCGGGCGCGGTCCAGAGCGGGTGGCCCGGCGGGAGCGGTTCGGGGTCAGTCACGTCGAGCGCGGCCCGCAGCCGACCGCCGTCCACCTCCTTCAGCAGGGCGTTGGTGTCAACGACCGCACCCCGGGACACGTTGACGAGCAGGGCGCCATCCTTGACACGGGACAGCAGTGCGGCATCGAAGAGTCCGCGGGTCGCGGCGGTCAGCGGAGTGCACAGTACGATCACGTCGGCGTCCTCGACGAGCCGGGGCAGCAGCGACACGGAGCGCACCGGCCCTTGGGGCGTCTCCCTGTCCACGCGCCCGACGCGGGTGACGGCGCAGTCGAAGGGCGCGAGGAGCTCCTCGAAGGCGGAGCCGACGGCGCCGTGGCCGACGATGAGCACAGACCGTTCGTGGAGGGTGGAGAAGGTCCGAGGGTCCCAGCGCTCCCGGTCCTGGGCACGGAGCGACTCCGGTATGCCGCGCAGGCTGGCGAGGATCAGCGTCAGGGCCAGCTCGGCCGTGCCGGCAGCTGACACCCCCTTCGCGTTGCACAAGGTCACTACACGGGGCAATCGTTCCAGGACCGCCCGCAGCTCGTCGGTTCCGGCGCTGAGCGCCTGCACAGCCCGCAGCCGGGTCATCCGGGCCAGCGGGCGGGCAATGACGCTGATGTCTTTGGTCAGCGGGGGAACGTAGAACTCGACCTCCGCCGGGTCCGTGGGAAAGGCCGAACGGCCGTCCCAGCGGGCGTAGTCGAGGCCCGGGGGTAGATCAGCGAGGTGCCCGAACTCTGCGGGCAGCCATACCCGGGGGGATCGCGCGGTCATGACGACGTACTCCGCTCTCACGACGTTTTCCGGGGCTCCTGTCCGGTCCTGGAAAGTTCCGAAAGGCCGCGGACGGAGCCGGATAATTGACTGCGCACTGCGTGCTTCTGTGACAGCAGCCCGCGTGAAGTTCGCCTGCCCTCGCTGTCACACACGCTGCCCACACGTTGTCATGTCGGGCATGCTCACCATCCTCAGCGGACCGTCGGACCTCCGACGGGAATCCGACTCCTATGCGGTCACCGCGGAGTTCTACGACATCTTGCAGGCCGACGCGGACGAAGTGCGGGTCCGCCGGCTCTACGCACGCCATATCGCCGACGCCCGCACCGGCGTCCTGGACGTCGGCGCCGGTACCGGACGGGTAACGGTGCTGGCCCTCGCTGACTCCGGCGTCGACGTGCATGCCGTCGAACCGGCCCGAGCTATGCGTACGTCGTTGCTGACACGGCTCGCCGCCCTGCCGTCCGAGCAGCGGGACCGGGTCACCGTGCACCCGCGCCCCCTTGACGAGCTCGCCCTGGACTCGGTCGCGGACGTGGCCATCGGCCACAACATGGTCGGCTGCCTGCCACCCGGCATACGCGAGAAGTTGTGGCCCGCGCTCGGCAAGGCCCTCACCCCCGGCGGCTCGCTGTTCGTGCAGCTGCCGCCAGCCCGGCTTCCGGCCCGTACCATCGTGCGCCTGCTCGCGGACAAGCGGGTAGGCGAGCACGTATACGGCGGGCGCATAACGATGTCGGCCGTCGGCAACCGCATCCGGACACGCGCCGACTACTGGGTGAGGGACGCCGAGGACGTGCTGAGGGAACAAACCGAAACGTTTTGGATGTGGCCCGCGACCCGCGCCCAGCTGACTCGCGAATTGGCAGCGCACGGGTTCGCCCAGCTCCCAGGGTACGAGGAGTCTGAGCTGCTGGCCGTGACGCTGCCGGGCCGCCGGTGAGACGCCGCGCCGCAAGAGCCCCCGGGTGCCGCACGGCAATCCGGCCCGTCACACGGTCATCCGCACGTCCCCACCGCTTAGTTCACAGTGCGTGCCACATCAAACGAAACACATCCTCTGAACGGGCCGCCCCTGAGGGCCGCTTGCCCCGGGCTGCTGTCCCCCCTCACGTACCGAAGGGATTCATCATGCCTACTTCAGCACGCGTCGCCGTGGCCGGAGCCTGTCTCATAGGGCTCTCGCTCGCCTCGACAACCGCCCAGGCCACCCCCGGCGGCCCCGGCGTCAGCGGCCGGGTTCTGGCCCAGCGGACTGTCGGCGACACCGACTACGTCCTCCGAGAGATCACCATTCCGCCCGGCCAGGCGACCGGGTGGCATTACCACGACGGCACTCTGTACGCCTTCGTCAAGCAGGGCACGCTGAGCCACTTCGACGCCTCCTGCGCCTCCGACGGCGTGTACAAAGAGGGTGGCTTCCTGAAGGAGCCGTCGGGCGCGGACCACGTACATATGGGCGAGAACCGTGGGGCCACGGATGTCGTCCTGGAGGTCCTCTACGTCCTGCCGCATGGCGCCCCATTCTCCCGGGACGCGGCTTCCCCGGGGTGCGAACTGCCATGACGCGGCGGCCCGCACGGCAGCTGTCACAGCCTCCTGCGCTACCCGGTCAATGCGGTACCGACGGCTCGGTCCGTGTCCGGGCCCTGCGGCGACGAAGGAGGAGCATGTCAGGGACATTCATCAGTCGCACCTGGGCGACCGCTGGTCCCCCGGAGCCCGTCCACCGAACTGCCGACGGGGACGGAGGCGGGACACGAGGATGACACGAGACGCCGACCGCCGGACCGGCCCAGCCGATGCCACTGTTTTACTCGCCGCGGAGGCCGCCGTCCTGGAGGGACGGCTCGAGGTGCTCCGGGAGGCGATCGACGAGGTGGACGCCCGGATCCAATCGGTGTCCGAGAAGATCAGACGGCTGCCCGCCGCCGGCGACCACGAGGCATCGCCGGCGGCTGAAGAGAGCGCAACGGGGCTCGCTCCGTCCCCGGCCCGCCGGTCTTGACGGCCCGATCAACGGTGTCCCCTGGGACCGCCCACTCTGGTCTCACCTGACGGGGCCGCTGCCTAGGATGTTCGCCAGCGTCCCCTCGGTGCCGCGATGGGGCGGGCCGGCACGTCGCGCGGTCCCGTCAGGACAGCAGGGTTGAGGACGAGGGGAACCCATGGGCTCCGTGATCCGGGCGGCTCGTGTCATCGAGAGCACTGCCGAGAGTGTCCAGGAGACCTGGCACGGCTGGAGATCCAAAGGCAGGGCGCTGGGGAAGTAACTGGCCGCGGTCACAGCCCATCTCGCTTCCGCGCAGCGGGTGCTCGATGCCCTTCAGGCTCTCACGCCCGGCAACGGCCCGGCGACCGCCCCAACTCCGTGGGATATCGCGCTCGTGAGTGTCGCGCCGCTGACGAAGCGGGAGGCCGCGCGCGCTGCGGCAACCGCCAAAGCCGCCGCAGAGTCCTCGGATAGGGCAGGCCGGGGCGACGAGGCGGGCGGCGGCAGCGTGACATTTGGCAAGCTCACGGAACAGACCCTGGCCTACTTCGCGCAGGCTGGGGACACTGAGGCCCGCGCTCGCGACGTTGCGCCGGCGCTGGGACGCGACACCGACAGCCGCAGCGTCAACGCCGTCCGCAGCACGCTGGACCGTCTCGTCGGCGCCTCGCGCGTCCAGCGGGCTGGCCGCGGACTGTACCGCGCCGTCATGCCGTGAGCCGGCCTCCGGGCTGTGCGGGTTCCTCTCCCCGGCGCAGTTCGCCGCGGGAGAGGAATGCATCCCTCGGGTGCTGCACCGACTCCAGTGACACGATGTCGCGGCCGTAGAGAAGGGCCGTGACCCACACGGCGAACACACGCGTCTTGCGTTCCCAACTCGGTATGGCCAGAACGTGGTAGCCACGGTGCATCAGCCAGGCAGGGAACCCCTTGATGACCAGACCCCGGTACTGGAAGATGCCGCGGCCGAGTCCGAGTGTGGCCACAACACCGAGACTGTGGTGCACGTAGTCCTTGGTCGGACGACCGCGCAGCGACGCCAGGATGTTCCTCGCCAGCAGCTTGCCCTGGCGGACGGCGTGCTGGGCGTTGGGCACGGTGTGCGCGCCCGGGCTCCCGGCCGCGAGATCGGGCACCGAGGCGTCGTCCCCCGCCGCCCATACGTCGGGCACCACCTCGGTGCCCATGGTGACCCGCAGATCCGCCTGTACGGTGAGCAGGCCGCGCTTGTCGACGGGCAGGTCGCTGTGGTTGTGCACGATCGGGTTGGCGGCGTTGCCGGCCGTCCACACCAGCAAGCCCGAGTCGTACTCGGTGCCGTCCGACAGCCGCACCCGGCCGTCCTGGGCGGAGATCAGCTGGGTGTTCAGATGCACTCGCGCCCCCCGTTCCTCCAGTGAACGCACCACCCAGGCGCCCGGCCGATCCGCGACCTCGGGCAGGATGCGGTCCCGTGCCTCGACCAGGTGGAAGGCCGGTTCGTCCGTGCCGATCTCCGGGTACTGCTTGAGCAACGCGGTCGCCAGGGCCAGCAGCTCACTAAATCCCTCCACTCCGGAGAATCCGCCACCGACGACGGTGACGGTGAGCAATTTCGTACGTTCGGGCCCGCGCGGCAGAACGGCCGCACGGTCGAACGAGGTGAGGAGGCGGTCCCGGATCGCCACCGCCTCCTCGACGTGTTTGAGTCCATACGCCTGATCGCTCAGCCCCGGGATCGGGAAGGTCCGGGTGACCGCCCCCGCTGTCACCACCAGCACGTCGTAGGGCAGGTCGAGGGATGGCCCGGACTCCGGGCGGACCGTGACCGTGCGCGCGCTGTGGCGGATCTCCGTCACCGAGCCCGCCACCAGACGCGTGGAGTGGAGGTGCCGGCGGAGAGAGACCGCCGCGTGCCGAGCCTCCACGGAACCGGCCACGACCTCGGGCAGGAAGGGCTGGTACGTCATGTACGGGCGAGGGTCGACGACGGTGACTCGCGCCTCGCCGGGCCGCAACCTCTTCTCCAGGCCCCGCGCGGTGTAGAAGCCCGCGTACCCGCCGCCCACGATCAAGATCTCACGCACGGTGTCCTCTGTTTCTCTCGGTCCTGACCCTCTAGACCGGTCGTCAGCACTCGGTGTGACACGGTGGTCAGATCACCTGCCGGGCGCCGTGCGCCCCCCCGGCGCCCGCGGCGCCGGCGTACGGGCCTGAGAGGCAGCGCGTGCTCCGCGTCCGGACCGGCTGCGGTTCAGGAGGGGAAGGCGAACAGCCGGTACTCGGATATCGTCGTGAAGCCGAAACGTCGGTACAACGCTTCGCCCGCGGGACTGGCCACCAGCGCGGCGCAGCGCATCCCGCGTTTCCGCCCCCACCTGGAGCGCGGCGGCCGTCAGGGCCGCGCCGACGCCCCGCCGGCGATGGGCCCGGGTCACGTGGACGAGGAAGATGCCGGCCACCCCGTGGGCGGCGATCACCACGGTCGTCCCGACCACTCGGCCGTCCAGCACGGCGGCCAGCCGGATGATGTCGGCGTTGTCCTCGCGCCGCGACTCAATGCGCACCATCTCGGCCTCCAGCCCGGGCTCGACACCCATCGACGCCCGGTACGTGCGGACGAACTCGGCCAGCCGTTCATCGTCCCGTACCGGCTCCACCCGCAAACCGGTGGGAGCGGTGTGCGGGATTGTGCCCGGGTGGGCCGGTTCGTCGAGCGGGAGCGCCATGACGGGGAGGGCGGTGAGCTCTCGTCCACCGCGGCGCCGCAGGACGTCGGCGGTGTCCTCGGGGCTGTCGGCTCCGACCCACCACCACCAGGGAACGTTCGCGAACTCCCCGCGGACGGCCGTCACATCCGCCCCGTCCGCGGACACCGACCGTACGCGTACGACGCCGTTGAACTGCGGGGTCGCAAGCCCGCTGCGGAACTGGTCGACGGTGTGGCCCGCTCGGCTGTGTGTGCCCCATCCCATGAAGTACTGACGGAAGTTGGCGAACACCGAGGCCGTGGCATCGGGTTCCCGCGGAGCCTCCGTACTTGGTGTTCCGTCGTTCCACGTGCTGATCGGGCTTGCCGGGTCCACCATTGCCACTGTCTCCCTCGTGCGGTGGTTCTGGACATCACCGTGTGCGTTGTCGTTGCGGCCAGGGCTGTCCTCCGGAGGGAGGATCAGCGCCGTCTTCTGAGGTCCGGGGAACGAACTACTCGTGGCGTAGTCCCTGCGGTCGCGTCGAACGCCACAATGCCGGCAGGGTCAACAGGGTGACGCCGAGGGAGACGGCCGCCCCGATGCCGGCTATGGCCAGTAGGGTGCTCCAGTTGTGTGTCACAGGCCTCCCCGCGAGTTCGAGCAGCGTGCTGCCGAGGGCCGTCCCGATCGACTCCGCCACGAGCAAACCAAGTCCGATGGGGAGAACGGACTGTAAGAGGACGGACGTGGCGAGCGTACGACGGGGCGTGCCGAACGCGACGAGTACGGACAGGACTCGTGCACGCTCGCGGACCTGTTCCACCGCACCGAGCAGCATGCTCGCCGCGATCAGTACCAGCACGGCGGTCACCCCAGCCAACAGGGCCCGCCTGACTCCGTCGAGGGCAGGGTCGCCCTGGGACCTTTCATCAAAGTCGACGCTGAACGCCGGGTCGAGCCGTGCTGCTGCGGTCCGGATGTGATCCTGCACGTCCTTGAACCCGGTCGCATAGGTAAGGCCGACCGCGCTGACGGCGTGTGCGATGGCAGTGTGCCCGGCCGCTGCGGGAGTGGCCAGCAGGGTCCGCTCAGAGGACACCGCTGCCGGACAGGCGGGGGTCGCACGGACGGTTGAGGTGATGTGCGGCACTGTCCAGCGGGGGCCGTTCATGTCCACGCGCAGTTTCAGTCCGGCCGCCCACGTGGTCATGTCGGGCATGGTGTCCCTGGCCGGAGGGACGGTGAGGAAGGCGTCGCCGTCCGAACAGGCGGGCAGCTGTGCCAGCAGGCGCAATTGATCGCAGTCCGCGATCAGGACGGTCTGAGGGAACCCGCCGTCCAGGGGGCTCACCGACACCTCCTGGAACCCGATTGCCCGCTGCACGCCCGGAGCCGTGGCGAGCGCCGGGCCGTACTGCGCCCCTCGCGCGTGGCCGCCGTCGAGGTGGGCGACAGCGATGCGTGTGGAGGCGGAGAGGCCGCGCGCCCCTCCGGCGGTATCGTCCACCGGGTTCTGGGAGAGTCCGGTGAGGAGGGTCTGGAGGGCCACGGCCCCGGCGACGGCAACCGCGATTCCGTTGACCGAGCGGGTGGCAGATTCGCCGTTCAACTGCAGCCCACGCAGGGCTAGTTGCCAAGGCAGCGGGCCGAATCCGCCGAACAGTCGGGTGAGGCGTTCCACGGCCCAGGGCAGCACCGCTGTGACTCCGACGAGCAACGAGAGGATGCCGGTGAGCACCAGGACGACACCCGAGGTGCCGTACAGGTCGGCAGGGTTGCGTACGGAGATCCGCAGCAGGATCAGTCCGAGCAGGGGAAGTGCTGCTCGCCACCACAGGCGCCGCGAGGTGCTGCCGGACTTCCGGACGACTCCTAGGGGCTCGACGGCCACCTTGTGCATCGACAGTTGCGTGATGCCGAGGGAGAGCGTGAGTACGGCGACGACCACGAGGGCCGCCAGCAGGGGCTGTGGCGTGAGGTCTTCGGTGAAGACACCGAGCCCCTGTATCTGCACCGTGCCTGCGAATTGACGTCCCGTGACGAAGAGCAGCACACCTAGGGCGATGCCTGCCAGTGTGCTGAGCGCGACTTCGCCCGCCGCGATGGTGGCGGTCATCCCACGGTTCGCGCCGACCAGGCGTAGGGCGGCCATCCGCCGGTCCCTTCGCTCACCACCGAACCGTACTGCCGCGGCGATGAAGGCACCGATGGGGAGTAGCAGTACGACGATTCCCACGACGCAGAGGAGCACGAGTTCGAGCGGAAGGGGCTTCTTCGCATAGGTCTTACCGAAGTGGTCGATCCGCCGCGTTTGCGCCGCATCGGCCGTCATGTGGTTCGCGACCAGATAGAAGACGTGCTCGCCCGGGTCGAGCAGACCTGCGTCGCCTATCTCGCCCGCGACGGGATGGGCCAGCCGCTCGCGCAGCAGTCCGTTTCCCGGTGCGGCCAGCAGGCGGCGCAGGGCAGGAGATACGAGCATCTCCCCGGGGTGTGGGTAGCGCTGGACGCCGGGCGGCAGCGGTGCCGCAGCCCCTTCCGGCTCCACCATGCGCCCTCTGATCTTTTCGCCCCGGAAAACGGTGTCAATATCTCTGACAAGCACAGTGTGATCCGACCGCGCGACGGCACGGTCGCTGAGGTTGACATCGATGCGGTCGTGGATCCGCTGGTCCCTGTGGTGTCTGACGGTCGGCACCGACGCGGCGAACAGCAACATTGCCACCCCCAGGCCCACTCCGACAGCTGTCAAAGACGTGCGGATCGCGCCGTTTCGGCCGCCGAAGAGTGCCAGTCGAGCGCCGAGGGCGAGCGCGCGGAGACCTCCGAGGCCCCGACGTGCAGGTGGGATCACAGTATTCCTCTCATACGACCGGGGTGGGGGGTGTCGTCTCGCGACGCTGGGTGGGCAGCGGAAGGGCGTGAAGGCCGTCTGCGATGCCGAGGCGACTATACTGTGCGCGTATAGTCGAGTACACGTTACCAATGCATCGTCGTACAACGTGTCACACTCTCGCTGACGAAGCGCGCAACTCCTGTCCGACGACAACTTCTCACGCCTGCCGTCGGCAGACTCAGGAGCCTTGCCATCTGGCCGGGGCGACCGGTGTTCGTCAGCGCGGCGGCGGGGATGTGTCCGTGCCGGAGCTGCGTCGAACGGGGAGCCTCATCCCCTGCCGGTGTTGCGTGATCACCAGCTGGTCAGCTTCGCCGACCCGAGCAGCGTGCACGGCACCCCGCCTGATTGCCGACGGAGCAAGGCTCAAAGGCGCGGAACACGGAGGCCATGACCTGGTCCGTCACTCCGACGTCTCGGCGGCCGCGTGGTACGCACGCCACGCCGCATAGCGCTGCCGCGCAATGTGAGCACCCGGTGACGGCAGGAGATCCGTGCGTCGGACCCTGGCGCCGAAGAAGGTGCTGCGAGAGTCGGTGAAGACCCGGCGATGCTCCGTGTCCGCTGACAGAGCACGGCGGACGACGACGTCGAGCCGGAACTGGTCGGGTCCGGCAATCTCGCCTACACCTTGCAGGGGCTTGGAAACCGCTGTGTGGGCCAGAAGGGCGGCCACTTCGGCGCGGGCGACCGGGCGCACCTCGACTGGCGGCACCCACACGATCCAGTCCTCGGTAGCCGCATCCGCGATGTCTTCAACGGATTCGAACAACTGCGTCGTACGGATGATCGAGAAAGGGGTTCCGGAACCGCGCACCAAGCTCTCCCGCGCCTGCAGCGCCCGGAAAACCCCTTCTGCCCTGATCCGGTCTGTGCCCACCACTGACAGACCGACGTGGTGTGCAACTCCTGCCGCAGTCTCAGCGGTGAGAAGATGCGCGGCGGACCGACTGGCCCGGTCAAGGACGGCGTCCTCATCGATCACTAGGCCGAAGTCCTCGGTCAGCGTGCCGTCGTCGAGGCTTGGCAGGCCGGAAAGGTCGACGACGGCGCCACAACCGGCGAGCGTTTCCGCCAGGCCCGCCCCTGTCAGAGGGTCGACACCGGACGTCCTGGAGACCACCACGGCCTCGTGCCCGTGACTTTTCACTTGCTGTGCAATCTCCGCCCCGAAAGGACCGGTGTCACCGAAGACCACCACTCGCATACGTGCTCCGTCTCATTCAAAGCAACCTGGCGCGCCACGGGCATGAGACCGAACAGGCCCGTACAGCGCGGCCGTTACATGGGGCAATGCCGCGGTCACCGCAGCAGACCTTCTGATCCCGGTCAGGAAATTGACAGGGGCGGTGGCCTGGATGTGACACCTAGTGCAATAGATGCGGGTTACTCTCCGCGTACGGCCACGTCACAGGGCCTCATTGCCTCCAAGGCACACTGTTGCGGTATCGATCTGCAACGGTGCCCTCCAGGTGGCGGCGTCTCACCGTGCCCGTGCGCTGTCGAGGACCTGCGGCAGGGCTCGGCGGGAGCTGATGCCGAGCTTCGTGTACACCTTCCGCAGATGCCATTCCACGGTGTGGGGGCTGATGAACAATTCGGCGCCGATCTGTGCGTTGGTCATGCCGTCGGCGGCGAGGGCGGCGACCTGGGACTCCTGCGGAGTCAGGGCACTCGTCGGCGTGGTCTCCCGGACGGCCACTTGCTCACCGGTGGCGAGCAGCTCGCGGCGGGCCCGTTCGGCGAACGCGTGGGCCGGCATCGCGGCGAACATGTCGTGGGCCGTACGAAGATGCTCGCGGGCCTTGGACCGACGCTGGGCGCGCCGCAGCCACTCGCCGTAGAGCAGGTGGGAGCGCGCCACCTCCACGGCGACCCCGCCACGGCCGAATTCCTCGATCGCCGTGCGGTACAGGCGGTCGGCCGCCTCGCCGTCGGCCAGCAGCGCCGCACTGCGAGCGCTCGCGCCGCGCGCCCATCCGGAGTCGGCGGCGCGGGTGAGTTCGGTCAGGCGGGCCAACGAGGCGCGGGCCTGGTCGAGTTCACCGCACCGTGTCGCGGCCTCGACGTGTTCGACCAGGGACAGACCGGTGAAGTTGAACCCGTCGTGCTCGATGCCGGTGCGGGCGGCCTCCATCGCCTCTTCGTAGCGAGCCAGTCCGTTGAAGAGCACCCCCTGGATGTAGCCCATGGCGCCGAGCAGGGACACCTCTCCCCGCTGCACGGCACGCTCTCTGGCCTCTTCGATGATGCTGGCGGCGACGTCCGCCTCGCCCCGCCACGCGGCCAGGACGAGCGTGGCGTACTTGTGCGGGGCGTGGCCGGTCGCGGTGGCGATCGCGTCGGCCTCGTCGATCATCCGGTCCGCCTCGGCGAAGTCGCCGTAGTGGATGTGCACCCCTCCCGCGTAGATCAGCGCCGGCGGCAGGGTGCCGAGGGCTCCGATGTCGCGGGCCAGACGCACCGCGCGGCTCGACAGTGTGTCCCAGGCGTGCAGGTCCCAGGCCCAGTGGATAAACGACTCGAGCGCAACCGGGGCCAGCAGCAGCCACCGTACGGTCGCCTCTCGCGTGCGCAGCTCTTCGTGTTGGAGCAGGTCGAGTGCCTCGCGCAGGGCCGGGACGCCTGTCCGGGCGCCGTCGGCGAGCAGGGCCGCCACACCGTCCAGGAGAGCGTCGGCTGCTTTGGAACCCGAGGACGGCGCCCCGGACGCCCGAGCGGCTATCGCCGCGGCGCGGGCGCGGTCGGGCCGTGGACCCGGCCGGCGAAGATGGTCGCGCTGATCGCCTCCAGATACGTCTCCCTCGCCAGAGGAGATCCGGCCGCGGTGAACTGAGCGGCCGCGTTCAGGAGAAGTGGTGCGGCCTCGTCACTGCGGCTGCGGGCGAACAGGATTCTGGCCCGCAGCCTCGCCAGACGCGCCCGGTCAAGGACACTGAGCGGATACAGGTCGGCGACCGCCGCGAGATCTGTGGCCCGTTCGGGTGCGGCGGCCGAGAAGTGCGCTTCGGCCGCCGCAAGGGCCCGGCGCCCTCGCGGCCAGGGGTCGGGTGTCACCTCGACCGCGCGTTCCAGCAGCACCGCCTCGGCCGCGATGCCACCACGCTGACGGGCGCGGTCGGCGGCCTGCTCCAGTCCTGCGGCGACCTCTTCGTCCGGACCGTCGGCCGCCTGCGCGGCATGCCAGGCGCGCCGGTCCGGGTCCAGGAGGGGGTCCGTGGCCTCGGCCAGGGCCCGGTGCACCGCACGCCGATCCTCCGGCTCGGCTCCGTGGTAGACCGCAGAACGGACCAAGGGGTGCCGGAACCGTACGGGCTCGCCGAATTCGATCAGGCCGGCCGCTTGGCAGGTGCGGCGTCCGGAGTGATGCCAAGGGAAGTGGCCGCACGGGTCAACAGACGTACGTCGCCGATCGGTTCCGCTGCGGCGATCAGCAGCAGGGTGCGGGTCGCGGCCGGCAGCGCACCGAGCCGACCGGCGAAGTCACGCTCGACACGGCTGGCCACTGGAACCTGGACGACCGGGGCGCTCGACGCGTCGACGCCGTAGGCCAGTTCGGCGGCGCTGCGGCCGCGGGAGAACTCCAGCAGCGCGAGCGGGTTGCCGTGCGTCTCGGCCACGAACCGGTCCCGGACCCGTTCCTCCAACCGTCCCCCCACAGCGCTCTCCAGAAGTTCGCCGGCCGCCGCGGCGTCAAGGCCCCTGAGTTGCAGCGCCGGCAGACCTGCGAGCGCGGACTGCCCTTCGGGGTCGCGGACCGCGAACGCCATGGCGACCGGCTCCGCGAGCAGTCGTCGGGCCACGAACTCAAGTGTCTGCAACGACACTTGGTCCAGCCACTGAGCGTCGTCGACCAGCGCCAGCACCGGCCGGGTCTCCGAGGCCCGGGTGAGCAGGGTCAGCACGGCGAGGCCGACCAGGAAGCGGTCGGGCGGATCGCCGACCGCCGTCCCGAACGCCACCCGCAGCGCGTCACGTTGGGGTTGCGGCAGGTCCTCGACGCCGTCCAGGAACGGCGCGCACACCTGGTGCAGGCTCGCGTAGGGCAGCTCCATGTCGGCCTCGACACCGCGCCCCCAGGTCACCTTCACCCGGGATGCATGCGCGGCCGCGTATTCCAGCAGCACCGACTTGCCGATGCCCGCTTCACCTCGTACGACCAGGACACGGGAGGTGCCCTCCCGCAGGCCGGCCAGTAGATCGTCCAGCGCCGCGCACTCGCGCTGCCGGCCGACCAGGTCGGGAAGCGGGCTGGCGATCATGCGGCTCGGCTCCTCGGCGGGATCCGGGGGAACAGGGCTCCCACAGGGGTGTTCGAAAGGATGCTCGCCACGATACCCGCGGCTTCTCCCGCACCGACCGAACAGACACTGTGACTACTTCCACGCCTGAAAACACTCCGAGGTTGTCACAAATCGCGGTCCTGTCCGGTCGTTCCCCACCCAATGATCGTGTCCGTTCGCTGTCGCAGGGGGATCCATGTCGCCGAGCCGTGGTGCGACGTGTCCGACCATGCCAGACCCATCGTGTGAGGGCCGATCGCCAGCGGCACGCGGTCTTTCCGGGCCGCCCTGTCACAGATGCCGGGGCCGCCTGGTCAGGAGGGTACGAGCCATCGCGGCCGGTGCCGTGGCCGAGGTCGCCGCAGACCTGCGGGGCACCGTGCGTGATCAGAGAAGGGAAAGTCCATGAAGGTCGTAGTGATCGGCGGAACCGGACTCATCGGTTCCAAGGTCGTCTCCAAGCTCAACGAACACGGTCACGAGGCGGTGGCAGCCTCCCCGAACACCGGAGTCAACACGGTCACCGGCGAAGGTCTGGCCGACGTCCTGAAGGGCGCCTCCGTCGTCGTCGACGTCTCCAACTCCCCCTCCTTCGAGGACGACGCGGTGATGGAGTTCTTCCGCGCTTCCACGACCAACCTGCTCGCGGCGGAGGCCGCCGCCGGCGTCACGCACCACGTGGCCCTGTCGGTCGTGGGCACCGCTCGCCTCCAGCAGGTCGGCTACTTCCAGGCCAAGCAGGTCCAGGAGGACATGATCCGGGACTCCGGGCTGCCGTACTCGATCGTCCACGCCACGCAGTTCTTCGAGTTCGCCAAGACCCTCGCGGACTCGGCGACCAGCGGTGACACGGTGTCCGTCGCCCCCATCAAGATCCAGCCCATCTTCTCGGGGGACGTAGCCGCGGCGGTCGGCCGCACGGCGGTCGGCACTCCGGTCAACGGAATCGTCGAGGTCGCCGGCCCCGACACCTTCACCCTGGAGGACTTCATCCGCAAGAGCCTCGCTGCCCACAACGACCCTCGCACGGTCGTGACGGACCCGACGGGTCTCTACTGGGGTGCCGCTCTCAAGGAGTCCGACCTGCTGCCCGGCCCCGACGCACAGCTCGGCGAGACGCACTTCGCCGACTGGAGCAGCAAGCAGTAGCTGCGGGCACGGAGCCCACGGCCCCGAACTCGCAGCAACGTCACATCAGTTCACCTCCCATCACTCGACTCTCAGGATCCCTACATGGACGCGCGCATCAACTACTTCGGCAACGCTCTCGCGGGCAAGGTCATGAAGCACCTCAACTCGGCAGGAGCCGCTGTGCACTCGGCGCTGCCCGTAGCCACCCAGGAACTGGTGAAGATCCGGGCCAGCCAGATCAACGGCTGCGGGTTCTGCACCGACATGCACACCAAGGACGCCGTCGCCGCGGGCGAAGACCAGCAGCGACTGCACCTGGTCGCCGCCTGGCGCGAGGCGACCGTCTTCACCGACGCCGAGCGCGCGGCGCTGGAGATCACCGAGCAGGGCACCCGTATCGCCGACGCAGCGGGCGGAGTGTCGGATGACGCCTGGGCCAACGCTGCCAAGCACTACGACGAGGACCAGCTCGCCGCACTGATCTCGTTGATCGCGATCATCAACGCCTACAACCGCATCAACGTCATCAACCAGCAGCCTGCCGGCGGCTACACGCCGGGCATGTTCGGCTGACCTTCCCGCTCCGGCCCCGCCGGACGCCCATCGTCCGTCTCCCGCTCGCCCCGGCCCACCGAGCGGGAGACGGATCCCCGGCCACTTCCGCAGCGCATCCGCACGACGCCGCAGCACGAACCTCAGCGCCCCGGCTCCCACGCAAAGCCCACCCGCGAACCACCGCCCCGGGCCGTGCACGTCGCGATGCGCGCCCTCCGAAGCCCCGGCACCCGCTGCCCGGCACGACGCACCGGCCGCCTCCTGGCCACTGTCCCGGGAGACGACATGCCCTCCCCGCCCCGCGCCTGCTTTCCGCATCGCCAGTGCCCGTGGTCGATGGACTCTGCTGGCTACCGTGCTCGGCTCCAGTGTGGTGCTGCTCGGCTCGACCGTCACCAACGTCGCGCTGCCGCACATCGGAGACGACTTCGACGCCGACCTGGCCGCACTCCAGTGGACCGTGAACGCCTACATGCTGACCCTGGCGGGACTCATTCTGCTGGGCGGCTCCCTGGGCGACCGCTTCGGCCGGCGCCGGATCTTCGTCCTGGGAATCGTCTGGTTCGCTGCGGCGTCCCTGCTGTGCGGGCTGGCTCCCGACACCACCACGCTCATCGCCGCCCGCGCGCTCCAGGGCGTCGGCGGTGCACTGCTCACCCCAGGCTCACTTGTGATCATCGAAGCCTCCTTCCATCCGGACGACAGGCCGCGCGCCATCGGCCTGTGGTCAGGGTTCGGAGGCATCGGTGCGGCACTCGGGCCGTTTCTCGGCGGATGGCTCGTCGACGGCCCGGGCTGGCGCTGGACGTTCCTGCTGACGATCCCCCCGGCGCTGCTGTGCGTACCCCTGGCCCTGCGGCACGTCCCGGAGTCCGTCGCAGACCTCAGCAGCCCACCGACCCGGCCGGTACCCGCACCCCGTCCCGGCGGGGCTTCGACCTAGCCGGTGCGGCGCTGGGCGCGCTGACGCTCGCGCTGGCGACCTACGCTCTGACCGAAGCACGTTCCGGCGGGCCAGTCGCCCTTGGCTCGGCCGCGGGCGGCATCGCGGCCGGTGCCGCATTCCTCATGGTGGAGCGGCGCAGCAGCGACCCGATGATGCCCCTGTCGATCTTCTCGTCGCGGCCGTTCACGGCCATCAACCTGATCACCCTGTGCGTCTACGCCGGGCTGGGCGGGTTCTTCTTCCTGACCGCCCTGCAATTGCAGATCGTCGCCGGCTACTCGGCGCTGGCGGCGGGCGCCGCCATGTTGCCGAGCACGGTGCTGATGCTGTTGTTCTCCGCCCGTTCCGGGACGCTCGCCCAGCGCCTGGGGCCGCGCATCCCGCTCACCGTCGGCCCTGTGGTGTGCGGACTGGGCATGTTGATGACGGCGCGGGTGGGCACGCACGCCTCCTACTTCGCCGACGTTCTGCCCGCCTTGCTCGTGATGGGGACGGGCATGGTCATCATGGTCGCTCCGCTGAGTGTGACGCTGCTGTCATCGGTCGAGGCCGCCGAC
The DNA here is from genome assembly GCA_002027195.1 of Streptomyces sp. GKU 895. Taxonomy (GTDB): domain Bacteria; phylum Actinomycetota; class Actinomycetes; order Streptomycetales; family Streptomycetaceae; genus Streptomyces. Next base: position 195,333 of record MWJO01000001.1, on the reverse strand, counting down.
GCGGGGCTGGCCAGCGGGATCAACAACGCGGCCGCACGCGCGGCCGGACTGGTCTCGGTGGCCGCACTGCCGCTGCTGGTCGGCATGAGCCCGGACGCCTACCGCTCCCCCGACTCCTTCGACACGGCGTTCAACCGGGCCATGCCCCTGTGCGCGGGTCTACTGGTCATCGGCGCGGCAATAGCATTCGCTCTGCTCCGCGAGACTGCGGACACCTCTGACGCACGGCACGGCCGGGCGCACGGCTGGCTGATGGAGCCGCCGCTGGTGTCGCGCTTCGCCCATCACCGGGCTCCCGACCAGGCGGGGCGCTGAGACGCCCCGCCAGCCGGTCCCCACCCCTTGCACCGGCGAGAACCGGCGTCGCCCGCAGGTCGGTCCTACGAGTCGGCAGAACATCAGGCCCCGCCCTTTCCGTCGCAGGACAGGTGAAGCACTGCCACGTCGTCCCGCATTCCACCGAACGGAACGGTCAGCAGCGACACGCCACGTACCAGGGCGTCGACGAACGGCTGCGCCTCCAGATGCGCGAGCCCACTGGCCAGCCTCAGCAAGCCCTCCTCGCCGAGCCGTCCGCCAGCCGTACGACCTTCGTAGAGCCCGTCGGTGAACAGCACCACGCCGTCCCCGTCCAGCAGCGCCATCTCGCTCTCACACCAGTCCCCTTGCCCGGGGAAGAGTCCCAGCGGGAGACCCGGCGGCGGCTCCACCCAACGGACCTCTCCCCCGTGGCGGTACAGAAAGCCCGGATGGCCGGCGGTGACCATCCGCAACGTGCGGCGGTGGGGCGAGAGGACCAGCGACACCACGGTCGCGTACGCCTCCTCCTCCGCTCGCTCCTCGGTCAGGATGCGTTCGAGCAGACGGAGTTGTTCCAGCTGGCTCCGCCCGCACAGTACGGCCGTGCGCCATGCCAGGCGCAGATGGACACCGAGGGCGGCCGCTGCGGCACCGTGCCCGGACACATCGCCCATGACCACGTGGGCGCTGCCGTCGTCGCCGTGCACCACATCGCAGAAGTCACCGCCCAGCAACGCGTGCGAGCGGCGCGGCGCGTAGTGGATGGCGGTCGTGAAGCCCTCCGTCCGCAGCGCCAGGTCGGGCGACAAGCCTCGTTCCAGCACGGCGTTGTCCCGCGCGATCTCCTCGCCCGCCACCGTGCGGCCCGCGAGGGCACGTTGCAGAGCCACCCAGATGTTCCGGCAGAACTCGCCGGGGGCGCTGTGCCGGTGATCGGCCCGGCCCTGCACCGAACTTGCCACGGAGCGGAAGGCATGGGACGTATGCGTGCCCTCGAGAACGAGCACGGCCGCGTCGGGGGCCCGGCGGCGTACCCGCGTGACGACATCGGCCAAGGTCCCTCCGGCCGGTGTGCTGCCCACCAGAACGCACAGCGGGCCGTGGGTACCGAACGCGCGGCAGCCCTCCTCGACACTCGTGTGCCAGACCAGCGCATCGGCCAGCCGGTCCGGTAGCAGCCGCCGGACGTGGACCGCGTCCTGTTCGTCCTGCGACAGCAGAACCACTCGGAGGTCGCGGCAGAAGGAGACAGCCCCACGGGGGCGGACCTCGCGAGCCCGATGTCCTCCACAGCGATCGGCGGCCGGAACGTCCGGCCGCGGAAGGGAGATGCTCATGTGTGGTCTCTCGTGCGGCGAGTAGCGATGGCGGCTCCACGCACGAGTGTCGGCGGCTCGGTAACGCGCACCCTTTTTCTCCTGCCTGGCCCGATCTCTTCGCTCATGAGACAGGGACGCACACGTATCTGTGACACCAAGATCCCCACCGTGGGCCCGGACGCGGCAGTTGGGGGGATAGCTGCGGCAGTCCGGTTTGCTGTCACGAACCGGGGGCGCTGTCCGGTCAACGAAGAAGAGGCGGAACTCCTCGCGGAGTTCCACCCGATGTGCCGTCATCGCCGCCGGCAGGGATCAGAGATGAGACCTCATGTTCAGCACTCCCGGAGACTCCCGCACCTGGCTGGTCGGGCTGCCGTGCCGTTCGGACGGCTCCAGGATCGTCTGGCTGTACTACGTCGTGAGCGAGGCGCCGGACAGCGCCGAAGCCCTGTGCGCGGCGGTGCGCCGGGCCGACAGCGCCAAAGAGCGGGCCGCCCGCGGCGACGTGCCCGTGGAACCCGATCGCGCCGAGGTGCAGCGCATCCGACAGCACATCCTGGGCGACTTCGTCCTGGAAGCCTGCTGAACTCAGGCCGCGTCAGCCACGGCCTGCCAGCCGCGCCACTGTGGGGTCGACGCCTGCGGCTGTCACAAGCGCGCCCGCTGTCCGGTCAGTACGGGGATTGGTGTCCGACACGATCCGAGGAGGACCGGGATGATGTCCCATAGCGTTGATCTTCAGGCGGACCCCGCCACCGTCGCGGCGGCGCTCACGGCCGAGGCGACCGCTCTCGAAGGGCGGCTGCGCCAACTCCGCGAGGCCGTGCACGCCGTGAACGCTCGTATCGCGTCGATCGCCGAGTCCCTCCAGACCCTGCGCGGCACGGCGACGACACACGGCGGAGGTGAGCGTCGCCTCGGCCCCCCGGACGACGCCCCCCACCACGGTTGAACACCGCACAGGCCTCTCAGCCCCGCGCCGGCACCTCCTGAAGCACCCACTCGTTGCCGTCCGGGTCGCTGAACTCGGCGTAGGAGTGATAGTCACGGCGCTGCGGGTCGGGTCCCACGATCCGCTTCTCATCGGTGCTGCGGTGGAACACACCGCTGGTGTCATGGAAGATCTCGCCGGTCGCCACGCCCCTCGCGGCCAGTTCCTGGCAGGCCCGCTCGATGTCGGAGACGACGAGGTGCAGGCCCCGCACCGAGCCCGGAGCAGCCGTGGTGACTCCGGTCCCGAACAGGATCGAGCACGCCGATCCTGGGGGCGTCATGTGCACCACGCGGTAGGAGGCATCGATGGCGTGGTCGGCATCGAGCCGGAATCCGACAGCCTCGTAGAACGACTTCGCCCGGTCGACGTCCGAGACGGGCAGTACCAGAACGGCCAGTTTGAGCTGCAAGGCATCGGCGCTCTCGCCGGCGGGCAACGTGCCCGCCTCGGCTGACGCGCCCTCGCCTTCCGCTCGGCTGACGGCCCGCGCGGCGTCCTCCACCTCCTCGATCTCCACCCGGTACCGTGGATCCCGGTCCGCGGGCCATTGGCCACGACGGTCCAGCCCTCCACCACACGCCACCTCGCGTCGGTGCCTTGCAGGTACGTGCCGTCGGGCGCGGCGGCGGCCCGCAGTTCGGCATCCAGTGCGGCATGCCGTTCATGCGGCACGCGAAGTTCCAGGGCGAAGCGGCGCGGCGACCGCGTGCCGTGCGCGGCTTCCGCCGCGGACAGGGGTACGGCGGCTATCTCGCGGAGCCCGCCGAGCAGAGTGACGTGCAGTGTCGTCATGAGACCGTCACCGGTTCCGTTCCGTGCCGACCGACGCGATCACGAGCGCTCCTCGTCGGTGACCCAACTCATCAGTTTGCGCAGTTCCTTGCCGGTGGTCTCCAGCAGGTGCTCGGAGTCCGCGGTCTTGTACTCGTTGTACTTCTTCAGACCGCCGTGGTACTCGGCCATCCACGCACGTGCGAACGTGCCGTCCTGGATCTCGGCGAGGACCTTCTTCATCTCGGCCTTGGTGGCGTCGGTGATGATCCGCGGGCCGGTGACGTAGTCGCCCCACTCGGCGGTCTCCGAGATCGACCAGCGCATCTTCTCCAGGCCGCCCTCGTACATCAGGTCAACGATCAGCTTCAGCTCGTGCAGGCACTCGAAGTAGGCGATCTCCGGCTGGTAGCCCCCGTCGGTCAGCGTCTCGAAGCCGGCCTTGACCAGCGCTGACACACCACCGGCGAGCACTGCCTGCTCACCGAACAGGTCGGTCTCGGTCTCCTCGGTGAAGGTCGTCTTGATGACGCCCGCGCGGGTGCCACCGATGCCCTTGGCGTACGACAGCGCCAGCGCGAAGGCGCTTCCTGTGGCGTCCTGCTCCACCGCCACCAGACACGGAACGCCGCGCCCCTCCTCGTACTGACGGCGCACCAGGTGCCCCGGCCCCTTGGGGGCGACCATGCACACGTCCACGTTCGCCGGCGGCTTGATGAAGCCGAACCGGATGTTGAATCCGTGGCCGAAGAACAGCGCGTCGCCGTCCTTGAGGTACGGGGCGATGGACTCCTCGTAGATCTCGCCCTGGATCGGGTCCGGGACCAGGATCATGATCACATCGGCCTCGGCGGCGGCCTCCGCCACCGTCACCACGCGCAGGCCCTGCACCTCGGCCTGCGCACGGGACTTGGAACCCTCGTGCAGTCCCACGCGCACGTCCACACCCGAGTCGCGCAGCGACAGCGCGTGGGCATGGCCCTGGCTCCCGTAACCGATGACCGCCACCTTGCGGCCCTGGATGATGGACAGGTCGGCGTCGGTGTCATAGAACAGCTCGGCCATGGCAATCCCCTCGCTCGTAACCGTCGGCGTCGCACCGCGGGGAGAAACCCCCGCCATTGAGCGACAGCAAAAACACTATCTCAGCCAATGTTGTCACATCTCTCACACTGTGCGAGTTCAGCAAGTAGGCAACGCGTCTTCGAAAAAGTGCTCTCGCGTTGACGGGCGGGCGAGGGCGAGGCCGATGTCCCGCGTCCGGGCCCGGACCGTCGACGCACTGCCCGTATCCGGAACCGTGCGCATCGGAACGCCGGCGCGGTGCAGGATCGCCGCCATGCGGGCGTCGTCGGGGTGGATCAGGCCGTAGACCTCACCTACGCCCAACACGACGGCGAACCGGCCAAGTTCTCCCAGGAGCCGGGTGCCCAGCCCCTTGTTCTGCCATGCGTCCTCCACCAGCAGCGCTGCCTCAGCGTCCCCGTCGTCCGGCAGCAGATGCCCGATCGCGACGAGCCGCTCCAGCGAGTCCTGCACCGCCAGGTGAACCGAGTGGGGTCGGGACAACAGCGGCCCCAGGTAGGTGACGGGGTCGCCCATGGCACGGTGGTAGCGGCGCCATCGGGCGGCGGCGGAGCACCGGCGGTGCAGAGCGGCCACACGGGGCTCGTCGTCCTGGTCAACACGCACGATCCGCAGTCCCTGTCGCATGTCCCTCTCCCTCGGCACACCGCCGGTCGCCTGTTGCCCAGTCATCAGACCGGGTGACACGGGTCGTTGTGACGGTGTGCCGCTGCCAGGGGGCGGCCACGTTTTCCGAGGGACTGTCACAGCCGCCATCGCCCCTCGGTCTTCTCTGCGAGAGCGGGTCGGGCCCGCGCGGCCGCCCGGGACGCGCGGGTCTCACGCGTCCGCCCTCAGCGACTTCGAGAAAGGCGGTTCCATGCCGTTCGGCTCAATGACCGTTCTGGACGCCGGCCCCTTCGACGGGGTGGACCCCGACGAGTACGTCAGGGCGGCCATGCGGTGGCATTTCACTCCCGAGACGGGGTCCCGGTACTGGCTGGACCGGGTCGACCGGCTCGGTTTCGACCCTTGCCACGACGTCAAAGGCGTGGCGGACCTGGCGCTCTTTCCCGATCTGACGAACGAGCTGCGCGATGTGCGGGTGTCCGATCTTGTGCCCCGCGGCTACGGTCCGCGGGCCCGACCGCTGCATGTGTTCGAAAGCGGCGGCACGACCGGGGCACCCAAGCGGGTCGTGCAGATGGACGACTGGGCGCGGCACGGCAGCGAGCAAGTGACCCGCCGGCTCCGGGACCACGGACTGCCCGTCGGCGCACTATGGCTGACCGTGGCACCGACCGGCCCGCACCTCGTGGGCGATGTGCTGCAACGGGCCGCGTCAAGTCTCGGCAGCCCCGGGCTGGGGGTCGACATGGATCCCCGCTGGGTCAAGAAGCTCGTCGCCGCGGGGCGTCGCGACGAGGTCGACGCCTACACCAGGCATCTCGTGGACCAGTGCCGGCGCATCCTTCTCGGCCAGGACATCGGTGTCATAGCCGCCACCACCCCGATGCTGGAGCGCTTCGCCCTGGACAACGACCTCGTGGAGGTCATCAACGGCGGAGCACAGGCGATCATCTGGGGCGGCACCCACATGGACCCCGACACCCGGGACCTGTTGCAGACCGAGGTGTTTCCCGACGTGCCGGTGATCGGCATGTACGGCAACACCATGATGCTCACCGCGCTTCTGGAACGGGTGGGGCCCACGGCGTCGGAGCCGTGTGTGTTCGACCCGGTCTCGCCGTACGTCTTTCTGAGGGTCGTGGATCCCGACACCGGGCAACAGGTGGCGGAGGGCGAACGCGGTCAGGTGGTGCTGAGCCACGTCAGCAAGTCCATGCTGATCCCCAACAACCGGGAGCGGGACACCGCGTTGCGGGTCCGCCCGGCCGGCGGCCACGCCGGGGACGCGGTCGCCGACGTCGCGCCGGTGCCTGCGGTCGAGGGTGAGACGGTCATCGAGGGTGTCTACTGATGGCCCCCGTACCGACCACCAAGCCGCTGCACCTCGACGCGCTGGGCCCACGGGGCAGCTACCGCACGCGTGTACCGAGCACGGTGACCGACGTGTCCGGTGCCCCGATCGCACGGCTGAGTCTGGTTCCCCCGCTCTATGTGGCTCGGTCGATCGACGCCCTGCGCCAAGCGCCGCCGATCGCCGCGGCCGACTTGGAGACCGTGTTCGCCACCGCCGGGGAGGTCTTCGCCGCAGGCACCGTGGGGGGTTTGAGCGTCCGGGAGTACGAGCGTCTCGTGAGCCGGGCCTCCGGCACACCGCTGGCCGTGGTGCGCGCCACGACACGGGGCACGGCGCATTTCGTACGGCACGCCGCCACGTCCGCCGACCGTGGCAGGCCACGCGGCGCCGCCCGCGACCTCAGCGATCCCGCCCTGCATCAGACGCACACCGTGTGGGCGCGCCAGGGCGACGTGTTCGTCGTCAACGCGTCCGGCAACCACCCCGGTGTACACCGCGTATGGCTGGAGGCGCTGGCGCTGGGTTACCGCGTCGCCGTGCGCCCCTCCCGGCGCGAGCCCTTCACCCCCTACCGGCTCGTCGCGGCACTGCGGCAAGCGGGAATCCGGGATGACCAGCTGATGCTGCTGCCCACCGACCACGCGACCGCCGACACGCTCGTCCGCGGCGCGGACCGGGCCGTGGTCTACGGCGGCGACGAAGTGGTGACCAAATACGCGCACGACGCCCGGATCCTGCCGCAGGGTCCGGGACGGTCGAAGATCCTCGTCACCGCGGACACCGACTGGCGTGACCATCTCGATGCCCTCGTCGCGTCCGTCGCCGGCGAGGGCGGCACCGCGTGCGTCAATGCCACCGCCATCCTCGTCGAGGGCGACCCAGCCCCGCTCGCCGAAGCCCTCGCGGCACGTCTGGCCGTCCTGCCCAGCCTTCCCCCGCAGGACGAGAGGGCCCGTCTGCCGGTGTGCCCACAGGGGCGGGCTCGCGCCTTGAGCGCGTATCTGAAAACGGTGGCGGCCGGGACGCACGCCTGGCTCGGCGGCGACGGGATCGCCGACGACCTCGGAGACGGCAGCGCCGTACTGCGCCCCGCCGTGCACCAGACCACGAGCGCCCGAGCGCCTCAACTGCGCACCGAACTGCCCTTCCCCTGCGTGTGGATCGCCCCCTGGACCCGCGCGGACGGCATGGCGCCGCTGCGCGACACGCTCGTGCTGGCGGCGCTGACCCGGGACCGGGACCTGTGGGAGTCCCTGTTCGCGGAGCCCAGCATCACCAACGTGTACTTCGGCGATCAACCGACCCACTGGATGGCGCCGGGTGTCCCCCACGACAGCTATCTCTCCGACTTCCTGATGCGGAGCAAGGCGGTGTACGAGGGCCCGTCCTGAACGGCGCTCACCTCCTCGGGGCGGGGCCGCTGTGAGCGGCATCCGCCCCTCGGCAGGGCGACTACCGTCGCGCCGGCCGTCCGGGGCGAGGGCCCGCGGTCACTCAGCACATGACCGCGGACCCTCGCGCCTTCGGCGTGCCCAGGCGCGTGCCCTTTTCTCGTTACGCGTGCTCAGTGGGGCAGGACCAGCATCACGGCCGTCCCGAGCGCCATCGCCCCTTCACCCACGTGCCGTGACGGCGTCGCCGCCGCGGCATGGCGCGCCGCGCTCACGGCCGACCGCAGCGCGGGCATGGGGCGGTTCAGGGACCACAGCGCGTACGCCAGCAGGCAGAACGCCAGCGACAGAGTGATCACGGAGCCGCCGAGGGGGACGCCGGCACCCGAAGCGTCGGGGCCGGTGGGGCGGGCAGCAGCCCCCTGGTGTGCGTGTGCCGCACCGGTGCCGATGTGCGGCACACGCAGCATCCAGGCCATCGCGGCCAGACCGGCCGCGTGCGGCACCCTGTGAGCCATCGTCGCCGTCCCCGCGGCCTCCCGGCGGCGGCCGACCGGCAGGAGAAACCACACCGCGCCGACGGTGAAGAAACCGCTGGCGACGGCAGCGGGCCCCGCGGGGACGTCGACCCAGGGCATCGCCGCCATGGACGCGGCCATGGCGGCGGCCAGCAGCCGGTCCACCCGGGCACCCAACCCGGCCGGGGGTGGCCCGACGCACCGCGCCAGCCCGGGCAGGAGCAGCGCCGTGAACAACAGCGTCAGCAGGCAGTGCACCAGGACGACGGGCGTGCCCATGCCGGGTCCGCGCCCGGTCAGACGGTGGGGCGCGGTGCCCTCAGGTGGGCGCGCTCCGCCAGTTCCTTCTCATCGACCAGTTCCAGCATGGGCTTGCCTGGAGCACACATCATGGTCACCACGAACCGGGTCCGCGCGTCGGCAAGCGCGTTGCCGTCCTGGTAGTGGATGGCGTCGCCGCCGGGCTCCCAGAAGGTGCCACCCGCCTCCACCACGCGCTCGGGCTCGCCCTCGAGCTCGAAACGGACCGCGCCCTCGACGACGTAGCCGAAGGCGGGGCCGGAGTGCCGGTGCGGGGGCGTGCCCGGGTCGCCGGGCTCCCACTCGACGAGAATGGTCATCGCCGACGCCCCCTCCGGGACGGTGAACGGTGCGGCGTCCTGGAGCACCTTCGCCGCTGTCATCCAGCCGGCCGTGCCCTCCTGGCCGCCGTGCCCGTGGTGGCCGTGGTGGCCGTGTGCTGTCATGTTGTCCGACACTGTGTTGCACCTTCCGTAGGCGTGAACATTGTTCGTCACTGGTGACCGGGGACCCGGCGCATGTGTGACAACCGTCCTCTCCGCACAGCCTTTTCACTCGTCGACCGCAGTCCCACGGAGTATGGGGCGGGCAGCGGAACCGCAAAGCAAACCCGGCGAATCAGGCGGGGCGATTACCACCGTGTGACCGGGGATCGCGAAAGAGATAACGTGAGCGGATGCGGCCCGCAGCGCGTAGCGTTACCCCTCGCGCGTAGCATGTAGGGCGCAAAGCCAGAAGGGACGACCCATGCGCGCCGGCGCCCAACCCGACCCGTTCGATCACGGTCTCGACGACTTCCTCTCGGCCAGACCCCGGTTGTTCGGCATCGCGTACCGCATCCTCGGCAGTGCCGTCGAAGCCGAGGACATCGTCCAGGACACCTGGCTGCGCTGGCAGAACACCGACCGCGCCCAGATCCAGGAACCGGCCGCCTTCCTGACCACGGTCACCACCCGGCTCGCGATCAACCTGGCCCAGTCCGCGCGGGTACGCCGGGAGTCCTACGTCGGGCCGTGGCTCCCCGAGCCTGTCGACACCGCCCAAGACCCGCACCTGGGGGCGGAACGCGCCGAGGCGGTCGAGCTGGCGGTGCTGTTGCTGATGGAGAAGCTCAACCCGACCGAACGCGCCGCCTACGTGCTGCGGGAGGCGTTCGACTACCCCTACCAGCGGGTCGCCGACATCCTGGAGACCAGCGACGCGAACGCCCGGCAGCTGGTCAGCCGGGCGCGCAAGCACCTGGGTGCCGAACGCAAGGAGCGCGTCAGCCCCGCGGCCCACCGGCGCCTGCTCGAAGGCTTCCTCTCCGCCGCGCGCACGGGAGATCTCTCCACCCTGGAGGATCTGCTGACCTCGGACGTCGTCAGTTACTCGGACGGCGGCGGCATCCGCGGCGCGTCCAGGATCCCCGTCATGGGCCGCGATCACGTCTCCCGTTACCTGGCCGCCTTCGCCCCACGGTTCTGGCCGGACACCGAGACCCGGTTCGTCGAGGCCAACGGCAGGCCGGCCGTGCTCGTCACACGCGACAACGCCCCGCTGGCCCTGTTGTGCGTGGACGCGTCCGAGGCCGGCATCGAGCGCATCATGTGGGTGATGAACCCGGTCAAGCTGAACCCCTACGTCCTTTCCCTGGGGGCCTGACCCGCATCCGCGCACGCCGTCCGTGGGTGCCGGCCCATGTCATGAATGGCCCGGGCCGGTGCGGGTCATTCATGACGGGAACCACAGGTCGGCGTCGGCGGACTCCTCCTTGCGGGCGGCGAACCCGGACAGGCCGTTCTTGACGGCGTGCTGCGGGGGCAGGGCGGCGACTGCGGGGTGATCGGCCCGTGCGACCCGCCCGGCGCCCTCCCCCGGCGGGTCGCGGAAGTACTCGGCGTTCACCGACCGGTACCGCGCCCACCGTGCCGGCAGGTCGTCCTCGTGGAAGACGGCCTCGACCGGGCAGACCGGCTCGCAGGCGTGGCAGTCGACGCACTCCCAGGGATTGATGTACAGCGTCCGCTCGCCCTCGTAGATGCAATCGACCGGGCACTCGACCACACATGCCCGGTCCTTGACGTCGACGCACGGCTCCGCGATCACGTAGGTCACCGTCCCCACCTCCCTCACGTCGGCCGGTCGTTGCGGACCGCACGGCCTTCGTACGCCGACCGGTGTGCGGTATGACCGGCCCGGACGGCAGGGTGTGACACCGGCGGGCGCCCGCCCGGGCGGCGGTGTCACAAACCATCACTCCACCTGGTCGTAGCAGATGACCACCCCGAGCGATGGGAGCAATCGTGGTTGCCACCGAACAACGTCTTTCCACCACAGTGCTGGTGATCGGCACCGGCGGAGCGGGCCTGCGCGCGGCCATCGAGCTGGCCGAGGCCGGCATCGATGTCCTCGCCGTCGGCAAGCGCCCCAAGGAGGACACCCACACCTCTCTCGCCGCCGGCGGGATCAATGCAGCCCTCGCCACGATGGACCCTGAGGACACCTGGCAGCAGCACGCCGCCGACACCCTCAAGGAGAGCTACCTCCTCGGCGACCCCCGCACCGCGGAGATCGTCACCCGGGGAGCCGCGCTAGGCATCGACGACCTGGAGCGCTACGGAATGGCCTTCGCCCGGGAGGAGGACGGCCGGATCTCCCAGCGCTTCTTCGGCGCCCACAAGTTCCGCCGCACCGCCTTCGCGGGCGATTACACGGGCTTGGAGATCCAGCGCACGCTCATCCGGCGCGCGAACCAGCTGGACATACCGGTGCTCGACAGCGTCTACATCACCCGTCTCCTGGTCCACGAGGGTGCCGTCTTCGGCGCCTACGGCTTCGGCCTCGGCGACGGCAAGCGCTACTTGGTGCACGCGGACGCCGTCATCCTCGCGGCCGGCGGCCACACCCGGATCTGGCGGCGCACCTCGTCACGGCGCGACGAGAACACCGGCGACTCCTTCCGGCTGGCCGTGGAGGCCGGCGCCCGGCTGCGCGACCCGGAACTCGTCCAGTTCCACCCCTCCGGCATCATCGAGCCGGAGAACGCGGCCGGGACCCTGGTCAGCGAGGCAGCCCGCGGCGAAGGCGGCATCCTGCGCAACGCGCTCGGCGAGCGGTACATGAACCGCTACGACCCCGTCCGCATGGAACTGTCCACCCGCGACCGGGTCGCCCTCGCCTCCTACACCGAGATCAAGGAAGGCCGTGGCACACCCAACGGCGGAGTGTGGCTCGACGTCTCCCACCTGCCCCGGCAGACCATCATGAACCGGCTCCCCCGCGTCTACCAGACGCTGCTGGACCTGCAGATGCTGGACATCACCCGGGATCCCATCGAAGTCGCGCCCACCGCGCACTACTCCATGGGCGGTGTGTGGGTCCGCCCCGAGGACCACAGCACAGACGTGCGGGGCCTGTACGCCATCGGTGAAGCCTCCAGCGGACTGCACGGCGCCAACCGGCTCGGCGGCAACAGCCTCATCGAGCTGCTGGTGTACGGCCGCATCACCGGACAGGCGGCCGCCGCCTACTCCGCGGCACTGACCGCGCAGCCGCGCTCGGCCACCGCGGTGGCCCAGGCGCGGGCGGAGGTCGACGACCTGCTCGCCGCGGACGGACCCGAGAACGTCCGCGCCCTGCAGCGCGCAATCCGCAACACCATGACCGAGCACGCGGGCGTGGTCCGTGACGAGGACGGGCTGCGCACCGGGCTGGCGGAGCTGGACGCCATCGAGAAGCGCATGGAGAACGTCGGCGTCCATCCGGACATCGCGGGCTTCCAGGACCTCGCCCACGCCTTCGACCTCAAGTCGTCCGCACTGGCGGCGAGGGCCACGCTGGAAGCCGCCCTGGAGCGGCGCGAGACGCGCGGATGCCACAACCGCAGCGACTACCCCGCCATGGATCCCGCGCTGCGGGTGAACCTCGTCTGGTCCCCGACCGACGGCGTCACCCGCGAACCCATCAGCCCCGTCCCCGACGAGATCGCCGCCCTGATGGAAGAGGTCTCGGCGGACGGAAAGCTCGTCGAATAGGAGTCTTCTCCCCGGGAGAAGGTTTCCGGAATTCGGGAAAGGTGTCACAGCGCCGATCAATTCCCGGTCATACCTCGTACAGGCAGCAGCTGAGAATGAATGAAAGGAACCCCTCATGAAGATCGTAGTGATCGGCGGCACCGGACTGATCGGCTCGAAAGTCGTCGGCAAGCTCAACGAACACGGCCACGAAGCGGTCGCGGCCGCCCCGAACACCGGCGTCAACACGCTGACCGGCGAGGGCCTGGCCGAGGTGCTGGAGGGCGCGGCCGTCGTGATCGACGTCTCCAACTCGCCCTCCTTCGCGGACGACGCCGTCATGGAGTTCTTCCGCACCTCCACCACCAACCTGCTCAAGGCGGAGGCGAACGCCGGTGTCACCCACCACGTCGCCCTGTCGGTGGTAGGTACGGAACGGCTCCAGGACAGTGGCTACTTCCGTGCCAAGCAGGCCCAGGAGGAACTGATCAAGGCATCCGGGATCCCGTGGTCGATCGTGCACGCCACGCAGTTCTTCGAGTTCATGAAGGGCATCGCCGAGTCGGCGACCGAGGGTGACACCGTCAGACTGGCCCCGGTGAAGATCCAGCCCGTCTATTCGGACGACGTCGCCGCCACCGTGGGCCGCACCGCAGTGGGCACGCCGGTCAACGGTGTGGTCGAGGTGGCCGGTCCCGACACCTTCCAGCTGGACGAGCTGATCCGCAAGGGCCTGGCCGCCAAGAACGACCCGCGCACGGTCGTTGCCGACGTGCACGCCCCGTACTTCGGCGCCGAGCTGCAGGAGACCACGCTGCTTCCCGGCCCGGACGCCCGCATTGGCGAGACCCGCTTCGCCGACTGGCTCGCCCAGCAGCAGTAATTGCGTGGTCATGGGCCTGTCGTTTCACATTCCGTGGAACGACAGGCCCATTCTTTTGGGCGCCGCAGAGCAGCCGTCGCCCAGGTCCGATTCCGCATCCACGCCGCTGAAAGGAACTTCAAAAAAGCACTGTCACAGCCTCCCTGGGTCCTCGGTCGTTGAGGGGGAGACGATTGCCGGGTCTGTGAGCGCCTCGTGGACGCATGGCGACAACCGGGCCCGGGAGGAACGGAGTCAGAGGACATGTATCCAGAGGCATCCCCAGCCCAGGCGTCCGCCGCGGACCGGAATCTCGCCGAGGCCGTCACCACCTTCGTGGAACTGCGGCCTCGGCTCTTCGGTATCGCCTACCGCGTCCTGGGCAGTGCGACGGAAGCCGAGGACGTCGTGCAGGAGGCTTGGCTGCGCTGGCAGCGTACCGACCGCTCCGCGGTGGTCAGCCCCGCGGCGTTCTTGTCGAGCACGACGACGAGGCTGGCCATCAACGTGGCGCAGTCCGCCCGCGTCCGCCGCGAGACCTACATCGGTCCCTGGCTGCCCGAACCCATCGACACCAGCATCGACCCTGTGGCCGGCGCTGAACGCGCCGAGGCCCTCGAACTCGCCCTGCTCCTCGTCCTGCAGAAGCTCGCCCCCATCGAACGGGCCGCCTACGTGCTGAGGGAGGCCTTCGAGTACGGCTACGCGGAGATCGCGGCGATCCTGCGCCTCACCCCGGTCAACGCCAGGAAGATCGTGAGCCGGGCGCGCAAGCACCTCACCGACGATGAGAGGGACAGTGTCGACGTCCGGGAGCACCGCAGGCTGCTCGATGCTTTCGTCGCGGCCGCCCAGGAAGGTGACGTGGCCTCGCTGGAAGCGCTCCTGACGCCCGAGGCGGTGAGTCTGTCCGACGGCAACGGACTGCGCGGCGCGGCTCGCGTTCCCGTGGTCGGGCGTGCCCGGGTGGCGAACCTCTCGACCGCCTCGTCGCGCTTCTGGCCGACGGTGGAGATCGCACCCGTGCAGGCCAACGGGCGCGCCGGGGTCCTGCTGCACCGGGACGGCCGGCCCACCACCTTCATGACCATCGCCGCCACTCGGCGGGGCATCCACCGGGTTCTGTGGGTGTTCGCCCCCGACAAGATCGCCACCCTTGTCGGACACCGCACCCGCCGCACGCTCCTGCCGGCACGTTTCGAGAACGCCGTGGCACGTGAGCTCACCCGGGAAGGGAACGATTCCAGCTACGCAGCTTGTCGGGGTTGAGCACCGCCCAGACCTCAAGGACCAGCGAGTCCGCGATGTCGAGGGCCAGCACTGCGGCGACCTTGTCGTCGCACCGCGCGACGAGGCCGGTGCGCCCGTTGACCGATCCGGTGAACAGGGTCACGCGACGCTGCCCGGTCAGCAGGACCAACAGGCTGTCGGCGACCTGCTCGTCGCCGTGGACCGGGCGGGTCAGCGCCCGGATCTTGCCGCCGCTGTCGAAGAAGGCCGCCGCATCGGGAGCCAGCAGCGACCGCAGCCGGGAGCTGTCCTGATCACTGCACGCCTGCCGTACGGCAACGGAGATCTCATGCTCACGACGCGCCGGCACGGGCCGCGCACGCCGCGCACCCACACTCGACCGGGCCCGCTCGACCAGTTCCGCGTCCTCACCGCACAACGCCCGCAGGGCCAGGATCTCCCGCTCCCTTCCACCGGGCCAGGCCGACGTCTGCCGCGTCAGACACGCCTCGTCCACGACCTGGGCGAGCCAGACGCGGGGGGACGGCATCCGGATGCGCTCCGAATCGGTGAGGCGGTACCACCGTCGGTAAGCCTCGTCGACGACGTGCTCGGCCGCGACGCGGCTGCCGAGCGCCCGGCAGGCGATGTCCAGCAAGTGCCGCCGTTCGTCGACCGATTCGGCGAGCGGCACCACGCCAACGACATGATCCATAGAGCGACCCCCACGTCGGCGAAAGTCCGAAGCCGCGGCCGCTGTGACGGCATGACTCAGACGTTACTCGCCCGCGTTCGTGTCCGACCGGTCAGCCGGCTTGATCGAGACAGAAACTGCGGCATGATTTCACAACACACCGATGATGTGCCACTTAGTGTCAACTGGTCGTCGGTGCTGAGGCGCGGGTCGGGTCCGCCATCCGCAACCGAGCCGGGGGCGGATGGGGCAGGGCCGCGCGGTCGCGGGCCCGCAGCCCGTCGAACGCGATCTCCAGGAAGCGTTCCCACGCCCGCGGTTCACGGTCCAGCAACGGCTGGGCGGTCTGGTGGACGCCGCCGAGGAGCAGGACGATGTCGGTTCCGGTGATGTCACCGCGGACGGCTCCTTGTGCTCTGGCCCGGGCGGTGAGGTCCTCGACCGTGTCGCAGAGCCGGTCGATCGCCTCGCGTACGTCCGCGTGCTGCAGTGAGGGCCGGCCGATGACGTCGCAGAACGCCCGGTCAGCGGCGAGCAGGCCGATTCCGAGGGCCATGAAGTCCTTCAGCGCACAGCCTGCGTCGTCGGCGCGCAGGAGCCGGTCCGCCGTCTCGAGCAGCCGGTCGAGCAGCTGCATCATGATCGCCGCGAGAAGGTCGTCCTTCGTCGGGAAGTGCCGGAACACCGTGCCCTTGGCGACACCGGCCCGCTGGGCGATCGTGTGCATCGACACATCCACCCCGGATTCGGCGAATGCCTCGGTGGCAGCTCGCAGGAGCAGTCGCCGATTGCGCACGCTGTCAGCCCTGGCCTGCCCCGCCGCGGCTCTCCCGGTCATGGCGCCTCCTTCTGCGTGTCACAACATTAACACTGAATATGACTCACGGGTCATGTTCAGTGTTACGCTGACACAACATGACCCCTCGGTCACCTTTGGGCCGCCTTGACCTGTCCTCGCACACGGCACGGCCTGCCCGTCCCACTCACCACCTCTTTCGGAGATGATCATGAGTTCCGTTCTCGACCCCAAGGTCGTCCTCGTCACAGGCGCCTCGTCCGGCATCGGCAGGGCGACCGCACTGGCGCTGTCCAAGGCGGGGGCCACCGTGGCCGTCGGCGGCCGCAGGGCCGACCGCCTCGAAGCACTCGCGCAGGAAGCACCCGGGGAGACCCTCGTCCTGGACATGGACGTCAGCGACCCCGAGTCGGTACGCGAGGCCGTCGACCAGACCGTCGAACGCTTCGGCACCCTCGACATCGTCGTGAACAACGCCGGCATCATGCTTACCGGCCCCGTCCTGGGCGCGGACACCGCGGAATGGACCCGCATGGTGGAGACCAATTTGCTGGGTTCCATGTACACGGTGCACGCCGCGCTACCCCACCTGCTGCGCTCCCGTGGCGCGGTGGTCCAGATCTCCTCCACCTCGGGCCGTATCTCCTCGGCCGGCGCCGCGGTCTACTCCGCCACCAAGTTCGGCGTCAACGCCTTCGCCGAGGCTCTACGCCAGGAGGTGACCGAGCAGGGAGTCCGTGTCGTCCTCGTGGAGCCGGGCTTCGTCTCGACCGAGTTGGCCGACCACATCGCCGACCCGGCCCATCGTGCCGCGGTCAAGGCCATGGCCGAGTCGATGCGGACCCTTCAGCCGGAAGACATCGCGGCCGCGGTGGTCTACGCCGTCACCCAGCCCGACCACGTCGCGGTCAACGAGATCCTCGTACGCCCTACCGACCAGTCCCGCTGATCACCCGCGGCGCGGCGACCGCCGCCCCGCACCACCCGCTTGCAGCCGGGTACGGGACCGTGGCCGTCACAGTCGGGCGCCCCGCACGGTCTGAGCTTCGGGAGGCACACGTCGTGCCTCTGCCCGTACCTCGGCTGAGAGGCAAGCATGAACACGCGCATCGTTACCGTGGCCGAAGGAAAACAGCTCGCGCGCTCCGTGGCGATCGGTACACACCGCCTGACAGCCGACGAGCCGGAGCCCGTCGGCACCGACACCGGCCCCACCCCGGGTGAACTCCTCCTGGCCGCACTCGGAGCGTGCACGTCCATGGCCGTGCGAGCCTACGCGCAGCGTCACGAATGGCCGCTGGAGCGGGTGGACATCGCGGTCCGCTTCGGCGCACAAGGGCAGGTGGTCAAGAACATCGGCCTCGTTGGGGAGTTGACTCCCGCGCAGCAGGATCAGCTCCTGGCAGTCGCGGGACGCTGTCCTGTCCATCGGCTGCTGACCAAGGACGTCACGATCATCACAGTGCCCACGCTGCTCGCGGAGCCCGCGCCGCTGCCGTGACGATCAGGCCCAACGCAAGGACGCGGGGTGCGGACCAGGCTGTGAAGCTGGACCCGCACCCCGCGTCCTTGCGTTGGGCCTGCGGCGCTCAGGCGGTGGCCTGCGCCGCCTCGTTGATCAGACGAGCCACGTCACCGGGGCGCGAGACGCTGACCGCGTGGGAAGCGGAGACCTTCATGACGGTCGCCCCGGCCCGCTCGGCCATGTAGGTCTGCACCTGCGGGGGGATGTTCCGGTCCCCGTCCGCCACCAGCACCCAGGAGGGAATGTCCCGCCACGCGGGCGCGGACGCCCCCTCCGCCAGGGCGGCTTCGGCCACCGGCCGCTGTGTCGCGGCCATGACGGCCGTGGTCTCCTCGGGGACATCGGCGGCGAACTGCTCGTGAAACTTGGCCTGTTCGATGTACAGGTCCATGACCTGGCTGCCGTCGGGCAGTGTCACCGGCACGGGCCGCAGCGTGTCGCCGAGGGTACTGCCGGGGAACTTGCCCGAGAGGGTGACGGCGCTCTCGCCTTCCTCCGGCAGGAACGCCGCGACGAAGACGAGCGCCTTGACCTCGGGCAGTCCCTTGGCCGCGTTGCTGATGACGGACCCGCCGTAGGAGTGGCCGACGAGGACGACGGGGCCGTCCACGGACGTCACGACCTGCCCGACGTAGTCGGCGTCGGCGGTCAGTCCGCGCAGCGGATTGGCGACGGCGATCACCGGATAGTCGTGCGCGAGCAACTTGTCGACGACGCCGTTCCAACTGGAGGCGTCCGCGAACGCGCCGTGCACGAGGACGATGGTGGGCTTGTGTGCACTCATGGAGATGAGGCCTTTCAACGTTCCGGGGGAAGGTGATCGGGTGAGTGGTGTCAGTCGGTTCCCAGAGCCGTGCGCAGCACGTGGATGGCCTGCTCGACGGCGGCGGTCGACGCCTGGGTGCCGCGGACCGTGTTCAGCATCATGAAGTCGTGCAGGGAGGCGTTGTAGCGGATGCTGGTCGTCGGAACGCCCGCCTGGATGAGCTTGCGGGCGTAGGCCTCGCCCTCGTCGCGCAGTACGTCGTTCTCGTCGACGACGACGAACGCCGGCGGCAGGTCCCTGAGCTCTTCCAGCGTCGCCCGCAACGGCGAGGCGGTGATCTGGGCGCGCTCGGCGGGGTCGGTGGTGTAGGCGTCCCAGAACCACTCCATGGCCTTGGCCGTCAGATGCGGGCCGTGCGCGAAGGTCCGGTAGCTCTCGGTGTCCTGGGCCGCGTCGGTGACGGGGTAGTACAGCGACTGGTGCACGAAGGCCACGTCGCCCCGCTGCTTGGCCATGTGGGTCAGGGCGGCGGTCATGTTGCCGCCGACCGAGTCACCCGCGACGGCCAGGCGGGAGGCGTCGAGTCCCTCGCCGGCGCCGTCGGTGGTGATCCACCGGGCGGTCGCGTAGGCCTGCTCGATGGCGACCGGGTACTTGGCCTCCGGAGAGCGGTCGTACTCCACGAACACCAGGGCGGCGTTCGCCCCGACAGTCAGCTCGCGCACGAGCCGGTCGTGCGTGCCGGCGTTGCCGAGGATCCAGCCGCCGCCGTGCACGTACAGGATGACGGGCAGGGGGCCGGTGCTGCCGACGGGCTTGAGGATTCGCACCCTTACGTCGCCGACCGACGCCGGAACGCTGATCCACTTCTCGTCCACGTCGGGCTTCTCGACGGGCTGCGCCTGCACGTCGTCGAGCAGCTTGCGCGCGCCCTCGACCCCAAGCTCGTACAGCAGCGGGGGCTTGGCGGTCGCGTCGGCGAAATCCTGCGCGGCGGGCTCGAGAACGATGTCGTTCATGGTGTGTTCCTTCGCTGGCGATTAAGGAGGACTTTTCACACCATGGGACCGGGCCCGGAGCAGATGTGTGACACCCACAGGGTCCCGGGCTGTCACACAGCCCGGGACCGACCCTCCGGAGCGGGGAATCAGGGACGCAGTGTGCCGGGCTTCGGCAGCAGCTCGCCGTCCACGAAGAGGTCGACGTGCTCGTTGTAGAAGGCCGTCAGGCCCGCGATGCGGTTGGCATGGATGGTCGGGAAGTCGTACGCCCAGGCGATGTCCTTGTGGGCGGCAGCGGGGCCGTCGAACGACCAGTAGCCGCTCGTCGTTCCCTTGTACGGGCATCGGGTCACCGTGTCGGTCTGCCGCAGCCGGGTCCAGTCGACGTGCGCGCGGTCGAGGTAGTAGCGCGTCGGCAGGCCGGTCTCGAAGAGTTTGACGCACGCCGGCGCCTCCGCCAGGACCACGCCCTCCAGTTCCACGCGGACACTGCTGGAGGAACGCACGGCGTCCACACGCGAGTACGGGCTCCTGGGGTGGACGAAGACGGGTTCGTCCTCCTCGAACCAGTAGTCGATGGCCGGCCACTCGAAGCGCACCGTGTCCTGGAGCGGGGCCGGGGCGTCCTTCCCCCACACCCAGGCGGCACCGGGTCGCGAGTCCCCGCCCACGGACAGAGTGTGCCGGTGCGCCGTGCCCGCGCCGTGCTCCTCGGCGACCCCTTCGTCGTCGAGGACACCGTCGACGAGGTCCCGCACCGGGATGCTGAACTGCGGATAGGCCTGCCACTCCCAGACGTACAGGGCGCGCCGCGTGTCGAAGACGGTGCGACCGCCGATCACGCCCTTGATACGGCGGGGCACCGGTTCCACGTGCCCGACGGGCACGAGGAAGCTGGGATGCAGAGCACTTTCGGTTTCCATGATCATCACCTGAGTCGGTCGGATGCTCCGGGCCCGTTCGGACCGGAGAAGGGCGGGGTGTGCGCCCGGTACGCCGGCGGCCTGGGACGTCGTGGACTGCGCGGTCCGGCCCATGCCTGCACGCAGCGCTGAGCAGGGCTTGTTTCGCTGTCACAGCACATGGCGGAGGCCGGTCTGTGCGGGGAGACAGTCCCCCGTGGCGAGGAGATCACGCCATGCACACGCGTACCCATTATGGCGCCAACACCTTTGACACTAACAAACCAAGGCCTTCGTGCACACTATTCACACTCTCGCCGCAGGCCGGACCCGGTTACGACCTGCCCCGTTAAGGCGACCGGCCCCGAACCCCGGTACCCCAGCCGCACCCGACCGGAACCGCGGCTCCTCTCCCCCACCGCTCCTTCGTCGGAGGATTCGTATGTCAGCCCTGCCCCTGCTCACCCCACTGCGACGCGTCACGACCGACGTGCTCGAAGTCGCCTACTACGAGACGGGCTCCCCCGACGGCGACACCGTCGTCCTTCTGCACGGTTTCCCCTACGACATCCACAGTTACGTGGACGTGGCCCCGCTGCTGGCCGAAGACGGATTCAGGGTCATCGTCCCCCACCTGCGAGGGCACGGCCCCACCAGATTCCTGTCCGACTCTCTTCCCCGATCCGGTCAGCAGGCGGCACTGGGGACTGACGTCATCGCGCTCCTGGACGCCCTCGGCATCGAGCGGGCCTACCTCGCCGGCTACGACTGGGGCGGTCGCGCGGCGACGGTCGCCGCGGCGCTGTGGCCCGAACGGGTCCTCGGCCTGGTCTGCGTCAACGGCTACCTGATCCAGGACATCGACGCCGCGATGAACCCCCTCTCCCCCGAACTGGAGGCGGGTTTCTGGTACTTCTACTACTTCCTCACCGAGCGCGGCCGCACCGGACTGGCAGCCGATCCACGGGGCGTCGCCCGAGTCATCTGGAAACGCAACTCCCCCGTGTGGGCCTTCGGCGAAGCCGAACTGGAGCGGGCCGCCGAGGCCTTCACCAATCCGGACTACGTCGACGTCGTCATCCACTCCTACCGGCACCGGCTCGGCCTGGCACCCGGCGCGGACGCGTACGCCGATCTGGAGGCCCGTCTCGCAGGCCTTCCTCCGATCACCGTCCCCACAGTCACCCTGGACGGCACCGCCGACGGCAACTTCCCGGCGACCGACGGGACGTCGACCGCTCACCACTTCACCGGCCCCCGCCTGCATCTGCAGGTCGCGGACGCCGGCCACAACCTTCCACAGGAACGCCCCGAGGCATTCGCCGCGGCGGTTCGGGACGTACGGGCCCTGCGCCGGGGGCACCCCCGCCACGACTGCCTCACCCGCTGACACCCGACCACGTGGCACCGCGGCCCGGCGCCACGCCGACGTCACATCGGGTCCTGCCCACCGGTCACATCGAGTGCGGGTGGGCACAGCCACCCGACCGCCTCAGGAAAGGAAGACACCATGTCGTACCCCTACCCGGAACAGAAGTACTTCGGAGACGACGGCGAGGTCAGCGCCGTGTTCCGGCCTGCCGACACCCCGCCCGATCTCGGCGAGAGCGGGCCCGGCAAGGACGCCACCCACTACCTGGCCACCACTGCGACCACCCGCGGCGAGTTCGGGCTCTACCGCGTCGAGATGAGGCCGCGGGCCGGCGGCCCGAAGACGCACTACCACAAGCGGATCTCGGAGTCGTTCTACATCCTGGACGGCACCGTGCGCATCTTCGACGGTGTGCGGTGGGTGGACGCCCGCAAGGGCGACTTCGTGCACGTGCCGCAAGGCGGGCTGCACGCTTTCCGCAACGACTCCGACGCGCCGGCGGACATGCTCCTGCTGTTCACACCGGGCGCGCCGCGCGAGGAGTACTTCGAGCAGGTGTCGACACTGGCGCATGCCTCGGAGGAGGAACGCTCCGCGTTCTTCGACCGGCACGACTCCTACTTCGTGGACTAGGCCCGCCCCTCCGGTGTCCCGCGGCGCCCGCGTCCTCTCCGCGGTCGTGGTCGCGGGGCATCCACCGTCGGGACGGCCCAGGTCACGCGTATCGGGCAGCTTGTCACAACAACACCTTTCGTCCGGTCTATAGGGCAGGGTGCGCGGGCGCATCCGACCTCGCCACCGCTCTCTCAGCACCTCCGGCCGTCATGCCAGGCCGTCCCGCACGGCAAAGGAGACCGCATGAAAGTCGTCGTTGCAGCCGCCACGGAGCGGATCGGCTCGAGGGCGGTTACCCGTCGGCGGAACCACGGGGCACGGCTGCTGCCCCTCAGCAGGACTTCGTCCGCCGTTCCGGACTGCCGTACTCCCTGGTGGGCACCACGCCGTTCTTCGAGTTTGTGGTGAGCGCCGCCGCGCGGGCGTGCACGAGGACGGGCTGCACGTGGCCTCGCTGGTGCTGCGGCCGGCCGCGGCCGGCGACGTCGCCCTCCCGTGGTGCTGCCCGGACCGGACTCCCACCTCGGCCGTCACACGTTGGCCCATGCCTCGAAGTCCGCTGATCCACCTACGCCGCACCGACCGACGCCCCACAGCACCCCTCACCGCACCCTCGCCCGTCTCCCCCGCCCTACGTCTTGAGGAAAGCCGCCCATGAGTGACTCGTCCCGGCCCACCGCGTCCCCGCCGAGCAGTGAGCTCGACCAGCTTCCCGACCGCGACCGCGAGGAGACCGCGGAGTGGCAGGCCTCCCTCGACGCCGTCATACGCAACGCCGGACCTGATCGGGCGGTGTACCTGATCCGGCGCGTGCACGAGTACGCGGCCCGCGCCGGCCTGCGGGTGCCGGGGCTGCTCACCACGGACTACGTCAACACCATCCCGGCCGCCGCCCAGCCGATGTTCGACGGCGACATCGCCATGGAAACCAGGATCACCGCCCTGAACCGGTGGAACGCCGCGGCCATGGTGACCCGCGGCTCCCGGCTCGGCCTGGGCGGACACATCTCCACCTACGCGTCGGCGGCCTGGCTGTACGAGATCGGCTTCAACCACTTTTTCCGTGGCAAGGAACAGGACGGCTCGGGCGACCAGTTGTTCCTCCAAGGGCACGCCTCACCGGGCATCTATGCCCGGGCGTTCCTCGAAGGCCGCCTGAGCGAGCAGCAGTTGGACGGCTTCCGGCGCGAGGCCGGCGGTCACGGCCTCCCGTCCTATCCGCACCCCAGGCGGCTGCCGTGGCTGTGGGAGTTCCCGACCGTGTCCATGGGCCTCGGCCCTCTTGGCGCGGTCTACCAGGCACGCTTCAACCGCTATCTGCAGGCCCGCGGCATCAAGGACACCTCCGCCTCCCGAGTGTGGGCGTTCCTCGGCGACGGGGAGACGGACGAGCCCGAAGCCACGGCAGCCCTGACGCTGGCCTCCCGTGAGGGTCTGGACAACCTCACCTTCGTGATCAACTGCAACCTGCAGCGCCTCGACGGACCTGTGCGATCCAACTCCAAGATCGTGCAGGAGCTGGAGACCCGGTTCCGCGGGGCGGGCTGGAACGTCGTCAAGACCCTGTGGGGCGAGGCCTGGGACCCGCTGCTGGCCCAGGACACGACCGGTGACCTGGTACGCCGCCTCAGCGAGGAGCCCGACGCCCAGATGCAGACCTTCGCCGCGCGGGACGCCGCCTACATCCGCAAGAACTTCTTCGTCGGGGACGCCCTGTCCACCCTCTCCGCCACCCTGAGCGACGCCCAGGTGGTGGAACTCTTCGAGAACTCCCGCGGTGGGCATGAGCCGTTGAAGGTGTACGCCGCCTACCGGGCCGCCGTCGAACACCGGGGAGCACCGTCGGTGATCCTCGCCCAGACGGTCAAGGGGCACACCCTCGGGTCGCGTTCGAATCCCGAAACGCCAACCACCAGATGAAGAAACTGACCATGGCGCAGTTCCGCGAGCTGCGCGAAGTGCTGGACCTGCCCATCCCCGACAGCGCCCTCGCCGGTGACGTCGTTCCCTTCTGGCACCCCGGGGAGAACTCGCCCGAGGTGCGGTACCTGCACGAGCGGCGCGCCGCACTGGGCGGCCCCGTCCCCGCGCGCCGCGTGATCCCCAAGCCGCTGCCGGAGCCCGCCGCGCAGCCGTTCGAGGCGCTCCTCAAGGGCTTCGGCCATCAGGAGGTCGCCACCACCATGGCGTTGGTCCGCCTGGTGAAGGACCTGATGCGGGACGGCCGTACCGGCGCCCGCTGGGTGCCGATCATCCCCGACGAGGCCCGTACCTTCGGCATGGAGTCGATGTTCCCCACGGCCGGCATCTACTCGCCGCAGGGCCAGACCTACGACCCCGTCGACGCCGACCAGCTGCTGCACTACAGGGAGAGCGAGACCGGGCAGCTCCTCATCGAGGGCATCACCGAAGCCGGTTCCATGGCTGAATTCACCGCCGCCGCGACCTCGTACGCCACCCACGGCGAGCCGATGATCCCGTTCTACATCTTCTACGCGATGTTCGGCTTCCAGCGCACCGGCGACCAGTTCTGGGCCCTCGCCGACCAGATGGGCCGCGGATTCGTCGTCGGCGGCACCGCCGGACGCACCACCATGACCGGCGAAGGTCTCCAACACGGCGACGGCCACTCGCACCTCCTGGCCGCCACCAACCCGGCGGCCGTCAGCTACGACCCGGCCTTCGCCTTCGAGATCGCGGTCATCGTCCGCGACGGCCTGCGCCGGATGTTCGGGGAGCGGCCCGATAACGTCTTCTACTACCTCACGGTCTACAACGAGCCGAAGCCGCAGCCGCCCATTCCTGCGTGGCCCGGCATCGAGGAGGGCATCGTCCGCGGCATGTACCCGTTCCGGCCCGGCGACCGCGCCGTGTCCGGCCCTCGGGTGCAGCTCCTGGCCTCCGGCACCGCCGTCCACTGGGCACTGCGCGCGCAGGAACTGCTCGCCGCCGACTGGAACGTGCGCGCCGATGTCTGGTCGGTGACGTCCTGGACGGAGCTGCGCCGGAACGCGATGGACGCTGACACCGCCCGCACGCGCGGTGAGACCCGCGTGCCCTTCGTGACCGAGTCGCTCACAGGTGCGCCGGGTCCGGTCCTGGCCGTCAGCGACTGGATGCGCCAGGTCCCCGACCAGATCGGCCAGTGGATCGAGCAGGACTACTACTCACTGGGCACGGACGGATTCGGCCTGTCCGACACCCGCGAGGACGTACGGCGCTACTTCCGCGTGGACGCCGAATCGATCACCGTGACGGCCCTGGACCGGCTGGCTCGGGCCGGACAAGTGGACCTCGACACCGTCGACCGCGCCCGCAAGCACTACGGCCTGGACACCTGAAGGAGCCATACGCCGCCATGACGATCTCCGTGACCCTTCCCGCGCTCGGCGAGTCCGTCACCGAGGGCACCGTGACCCGCTGGCTGAAGCAGCCCGGCGAGCCCGTTCAGGAGGACGAACCGCTGCTGGAGGTGTCCACCGACAAGGTGGACACCGAGATCCCCGCGCCTGCCACAGGCGTCTTGCTGACCATCGTCGTCGGCGAGGATGAGACGGTCGAGGTGGTGCCGAGCTCGCCGTCATCGCCCGCCGCGCCGAACCGCAGCAGCGGCCGCGACCACCGCCGCCCCGACCCCGCCGCAACCAGCACCCGCACCTGCGCCGCTCGCGCAGCCGCCCGCCACGTCGCCCGAGCGGCGCCCACCGGCTCCACAGCTCGCACCGGCGCCGACGCCGCAACCCGCACCCCCCGCCGTGTCCACGCCCGTCGCGATGCCTGCATCCGCGCCCGCAGCCGCTGCGGCTCCGCACCCGATCCCGGCGGCGGCAACGGCTCCGCCGAGCGCAGCCCTGCGCGGGCACACCACCGCCGTCCCCCGCCTGCGCAAGGCCGTCGGCGACAGCCTCAAGCAGGCGCTGCTGGAGCAGGCACAGCTGACCTCCACCATCGAGGCCGACGCCACCGGCCTGCTGCGGCTGTGGCGGCAAACAGCGGACGGCTTCCTGGCCCGCGAGGGCTTCGCCCTGACACCGATGCCGTTCTTCGTCCTGGCCGCCGCCCAGGCGCTCAAGGCGCACCCCGTCATCAACGTCAGGCTCGACACGGGCGGCGCCTCGATCACGTACTACGACACCGAGAACGTCGGCATCACGGTCGACACCGACCAGGGGCCGGTGACCCCGGTGGTGCGAGGCGCGGGTGATCTCACCGTCAGCGGCATCGCCCGTGCCGTCCACGCCCTCGCCTCTCACGCCCTCGCCGGCCGGCTCACGCCCGCGGACGTGGCCGGAGCCACCTTCACGGTCAGCGACACCGGAGCACGCGGCGCCCTCTTCGACACCCTCATCGTCCCGCCGCACCAGGCGGCGATCCTGGGCGTGGGAGCCGCGGTCAGACGGCCGGCGGTCGTGCAGGACGGCGACGAGGAGTTCATCGGTGTCCGCGAACTGGTCCACCTCTCGCTCTCGTACGACCACCGGCTGGTGGACGGCGCGGACGCGGCCCGCTACCTCACCACCGTAAAGAAGATCGTCGAGGCCGCGGCGTTCGAGGACAGTCGCTGACGCGACTGCGGTGTCGGTGGATAGGCCGGACGCCTGTCCGAAGGTCCGGCAGCGCACGCCGGCCGGCCCCGCTGCAGCTCGGCCAAGGCCCCGCGGGACACCACTGCCCTGAGCCTCACCGACGACCTGACCAGCGCCGCAGATGAGTTGTGCGGCCGAAGACCAGATCTATACGCTCGCAGCCGGGGGTGTTCATGAAAGGCAAGAATCCGGGCTTCCTGCACGGGCGGCAGAGTGAGCGGACGGTGCTGGACCGGCAGGTGGCCAAGGTGCGCGACGGCCACAGCGCGGTCCTTGTACTGCGCGGCGAGGCCGGTATCGGCAAGTCCGCCCTGCTGGACTACGTGGCCGAGACCGCCGAGGACTGCACCGTGGTGCGCGCGGCGGGAGTCGAGGCGAGATGGAGCTGGCCTTCGGCGGTCTGCACCAGCTGTGCGCGCCCTTCCTCGATCGTCTCGGGCACCTCCCCGATCCGCAGCGGACGGCCCTGGAGACCGCCTTCGGGCTGAGCGCGGGCATTCCCCCGGACCGGTTCCTCGTGGGTCTGGCGGTCCTCAGCCTGCTCGCCGATGTAGCTGAGCAGACGCCACTGATCTGTCTCATCGACGACGTGCAGTGGCTCGACGGCGTCTCGGCCCAGATCGTCGGGTTCGTCGCCAGGCGCCTGATGGCGGAGCGCGTGGGACTGATCTTCGCCGTCCGCGAGGCGGACGGCGAACGCGCCCTGCAGGGGCTGCCCGAACTCACTCTCGGCGGGCTGAGCGAGCCCGAGGCCCGCGCCATGCTGGCCTCGGTGCTTCCCGGCCGGTTCGACGAGCCGGTCCGCAGCAGGATTCTCGCCGAGGCGCGCGGCAATCCACTGGCCTTGCTGGAGCTGCCCCGCAGCACCTCCGCGGCCGAACTGGCGGGCGGCTACGCCTCACCGTCGATGGGGCCGGTCGTCGGCAGGCTCGAGCACAACTTCAGCCTGCGTGTCGAGGAACTCCCCCCGCAGACACGGCGGCTGCTGCTGCTCGCGGCGGCCGAGCCCGTCGGCGATGTCTCGTTGCTGCGCCGCGCCGCCGACATTCTTGGCGTGTCCATGAGCGAGGCCTCCCCGCGGTGGCCGCGCACCTGCTGGAAGTGCGCACGCGAGTCCAGTTCCGGCACCCGTTGGTGCGCTCGGCCGTCTACCGCGCGGCAGGACCGGCCGAGCGCCGGGAGGCGCACAGGGCACTGGCCGAGGCCACGGACGCACGGTCCGATCCCGACCGCCGCGCCTGGCACCTGGCCCGCGCCACGGCGGAGCCCGACGAGGCCGTGGCGGAAGAACTGGCCCGCTCGGCCGAACGCGCGCAGGCGCGTGGCGGCATCGCGCGTCGGCGGCCTTCCTCGAACGAGCGGCCGAGCTGACGCCCGAGCCCGCCCGCCGCCGCAGCAGAGCGCTGGCAGCGGCGCGGGCCAAGTATCTCGCCGGAGCGTTCGACGCCGCGCTGGAGCTGCTCAACGTGGCCGAGATGGGCGCGCTCGACCCTCTGCAGCACGCCCAGGCCAGCCTGCTGCGCGGGCAGATCACCTTCGGATCGCGCAGTGCCGGTGCCACGGTGCCGCTGCTGCTCACGGCGGCCCGGGAGTTCGAGCCGCTCGACTCCGACATCGCCCGGGAGACCTACCGGGACGCGTTCTACGCGGCCCTCACCGCGGGCCGCGTGTCCAGCGGCCCCGGCCTCGAGGAGGTTGCCCGGGCCGCACGCACCGCGCCTCCGGCGGCTCACCCGGGCCCCACCGACCTCTTCCTGGACGGCCTGGCCGTGGCCACCACGGACGGCTACGCGGCGGGCGCCCCGATTCTGCGCAATGCGCTGAGCACGCTGCGGTGCGGCGGATTCACCGCGGAGCAGTCGCTGGGCTGGCTCCCGTTCGCCTGCCGCATGGCCCACAACGTGTGGGATTTCGACAGCTGGAGCGGTCTGTCGGCCAAGCTTGTCCGTCTGGCCCGGGAGACCGGAACGCTGTCCGTGCTGCCCTCGGCGCTCCTGCTGCGGCTGGCGAACCGGGTCTTCGCCGGTGATCTGGACGATGCTGACTCGCTCGCCGCGGAGGCGGTAACGATCGGCGAGGCCACCGGCAGCCACTTCCTCGCACACTACGGGGCGTTGGTGATCGAACCCTGGCGCGGCCGCGAGACCGAGACCCTGCGGGCGATCGCGACGATCACCGGTGACCGGACCCTCAGCGGTGAGGGAAAGACGCTCACGGCTCCCCAGTGGGCGCTGGCCGTGCTGTACAACGGCCTCGGGCGGTACGAGGAGGCCTGCGCCGCCGCCGCCAAGGGCTGCGAGTACCCGCAGGAGCTGGGGCTGGCCCTGTCCTCCCTGCCCGAGCTGGTGGAGGCGGCGGCCCGCAGCGGGCAGCGGGACCTCGCCGTCGAGGCCGCCGACCGCCTCACGGCCATCTGCGAGGCCAGCGGCACGGCCTGGGCGACGGGCACCTCCGCGGCAGCCCGTGCCCTGATCAGTGAGGGGGGCACGGCCGACGCCCTGTACCGGGAGGCGATCGCCCGCCTGGAGAGCACCCCGGTGCGGACGGCGCTCGCCCGCACACGGCTGCTGTACGGCGAGTGGCTCAGCCGCGAGAACCACCGCGCCGAGGCCCGGGACCAGTTGGCCCGCGCCCACGAGATCCTCGACCGGGCGGGCGCGGAGGCCTTCGCCGAGCGCGCCCGCCGGGAGCTGGAGGCCGCCGGGGAGACGGTGCGCAGGCGCGCCACCGGCCACGACGAGGCGCTCACGCCCCAGGAGGCCCAGATCGCCCGGCTGGCCGGCGAAGGGCTGACCAACCTCGAGATCGGCGCGCAGCTGTTCCTCAGCCCGCACACCATCGAGTGGCACCTGCGGAAGGTGTTCACGAAGCTCGGGATCCGGTCCCGCAAACAGCTGACCGCCGTGCTGCCGGGCGGTGCAGCGACTCCCGCCTGACCCCCGGCGAATCGTTACGCCGGGCGATCCGCGTGCTGCGCCGCGCCCCGTCGGGAGCCCGCGCGGGCCGCACCGACGGCATCCCCGCCACGCCGTGCGCCCCGGCCCCCTGGCCGCTGCCCGCGGCCCCGGACCACGCATGGCCGGCCCTGTCGAGGTCCGGACCCGGCCAGAGACCCGAGGCGTGGGGGGTCACGGGGTGACGGCCCAAGGGGGCGACGGCCCCCAGGGCCGCCCGGAACCAGGGGTGACGGGCCCCAGGCGCCTGCGCGACCGGGCATGACAGGCCCCTCCGAGGGCCCGTGGGCCAGGGGGTTGGCGGCCCTGGCCACGTGGTGGCCACGGTACGACCACGGGGTGCCCCACGGTCTATCAGGGGCGCGGCAGTGCCCGTGTCGGCGCGAAGTTGGTGTCGGCGGTGAGGGAAGCCGCCGATCCCCAACCAGCAGAGGAGCCGATCGTGGACACATCTGTGATCGCAATCCGGCAGAGTCCCCAGCCGGTGATGATGTCCATCACTGCCGCGCCCGTCGAACTCAACGACGCGGCCTCCGTGTTCGGCCGCATCCGGCCAGGACTGCTCAAGATCGCCAATCGGATTCTCCGAGATCCCGGCGAAGCCGAGGACGTCATCCAGGAGGCGTGGCTGCGGTGGCAAGGCACGGATCGCACCGTCGTCGCCGACCCCGGTGCGCTGCTCCGCACCACGACTGTCCGGCTCGCCATCAACGTGCTGCAGTCGGCGCGCAGGCGCCGCGAGTCCAGTGCCACCCCCTGGCTGCCGGAGTCCACGGACACCGGGACGACACCGGAGGCCCTCGCAGAACGCCAGGACTCGGTGGAGCATGCCGTTCTGCTGCTTCTGCAGACCCTGACCCCCAACCAGCGCGCGGCGTACGTGCTGCGCGAGGCGTTCGGCTACTCGTACACCCAGATCGGCGACCTGCTCCACCTGTCCGTGGGGAACGCACGGCAGCAGGTCTCCCGCGCCCAGGACCGACTGAACAACCGGCGGCACCGGCAGCACGTGGACGCGGCCACCCATCGACGGCTCGTCCAGGCGATCTTCACCGCCGCCCGCACCGGAGACCTCGGCCATCTGGAGCACGTGCTGACCGGCCAGGACACGCCGTACTCCGGCGAGGGAACGGCCGCACGCGACGGTGCGCCGTCCCACCGGGCCACCGCATGACCGGCACGGCGCACGGGGACGTGGTGTGCGAAGGACGCCCCGGCTCCGCCGACGACCGCACGCAGTCCTGCGCGACCGACCGATGGGACGCCCTCGACCGCCTCCACCGCCGCGTCCAGGCGACGGTGGAACGGCGGCTGCGCGAGGAGACCGGGTTCGGGGTGAGCGAAGTACAGGCCCTGCGCCACATGGGCGGCCACTCCGCCGCGGACGCCGAACCCTTGCGGCTCGGGGACGTGGCCACCAGGCTCGGCCTGAGTCAGTCCGCCACAAGCAGGCTGATGGCACGCCTGCGCCGACAGGGCCTGATCATCTCCAGCGCCGTCGACCACGACCGGCGCGGCGTGCAGATACTGCTGGCCCCGGCGGGACACGCCGCACTGCGCCGCACCTCGTCCCGCTACGAACAGGCCGTCCGGGACGCGGTCCGCGATCTCGGCTCACAGGACACGGATCCGCTCCTGCGGCAGTTCCTCACCGGCGACGGCGAAGCCCGTACGGTCATTCGCTGAGGAAGTCGCGTACGGCCGCCGTGAACATCTCGGGACGCTCGATGTGCCCGAGATGGCCCGTCTTCTCCAGGATCACCAGCCGGGCGTCGGGAAGGAGCCGGTGCAGCATGTGTGCCCAGCGCGGCCCGCAGATGAAGTCGTCGTCGCCGACCAGGACCAGCGTCGGGACGGCGAGCCGGGACAGCTCCCCGCGGACGTCGAACGGAGGCTCCGCGCCCCAGGCCGGTGCCGCGAACATACGCAGGGACGCCCGCCCGGCCGCGAACTCCTCCTCGCGGCCCCAGTAGTCGTGGAAGTAGGCCGGGGAGATGGTGCGCAGCATCTTCGTCGCGCCGGCGTCGTCGGACCGGTCGAGTCGCGTGGTGAGACCCACGATGTAGGTGGCTACTTCCGGCCGCTCGTCGGCGTGCCGCTGGACGAAGCCGGTCATGTTGGCCACGGCGGCCGCCCAGAACTCCTCTCCCGTCATGGGTGAGGTGTCGTACAGGACGAGGGACGCCAGGCGCTCGGGGTGGTCGAGGGCGTAGCGCTGGGCGACGAATCCGCCGTGGGAGTGGCCCAGCAGAGCCACCTCGGCGACGCCCAGGTGCTCGATCACCGCGTGCAGGAAGTGGGTGTAGGTGGCGAGGGTGTAGTCGCGCGGGTCGGACAGCCGGCCCGAGTCGCCCGTGCCGACCGGCTCGAGGTAGACGACGGTCATGCTGTGCTCCAGCTCGGGCATGCGCAGGTACTCCCAGCCGATGCCCGGCCCTCCGGAGTGGGCGACGCACACCGGGCCGGTTCCGGCGACGTGGTAGCGCTGGTCGACGGCGGCCGTACCGTGCCGGACGACGAGGGTGTGGGTGCCCGGGGAGAGGGGGTCCCGGGGATCGACGGCTGGACTGGGAAGGGGCCTCGGGCCCTGTGTGGCGTTCACAACTCCCAGATGGTGCGGCGTCCCCGGAGCCCCACTCAAGACATTGTGCCTGTTGTCACACTGTATTTTTCACATCGTTGCTCTCCGCCATGGAATGTCACAGGGCCTCCCTCCGGACGGTCAGTTGCATGAGAGGCATCCGCGACGAATAAGGAGGCGCTGCCATGAGTTGGCGCGAGAGAGCGGCTTGCCGGGATGTCGACCCCGATCTGTTCTTCCCCATCGGCACCGCGGGTCTGACGCTGGTCCAGATCGACGAGGCGAAGGCCGTGTGCGCCCGGTGCCCCGTGCGGGAGCGCTGTCTGCAGTGGGCGCTGGACGTCGGGCAGGTCGAGGGCATCTGGGGTGGCACGACGGAGAGCGAGCGCCGCGCGACACGACGGCGCTCGGCGCGCAAGAACGTCGAGGGGGTCGGCGCGAGAGCGTCTTGATCAAGACATCTCGTCGTGATCGTGTCTTACGATGTCATGTCACATTTTCACCACTTTCTCGGTCCTTTCCGATGAGGGCAACGAAACCCGACGCGGCAGCTCGCCGCCATGCACCGTTTCGTTGCGCAGACCCGGCCGCAAGGCGCTTCCGGTGATGTGTTGATGGTGGGAATGACATGAGCGATTCAATCGAACCGGTCACCACGGCGGGCAGCCGTAGCGGTGACAGACTCGCCCAGTGGGCGAGAACGCGGATGGGTACGGGGCCCGCCACCACGACCGGCACACGGAGGGCCCGTCCGGAGCACTGGTCGTTCCTGCTGGGCGAGATCTGTCTCTACAGCTTCGTCGTGCTGCTCATCACCGGTGTGTATCTGACGTTCTACTTCCACCCGTCGTCGAACGAGGTCGTCTACAACGGCAGTTACGCTCCCCTGCGCGGCCAGTTGGTGTCCGAGGCGTTCGACTCGACGATGCACATCTCTTTCGACGTACGCGGCGGCCTGCTCATCCGCCAGGCCCACCACTGGGCGGCGCTGATCTTCGTCGCCGCCCTGCTGGCCCATCTGATGCGCGTGTTCTTCACCGGCGCCTTCCGCAAGCCGCGCGAGCTGAACTGGGTGACCGGTTTCGCCCTGCTCGTCCTCGGCATGTTCGGTGGTCTGACCGGCTACGACCTCCCCGGCGACCTCCTGTCGGGGACCGGGCTCGCCGTGGTGAACGGGACACTGCTGTCGGTACCGATCGTCGGCACCTACCTGTCGATGTTCCTGTTCGGCGGCGAGTTCCCCGGGCACGACCTGGTGCCCCGCTTCCACCTGATCCACGTCCTGATCATTCCGGCCCTGATGCTGGCGCTCGTCGCCTTCCACGGCTTCCTCGGGCACCGCCACCGGCACACCCAGTACCCGGGGCCCGGCCGTACGGAGCGAAACGTCGTCGGCCTGCCGATGCAGGTGTATGTCGTCAAGGCGGGCGGCTATTTCTGCCTGGTCGCCGGGGTCATCTTCACCATCGCGGCGATCGCCCAGATCAACCCCGTCTGGGAGTTCGGCCCCTATCGCGCCGATCAGGTCTCCGCGGGTTCCCAGCCCGACTGGTACATGGGCATCGCCGACGGGCTGCTGCGTGTCATGCCCGGGTGGGAGGTGAACTTCTGGGGCCACACCCTGGCCCTGGACAATCTCATCCCTCTCCTAGCCGGCCTCGGCTTCTTCCTCGTCATGGGCGCCTACCCGTTCATCGAGGGCTGGGTCACCGACGACGACCGCGAACACCACCTGCTGGAACGGCCACGCAACCGGCCCGTGCGCACGGCGTTCGGCGTGGCATGGCTCGGCGTCTACCTGGTGGCTCTGCTCGGCGCCGCGAACGACATCATCGCCGTGACCTTCCACATGTCTGTCAACACGGTCACCTGGACGGTGCGCATCGCCCTGTTCGCCGTACCGGTCGCCCTGTTCCTCGTCACCCAGCGCATCGCCCTGGGCCTGCAACGCCGTGATCGGGACAAGGTCCTGTACGGCCGCGAGACCGGCGTCATCAAGCGCCTGCCGCACGGCGGGTACATCGAGGTGCACCAACCCCTCGACCCCTACGAACGCCATGCCCTCACGATGCACGAGCAGTACAGGCCCCTCGATCCCGGACAACGCGACAAAGACGGCCACGCGAACGGAAGGGCGCGCCGACTGCGGGCGCGACTCAGTCGCGGTTTCTACGGCGAGGGAACACAGATCCTCAAGCCCACCGTCCAGCAGTACCGGGAAATTACTGGCGAACATCACTTCACGAGCAATAAAGACCTAGAGATATAAAGTGTCACACTCGCGACACACGCACGGTCCTTGAAGGTGACAACACACCGTTTCCCGAAAGGGCCTCCCATGAACCGCAGTTCCACCTACCAGCGGGTCCGCACCCCCCTCTCCCTGC
This sequence comes from Streptomyces sp. GKU 895, assembly GCA_002027195.1. Taxonomy (GTDB): domain Bacteria; phylum Actinomycetota; class Actinomycetes; order Streptomycetales; family Streptomycetaceae; genus Streptomyces. The sequence continues at coordinate 160,425 of MWJO01000001.1, read as the reverse complement.
TGGCCACCGCCTCCGTCGCCACCGCCCTCATCGCCACGGCCGTCGTCCCCGCCCACGCCGACAGGAGCACGTCCGCGACGGACGGCGAGAAGAAGCCCACGGTCGTGCTCGTACACGGCGCGTTCGCCGATTCCACCAGCTGGAACGGCGTCATCAGGAAGCTGCGGCACGAGGGCTACCCCGTCGTCGCCGCGGCCAACCCGCTGCGTGGGCTGGACAACGACGCCGCCTACCTCAAGGAGGTCCTGGCCGGCATCGACGGCCCGGTGGTCCTGGCCGGACACTCCTACGGCGGCTCGGTGATCAGCGACGCCGCCCACGACGCCGCCAACGTCAAGGCCCTGGTGTTCGTCGCCGCCTTCCTCCCCGAAAAGGGAGAGAGCGCTGCCGAGTTGGCGGGCAAGTTCCCCGGCAGCACCCTCGGTGACGCTCTTCGCTCGGTGCCCGTCACCCTGCCGGACGGCTCCCACGACGCGGACCTGACGATCGACCCGAGCAAATTCCAGCAGCAGTTCGCCGCTGATGTCCCCCGCAACACCACGGACCTGATGGCCGTCACGCAGCGCCCGATCACCAATGCCGCGCTGGCGGACGACGCCTCCGAGCCCGGCTGGAAGGACATCCCCTCCTGGGCCGTGGTCGCCACCCAGGACCGCAACATCCCGGCGCAGACCCAAGTCTTCATGGCACAGCGCGCGCACGCCCACATCACGCGCGTACGGGCATCGCACGCCGTGAGTGTCTCCCACCCGCCGACGTCGCCGGGGTGATCGAGGCAGCAGCTCGGACCGTTCGCTGACCCATGGGCAACGCGGCTTGGGGGCGCAGGCATGCTGCATCCCCCAAGCCGCATTCACGTTCGTGGCCCCCTGCACCATCGGTCCAGGGGGCCAGCATGTGTGCACGGTTCAGCCGCGATCTTCGGGAGCGACGTAGTCGAAGGTCGGCCCCGCGGTCAGGCCCTCGCCGTCGGGCATCGCCATCAGGCTCTGTGCCTGCCCCTTGAGCGCGTACATCGTGCCCACCGACACCCCGAGCATCGCGGGATTGCCGTTGAACGCCTGCTCCAGAAGCTGCAGCAGCTTGCCGTACGCGATGTTGAACGCCTCCTGCGCCGTGCGGATCGCACTGCCCTCCGGATGGTCCTCCAGCCGCGGGTTGGGCCGCATCGGGCGCACCCCGGCGGGGTCCACGGTGAGCGTCTCCCCCGTGGGCCCCGTCTCTGGTGTATCCCCCGGCTGGTAGCGCCGGCCCTGTGCGAGCTCCTGGAAGCGGTAATAATGCGAGACGGCCTTGCTCTGCGGGTGGAACATGTCCATGTCCCCGTCCCACACGTCGACACGCGCCGCGCCCTCACCCTGCTCCACGATCTCCTCCAAGGCGGCGAGCGCCGAGGCGAGATCGGTGACCGGGCTCAGCCGCCCGCCGGTGTGCCCGAAGGGTCCCGCGGCCACCTGACGAGCGGGATCACCGGTGAAGACCTGTTCCTCGCCGAGCTCGGCGCACAGGTGCCGCAGACCCTTCTCGACCGCGTCGTAGAACTGACCGATCGTCATGTAGGCGTCGCCCTCCGCCGGGTCGCCCGGGTGGGCCGGCTGTTCGAGGCGGAGGAACATCGCGACCGCCTCCTCTCCGAACGGCAGCAGGGACAGCTGCATGGAGGGGTCCGCGTGCGGCATGGGCCGCGGATGCGGTGACAGTATCCGCGGGGTGTCGACGCGAGGTTGCCCGCCGACCGCGTTCAGGAGGTTCGCCACCAGCGCGAGGTGGATCATCTCCTCGACGAACACGCTGCTGACCACTTCGACGGCGTGGGCGTTCCGTTCGGGGTCGAGCGAATAGAGGGCTGTGAGGTAGGGCGGCAGCGTGGCGTGCTCCAGCTCGATGGCCCACTGCAGGTGCTCGCGCAGGTCCTCGATCGTCGTGATCGAGCGGAACCGGGCCTGGCCGGTGGTGTCTTGATGATTCATGGGGGGCTCACCTGCATTTCGTACGTACGATCCGGCCGCGGTTGCGGACCGACCTGTGGGCACCGGCATCGCTGCCGGCGTGGACCGCGCGGGGCGGTCGGTGTTGTGGCGCGAGGCCGGTCATGCGGCATCCGCGCGGGAGAGACGGACAGCAGAGATGTCGAAGCTGAGCCTGACCTTGTCGCTGATGAGGACACCGCCGGTTTCGGCGGGCGTGTTCCAGCCGAGCCCCCAGTCGGAGCGGCGCACCAGGGCGGTGCCGGAGAAGCCGACTCGGTGGTCTCCGCTCTCGTCCTGCGTGGCCCCGTCGAAGGCGAGGTGGATGTGGAGAGGGAGTTCGACGTCTTTGATCCTGAGGTGTCCCGTCAGACGGAACTGGCCGTCTCCGCGATCGGCGAGGCCCGCGGAGCGGAAGACCATCAGCGGATAGGTGGCGGCGTCGAGGAAGTCAGCACCCGCGAGACGGGTGTCCCGGTCAGGGCTGCTGGTGTCGATACTGCCGGTCTGGACGCTCAAGTAGGCCTCGGAGCGGCTGGGTTGGTACCCGTCCAGCTGGACCAGCCCCTCGAACACGCCGAACCGCCCGTGCACGTTCGCGATCATGGCGTGCCGGACGGAGAAGCCGATGGTGCTGCGCGCCGGGTCGATGGTGTAGACACCGGTCAGCGCTGCGTACGGGACGACGGTCGACATAGGGGGATCCTTGCGGTCGCTGGTCACGACGATCAGTCGCTGCGAGCCGTCGCCGTGTGCCTGCCGGGTGGTGGAGCGGACCACGGCCGGGGAAGGCCGGGCGAGGTCCGCAGAAGGACAGACAGGTGAGGACCCGCGCCTGTGACACCGAGCCCGCCGCCGGAACGGCGTTTGGCATGTCAGAGGGTGCCGACGCGTCAACGGGTCGCTGCCAGGCGCGCTGTACGGTCAGCACCGCGGGACTGCCCGCGTCGGGCACCGGGGCGAAGCCGTGCCCGGCCAGCTCCGCGACGATGTCGTCTTGGGAAACCGGCCACATCCAGAAAACCTCGGCACCGTAGGCAAGCCGTCCTCGTGCCGCCCGAGTGTCTGGGTGGGCAGCGGGTGGACGATACGCATCAGCAGGCTGACACGGCCGCCGTTCTCGCGCGTGCGCGGCGGTGCGCGATCGTCGAATGGGCAGGCGGACGGGACGAGGGCACGTGCGTATCCCACTCACTAGGTCCGGCGCCTCACCTGTGACGGAAATACGGGCCCTGGAGCGACAGCACGGGCCCCTGGCGTGGGATCTCCCCCTGCTGGCTGTCCTCCCCCGGTCTCACGGCGAACACCAGTGACACTGTGTGCCACTATGTTAGATGCATCCGGCGCAGCACATGATGCTCGTCGTTCCGGCCCGCCGCGGCCGCACAGCCTCCCCGGATCCCCGCCGCGGCCCCTACCTCAAGGGATGTACCGCCCATGCCCGCCATCCTCATCCACGGCGTTCCCGACACCCACCGCGTGTGGGACGGCGTTCGCAGACACCTGACCCGCTCCGACGTCGAGGCCTGGGACCTGCCCGGATTCGGCACCCCACGCCCCACCGGCTTCGGCTCCAGCAAGGAGGAGTACGTGGACTGGCTCGTCGAACGCCTGGAGCGGGTCGGCGAGCCCGTGGACCTGGTCGGTCACGACTGGGGCTGCATCCTCACCGCCCGCGTCGCCTCCCTCCGCCCCGACCTGGTACGAACCTGGGCCGGCGGCAACGGACCCGTCAGTTCCCGCTACGTCTGGCACCCGCTGGCCGAGACCTGGCAGGACCCCGTCGCCGGCGAGCGGTTCATGGCCGAGCTGCACCCTGAGTCCTTCGCGAAGGAGCTGGTGAACGGCTTTGACGCGCCCGCCGTACCGGTGGCGGAGATGGTCCGGCACCTGGACGACACGATGAAGGACAGCATCCTGCGGCTGTACCGGTCCGCCGTGACCATGGGGACGGAGTGGGAGCCGGCCCTGTCTGACGTCACCGCACCCGCACTGGTGTTCTGGGGTGAGCGCGACCCGGCCTGCCAGATCGAGTTCGGCGACGAACTCGGCGCCGCCCTGCGCGCCACTCGCGTCCTCCATCTCGACTGCAACCACTGGACAGTGCTGGAGCGGCCCGCGGAGGTGGCCGCCGCCCTCACGGCGCACTGGGCGCAGGCCACCGGACGCTAGCCCGCACGGCCAAGCGACGAGAGGCGCGGATCTGCGGGCCGCCTCGGCCACGGACGCCCTTCGCGCCCTCGTCGCACTCCCCGCCCTGCCTTCGCAGCCCCGCACGTTCCCTCCACGGGGCGGGCCGGTGTCACAACCTGCGGGTTGTCACGGTCTCTCCGCACCAGGGCACACCAGTGTCCGGTGCGCGCAGAGACGGGAACATCATGTCGCGAGAAAACGGGTTCGTGATCGTCGGCGGCGGCCTCGCCGCAGGCAAGGCCGCCGAGGAACTCCGGCAACAGGGCTACGACGGCCCGCTCGTCGTCGTCGGTGACGAGGCGGAGCGCCCCTACATCCGACCGCCGCTGTCCAAGGGGTACCTGCTCGGCAAGGAGGACCGCGAGTCCATCTTCGTGCATTCCGAGAACTGGTACCGCGAACACGACGTCGACCTCATGACCGGAACGCGCGTCACGGCCGTCGACGCACACGCCCGCCAGGTCGAGATCACCGGCGGGCGCCGGATGTCCTACACCAAGCTGCTCCTGGCGACCGGATCGTCCCCCCGCCGACTGACTGTTCCTGGCGCGGACCTGGACAACGTGCTGTATCTGCGCCGCGTTGGGGACAGCGAGCGGCTCAAGGCCGCTTTTACTCCCGGCGCCCGGATCGTGGTCGTCGGGGGCGGCTGGATCGGTCTGGAGACCGCTGCGGCAGCCCGGACGGCCGGGGCGTTGGTGACCGTCCTGGAGCACTCCGAGCTGCCGTTGCTGAAGGTGCTCGGCCGGGAGGCGGCCGAGGTCTTCGCCGCCCTGCACCGGGACCATGGGGTCGTCCTGCGGCCCCACGCCGCCGTCGAGCGCATCACCGGTGACGGCACCCGCGCCGACGGCGTCCAACTCGCCGACGGAACCCGGCTGCCCGCCGACGCTGTGGTGGTGGGCATCGGGATCACCCCCAACGTCCGGCTCGCAGAGGCAGCCGGACTGGAGGTGCGCAACGGCATCGTCACCGACGAGCGTCTGCGCACCTCGGCCCCGGACGTGCACGCCGCAGGGGACGTGGCCAACGCCTACCATCCTCGGCTCGGCCGGCATCTGCGTGTGGAGCACTGGGCCAACGCCCTGCACCAGCCCCGCACGGCGGCGCAGGCCATGCTCGGCAGCGAGGCGGCTTACAACCGGCTGCCGTACTTCTACACCGACCAGTACGACCTCGGGATGGAGTACACGGGATACACCGAGCCCGGCGGCTACGACCGCGTCGTCTTCCGCGGGAACCTGGCCGAGCGGCGGTTCGTCGCCTTCTGGTTGTCCGGGGACCGGGTCCTGGCGGGCATGAGTGTGAACGTGTGGAACGTCATCGACTCCGTCCGCGCCCTCGTCGAGTCCGGCGTCTCCGTGGCGGACGTGGCCCTGTCCGATCCGCAGACCCCTTTGGCCAGTCTTCTGCCCTGACGACCGCCGCGAAGCTGACTGCGGCACGCGGGCCGCAGGTTACTGCCCGGGAAACCGTGTCACACAATATGTTCCTGTCCGGTCAGCAGTGCACCGGTTGGACCCGCCCGATGAAAGCGGACTGCCCTATTCCAGGGGGCCTCGGCGGACGCCGGCCGGACTCAGGGGTGGCACCGCCTTGTCGGGTGCTGTGCGAAAGGGTGATGCCAGATGGACCGGGTACAGGACGACGAGACGGTGCCGCTCGCGGAGCTGGTCGACGAGCGACGCCGACTGCTCAATGTGGCCTACTGGATGCTGGGCCGGAGCCAGGACGCCGACGACGTCGTGGCGGAGGCCTACCGGCGCTGGTACGGCCTGTCCGACGACCACAGGGACAGCGTCGCCGAGCCCCGGTCCTGGCTGGTGACGACCCTCGGCGTCATTTGTCTGGAGCGCTTGGCGCCAACCGGGCGGTCACACCCGGGCCCGGTCGGCGCGGTGCTGCCTGAGGACCTGGACGAAGAGGTGAGCCAGGCTCTCCTCGAAGCGCTGGACACGCTGTCACCGGCCGAGCGGGCCGCATTCGTCCTCAACGACGCGTTCGGGATGCCTCCGGAGACGGTCGCCGCCATCGTCGGACAGACGGAACAGGAATGCGGCGAACTCGCCGCCCGGGCCCGGCACAGCCTTCGGACCAGGTGGGCGCACCCCACGACACCACAGCAGCACGACCGTGTGGTGCGAGCGGTTCGACAGGCTTGCGTGGCGGAGAACCCTGCCCGTCTGACGGCCCTACTGGCACCGGACGCCACGGTGTTCTTTGACGGAGGCGGCAAGGTCAGAACCCTGCCCCGGCCCGTCCACGGCGCACGGCGCGTCACCCGCAGCCTGCTGGGCCTCCTGGTCGGCCGGCCTCGCACCACATTGCACTGCCAGTCCGTCAACGGCCGCACTGGCATAGTGGTGCGCTACGGCGAAGAGGTCGCCGCGGTCATCAGCCTGGACGTTGCGGGCGACCGCGTCGTGCAGATCTGGGCTGTCCTCAACCCTGACAAGCTCCGCCAGTGGAACCGGGCAGCCACGCGCGAGAAATAAAGGACAACGCGGGCCGGGACTTCGATTTGCGTGCCGCCGGTGTCTGACTGGCTGCGGACGGGGTCGTGCTCGGGACGCGGATCCGCATCCTTCAAGAAGCTCTTGAAGATATCGGCACCCGCAGCCAGGACCGAGGCCTCGACTGCGCCACCTTCGTGATCACTTTCGCCGGCACCCGGCCACACTCCCACGGACAGTGGTGATCACCTTGCGCGATAGCACCTCGCATCGCCATCTTGCATCTTCCAGGTCCAAACCTCGTACGCTGTGACATACGATGCACCCACACATCCCGGGTCCGAGCCGAGCGGTACCGCAGCTGACTTCAGCGAGGCGCGGCACGGAGGGTTGAGGATGAGAGGAAGACATGGTCTCGGCAACTCGCACGGCGCATGAGATTGAGGTCACTGCGGAGAGCCTCCAGGAGGACCTCGCCCGCCTGGAGATTCAGAAGCAGGCACTGGAGAGGGAGCTGGCCGCCGTGGCCGCCCACCTTGACTCCGTGCAGCGCGCGCTGAGCGCCCTGACCGTCCTCATGGGCGAGCCATCCGGCCGCCGCGCCGCGGAGCAGCCCGAGCAGGCGAAGGCCGACGTTCCGGTCGTCGCGTCCACTGCCCGCACGCCGCAGGAGCAGTCCGCGCCGCGACAGACCAGGCCCCCGCAGAAAGGCAGGCCGGCAGCCTCCTCGCCTGCGGAGGCCGAGGAATCGCGCAGCTACGGGGCGCTCACCGAACAGATCCTGGAGTACTTCGCAGGCGTCGGCGACGCTGAGGTCCGCGCCCGCGACGTGGCCGCGGCGCTAGGCCGCGACACCGACTCCGGAAGCATCAATGCGGTGCGCAGCACGCTCGACCGTCTGGTCGGCACCTCCCGCCTACGCCGAGCCGGCCGCGGTCTCTACCGCGCCCAGAAGTCCTGACCCGATCGGAACCCTCTCGGCTCCGTGCTCTGAAAGCCACAAAGTGCCTCGGGCACCTGCCCGCGGGGGATCGAACAGGCGCCCGAGGCACGCACCCGCTGGCGGACGGCCCGCGGGTGGGCGAGCGGCTCCCATACCGGTAACCAAGCGTGTCACACGGTGTCGGAGTCACTGTGAAGAGTGTATAGCAATCCACACTGCCTTTGAATCGCACGGCCCGCTCCAGGGTGCGCTCCTCCCCTGATGCCCCAGTTCACGCCTGGCCTTCGCCTTCGCGGTTGCCCCCTCTCCCTGAACTTTTCGGCAACTCGCCCTTCGGAACGGGCTGTTATGCCCTTTCCGTTCAGTCTCGCCGCAACACACGTGTGACGGAAAACAGCTACTCTTTCCGTGGCCACTGCAACGAGCATGGCCCTATAGTCATCCGCGCATCGAGTTGTCGCCCCGGGCCTCCCCCATGAGCGGCACATGCCGCCAGCGCACCTTGATGCGCATGTTTCTTCCTCTGAGGAGCATCACCTTGCACAGAAGAAAGAGGGCCGTTGGCGTGCCCGTCGGCATTGCCGTGAGCGCGCTGGTCGCAGGCTCCCTGCTCACCTTGCCCGGCCACGCACTCGCCGACGACCCGAGCGCGTCTGCGAACGCTCGCCAACAGGCGCTGCTGGCCGCTGCCGAAGAGTTCGACATCCCGTCGAGCGTGCTGCTCGCTCTCTCCCACCAGGAGTCGGCCTGGGAGGGCCACGGTGCCCTTCCGAGCACCGACGGCGGGTACGGACCGATGAACCTCACGGACGTCACCCCCACCATGCTGGCGGCCGGTGACGCGGGCGCCGCGGGCCGCGCCGACCTCGACTCCCTCGCTGCAGACCCCGCGCTGCACACTCTGCGCCAAGCGGCCGAGCTGACCGGACTTTCCGTCAAATCCCTGCGCGAGGACGACACCACGAACATCCGCGGCGGTGCTGCGCTGCTCGCGTCGTACGAAAAAGAGCTGCTCGGGGCGACCCCCGCGGACCCCTCCCAGTGGTACGGGGCCGTGGCCCGGTACAGCCAGGCCAAGCAGGAGCAGGCGGCTGCCTCCTTCGCCGACCGCGTCTTCCGCACGATCCGCAGCGGCGCCTCGGCGACGACCCAGGACGGCCAGCGCATACGTCTGTCCGCTGGACCTTCCGTCGCCCCTGCCCGAGAGCAGATCCACTCCCTCCGCCTGAAGACCTCGTCGACGGCGGTGGCCACCGAGTGTCCCACGACCGTCGACTGCACCTTCGTGACCGGATCGCCGGCCGGCCGTCAGGTCGCCGACCGGCCGGCCAACGGCATCCGCATCGACACGATCGTCATCCACGACCTGGAGTCCACCTACGACGCCGGCGTCACGGGTCTGGCCAATCCCTCGAACCCCGCCGCGACCCACTACGTGATGTCCTCTGCCGGCGCGGTCACCCAGATGGTGCCCACCAAGGACACCGCTTTCCACGCGGGCAACTACTCGACCAACTTGCACTCGATCGGCATCGAGCACGAGGGGTACGCCGCGCACGGCGCCGCCTGGTACTCGGAGGCGCAGTACCAGGCCACGGCGGACTTGGTGAAGTACCTGGCCGCGCGCTTCGATATCCCGTTGGACCGGCAGCACATCGTTGGTCATGACAACGTTGCCGGGCCCAACTCCGCGCTCGTCTCCGGCATGCACTGGGACCCGGGCTACGCCTGGGACTGGAATCACTTCATGAGTCTGCTCGGCGCCCCGGTCAGCGGCGTTTCCGAGGTGCCGCAGCCCGGCTCCGTCGTGTCGATCAAGCCGTCGTTCGCGGACAACGTGCAGACCCTCCAGGTCTGCCCCTCCGACGACCCGACCGGCCAGACGCCCACCTGCATCGAGCAGCAGCACCCGACCAACTTCGTCTACCTGCACACCGCGCCGAGCGAGACGGCCCCGCTCTTCGGCGACCAGGCGATCCACGGCACCGCGCCCGGCACCGATCGGGTGAACGACTGGGGCAGCACGGCTCAGGCCGGGCAACAGTTCGTCGTCGCCGATGTCCAGGACGACTGGACCGCGATCTGGTTCAGCGGTGCGAAGGTGTGGTTCCACAACCCCGGCGGAGTCAGCACCCGTACCAGCTACGGAGTCAAGATCATCAGGCCTGCGGGCACCACTCCCGTGTCCCTCTACGGCTCCAGCTACCCCGACAAGGCCGAGTACCCGGCCGGCCTGGGCGCCTCCACACAGGCACCGCTGAGCATGTACGCCATCCCGACCGGACAGGCATACGTGGCCACGCGAGAGCCCGTCGCCACTGACGACTACTTCCCCTCCAGCTCAGCCGTGGTCATCGGAAGCAAGAAGATGTACACCATCCAGTACAACCACCGTGTCGCCCTGGTCTACGCGAACGACGTCACCGCGACCACGGCCGTGCACCACTGGGAGAACGACGGCAGCTGAGCCTGCCGTCCAGGCCGTTGGCCGCCCTCACAGGGCCCTCACGCGAAGTGCCGTCGGGCACCCCGCATGAGGGCCCTCACCCTGGCTCTCACGCCTCCATCGCCCCAGCGCTCAGATCAGCACCCGACGACCGGTCACACTCGCGAGGCGTCGTCGGTCAGAAGGGGCATGAGCCATTCTTTCGTATCGAAGACCAGCACCGACGAGCCTGTCACCGTCATCAAGAACTACACCGTGCCGACGGACGAAGCCGACCACTTCACCGACGTGTACCAGGAGAACGCCCGGATCATGGCGGCCCAGCCCGGCTTCCTCCGCTCCCGCCTGCACCGGCCCCTCGCCGAAGGCCCGGAGACCCGCTTCGTCCACATCGCGGAGTGGACGTCGGGGACCGCGCTCGACAAGGCCACCGGCAATCCCGAGTGGCATGCCTCCCTGCAACGCATGTTCGACGACCCTGACCTGCACATCACCTCGGAACCGGCAACCTACCGCGTTGTCGTCGAGCTGCAGCCCTCCTGACAACGCGTCACTCGGCACCCTGGTGAACAGGCAGGGGACCTTTATCTCGTTTCCTTGCGCGGCCCTGTCTGCACGTTGCTTCACCTTCCGGCGAAACAGCCAAGCCGTCAGCCAGGACACCGCAAGTAGGCCCACCAGTTCGATCACTTAAGCATTGAAGCAGCACTCAACCCGAGGGCCCGTCCCCTCAACGACCGCCTCCTGCCAGCAGGTTCGCTCCAGTCGGCCTTCAGAGTCTGCGAATCCGCTGGTTTCCGACCGGTCCGCGCAGGCCATGCCTGGCGTCCGCACCGCACGACACCACGCACCCCCCTATGCGACGGCGGTCGCGGCCGCCGACCTGCACGCGAGGTTGAACAGGTGCGGCCGGCAGGCAGATCCGACAGCCGCCCATGGCCTCTACCGCGATCATGCCGAACCCCAGAGCCAGAGGGGAGGGCGACTTCGGCACCTGGCTACTGCCCGCCCTCATCGGATTGCGTGGATCCGCGTGGGCGGCCCGTTCAACGGGCTTCCGGCTGCGAACGAGGCACTGCACCTGACGGCGGTCAGCAAGGGGCTCACCACCGGGTGATGAGCGGCGCGCCCGGTTCGTGCTGCCTCCAGTCTTCGGTGAGTCGGACGAGGCGGGCGGGGGCGGCGATGCCGCGCACCGTGGCGATCTTGCCTCCGGTGATGTCGAACGTCACGGCGCCGATGACGTGGTCGCCGACCACGAAGAGGATGGCGGGGGCGCCGTTGACGAGCGCGTAATGGACGGCGGGCGTGCCGCCGGCGAGTCGCCGTTTCGCGGGTGTGGGTGTGAAGCCGGCGCGTGCGACGGCGGCGATGCGCTGTGCGGTGTCGAACCGCAGCAGCTTCTCGGTCAGGCCGGCGCCGTCGGAGATCGCGGTGGCGTCGTCGGTGAGCAGCGCGACCAGCCGTTCGGTGCGGCCCGAGGAAGCGGCGGCGAGGAACTCCTCAACGATCCTGCGGGCGGAGGCCGCATCGACTTCCTCTTCGCCGCCCCGTCGCGCACCGGTGATGCGGCGCCGGGCCCGGTGGAGGTGCTGCTGGCTCGCGGACTCGGTGACATCAAGGATCTCGGCGATCTCGGCGTGAGTATGGGAGAACGCTTCACGCAGGACGTAGACGACCCGCTCGAGGGGTGCCAGGCGCTCCATGAGCGTCAGTACGGCCAGGGAGACCGATTCGCGCTGCTCGAAGGTGTCGGCCGGGCCGAGCATCGGGTCGCCGTCGAGGAGCGGTTCGGGCAGCCAGGCACCCGCGGTGCGTTCACGGCGGGCCTGCGCCGAACGGAGCCGGTCCAGGCAGAGGTTGGTGACGACCTTGGTCAGCCATGCTTCCGGCACCTTGATCCGCTGCCGGTCGGCGGCGTGCCAATGCAAGAACGCGTCTTGTACGGCGTCCTCGGCATCGACGGCGGAGCCCAGCAGCCGGTACGCCAGCGAGGCCAGGCGGTTCCGGCTGGCCTCGAACTGGCTGATGTCGAAGCGGTCGGTCGCGGTGTTGTCCACTCGGATCACCCTAACTAGGCGGCTACGCGAGACGCCTTGTCGGCGGACGCGTGCGGCGCGGCGGCCAGGCGGTGCTTGCGCTTGGGCAGGCCGAAGGTCGGGTGTGAGGTGGTCCACAACGACATCTTGAGGATAACCGCCTTGATCCGCGCGGCCGTCCGGCCGCCCACGTACGTCGGCTTGGCCTGCCCTTCGTCGTCGACCATCTGCAGGATCCCGTCCCGCCGCCCGAGGCTGATGTGGTTGCCCACGTACTCCAGCTTGGTGTTCGGGATCTGGCCGCCGGTCAGGCGTCCCACGATCGCGGCCGTCGCCTGCACGCCGGTGTAGCCGGCCGACGCACACGACATCGGCAGCGGGCGGCCGTTGTCGGCGACGGCGAAGGCGCTGTCGCCGACGGCGTAGACGTTCGGATGCGAGAGGGAGCGCATGGTGCGATCGACGACGATCCGACCGTTCTCGGTGACCTCCAGCCCGCCGGCGGCGGCGATGCGGCTGACGGCGAACCCGGCCGTCCACACCGTGGCGTCGGACGCCAGGGCAGTGCCGTCGGCACACAGCACCCGCGCCGCCTCGACGGCTTCGACCTCGGCGTGCTCCAGGACCGTGACGGCCAGCCGGTCCAGGGCCTGCCGCAGGTGGCGGCGGGCTCCGACGGAGAGGGGGGGCGCCCAGCTCGCCGCGGGCCACCAACGCAACCGACAGGCCGGGCCGCGTTTCGGCGATTTCAGAGGCGGTCTCGATGCCGGTCAACCCGTCGCCGACGACCACGACCCGCCCGCTTTCGCCCTGGCTGGCAAGGCTGTTCAGGCGCTTGCGCAGGCGCAACGCCGAGGGCCGGCTGGCGACGTCGAACCCGTGCTCAGCCGCGCCGGGGACACCGTGGGTGGCGCCGTGGCTGCCGAGCGCGTAGACAAGTGTGTCGTAGCCCAGCTCGCCCCCGCCGTCGGCGTCGGCCACGGCGATGACCTGGTGCTCGGGGTCGACAGCGGTGACACGGGCCAGGCGCAGCCTGACCCCCGTGCCCGCGAAGACGTCGGCGAGCGGGGGAGCGTCGATCTCCCGGCCGGCCGCGAGCTGGTGCAGCCGCAGGCGCTGGACGAAGTCCGGCTCGGCGTTGACCACGGTGATCTCGGTGTCCGCCGGGGACAACCGGCGGGCCAGGGTCCCCGCCACGTAGGACCCGGCATAGCCGGCGCCGAGGACGACGATGCGGTGCTTCATGTCTCGCTCCTGTCGGTTGACTTGCTCCTGGTGACTTGAGCGGGGCAGCCTCCCGATTCCTGACAGCAGCCGCGTGTGATGTGGGTCACGGGGTGGGAGAAGCGAGCCTCGGCGAGGGCCTGGCAGCAAAGATCGCTAGTTCAGAGAACTCGCTGCACCCGTGCGGTTGTCCGGCTGTGGCACGTCAGCGAGCGCACTGTGACGGGTAGGCGCGCAGGCACCGATCGTGTCCCCCAGGGCCTGCTGGGTCGGCCTGGGGCCCTCCGGAGACGGGCGGCTCCAGGACTTCGTTGCCATGTCAACCAAGTGGGGAGAATGGTCGCGCCTGGGGAACTTTTCACCCATCCGCATCCGGCATGAGCGAAGGGTTCCCGGTCAGCGCACCAGGTCGCACCAAGGGCCGTCCGGAACCAGGGCGGCGAGAACGGACATCAATGTCGGCGGCTCGATCCGATCGACCAGCGTATCCAGGTCGAACCACGGGACCCAGGCGTGTTTGTGGAGATTGACCTGTTCATCGGGGAGGAGGCCGGTCGGCCTCAGCGTCGGCTGCTCTTCGGCGAAATGGGCGACGAAGAAATCCTCCGTCCCGACATATCGCTTCCCGTTCCACCAAACGTCACGTTCGACTGGCACAGACCGGTTCAGGATCGCAGAGGGGGCCAGGCCGGTCTCCTCCGAGATTTCCCGTCGGGCCGCCATCAGCGGTGTCTCGCCTGACTCGATGCCGCCACCGGGCGGCTCCCAGAGCAACGTCCCGTCAAGCGGGTCACGCCAATGGAGAAGGAGCAGACGCTGGGCGGCATCCAGGCAGATCACGCGCGCGGCGGGCCGATGCGTTGTCTCCACAGCCTTGACACTACTTGACACCGTGCACGATCACCCCGGCAAACGCTCACGGTCACGGCACTAGAGAAGCCGTCGCCAGCCCGGTGGAGCAGGCAGGTCCGACAGCCCGCCCACGGCGGCTACCGCGATCATGCCCAACCCCAAAGAAAGGGAGGGCAGCCTAGGCACCCGGCTACTGCCCGCCCCGCCCCCATCGGATTGCGTGGATCTGCCTGGGCGGTGCGAGGCCGTTTCGTGGGGTGTTCCAGGTCTTTCACGAGGTGGTTCTTGCGGCCCGACTGACCGGGCTGCGGGTATGCAGAGCAGGCCACTGGCGACATGCTCCTCTGGGAGTGTGGCAGGGGGCCACGAGCGAACCGGCCGGGCGGGGTTGCCCGTTGTGGCTGAGGGCCTGGCCGCGGCAGGCTGCCGCAGCCGGGCCCTTCGGGTTCCGCCGAGGTCAGGCGGTTCGGACCTCACCCTTGAGGGAGAGGGTCTCCCAGCGGTTGAGCTCGTCCAGCCGGGCCTGGAGGGAGGCGCGGATGTGCTGAACGGCATCAGCGCCGACGGCCAGGAGCAGGGGCGGTTCGTCCAGGGAGGCAACGCTCATGATGGCGTCGGCGACGGCACGGGGGTCGCCGAAGGCCTCCGCGGGGAGTGCGGAGAAGTCGGTGAGGAATTTACCGACGGTGGGTGCGTAGGCGTCGCTGGGAAGGACGACGCGCAGGTTGGTGCCGAACTCGGTTCCGAACGTGCCGGGTTCGATGATGATGACCCTGACGCCGGTGGGAGCCACCTCGTGGGCGAGGGCTTCGCTGATGAGTTCGACAGCCCCCTTGGAGGCTGCGTAGAGGCCGGAGGAGGGCCAGGCGAACTGGCCGATGAGTGAGGACGTCTGCAGGACGCGCCCCTGGGCGGCGCGTAGGGCCGGGAGGGCAGCCCTCAGAACGGTCAGGTTGGCCAGGACGTTGGTGTCGAAGATCGCTCGTGCCTCGGCTGCGTCGATCTGCTCGATCGCTCCGAAGAGTCCGTAGCCGGCGTTGTTGACCAGTACATCCAGCCGACCGGCGGCGCGGACAGTGTCTGCGAGAACGCTTTCTGCCTTGGTGTCCGTGAGGTCGAGTTCCACTGCGGTCAGCTGTCCCTGCGGTGCCAGACGCAGGAGCTCGTCGAGGCGGTCCCGGCGCCGGCCTACGGCGATCACATGAGCCCCTTCGGCGAGAGCGCGTTCGCTGACGAGGCGGCCGAAGCCGGAGGTTGCTCCAGTGACAAGCCAGGTGGAAGACATATCGATGCTCCTGAGAGTGCCGCACGATTGCGCGGTCGACGGGGTGGAACGGCCAGGCGGCCGTGCTTCCAGCGAACCGCTCGCACCTCGGTGAAACGAGGGGTGGAGTGGCCTCATGCTTCCTGGGACTGAGAGGACCACCCACACTCTGGCTGTACCGCGGCAACGGGGTGATCCTTGCCGTATGGACCGCAACGAAGGTCTCAGCGACTTTCTCCGCGCTCGCCGCGCTGCGATCGATCCTCACCAGCTGGGCATCGAGGACGCCTCCCCGCGTCGAGTGCCGGGATTGCGCCGAGAGGAGCTTGCGGCCTTGGCGGGCGTGAGTGTGGACTACTACACGCGCCTGGAGCAGGGCAGGCCGATCACGCCCTCGGAGTCGGTGCTGGACGCCTTGGCGCAGGCCTTGCAGCTTGACGAAGCCGAGCGCAGCTACCTGCATGCAGTGGCACGCCGCCCCTCCACTACACGGCGCCGCGGCGTGCGAAGCACGCAGAAAGTTCGCCCCGGAGTGCACGCGCTCCTCGCGCGTCTGGGAGACACCCCCGCCTTTGTCCTGGGGCGGCGCACAGACGTCCTGGCGACGAACCGTATGGCGCGTCTTGTTCTGGCCGACTTCGATGCGATGCCGACGCGTGAGCGCAACGCGGTGCGGTGGATCATGCTGGACGAGACAGCCCGCGAGGTATTCGCTCACAGCTGGGATCAGGTGGCCGCGGTGTTCGTCGGGACGCTACGGATGGATGCTGCGCGTCATCCCGACGACGCCCGCACGGCGGAACTGGTCGGCGAACTGTCGATGAAGAGCGAGTCCTTCCGCAAGTGGTGGGCGGTGCAGAAGGTTGTCCGGATCAGTCACGACACCAAGGTGCTGCATCACCCGGTGGTGGGCGACCTGACCTTGCGCACGGAAGCTCTCACCTTCCCCGACGACCCCGACCAAACCCTCTTCACCTTCCTTGCCGACCCCGGATCGCCCTCCGACGAAGCCCTGCGGATGCTCGCGTCCTGGGCGACCGATGCGCCCGACCGCCAGGGAACGGACCAGGGCCTTCCCAGAGGGGGCCAGCTCTAACTCTGCATCTGCCGGAGCTGGGGTACGCCCAAGTCTGGGTCCTTTGCTTGAGGCGTTCGTAGGGGGTTTGGCCACCGAGGGCGCCGTGCGGGCGATGGTAGGTGTAGTAATCCCCCCACTCACGGAGTCCCGCGCCGCTCCCGGGGCCAGCTTCTGGATGTTGCCCAGCGCCTGCTCGACGATGCCGAGCAGCGAGATCAGCGCCAGCAGGACCGGGACAGCGCCAGGATCCCGTAGTAGGTCAGCGTCGCGGCCCGGTCGGTTAGCTCGTCCTTGTTGAACTCCTTCAGGGCGCCTTTCAAATGTCGCCAGTCACTCGGAGCCTGCCAGCCCAAACGCGACGCTCACCACTGAAACAGTGGCCAGAGCACCACAAACGAATCTCACTATCGTCGGCGTCAGCAGCCGGTTGGCACCAATCGTGTTCGACATGAAGCCGGGGATCCGCCACGCAACATCGCGATAGTTGCACGCCACCACCACCATGGCGACCCCGAAGACTAGGCCCGATACGAGCTCCGCCCACGCACTCATTGACCCCCCGTAGAGGCGCTCAATGCCCAGTATCGAGCTCCGCGCTTGACCAGAACCATAGGGTGCCCCGCACATGGGCGGGGACATTCACGTGTACTTCGGCAACAGTGGAGGAAAGCGTCGTGCCGGTCCGATGGCCCTGGGTCGGCAGCGCGCAGAATGGCGCCATGACGGAACACAGCGCTGACTACACGCGCGCGTTGAACAACGCTGAGGAGATCCTCGGGTTCAGCCTGGCGCCGTATGTCGATCCAGGGCCGACGGAACCCGTCAACGCCTACGACTTCACACGGATCGCGACCGAGCACGCCTTCGGTGACGTTTGGACTCGCAGCGAGCATCTCGACCTGCGCACCCGTGCTCTCATCTCGGTCACCATCACGGCGAGCCTGGGCATCCTCGAGCCGCTCCGGGGCCAGCTGCGGATCGCTTTGCACAATGGCGTGACCAAGGAGGAGATCGTCGAAGCCTTCATCCAGATGGCCGTGTACGCGGGTGTGGCTCGTGCCTTTGACAGTTACACCGTGGCACGCGAGGTCTTTGCCGAACACGACGAAGCGGACTCGCCTGACAATTGAAGCGTCGACGTCAGCTGCGAGGTCCTCACCCTGGCCCACGGGTTCGCAGGAGTGGGTGGTGATGACAGGGTTGATCACGGCTGGGGTGTGATCCGGCAGACGCCGGGGTGCTGCACGGAACAGACACGGCGGCCATGCAACCGGGGCTGCTGCTGTCGGAGTACGAGGGGGTACCGCATCCAGCGGTACCGGACTTCGACTCCACGGCTGGCACGATCGTCCGCGCAAAATCGACTACCTGCCAGCCGCCCAGGGACGGCCCCGACAGTGGCTGACGGAACAGCTACTCCTACAACAAGACCTACGGCACTTTCGCCGGGGTGATCGTGTTCCTGGTGTGGCTGTGGATCACGAATCTGGCGATCCTGCTGGGCTTGGAGGTCGACGCGGAGCTGGCCCGCCAGCGCGCAGTGGCGGGCGGTCATCCGCCGGAGGAGCCGTACGTCGAGCCGCGCGACACGCGGAAGTGGGATGAGGTGGACCGGTGCCGTCTGGGCCGGACCTGAACGCGCCGCACCGACGTCGCATCAGCGTGGCTCCGGCGCCGGGCATGCTTGGTAGGTCTGTGGGATACGAGCAGGTGATGAGGTTGCTGGCAGGGATTCGTGAGACGGACCGGAATGTGGCCAAGCAGCTCGCTGCCCGCGCCTCGCCCGGCCTTCACCGTGCGCTGTCGGCGGTGGAGGAGACAGCGGAGGGGACCAAGCTGTGGTGCGGCGCCGCTGCGGTGATGGCCCTGATGGACGGCTGGCGCGGCCGCAGGGCCGCCGTCGCGGGCCTGACCGCTGTGACCGTCGCGCAGCTGGTGTCCAACGGCGTGTGCAAACAGCTGACCGACCGACCCCGGCCACCGAAGGACTGGTTCCCGCACGACGAGGTCGAGGACCGTCCCGACTCCCCCTCCTTCCCCTCCGGGCACACCGCCGCCGCGGTCGCCTTCACCACCGCCATTGCTCCCACATGGCCGCTGGCCGGTGCCCTGTGCACGGTGCCGGCCGCCATGGTGGCCATCGAACGCGTGCAAAGCGGCGCCCACTACCCCAGCGACGTCGCCGCCGGTGCCGCCATCGGCCTGGCCAGCGCCTGGTTCACCCGGCGGGCCCCGCACCTGATCCTGCGCCACTGGCTCTAGCCGTATCACTGCGAGCGTGTCTCCCGACCGCGGGTGGGAGGCACGGACCGTCGCCGGCAGCCCGCGCAGCGGCGTTTCGCCCCGCGGTACACCGTTGCGCCCGCGGGAACTCAGCAGCCCCGGGGCTTGCTTGGCGAGCTGCGGATGACCCCGCGGCGCCTACACGGACCTGCTTCGTCCCCGGGTCCCTCTCCCCCGGGAACATCGCACACGGAGCCCGCCCGAACGGGCGAGCGACATCGCTGCCCAACCGACACTCCGGCGTTGCCGCGACCCGGGGCGCTCACCGCCGATGCGGCGGTCCAGGCGGAGCGATGCAAAACGGGCCATGCAACCTGTCTGTCTGTGCGCGAAGAGGGAGACCCGGAAGTAGTGACAGCACGGCTGCCTAAGGAGACGGTGCGCGGCCAGCTCCGCAAGGAGCAGATCGAGACCGAAGGCGCAGCCGACGACCGCGGCAATCGAAGGCCGCCTTTCGCCTGCACGCGCCGGCCCGCTCGGAACCTGCTCGAGCGGGCGACGCTTGTGTGCCCGCCAGCCCCAACTGCCGGACGCACGCGGACAAGCCGGCCAGGCCGCCGCCGCGACGCACTCAGGCCGCGACCATGCGGGTAACCCGAGCGCCGCAGCTCAACCCCGCGCCCGACTACCGCACCGAGCCGGTGTCCTGATCTTGTCCTGTGGCCCGCCGCCTCCCGCGCACGCAGAGGGGCGGCCCTACGCGGTGGGGCAGCTGCGCCGGGCACTGCGATTCCCTGAGGCTGGCCTGGCCAGGCGTCTGGGAGTACCGCCCAATTCGTCAGCGGGACACGATCAGGCGAGCGGCGGCGCGACCAGGCGGTGCGATGGCAGATGGCGGGTTCTAGGCTGCCGCCATGACCGAGATCCAGACCCCGACGCCCGGCGATGCCTTCGAGCTCCTGTTGGCCGGTAACCAGCGCTTCGTCGCAGGCACCCCTGAACACCCCAACCAGGACGCCGCCCGCCGAGCGGAGACCGCGCCGTCCCAAAAGCCCTTCGCCGTGCTGTTCGGATGCTCCGACTCCCGGCTGGCCGCCGAGATCATCTTCGACCGCGGCCTGGGCGACCTGTTCGTAGTCCGCACCGCCGGCCACGTCATGGGCCCGGAGGTGCTGGGCAGCATCGAGTTCGGTGTGGAGGTGCTGGGCTGCCCGCTGGTCGTGATCCTCGGCCACGACTCATGCGGCGCGGTCGGCGCCGCCTGCGCCGCACTGGAGGACGGCATGACACCGGCCGGGTACGTCCGGGACGTCGTCGAGCGGGTGACCCCCAGCGTGCTGGCAGCGCGGGCCGCCGGGCACGTCGAGCCCGATCAGATCCTCGCCGAGCACATACGGCACACCGCCGACCTGCTCCTGGATCGCTCCCGGGTCCTCGCCGACAAGGTCGCCGCCGGCGAGGCTGCCGTGGTGGGCCTGCGCTACAGCCTCGCCGACGGCAGCGCGCAGCTCGTCACAGCCCGCGGCCTCGAAGAGGCGGTCCCCGCGGCATCCTGACCGCACCGGCGGGGCTGCGTGGCCTGGCCAGGGGCAAGCCCGCTCACTTGGCGGCTAGGATCGCCCGCCCGGAGGAGGACTGCCCGACCCGACAGACACCGCGCTCTGGAGACGTCAGGTCCGACAGCCCCGCCATCAGGGCTGGTCCCAGTGAGCCGAGGCCCCGCGGCGCGGCGATTGGCGGTCGCAAGTCCCAGCCTCTCCCCCACCGGCAAGGAGGCGACGCTGAGATCGCACCCCTGCTGGTCGAGCTCACGCAGGATCCCGTACAGCTCGCGCGCGTAGCCGGTCAGGGACGCAGGGCCCCCTGCGCGGACTTGCTCGATCTGTCCGCCCGGCACGACAGCGACCGCGAGAAGCTCAGCCGCCACTCGCCACACACGCCTGACCCGCCCGCTCGGCGCGGTCCGCGCCGGCGCGGACCGAGGGCGGCGCAAGAACCAGACCAGAAAGACGATCACGCCGGCCTCGCGGCGAGCCAGGATCGTGGAACCGTAGCCCCGGCGGGCCGCCCCATGTTTTCGGGAGCCGTGTTCACCACGTCGGCATGATCGACAGATGTCAGTTTCGGGGTCCGGGCGGACGTCGGCGCACGCCTCTGATCGCCTGCCGCACCCGTCGGCGTGCTACCTTCCCACCCATCGATCAGCAGGAATCCTGATGGTTGGTGACCTCAAGCATGCCCTCGAAGGGAGCCGGTATGTCCCTGTTGGCCCGGCCGGCGGTGGCCGCCGTAGCCGCCCGAACGATGCAGCGCCTGACCCGACTGGCCGACCGGCGTCCCAGCGGGCCCGGATCCGCCGCCGCCTCACACGCCAGGTTCCCCGAATACCCGCGGAACGTGGACGAGTTGACCATCCCGGCAGCGACGGCCCCGGCCCGCGCCACGGTCTACCGCCCGGCGGTCGAGGGAGCCGCGCCGCCCGTCCACGTCAACTTCCATGGTGGCGGGTACGTCGTCGCACTCACCGAGGGCGACGATCCCCTGTGCCGCTTCTTCGCCGCCGAGGCGGCGGTGGTCGTCATCAACGTCGACTACGCCGTCGCGCCGCAGCATCCGTTCCCGGCGCCGCCCCGGCAGGCGTACGAAATCGTGCGATGGGTCGCCGAACACGGCCCGGAACACGGCTGGGACGGCTCCCGGCTCACCGTCGGCGGTCAGAGCGCCGGGGGCGGCCTCGCGGCGGCCGTGGCTCGGCAGGCACTGGAGCAGGGCGGACCGCCGATCGCCCTCCAGGTCCTGCACTATCCGCCGCTGGACCTGGTGACGAACGCCCGCGAGAAGCACAGTGCCGCCGCCAGGCCGGTGCTGCGGCCCTGGATGGCCGATGTCTTCGACACCTCGTACGTTCCCGACCCGGCGATGCGCGCCGACCGGCTGGTGTCACCCGCTCACCCGTCGGACACGGCCGACCTGAAGGGGATCGCACCGGCGGTGGTCATCACGGCCGAGCTCGACCTGCTCAAGGTGGAGGGCGTGCGCTATGCCGACCGGCTCAGGACGGCGGGGGCGCTGGTGGAGCACCAGGATGTGCCGGGAGTCGACCACGGGTACGACGGTTCGGACGATCAACGGGCCCGTGAGACCTATGCTCTGATAGCTCGCCACATACGGCAGGCGGCTGCCGGCGCCTAGAGTCTTGGGGTTCTGGCACAGGCTTTGGGGACGTCGTGGCGGAGGTCGCCGTGGACGGCGCGAGGGACCAGGCGGGACGGCGGCGCCATCCGGTACGCACAACCCGTATCCGCACCGACTTCGGGCCGGGCGACGCGCCAACAGCGGCCGCCGGTCCGAGCGCTGCAGTGCTGGAGTACCCGGACCAGTGGGCGGTCCGTGTCGGCGCTGGACACGGACAAAGTTACCGCCCCGGACCTGGCCGAGCATCCCGCCGCCTACGCACACCAGCCCGCCCGACCTGCACTTTTCACGACGCAACACTGCCCAGTAGGAGGCGCGGGGCAGCTTGGTGAATGTGGCGACGCGGGGCGGCAGGCGGGCGGGGGCGTGGCGTGTGGGAGTGATCGTCTCGACGCAGAAGGCAAGGTCGTTGCCGGTGCCTTCCATATGCCAGGCGATGGCGTGGATGGGATGCAGGTCGTCGAAGTAGATCGGAGTGGGGAAGCAGGTGAGTCCGTCGCGGGCGGGGGCTGCGTCTTCCAGGTTTCCGACGATCACGCTGTTGTTGTTCACGAGGGGGTGCTGGGCGATGCGGTCGGCCATGCTGCGGCGTGCAACCCATACCTCACTGGTGCGACAGGCGTCGGCGAAGTCGGCGCACATGGTGAAGTAGAGGCCGATGGCGTCGGGGTAGTGGACGAGGTCGCGGCCGGTTGCGATGAGGTGCATGGCCGCCATCAGGTATGCGCCGTGGGGCAGGCCGCGGACGGGACCGCTAGCTCTGCCGACTGGTCCAACAGCAGCTCGGCTGCGCGCACCGCCGCAACTTACTGGCGATCAACGGCGGTTCCGCCGCCGATCAGGCCGCCCTGCAAGGCCCGACCGGCGCGTTTTGCGCACGGCGAGACCGCGGCCGGCCGCTCAGCCCGCACTCGGCGGCAGCTGTGCAGGGCTGACCAGCTCCCCCAGAACATCAGCCATGAACTCCACCAGCCACCGCTGGGACGGACTGCGTGATGCCTCGTGCCGGGCGTAGAGCGCCACTTCGATCGGTTCCGTCTCGAACGGGAGACTCACGAGGCGGAGGCGGTGGGAAGCGGTGAAAACCTCACCGACGTATTCGGGGACGATCGCGATGAGGTCGGTGTGTTCCAGCAGGTAGGGCAGCACCGTGAAGCGGGTCGCGTCCACGGCGACGCGATCCAAGAGGCCGTGGGTGGCGAGGAGCAAGCGGGGCAGGACGTGGCCGTGGGGGCCGTACACCGTCGCGTGGTGCTCGGCCGCGAGGTCCGCCAGCGTGACGGAGGCGCCGCGAATGCGGGGATGGTCGGCGGCGACCATACCGACGTAACGCTCGTGGAAGAGCGGGATGCGTACGGTGCGGTGGGACGTGAGGACCGGCGTGGCGACGAAGGCGTCGAGTTCACCGCGGCGCAGCTGGCTCTCGACGGCGTCCACGTCCAGCGGGCGGACGGTGAAGGAGACACCAGGAGCCCGCTCGCGGGCCGCCGCGACCAGCCGGGGCAGCAGGGTGGCCTGGCCCAGGTCGGACAGGGCGATGGTGAAACGCCCTGACATGGCGGTCAGGTCGAAGTCGTTGTCCTGGCGGATCACGGCGTCCATGCCGGCCAGCGCGCGCTGCAAGGGCTCGTAGAGG
The DNA here is from genome assembly GCA_002027195.1 of Streptomyces sp. GKU 895. Lineage (GTDB taxonomy): Bacteria > Actinomycetota > Actinomycetes > Streptomycetales > Streptomycetaceae > Streptomyces. The sequence goes on along the minus strand of MWJO01000001.1, from coordinate 136,912 downwards.
CGCTGGGCGCCGGCGGTCGGGGTCAGGCCGCGACCGGTGCGCCGGAAGAGCTCGTCGTCGAAGTGCCGGCGCAGTTTGGCCAGGCTGTAACTCACCGTGGGCTGGGTGACGTGCAGCGTCTCCGCCGTCGCCGTGACGCTGCCGGTCTCGTAGAGCAGCACGAAGACGCGGGCGAGGTTGAGATCGAAGCTGCTCATATCGAACAAGTCTATATCGCATCCCGCCAACATTTATTAGTCCGACAGTCGTGCGGTGCCTAGCGTGGCCTGCGTCACTTCGACGTCGCCGCGAAAGGAACGTCTGTGCCATCCGTGCGCCGTGTCTGCCATGAGTTCCTCCAACGTCAGGAGCTCACCACCGTCTTCGGGAATCCCGGCTCCAACGAGCTGCCCTTCCTCGCCGACCTGCCGGAGGGCTTCCGGTACGTCCTGGGGCTGCACGAGGGCGCCGTGGTGGGCATGGCGGACGGCTATGCGCAGGCCACGGGACGTCCGGTGCTCGTCAACCTGCACGCCGCGTCCGGCTCCGGCAACGCGATGGGCGCGCTCACCAACGCCGTGGCCTCGCGCACTCCGCTGGTCGTCGTGGCCGGCCAGCAGGTGCGGCCGGCCATCGGGCCGGAGGCCAACCTCGCCAACGTCGACGCCCCGTCGCTGATGAAGCCGCTCGTCGGCTGGGCCGCCGAACCGGCCTGCGCCCAGGACGTGCCCCGGTCCCTCGCCCAGGCCGTCTTCGAGGCGCAGTTGCAGCGCCGGCCCACCTACCTCTCCGTCCCCTATGACGACTGGGCGGTTGACGCGGGCGAGAACGCGTCGGCCGTGCTGGACCGGCAGGTGCACCGCGCCGCAGTGCCCGGCGCGGAGCAGGGGCGCCGGCTGGCCGATGCGGTGACCGCCGCGCGCAGGCCCGCGCTGGTGCTGGGTGGTGACATCGACTCCGCCGGTCTCTTCGACGACGCGGTGCGGCTCGCGGAGCGGCTCGGCGCTGCGGTGTGGGCGGCACCGTCGCTGTTCCGGCTGCCCTTCCCCAACCGCCACCCGCAGTTCCGCGGGGTGCTGCCGGCAGGGATCGAACCCGTCTCCCAGGCTTTCGAGGGGCATGACCTCGTGCTGGTGCTCGGTGCACCGGTCTTCCGCTATCACGAGTACCAGCCCGGCCGGTATCTGCCCGAGGGCACCCGGCTGATCCAGGTCACGGAGGACGCCTCCGCCGCCGCCCGCGCGCCGATGGGCGAGGCTCTGGTCGCCGACCCGGCCGCCGTCATCGACCTGCTGCTCAAGGAGCTCGACGCGGCGACGGAGCCGGCGGGCGACTACCTGCCCACCCCCGCGCCGGCCACCGGGCAGGGGACGCGGCTGCATCCCGAGGAGGTCTTCGCCTCCCTCCGGGACGAACTGCCCGACGACACGGCGTACGTGGTGGAGTCGACCTCGACGAACTCCTCGTGGTGGCGCCAGATGGACCTGCGGCGCCCCGGCTCCTACTACTTCCCGGCAGCCGGCGGACTCGGCTTCGGGCTGCCCGGCGCCGTCGGGGTCGCCATGGCCCAGCCCGACCGGCCGGTCGTCGGCGTGATCGGGGACGGCTCGGCCAACTACGGCATCACCGCCCTGTGGACGGCCGCCCAGCACCGCCTGCCCATGACCGTGGTGCTGCTGCGCAACGGAACCTACGGCGCGCTGCGCTGGTTCAGCGGCCTGCTGGGTGTCCCGGACGCACCGGGCATGGACATCCCGGGCCTGGACTTCACCCGCATCGCGGAGGGCTACGGCGTGTCCGCCCAGCACGTCGAGAGCGTGGACGAACTACGGGCGGTGCTGTCCCGACGCCCGGACGGACCCCGGCTCGTCCAGGTCGACACAGCGCTCACGACACCGTCCTGACCACGACGCCCGCCCCACGAACACACCTCACAGAAGCGCCCCCCTCACAGGAAGGAAGACCGATGACACTCCTGGACAATGACTCTGGAGCAGAAATGCGACCGCGGGACGCCGTGAGCACCAGGTCACCAACGGCGACCGGCGCGCACCTCGGCACCGCCGGCTGGCCAGCCCAGGACGTGCGCCGGCCGCCCCGGGGCCCAGGCGCAGCGGCCTGGGCGCTCCCAGCAGCGGCGGCCGTACTGCGCCGCGCGGGCGAGCTGTTCACCGAGCACGCCGCCGAGATCGAGAACTGGCTGATACGCGAGGCGGGCTCGGTACGGGCCAAGGCGGCGTTCGAGGTGCAGCTGGCGATCGGCGAGTCATTCGAGTGCGCGGCACTGCCCACGCACCCTCAGGGAGACGTACTGACGTCCCAGGAGGTTCGCTGGTCGCTGGCCCGGCGACGCCCCGCCGGCGTCGTAAGCGTGATCGCGCCGTTCAACTTCCCGCTCGCGCTCGGCCTGCGTTCGGTGGCACCCGCGCTGGCGCTCGGCAACGCGGTCCTGCTGAAGCCCGATCCGCGTACGGCGGTCAGCGGTGGCGTGGTCATCGCCCGGATCTTCGAGGAGGCCGGGCTGCCCTCCGGACTGCTGCACCTGCTGCCGGGCGACGGCACGGTCGGCCAGGCCGTCGTCGAAGCCCCCGAGGTACGGGTCATCTCCTTCACCGGCTCCACCCCGGTCGGCCGCGCGATCGGTGAACAGGCGGGCCGTCTGCTCAAGCGCGCCCACCTCGAACTCGGCGGGAACAACGCGCTCGTGGTGCTGCCGGGCGCGGACGTGCACAAGGCGGCCTCCGCCGGTGCTTTCGGCTCGTATCTGCATCAAGGGCAGATCTGCATGACCACCGGCCGCCACATCGTGCACGAGTCGCTGCTCGACGAGTACAGCGCCGCGCTGGCCGCAAAGGCACGGGCGCTGCCCGTCGGGGACCCCGCCCGCGAGGACGTGGCGCTCGGCCCGATCATCGACCGGCGGCAGCTGGAGCGGGTGCACGGCATCGTCACCGACAGCGTCGCGGCGGGCGCGACGCTGGCCGCGGGCGGCGAGATCGACGGCGCCGGCTACCAGGCCACCGTCCTGACCGGCGTCACCACCGACATGCGGGCATGGCGCGAGGAGATCTTCGGCCCGGTGGCACCCGTCATCGGCTTCTCCACGCTCGAGGAGGCCGCGCGGATCGTCAACGACTGCGAGTACGGCCTGTCCGTCGGCATCCTCGGCGACGTCGGTACGGCGATGAAGCTCGCCGACCAGATCGACTCCGGCAAGGTCCACATCAACGAGCAGACCGTCAGCGACGAGCCCAACGCCCCGTTCGGCGGAGTCAAGGCCTCCGGCACGGGGTCCCGCTTCGGTGGAGCCGCCGCCAACGTCGAGGCCTTCACCGAGGTCCAGTGGGTCACCGTCCGCCCGGACATCGCCGACTACCCGTTCTGATCCCCGCTCCCCCGTCCCCCATCCCCTCCCCCGTAGCCGCTACAAAGGGAACGCAGCCATGACACCCATCGCCTCACCGGACACCACCGACTCCCCCTCAAGAACAGGCTCGTCCGACCGCAACGTCTGGACCGTGGTCCTGTGCTGGATCACCGTCATGCTCGAGGGGTACGACCTCGTCGTCCTCGGCGCCATCATCCCCACCCTGCTCAAGACCCATCACCTGGGCATGACAGCCGCGGACGCCACCACGGTCGCCACACTCTCCCTCGTAGGCGTCGCCATCGGCGCCATCCTGGTCGGCCCGCTCGCCGACCGCTTCGGACGACGCCTGCTGGTCATCGGCTCGGTGGTGGAGTTCTCCGTCTTCACCCTCCTGTTGCCTCTGGCCACGTCCGTCGGAATGTTCGCGGCGCTCAGGCTCGTCGCCGGTATCGGTCTCGGCGCCTGCATGCCGGCGTCGCTGACCATGATGGCCGAGCGCATGCCCGCCGCACGCCGGGCTCGCGCCAGCACCCTGACCATGACCGGCTACCACACCGGTGCCGTGATCACGTCCCTGCTGGCCCTGCAGGTCACCGACAACTGGCAGGTCCTCTTCTACGTCCTCGGCATCGCCGGACTTGTCATCGCGGTCATCCAGTGGTTCCGCCTGCCGGAGTCGGAGGCGTTCGTCCGTACCAAGGAAGCGCCCGCCTCCCAGCGCGTCGCCTTCAGCGAACTCCTCAAGCCGGCCTACCTCCGCGCCGGCATCGGCATCTGGGTCGCCTCCTTCATGGGCCTGCTCCTGGTCTACGGCCTCAACACCTGGCTGCCCAAGCTCATGAACGAGGCCGGCTATCCCATCCCCACGGCGGTCACCCAACTGCTCATCCTCAACGTCGGCGGGGTCGTCGGCCTGGTGCTGGGCGGCTTCGTTGCCGACCGGCGCGGCATCAAGCCCACCACGCTCGGCTGGTTCGCGATATCGGTGGTCATGCTGGCCTGCCTCAGCATCAGGATGCACAGCGACCTGCTCCTCGACATCGTCGTCTTCCTCACCGGCGTGTTCGTCTTCTCCGCCCAGGTGCTGATCTACGCGTACGTGACGAACTTCTATCCGGCCTCGGTCCGCAGCACCGCCCTCGGCTCGGCCTCGGGCATCGGCCGTATCGGCTCCATCGTCGGCCCGTCGATCACCGGTGCCCTCGTGGCGTCAGGCATCGGACACCCCTGGGGCTTCTACTTCTTCGCCGCCGTGGCGGTCGCCGGCTTCCTGGCCGTGCTCACCCTGCCCGGCCGGCCCGCCGCGGCACAGGCGGAGGCAACCGCGGTCGCGCCGGCCGCCGAACCCGCCGTCTGACCCACCACAGAAGGGCGGTACGGCACCGAACGGGCCGTACCGCCCTGTACTTGATGCGGTGAAGAACCCCGACAGCCGCTAACCCGTGAGATACGTCGGCCGGATACCCGCCCCAGCGGCCTCCGTATCGGCCCGGTCCTGTTCGGCCAGGCGGAGCCGGACCCGCTCAGCGATCCCCAGCTCCTCCCGCTCGGCCTCGACCTCCTGAGGCCGCTTGGCCAACTCCGCGGCGAGCGCGTCCAGTTCGCTACGGCGAGCCGTGATCCGCTCCAGATCGGACAATCCCCACCCTCCCCACGATCCCCGGCGTATCGCCACGGTGACGGATCGCAGGCGGCCCGCTCACGCAGGAACCAGCGAACCATCCCGACCGACCGGTCAGACGATCTTCACCATGGACACCCGCCGCCCAACACCCGGAACAAGCACCGCTGCTGGAGTACTGGGCCTTCTTCCGGCTCGCGATTTTTCCGGCTCGTGAATTCTGTGAGAAGTATTGACGCGGGTGACCGGATCTTTATTATCCACTTGCTCGATACTTCGACCCTTGTTCGACATACCGAACATACGCGGGGATCGCGCCGCACCACCCCACGCACAGCCTCCGAGGAACCGCCAGAGCCGCGCACTCAGAAACACGAGGTCCCCATGCACAGACTCAGCTTCAGCCGCAGACGCCCGTCCGCGGCCATCGCCGCCGCGACCGCGACCATGGTCTCGCTCGCGGCGCTGCTGGTCTCCGGCCCGGCCGCCCAGGCGGCCACCAGCGGCGCCCTGCGCGGGACCGGTTCCGGCCGGTGTCTCGACGTGGCGGGCGCCAGCCAGACCAATGGCACCACCACCCAGATCTATGACTGCTGGGGTGGGACCAACCAGCAGTGGACGCTGACGGACAGCAACCAGCTCACCGTGTACGGCAACAAGTGCCTGGACGTCCCCGGCCACGCCACGACGTCCGGGACCCGGCCGGCGATCTGGGACTGCAACGGCGGTACGAACCAGCAGTGGCGGGTGAACACGGACGGTACGGTCGTCGCTGTCGAGTCCGGGCTGTGCCTGAGCGTCGTGGGTGCCGGTACCACCAACGCCACGGCGGTGGAGATCGCGACCTGCAACGGCGGCAGCAACCAGAAGTGGACCGGCCTGTCCGCCTCGGGCAGCACATGTTCCCTTCCGTCGACATACCGGTGGACCTCGACCGGGGCACTGGCCCAGCCGGCCAACGGGTGGGCCGCGCTCAAGGACTTCACCACAGTGACGTACCAGGGCAAGCACCTGGTCTACGGGACGTACTCCGACGGCAACTGGAAGTCGATGGGCTTCGGCGCCTTCACGAACTGGTCGGACATGGCCTCCGCGCCCCAGACCGCCATGAGCCAGACCGCGGTGGCGCCCACCCTGTTCTACTTCGCGCCCAAGAACATCTGGGTGATGGCCTCCCAGTGGAGCGGAGGCTGGCCCTTCAACTATCGCACGTCGACCGACCCCACCAACCCCAACAGCTGGTCCGCGCCGCAGGCGCTGTTCACCGGTACCCTCCCCAGCACCGAGAACTCCCCCACCGGCGCGCTCGACCAGACCCTGATCGCCGACGACCAGAACATGTACCTGTTCTTCGCCGGTGACAACGGCAAGATCTACAAGTCGACCATGCCGCTCGCGAACTTCCCGGGCAACTTCGGGTCGTCGTACACGACGGTCATCAGCGACACCGTGGACAAGGTGTTCGAGGCGCCAGAGGTCTACAAGGTCCAGGGCCAGAACCAGTACCTCATGATCGTCGAGGCGCGGGGTGCGAACGGGCGCTACTTCCGCTCGTACACCGCCTCCAGCCTGAACGGCCCGTGGACCGTACAGGCCGGCAGTGAGAGCGCCCCCTTCGCGGGCAAGGCCAACAGCGGCGCCACCTGGACCAACGACATCAGCCACGGTGACCTGGTCCGCAACAACCCCGACCAGACCAAGACCATCGACCCCTGCAACCTGCAGTTCCTCTACCAGGGCAGGGGCGCCACCCAGAGCGGCCTCGACTACTCGCTGTGGCCGTACCGCCCGGGTGTCCTCACCCTGCAGCGCTGACCCGCTCGGCAAGCACAACCCAGGGGACCCCAGCCGAACGTCGGCTGGGGTTCCTCCCCTTAGGCAGGCGGCGGGCCCCGGGGGGGCATCCCGCCCCTCAGGCGATCTCCTTCAACCACCGGGAGTTCGGCGCCGTCGCCGTACCGGGAGCGCAGCTACGACAGCACGCCGAACGCCGCCGCCATCAGCGGCACCAACAGGGGCAAGCCCCTGGCTGGTTGCGGAAGGTCCTTCCCTCTGCGGCAGTGGAGTGAGGCATGCGGTGCACTGTCGCGGCGAGCGCGTCGCAGGCCAGGGGCGCGACCAGGACCAGCCCGACAGCGTAGCCGGGCACCGAAGACGGCCGTACCCGGCTGCCCGCCGGGTTCACCGAGATGCCCGTGAGGATGCCGACCACGTTGGCCGACGCGAGCGCCGGACCATCGGGGCCGTGGAGGCCGTTCAGAGCGCTACCCCGCCCGCAGCTGCTCGACCTCCTGCACGAGGCCGTCGATGCAGGTACCAGTCCCGGGTTCTCGGCCCGGGAGCGGGCGGGAGGCCATGCGTATCACCCGAAGTGCCGTCGGCGGAGCAGAGACGCATGCCCGCCTGCCTTGTCGATCTGCCTGGGCTGCGGGAACGCCACAGTCACTGACTGGAGAGAGCTGAGCTCTCCGAGCCTGGACTCGGAGAGCTCAGCGCGGGGCTGCTGCCGAACCCCGCACGCGGCGGGTAGCCCCATGGGCGGCTGCGATACGACGCGATCAGGCCGCGTCGAGGTGTCGAGGCCGATTAGACCGATGACGTGGCGGCTCGTGCTGTGGACCAGACGCAGATGACGGCCCCGGGCACGATGCGCCGCCCGTGGCCTGCCCGCCATCCAGTCCTCGACGCGGTCCATTGCGTACAGCAGCAGGCCCAGCCCAGGCAGCAGCAACACAGCGACGGCAATCACAGCGAAAGTCCCTTCGGCCGGCGACATCGAGCCGGGTTTCCACCGGGTTGCTGCCCAGCAGCCGACCCATGTGAAGGTCTGGTGACGGCCAGCGCGGATGACCCACGGCAGTCGGCCTTTGCACTCGCGGGAGGCATAGAAAGCGGCGGCGGAAGCATCTGACAGAGCATGGAGTGTGTGATCTACCAGGAGCCGACGGGCGAGTGCGAGCAGATCGACTGCCGACAGGCAGACAGGGGATGTGAGGCGGTCCTGAACCGTCTGGCTGTGCTGAAGCCGCAGGAGTTCGCCTGGATCCGCGTGGACGGACCAGGCCAGGAGGAGCTGCACCGGCTGGGCGCCTATCTGAAGCTGCATCCCCTGGCCATCGAGGACGCGGTCCAGGCCCATCAGCGGCCGAAGCAGGAGCGTTACGGTGACGTGCTGGCGGTCGCGGTGAAGACGCTGTGGTTCGTCGAGCAGAGCGCGGATGTGGAAACCGGCGAAGTGATGGTCTTTCTCGGCCCGTCGTTCGCCCTGACCGTACGGCACGGGGCGAACGATCCCACCGTGGAGGCACAGCGCCGGCTCGCGGAGCAACCGGACATGGCACAGTTCGGGCCGGTCAGCATCCTGCATGCGGTGAGTGATGTGATCGTCGACGCCTACGCCGAGGCCGCCGCCCAGGTGCGGACGGACCTGACCGAGCTGGAGCGGTGCGTGTTCTCCCCCGCCCGCGAGGACCTGACCGAGCAGATCTACTCGCTCAAGCGCGAGGTGGTGGAGTTCCGCGACGCCGTCCAGCCGCTCGTCCCCGTCATGCAGCCCTTCACCACGGCGCGCGATGACTGGCCGCGGCAGGTCGTGCCGTACTTCCGTGACGTCGCCGACCATCTCACCCGCACCGACACCGAAGTCCGCGCCTTGGACGACCTGCTCGCCTCCGTCCTCGACGCCCACCTGGCGAAGGTGGGCACATGGCAGAACGACGACATGCGCCGCATCAGCGCCTGGGCGGCCATCTTCGCCATCCCCACCATGATCGCCGGGATCTACGGCATGAACTTCGCCCACATGCCCGAACTGGACTGGCGCTATGGCTACCCGTGCGCGCTCGCCGTGATGGCCCTCGGCGCGGGACTGCTGTACCGGGCCTTCCGCCGCAACGGCTGGCTGTAACCCTCAGTACCTGTCCTACCGTTCCAGCGCGGCTCCATGCCGGTCATTCGTAGGATCGGCAGCCGCGGGCTCTACGCTCGCGTGGCGCCCGCGGACACGGAGCGGGCCGCGGAGCGGGTGTGTGACGGCCGCCGCCGTACAGCGAGCGCGGCTGCGCCGCTTTACCCCGTTGTCGACGAGGTAGCTGATGCCGTCGACGATCTCTCTGCGGGGCCACTTCTCGGCGGGACGCGCGGATCGCCGATCAGTTACAACTGGCGTGTCATCTTCTCCGTGTGAAGTAATACGAGAAAATAACGGCCAGCGCTATAACGAAAGCTCCGATGACCAATTCCGCCGATGCATCGAGTGACGGAACGATTATTCCTGATTCGGTCATCTCCGCACGGACAAGATTTCTCAACTGCCGTGCCCTTTCTTCCGCTGAAGTCGGAGCACCTCATGTGCACCTCCGCGTCGGGGACCCTTGCGGCTCCTCGACCCGTTCATGTGGCTTGGTTACAGGGCAGCTTCGGTTCCGGCAGCCGCTGCCAGTCGCAGTCCAATGACAGCGCCGTGCACTTGCCCACATCGTCGACCTGGCCCAGCGCGTCGCCGATGGCGTCGGCGAGGTAGTAGTAGGTCCTCCCCCAGTCGTCATGGAATGCAGCGTGCCCGCCGGTTCGCGGAAGAATCCGGTGTTGACACCGTTGGCGGTCGTGAACGCCAGGCCGAGGGCGGCGTGGCGGCATTACGTCCAAGCGAGCTTGGTGCGTTCGGAGTTGTCGGTGTCCGCGTGGACCAGCTCGTAGGCCGTGGCACCGACGGAGACGCCGGAGAGCTGGCCGTACTCCGTCCAGGTCTCGTTCGTGCGCGCGGAAGCCGCGACGCTCCCGTCGGTCTCCTCGTTGCCGAGTTTGTCGTATGTCCACGGCGTGGGGCAGCCGGTCTGGGCGATCAGTTGGCCGTCGTCGTTGTAGGTGAAGACCGCGCTGCCCGGGCAGGTGGAGGCGGTGCCGTCCTGGGAGGTGAGGCGAGATCGGCCTTGTCGAAGCAGAAAGCAGCCAGGCTTGTCCAAGGGCGAGAACGCCGGGCGGGCGGTGCTCCTGAGTGTGGCTCAGTCATCTGGGCAGATGATGAAGAGCGGGTAGGCGAGCCGCCGGGGTTGGTCGCCGATCTCGTTGAGTGCGGCGCGGATTTCGCGCAGGTGGCCGGTGGTCATCTGCAGCGGGGGTTCGTGGGGCTGATAGGTGGTGCGGACTGGGTAGTCCACGCCCGCTTCGGTGGTCATTTCGATGTGGCAGCCCAGGACGTGGGTGACGGGTCTGCGCTCGGAGAATTCGATCAGGCGGTCGATGGTCCGGGTGAAGGCGGACCAGTCCTGGACGTAGAGCCGGCCGGGGTAGACGGTGTCGCCGGTGAGCAGGATCCCGGTCCACGGGTCGTAGTACGTGACCGCTGCCTCGTGGTGTCCGGGAGTCGCCAGGCACTCCAGCGTGCGGCCTCCCAGATCGATCCGGGCCACGGCGGTGGGGTCCTCGTCGAATCCGAAGTACTTCCAGGCCGTGGCGAGGTCCGCGTCGACCACAGTGGTGTCGGGGCGACCGGCGAACTGGCTGTCGCCCGCGATGTGGTCGCCGTGGGCGTGAGTGTGCAGCACCAGTAGGTGGTAGACCTGTCGGGGGTGGCGATCGAGCCAGCCCTCGATGAGTTCGTCAACCACTTGGCGCAGCGGGAAGAACTCGCTGGAGGCGGTGGCGCCGGTGTCGATCAGCACAGCCCGCGCGTTGCCGAACAGCAGGAAAAGGAACGGCGCTTCGTAGTCGATCGCCATGTTCTGCCGCAGGATGACCGTGTGCTCGTCGTACGCGTAGACCTGGATGTCCGGATCGGTGTTGTGCTTGGACGACGGTGAGCCGTGAATCCAGCGGACGTTCAACTCGCGAGGCCGCAGGACCGGGTTGTCGAAGTCAATGACGGATGTGCCTGCTGCCATGACGCCTCCTGAGTGCGTCGTCTTAGCAGGCCGGGTACGGCGCACGTCTCGTCCGGGGCTGGCACCAGTGCGCCTCCGCCGTGAAGCTACCACGAGATCGATCGACGACCGCGCCGCCCAGCACCCATAAGAGGAGCAGGCGGTGAGCACGGGGTGTTGGAGACCGATCCGACGACGCCGATGAGCCCTGGGAAGCGACGAGCACGGCACCCTGCCGCCTCACTGCGTGCGGTGCACCACGTGCCCGCCGGTCACCGTCAGCAGCACCGGCGCCTGAGCCAGCTCGTCCGCCGGGGCCTGGACCGGGTCCAGGCCCCGGGCCGTGAGGTCTGCGCGGCAGCCAGCGGCGATACGGCCCGTCACCTCGGCCTCCCCTGCCGCCCGTGCCGCGCGCGTCGTGACGCCTTCGCGGGCTTCGAGGGCTTCGAGGCCGGTCAGCCCCGCCCGGACCGAGGCCCCGCCTCTTGGTGCGTGCGCCGCGGCCAGGACCGTCCGGGCGTCGTAGTGGGCGATGAGCCAGTCCGAGCCCAGGGCGACCGTTGCGCCCGCGTCGCGCAGATCCCGAAGGCGCCAGGCGTGCCCGGCGCAGCCATGTTGCCGCCCAAGCGCCGTCGCTTCGTCCAGCCGAGTGGGCCGGGAACAGGGCATGGCTGGGTCGGGATGTGATGGCACCTGACCAGATGGTTCGGGGCTTGACGGACCTCCGCGAAAGCCCCGAGCACCAGCCAGGCTATGACCGGACCGCTCAAAGCGCCCACAGAAGCATCCCTGAGGAGTGACCAGCGCGGATAGCGGCACTATGACCACGCGGATGCGGCGCGCACTTTACGCACGAGCGGTGCGATGGCGTCGGGACGTGGGGCACCACGGTGGCGCCTCCGTCTTGGGGGCAGGCAGCACAGGTTCCACAAATCCATGTGTCGGCGACGGGAACAGGGGGTCCCCTGTGCTGCGGTAGTGCCAATCCTCGATCTCCTTCCCAGCCCGTGCCGCATTCACAGCTCGTGCCAAAATCCGGTGCATGAAACTCGACCAGGCGCTTGTAGACGCGGCCGTGGAACTTATGGAGCGACGCTGGCCTGCGGGCGAACCTGGCGGGGCAGCCGCTGTGCGGCTCGCTGACGGTGGCATCCTGACCAGCCTTGGCCTCGACAACATGAACGGCCCGGTTGCACTCTGCCAGGAGACCGGAGCGTTCATCCAGGCCTACACCCAAGACCGAACCATCACCGCGTCCGTCTGCGTGTGCCGTGACGTGGAGCGCGACAGGATTCTGATCTTGCCGCCCTGTGGCGTCTGCCAGGAACGGCTCGCGCTCTGGGGGCCGTCCGTCGAAGTCGCCGTCCCGCAGGAAGGCAACCCGACCCGTTGGACGGCGCGCACCTTGTCGGAAGTGAACCCCTACTACTGGGGCCTGCAGTTCACCGAAGGGCAGTGGCCATCCCAAGCACAGCACTCGGAGTGACCTCGCCCATAGCGGTACAGCAGCGAAGTACAGCCAACACAGCGACTGGTCATGACCTACAGCCGCCTTCGGGCAACCGAACGAGGGCTCGTACGACCGCCCGCTGATCCAAACGAAATCCGCTCGCCGAACCACCCTCCCATTGATGACGCTGCCAGCGGCGTGCGCCCCCAACTCGGCCGCTTCACCCAGTCCGACCCCTTTGGCCAGGAACCGAATCCCTACCTCTACGCCGGCGGGGACCCAGTAAACAGCAGCGACCCTACTGGTCTGTTCTCCATCGAACACGGGTTCACCAGCCAGTGACCAGGCCGCCGTGAACGGCTGCCGTGGGTAGCTGTGCCCACACGTGGTGGGCAGACCTTGCCCTTGTTCGCTGCCCACTGAAACCGGAGCCTGGAAGACGGCCCCCATCAGCGCATCCGTTGGACGGCTCATCGGCATCCCGTGCCTGCGCGCTGCGCGCGCAGCCGTTCCCGACGCGTGCCGACAAGCAAGGAGAAGCCATGCGTCATCGTCTCGCCATCTGCACTGTCGCGGCGATCCTGCCGACGACGGCCGCCCTCTCCCTGACGGCAGCGACCCAAGCACAGGCCGACCCTGCCAAGGCCACCGTGACGGTCACTGGTTCGGTCGAGGACTGCCCCACCGGGTCCCCGGCCGTGAAAGTGACCATCACCACGAGCAAGGAGAGCCGCACCGACAAGACCGATGTCGACGACACCGGCGAGTACTCGGTGAAGTTCACCAAGATCTCCAAAGCGGGCCTGGCCGCCACAGCAACAGTGACCTGCGAGGACGGCAACACCTACAAGGACAAGTTCAAGATCAAGCGGCCCACCGGCACATCCCTCATCCAGGAGACCGACATCGAGGCCCCCTGAGGGCTTTCGTTTGGATCAGCGGGCTGACCACAGGAACATGCCCGCGATGTGGAGTCCGGCCAGGTAGATCGTGGCTGTCTTCTCGTAGCGGGTGGCGATGCCGCGCCACTGCTTGAGGCGGTTAACCCCGCTGATCCGTCCGGCCTGGTGCGAGGGCGTCCGCGCTGCCGAGGAACACGCAGGCGGGCCATGACGTCGGTGAAGGCCGGGGCATCGCCTGCCCGTCCGGCGTCAGTGAAGGTCGATCAGGCTTTCCAGCCGGCGTCGAGGCACGACTGCGCGAACGTGTGAGCTGCCAACTGCCAGGCGCTCGCGCCCCCGTCAGAGCCGCGAGCGAGGATGGTGGCGCCCTCAGCGATGCCGTTGGTCTTGCTGGACTGCGCCCACTTGTTGACCTTGTTGGCGAGGTCGACGCGGGCGTCGGTGGTCCGAGCGGCCTGGTAGCCAGTCGCGAAGTCGTCGCAGGCGAGCGATGCCGCGTCGTCGAGTTTGGTCGGGTCGGCTCGCTCGTCGTCGCTTCTGCTGCCGCAGGCGGTGAGAGCGAGAGCGGCGAAGGCTAGGGCTGCAGAGCGTCTGAAGCGCATGTTCCCCCCTGGGACGGATGGTGAGGGGGCATCATGCCTGACCCGAGGTGATCGTTTCCGGGCATGCCAGATCTGCGGCCTATGGAGGAGCATGATCGCGCTGATTACAACTACAAGCGTCGTCAGAGGTTCAGCTGCTGCCTTCTGCGGCGCCGGTTCCGGATAACGATGCCGTACTCGCGCACCACGATCTGGCGCCGGCCGCGAGAGTGGCAGGCGCGGTCAGAGTGCCGAGCTTGATACCAGCCGCAGTTCCCGTGCTTGCGATCAGGCAGAAGACTCCGGTCCACCACAGATCGCTGGATCGCTCGGTTGGCCACGGTCAGTCGATGCTGTCGTTGATCGTTCCGTCGTCGCGGTAGCTCAACGGGTCTTTGTCCTTCGTCGGCATTTTGTCGATCGTGTTCGACAGGATCAGCGCGCCGCTTGCAGTCGGCGAACTGTCGTCATACGACCCGGCGTTGGACCAGACGACGCCCCCAGCGACGGCGATCGCGAGGACGGCTACAGATACGACGACGATGACGGTACGGCGGAACCAGCAGTAGTGCCAACCCGCGTCCTCGTGAGGCCTGTTACCGACCATGCGCAGCACGTACTGGGCGCCACTGATCTCCAGCCGTCCCTCAGGTCGACCGAACTCACCGACCTCCACGGCTACTTCACCACCGTCGGCCGGGCCGCCCTCAACCCCCAGTCGCATCTCCACGCGGTGATCAACGTCAGGTGCAGACGCGGTCACGCGAAGGCTCCGCCACGACGGGGACTTGTGGCGGGCCGGTGGCCCAGCAGCCGGGCCACGACGGACGCGAGTGCATGGAGCCGGCACGACAAGGATGATCCCGGTGTCGACGTACCGGCCGTCCGGATCTGGCATGCTTCCGCAAACGCGATCCAGGGATTCGCCGTCCGGAACGAGGCTGCCGCATTCCTCGTCGCGGTGCTCTTGCCGGTACTCCTCGGCCTCACAGCGGGCCCGGGCGGCGAGGCGGCATGGCATCTGCGGCAGCGGTGGTCCACGTACGGCCTCGGGGCCTCCCCTGAAGCGTGGTCGGCCTCGAAGGGTGGCCGGCTGCGCTGAGGTGTGGTTTCCCAGGTAGGCACAGTGCAGTTCGGAATCCGGGGATCTTGTCCGGCCAGGTCAGGTAGCGGCAGGTCGTCTCGCTGGACGCCCGTGGCGACCCGAGACCCCGGACACAGACCCGCTAGCTGACGCTCACCGTGCCCTCCCGCGCCCCCCGACGTGCGCGGGCAGCGCCAGGCCATAGAATCGAACACGTGAACGATAATGGCCTGTCGAGACTCGCTCTCCTGCGCTTTCTCGAGCGCGTGCAGCTGCGCGACTTGGAGCGCACCCGCCGGTGGATCACCGAGGAGGAACGACGGGAGGCCGAACGGCAGCGCGGCATCCAGGCCCGACCGCCCGAGTCCGAGTGGCTGATAGAGGAAGGCCTGAACCGGAACGCGCGGCCGGTGTACGTACACGTCGGTGGCTGCCACATGAAGGGCAAGCGTTCGAAGGCAGCAAAGCGGGAGCAGGCGCTCCGGGCACTCGCAGATCGGGTGGAACCGTGTCCGCACTGCAATCCGGACGCGGCGCTCGGATTCATCGACTGACCTGCCAGAGTCCCGGTCCGGACAGCCGAGAGCTGCATCCATCTCCCGACCGCGTCACGCGATCGTGCGCCCGCCCGACGAGGAGCAGGAGACGGCCGACGCGTCGGGTTACTGAACCTGAACTCGGGTTGTCGGCCCGGCGGTGGTCAGGTGAGTACCTGAAGCAGATCCGGTGGCCGTGCCGCTTATTGGGTTGAGCGTGAAGATCATCCCATGCTACTTCTGGCGGATTCGTGAAGCTGATCACCAAGCGCTGGAAAGGCTGGCCGACATGGTGCTCGGAGACCTGGTGAAGCTGCGGCCGATGGAACCGTCGGATGCCGAGGCGCTGTGGCGCTGGAACCACGACCCCGACGTGATGCGTTGGATGGACGATGGCTACGCCCAACCGCTGGCCCAGGTCAGGAAGCGGATGGAGGAGCGGCCGCGCAACGCGTACGGCGACGTGCTGCTCGGCATCGAGATACTCAGTGACGCACAGCTCATCGGCCTGGTCCGATTGCGTGACGCCGAGCCGGAGACCGGATGCGCCGAACTCGACATCTATCTCGGCGAGAAGGAGTACTGGGGGCACGGCTATGCCACCGACGCCATGCGCACGATCTGCCGCTACGGCTTCGAGAAGATGCGCCTACACAAGATCACGCTGACCGTCGTCACCGAGAACCACGCTGCTCACCACGTCTACCAGAAGGTCGGTTTCGTCAACGAGGGCAGGTTGCGCCAGGTCTTCCGACGCGACGGCCAGTGGTACGACATGTTCACGATGGGCCTGCTGGAAGGCGAACTCCGCTGCTGAACTTGCCTGTGCGGTGTTACCCCGCAGTCAGGTGCCCATGGCCAGGCCGGTTCCGACGAGGCGGCCGTCGATGAGACGAGGCCCGTACCGGATCTTCCTCATCCGTGACGGATGGTCTGGAGGAGGTGCTCGGGTGTGGTGAAGGCGGTATTGGACAGCCAGCCGCGCCGCAGCAGCTAGTCGGCCTTGCGGGCGGCCGGAACGGAGATCGGCGCGCTGTGCAGTAGGGGTGATGTCGTCAAGGCGCACGCGACGCGGGCGCCTTGACGACGCGCATCGTGTCGAGGACCTGCAGCCTCACCGGAGTCGGGCGGTCACCGAGCTGGATCAGGTCACGTTCTTGGCTTCGACGGTGGGCTGCGGGGGCGCGGTCGTAGCCGACCTCGGCACGCTCGATGTCTTTCTAGGCGGGCTTCGAGGCGGGCGAGGAAGCCGCGGAGCCCGAGGCCGAAGGTGCCGACGCCAACGGGTGGCTGGCGCCTTCGCGAAGGCCATTCCAGTGGAGGGCAATGGTGCGGAGGTCCTGGGCGGTGGTGTTCATCGTGGCGCTCCCGGTGCTGGTGGGACGGTGCGGTGCTGCCACCGGATGAGGCGTGCCTGCTGTCGTGGCGGACTGGGCGCGCCCCCTCGTTGTACTCGCTGGTGCGGGGTACTTGGTCTGGGTGAATCTCACGAAGAGCCTGCGAACTGTCCCGGTCGCCTTGGTGATCTACGTGTTTGTCGTGTTGGTCTTGCGCTTCTCCGGGAGTGGCATCACCTGGTGGAGGGCGCTAGCGATGGGCCTTGTCGTGACCCCGTTGGCGCTTTGGATGGCGTGGTTGCGCCGACGCTTTACGGAGCGAGCGATTGAGTTCGGTCGGCGCAGGGCCCGGCCGTGGCCGGAGGAGCGCCGCCGCTGAGGGTGGCGATCCCGGCGTACTTCTCTTCGACGGTGTGGCCGTCGCCATGGGCGCGCGGGTCGGGCGGCAACCTGGACGTCCCCGGCGAGGACCCGCTGCAGACCGCCCGGCGGGAGACGGTCGAGGAGACCGGACCCGAACTCGCCCTCAACGCACCGAACCTGCTCCGGACGCACTTCCTGCACGCCGGGCCCCGGCTGCCGCTGAACAAGGAGGCCCATCTTCGACGGAGGACAGCTGACCGCCGAGCAGCACGGCCGGATCCGCCTCGATCCCGCGGAATACGACATGTGGGCCGTCCACGACCTCGCGACCTGGCAGGGACTGACGGCACCACACGCCTTCGCCCGCCTCGACACCATCGAACGAGCCTGGCCGACGAAGACCCTGCCTACCTGATCACGCACACCTGCCCCCTCAACATCCGCCCACCAGCAGGCAACTGCGCCCGCCGAGAACACCAACACCCGGGCCCGCAGATCAACCACCAGCACCAACTGACCGTACCTAGACCCCACCCGTCCCCGAACGGCTCGGCTGGATGCCCCTGGGAAGGGATCGGACCGGGAGCAGAAGGCCTCGGCGACATCACCGACCGCCGCATCCTGGACATCGGCTCCAGTGCCGGTCAGCACGGCGGACGAGGTGAAGAGCGGCACCGCTCCAGCCTGCCCCGCGGCAGTCTGTCCGCGAGCGGCCGACACGGACGTCGCACCCCCGCACGGCCGCGCTCATGTCCGGTCGGCCTGCCGGGCGGCCGATACCGGCCTCGACCGGCAGGAGCCGGGTGCCGGCGATCGCCCAGCTGGTGGGGGCCGACGGGGACACCGTCCGGGTCGTAATCCACCGCTTCCATCGGGGGGACGCCCCGTGCACGCCTCAGCCCGACCGGGTGCGCCGATGCGGCTATGTGCCCGGATGCGTGTTCGGAGGCGGGCCGAGGATCTCGATGTGGTGACGTGCGGCGGCGTGTCCGAGGGCCGCCGGGTCGAACGGCCCCGGGTCGGGAAGCCGCCGCTCGCCGGCCGGAACACCGACCTCCTCAGCGAAATCCTCGAAGCCGGACGGTGTGGTGATCTGCAGGCAGCGCAGCGGCTCCTCGGAGCCGACGACGAACGTGTGGGGCAGGCCGACCGGCAGCAACACGAAGTCTCCTTGGCGGGCGGTGAGTTCCTGCCCGTCGCACAGGAAGCGGGCCGTGCCCGACAGGACGTAGAACATTTCGTCCTCTTCCAGGTGCCGATGCAGGGGCGGGGCGAAGCCGGCCGGGTTGAGGAACTCGGCCACGGTGAGTCGGCTCCGGGTCTGCGCTCCGGTGGCCTTGACGGTGACGAGATTGCCGAGGAACCACAGCGCCTCACCCTCGGCGCTTCCCAGGACGTAGGGACGGACGATGGGTGACATGGCGCCTCCATTTAGAGAGACAGCGTCTAGTGAATAAAACGGTAGTATGCCGGGTCATGGGCGTCAACAGCAGTTCGGGCGGCCGGGGACGGCGCCGCTACGATTCACCGCTGCGTGATCAGCAGGCCCGGCAGACCCGGCAGACGATCGTCACTGCAGCGACCCGGCTCTTCGTCGTCCACGGTTACGCGGCCACTTCCCTCGCCGACATCGCCACCGACGCCGCGGTGGCGCGGCCGACCGTCTTCGCCGCCTTCGGCTCCAAGGCCGCACTCCTACGTGAGGTGGTGGACCGGGCGCTGGCGGGCGACGACGAACCCGTACCGGTAGCCGAGCGCCCCTGGTTCCGGCCAGTGCGTGAAGGGCAGACTCCACAGGCGGTCCTGCACGCCTACGCCGAGGTCTGCCGCATCATCGGCGGCCGCGCCGCGGAGATCTTCGAGGTGGTACGTCGGGCCGCGGACGAGGGTCCCGAGACGGCCGACCTGTGGGAGACGATGCAGCGCAACCGGCGAGCCGGAGCTTCCATGGTGGTCGATCGCATCGAGGCACTCGACCCCGGGCCGCACGGCCGCGATCGCGAGCGTGCCGTGGACGTCGTATGGATGTTCAACGATCCTTCCCACTACCAGTCCCTGGTTCGGACCCGTGGCTGGAGCGAGCGGGAGTACACCGCCTGGATCGCCGATCAGATGCACCACGGCCTCGGCCTCGACGCCCTCAGGCCCGCCTCCGGCTGCGCAGTACGGAATGAAGACGACTCGTAGCGCCGTGACCGAGGGCACGAAAGGTGAACCGGTCGAGGTCGGCGCTTGCTCACTGAGACAAAAGCGGTCTGCCGCTGAGTGGGCTTCCACACGTTCATGGGCGGGTCGTCCGGGCACCCGCGAAGTGATGGTGTGCAAGTTCCGGAGGTAGCAGTCGTGTATCTGCCCGAGGAGGAGTCCGCCGCCTTGGCGGGCTCGACCCTCCAGCTCGCCGAGCAGGCGCGGAACGTAGCCCGCGGTTTCCTGATGGCACGTCTGCCGAGGGGCGGGCCACAGGCAGAGGCGGTACTGCTGGTGGTGTCCGAGCTGGTCACGAATGCCGTACAGCATGCCGGCGGAGTGACCAGGTTCGGGCTGAAGACGGGTGAGGGCACGGTGACAGTGGTGGTCGAGGACTCCAGCCGCCGCCCGCCGCGCCCGCGGCCGTTCGACCGGACAAGCCCGGGCGGATTCGGCTGGCCCCTGGTGCAGACTTTGGCACAGGACGTGCAGGTGAGCATCAGGCCGGACGGCAAAACGGTGTCCGCGGTCCTGCCCCTACCGGAGTGACGGCATCGTCTGGCCAACGCCTGCGACCCATCCCGGCCAGTGCACACGGGCGTGCTCGGCACCACTTCAACGTGGTCAGC
Organism: Streptomyces sp. GKU 895; assembly: GCA_002027195.1. GTDB lineage: Bacteria > Actinomycetota > Actinomycetes > Streptomycetales > Streptomycetaceae > Streptomyces. The sequence continues at coordinate 117,012 of MWJO01000001.1, read as the reverse complement.
GAGCGGCTCGGGGCACCCCGCACCAGGCCGCCCCGCTGCGGGGCTCTCGGCCGGCGTCAGCTCCCCCCGCTCCGCCTCGACCGGGATCTACTCGGACCCCACCAGCAGCACGGCGGACACAGCCGGTCGGCCTGCCGGGCCCGCGGCGACCGCCTCAGCCACCTCCTGCACGCTGACGTCCGCCCAGTCGGCCAGGGCGGCGAGGAGTTCTCGTACCGCCCGCCTGCCGCGGGCGTCTCGGCCCGCATACTGCCCACCAGGCAAAATCCCCCTTGCCGCGCCCAAGGCGGCCTCGCACGGTGCTTGGTAGTGGCGGCATAATCTCTGTATGACCGGTGAGGGCGTGCCGCGCACGCCTGCGGGGCGCGCACCGGAGGACCGTGTCCCGCAGGTCGTGCAGTACGGGCTGGGTGAGGCCTGGGTGATCGCTGCCGGCGGAGAGTTCGATCTCAGCACCTCCTGCGCCCTGGCAGAGGCCTTGGAAGTCGCCGCACAAAAACACCAGCGGGTCGTGCTGGACGCGGCCGGCGTGACGTTCGCCGATTCCATGTTCCTCACCCTGCTGCTGCGCATCCACAGCCAGACAGAACTGCGTCTGGCCGCCCCCTCCCGGCAAGTAGCACGCATCCTGGAACTGACCGGAGCCGACACGGTGCTGACCGTGCGAGCGACCGTTGCCGAAGCCGCCGCGGACTGAATCCGTCTCGCGTACCGGACGCGGGCCAGTGGCAGGCCGAGGACCACACCGGCCGCACGGCCATCTTCGACCCGGACACCGCAGGCAACCTGGCCAGGGTCACCGGCATTGACGGCAAAACCACCGTCTACGACGGTGGCGGCCGGTGACACAGGTGACCACCCCAAAGGTCACGGCCACGGCTACGCGGCCCTGGACCGGGCCGAGCGCAACATCGCCCGGATCACTTTCCTCGACGAGGCGTCCCGGGAACTGTATGCGGACTGGACCTCCTGCGCCCGCGAGAACGTGGCCTACCTCCACCTGGACGCGGGACGACACCCCGAGGACCCGCAGCTGGCGAGCCTGATCGGCGAACTGTCGATGAAGAGCGAGGACTTCCGTCGCTGGTGGGCCGAGCACCCGGTACAGGACAAGACCTCGGGAACCAAGCGATTCCACCATCCGGTCGTCGGCGATCTGGAACTGGCCTACGAGACCCTGCGCGCAGCGGACGACGCCGATCAGGCACTGATCACGTATGCCGCCGAGCCGGGCAGCCCATCGCACGACGGCCTGCGGATGCTACTGGCCTGGGCCACCGAGGCACCCTCGCCGATGCCGGACGACCACCGCACGCGCTGACCTTCTGACGGTGGGACGGCCGCATAGCGGTATGCAGACCAGCCCCGGTCGGTGAGAACAAGGACACCGCCGAGCTGCGCCCTGCGTGCCGTCACACCACGCTCGAGGCGGCGCTGCTCGGAAGCTTGCGGCGGCCGTATGTCCGAACGGTGTGCAGGCGCGGGAGGGACGGCTCATGATGGGGGAATCCGGCTGTTCCGCCCTTCCGAGTCGAGGAGACCGACCACCTCATGAGCTCCTTCTCACCCGGTTTCCGCGGGCGGGCCCGTTCGCTGGCGGACCGGCTGCCTCCCGGCCAGTACCCGACCGAGCAGTTCCCCGTGCTGTCCGCGGGGCCGACCCCGCGGGTCGCCACCGACACCTGGGCCTTCACCATCACCACCGAGACCGGGGAGACACACTCCTGGACCTGGGAGGAGATGATGGACCTGCCACAGCAGGACACCGTCACGGACATCCACTGTGTGACCCGCTGGTCCAAGTTCGACACCCCGTGGCGCGGAGTCCCCATCGACGCCTTTTTCGAGGACGTGGAGACGTCCGCCGACTTCGTCGTCGCCCACAGTTACGGCGGCTACACCACCAACCTCCCGCTGGAGGACCTCCTCGACGGCAAGGCCTGGGTCGCGCACACCTACGACGGCTACCCGCTCTCCCCGGAACACGGCGGCCCGGCACGGCTTCTCGTGCCGCACCTCTACTTCTGGAAGTCGGCGAAGTGGGTGCGCGGACTGCGGCTCACGCACGAGGACGACCCGGGCTTCTGGGAGACTGTCGGCTACCACAACTACGGCGATCCGTGGCGCGAGCAGCGCAACTGGGGAGACTGAGCATGGCGATGTCCCTCGCATGGCGCCGGGCCCGCCTCGGCGAGCGCCGCCCGCAGACCGCCACCGCGCGCACCCTGCTGTTCACCGTGCCCGGCTGGCCCGGTCATCTGCCCGGCCAGCACGTCGACGTGCGCCTCACCGCCGACGACGGCTACCAGGCCGTACGCAGCTACTCGCTGGCCGCGCCCGCCGACGGAGACCGGATCGAACTGGGCGTGCAGGCCGTGGCCGACGGTGAGGTCTCGCCCTACCTCGCCGACGACCTGCCGCCGGGCGCCGAGGTCGAGATCCGCGGCCCGCTCGGCAACTGGTTCGTCTGGCACCGCGAACAGACCGAGCCCACGCTGCTCGTCGCGGGCGGCTCGGGAGTCGTACCGCTCGCGGCGATGATCCGGGCCCACCGCGCGGCCCGCTCGACGAGCCCGTTCCACCTGCTGTACTCGGTCCGCACCCCGGCCGACATCTGGTACGGCGACGAGCTCACCGACCGCCGAGACCCCCACCTCGACGTCGACGTCCTCTACACACGGCAGGCCCCGCCCGGCAGCGCCCGGGCCCCGGGCCGCCTCACGTCGACCGACCTGGAGAAGGCGGCGGCCCGTCTGGAGCCGGCCAGCCCGGTGTACGTCTGCGGCCCCACCGGCTTCGTGGAGACGGCCGGCAACCTGCTCGTCGACCTGGGCCGCGACCCCGCCACCATCCGCACCGAACGCTTCGGCTGACCGGAGGTCCTGATGGCAGACGACACCGCCCACCTCGACGGCAACTGTCTCGCCGGCCCGCTCTCGGAGATCCTCTCCGTGGAGGCGACAACGGCCTGGTGGCGCTGCCCGGAGTGCTCGCAGTCGGGCCCACTGGCCCAACTCCACGTCTACGGCCCTGAACCGGGCCTGACGGCCCGGTGCCCGGGCTGCGCGTACATCGCCCTCCGGCTGGTCAGGGAAGGCGAATACGTCTGGCTCACACTGGGTGGCGGGGCAGGGGCGTTCCGCTTCCGCGCACCGTAGGGCCCACGGGCCCTCCGCCACCGGTGTGGATTCCGACGCGGCACCACGGCACCGGGGTAGGACCGCGGTCGTACCCCGGTGCCGATCAACACCGCCATGGCCGCCGCTGGCAGGATGATCGCCGTGGGAGCTCGGCGTCAGGGCTTCCGGGTGAGAGGAGCTCGCATGGCCACCCTTCCGCAGGACGTGACCAGTGCCGCCGAATGGATCGCAGGCGCGCTGCAACACTCCGGCTACCAGGCGGACTTCTCCCCGCAGAGCCTCGCGGAGATCGACCGCTTCATCGACGACCACTGGTCCGACGGGCGCGCTCGCCCCGGCGGTCTGCTGGCCGACGCTCTGGGGCACAAGCTCTTCGCCCTCGGCGCGTACGTCGGCCGAGACCATTCGGCGCGAGCGGGGCGGGAGTTGGCGGGCCGACGATGACGACCCGCGAGGGGAGATCAACGTCGAACTGCATCTCGCCGAAGGCGGCATCATCTGGCCGGTCCAACGAGTGATCAAGCGGCTCAGGAACGGCTCCGAGGACGGAATTGCCCTCTACGGAGCCCTGGTCGGCCGCTAACGAGCCTTTTCCGAGTGGCCACCGGTTGGGTGACCGGGATGCCTCCCGCAACGCACAAGGCGGTCGTGTCGAGAGAGAGGAGTCCAATGGGGCGAGGATCTCTGGATCGGGCTTGGTCGGGCGTGGAGCAGTGGCTTGAGGTGATGGCACCCGCGAGCCGGGCCGCGCTGCGGCCGCCCGCTGATCCCGCGACGATCGCGAGGGCACAGGAGGAAACGGGGGCCGAGTTTCCCGACCAGCTGGTACGTCTCTTCGAACTGCATGACGGCGCCGACCACACCGAAGCGGGCGCCTTCCTCCCGGGCGAGGCACGGCTGCTCTCCGTCCAGGAGGCCACCGTGCTGACCCGAAGGCTGAGCGGTTCCATCGACAGCGACGAGGTTCTCGGGGTGTGGTGGCACCCGCAGTGGATTCCCTTCTCGGCCAACCACGACGGGGCCAGTTGCTGCTTCGTCGACGCTCGTCCCGGGCCCGGCTACGGGAAGGTGGGCTATTTCTTCATGGAGAGCGGCGGGGAGTGCGGGCGGTGGGACTCGCTCGCCTCTTTCACCGAGAACCTGGCCGACGCGGTCGAGAACGTCACGAAACTGCGCGGCTATGTGCCTTTCGTCAAGGACGACACGCTGTCCTGGGACTGAACGAACGTCCCCGGGGCCGAGTCGGGGTTGAGCACGGCAAGGGGGGTGCGCACCCGGCTGGTGCGCACCCCCCTTGTCACGGGCTGCCGGTTACGGCTTCATGGTGCAGTCGATCTTGGGGCCCGCGGCCGAGCAGTCGTCGAATCCCGGGATGTCCACCCAGTAGGAGTCGGAGTCGAGCAGCCGGAAGCACGACGCGAAGCCGCTGAAGCGGTCCACTGACCGCAGGGTCGAGGTGATGCTCCTGCCCTTGGAATGCTTCCCGAAGCTCTGGCTGAGACTAAGAGGGGAGAGCAGTCGTGACGTACCCCGAACGGCGCGCGAATTCGCTCAGTCCCAGCCGTTCCCGTTTTCCGAGGGAGAAGGCCAGGGTCCGGGTGAAGTAGTCCTGCAGCATCGGGGCGGTGAACGGTTCCCAGAGGGCAACCCGGTCGGCAAGCTCGCGGGACTCACTCCGCGCGAGGCCCCGCGCGGCCAGCAGACTGCGGTGCACCATACCGACCATGTCCGGCCGCTGCGCCGCTGTCTCTTTTCGTACCGCCCACACGGCCAGTACGAAAGGCAGCCCTGACCAGTGTCTCCACAGCTCTCCCAGGTCGTACGTCCGAACGCCGGGAGAGACGGACGGGTTCATCGTCGCCGCCAGGGCGGCGTCCCCGGTCAGGACAGCGGCGTCGGCAGACTCCAGCATGACTTCCAGATCAGGCGGCCCGGTCACATACCTCGGAGTGACCCCGTAGCGCTGCTCCAACAGCAACCGGGACATCTGTGCGGTGGTGGGACTGGTCGTGGCGAGTGCGACCGTGCGGCCATTCAGCGCGCTCAGCGGCACTTTCGTGACAATCGCGCAGGACTGGATCGGCCCGTCACTTCCGACGGCGATGTCGGGCAGCATCACGAGGTCATCGCTGTGCCGCAGATACTCGACCAAGGAGATCGAGCTGACGTCCAGGTCACCGGAGAGCAACCGTCCCGTCAGCCGGTCCGGTGTGTCCTGGACAAGGTCGATGTCCAACAACGCGGTGCTCCGCGCCAACCCCCAGAACAGGGGGGTGCACGTCAGAAATGCGGTGCGCCCGACCCGCGGTCGCCTCGTCGGTTGACGGATCTGACTGGAGGACGTCATGCAGATCATCTTAAGTACCGCTCTCAACGACCCGCGGCCGTCTCCTCGGAACCGGAGGATATGCGGCCCTCTCTGTTGAGCGCCGTCCCCCTACCCTCGCTGAGCCGCTGTCATGTCCGCCCCGTCTGCCGGGCCCGCGCCGCTGTCACGAGGTGCTCCTGGAGCAGTTCGGGCAGCGGCTTGCCCCGCGCAGCCGAGGCGACCGCCTCAGCCACCTCCCGCACGCTGGCGTCGGCCCGGCCGGCCACGGCGGCAAGGAGGCTCTTGGCTTCCCGGAGGTCGCAGGCGAAGCCGACCATCAGCACCCCGCAGGCCATGTCGATCACCGGCTGCTCCTGCATGGCCTGCCTGAGCTGCTCTCTCTCCCGCAGCAGCTCCACGACCTGCTCCTCCCTGAGAGCGCTGCCGGAACCGGTGTCAGTTGCTGCACGCGGGTCGGCTTTGCGTGCACGGTCACGCCGATGGTGGTCCTGGGGAGGCCTCATGCCGCCCGCCTGCCCCGAGACGCCGCCCGCATACCGCCCACCAGGCAGAATCCCCCTGCCGCGCCCCAAAGCGCCCTCGCTCAGCACCTGGTGGGGACGGCAGGACCGGTGAGGGCGTGCCGGGCGGGCCCGCGGGCGCGCGCCCGAGGATCCAAGGTCGCCGCCGGCCAGGTCGCCGTGGTGGGACTGCTCGTCAGCCTCGCCGACGGCAACGCACAGCTCATCACGGCCCGCAGCGTCGAAGAGGCGGTCCCCGCGGCATCCTGACCACCCTGGCAGGGCTGCGCGGCCTGGCCAGGGACAAGCCTGACTCCTCCGGCTAAGAGGCCCCGACAGGAGTCGGTTGATCATGTGGCTGTCGGTGTTGGCGTTCGTTGGGGTGGTGGTGTGGAAGCGACGGCCGAGGCCGTGGTTCGTCTCGGATGGACTGTGGTTGTTGATCGAGCAGTTGTCGTCCCGACCGGCTCCGAAGTCGGTGGCGGGCCGGCCGCGATTCCGGACCGGCAGACACAGTGCGGGATCCTGTTCGTGCTCGGGATCCGGCGGGAGTAGCTGCCCCAGGAGCTGGGTTCGGCTCGTGTCTGACGTGTTGGTGTCGCCTGGCGGCGTGGAACGAGGCCGGCGTGTGGGATCAGCTGCATCCGGTGCTGCTGAGGAAGTTACGGTCGGCGAAGAAGCTGGACTGGTCGCGGGCGGTGATCGACTCCTCTCACGTGCGGGCGGCCCGGCGCGGCCCAACTGCTGCCGTTGCTGGCGGACGTCCCGGCCGTCGCCGGCGTCGTGGGCCGGCCCGGACACCGGCCCGACATGCTGTTCGGCCTGGCCCATGAGGTCGAAGACAGCCTGGCCCACCGCGCCGCGTGAGTCAGCTTCTGAACCGCCACGATGCCCTGGCGCTGATGCTGCCTGACGCGATGCCAGGAGACAGCTTGGAAGTTGACCTCACGACTTGGGGAGTTCCCCCCGCTCGCTGATCATTCGTATCCACCCCTCAAGGGTGGCGACGAACTCGTCGAGGTCGGAAGTGGTGTAGGAGGCTCCCTCATGGTCCCAGTCAGGGTCGAGGACGACAACGCGGAAGCCGCAGCCGTAATACCAGCCCGCGTCGATATTGATCTCCCGGGCCTGCAGGCCGCCCTTCCGCACCACCTCCTGCTCGGTCAGCCACGGCGGTCGTGCGGTCCGTGCCCAATACAGGTCCTCGGAGTCGTTGACCTCGACTCTTCCATCCGGCAGGCGTCGGGCCATCAACGTGTTGTAGATGACGTTCCAGCCCATGGGGACACGCAGCGGGAGCAAACCCCACTCCTCGGAAACAGCCGCGGCCAGGGGGGATTGAGGCGGAAGCCGGAAGATCGCGTCCATGTGCCGTCAGCGTAGTCAGTGGTTACGTCCTTTACACAGGTCGAGGCTCGAAGGAGACCCCAACCCGTGTCGATGTCCGAGCCCGTCGGTGCCGAGCCGCCTCCCTGACGACACGACAGGGCGAACGTGTGTCGCCAGCGCCGACCGCAGCGCGGTCATGCTGTCGTCAACCACGGGGTGGGCTCCGTACGAAGGCGGCGGGGCCTGCGTCGTCGCCAACGGCGCCCCCGACCTTCACTCCATCGAACCCGCTCACCGACGCGCTAGAGACCGCGGCCTCCGAACACACCCGGGTGGTGCTCGACACCTCCTCCAACTCCACCTTCCTGAGCATCCTGCGGAGCACCCACCGGCAGGCCGACTTACGCGTGGCCGACCCCGCCCCGCAACTGCGGCACGGCTTGGAGATGACCGGCCCCGAGACCGTCCTCGACCACGTGCGACTGTCGAAGACACCATCACCTGATCTTCAACGGCACCGCCGGCCGCCCCGGGGAGGTGAAGTGCCATACCCGGTGACCACTGTCTGCCGGACGCCGTTTGACCTTGCCACTGGCGACAGGGTTGAACGATGACGAGCATGAACAGCATCGCACCGCGCACCAGCAGGATCGTCGCCGTCACCGGAGCCGGCACCGGGATCGGCCGGGCCACTGCCCGTGCCTTCGCCGCCGAGGGCGCCCACGTGGTCGCGATCGGGCGACGAGTCGAGCGGCTCGAAGAGACCGCTGCCGGGGATGCCAGGATCACGCCGCTGGCCGCCGATATCACTGCCGAGGGCGAGCCTCATCGGATTCTCCAGGCCGTACTGGAGACACACGGTCGGCTTGACGTGCTCGTCAACAACGCCGGCATCGTACGCAGCGGCGCCCTGGGCACGCTGACGCCCGAGATGATCGAGCCTCAGCTCGCCACCAACCTCGTCGCTCCCATATTGCTGTCTCAGGCTGCGCTGCCACTCCTGGAGGCGTCGCGGGGGGTGATCGTCAATGTCAGTACCTCGGTGGGACAGCGGGCCTGGCCGGGCAGTTCGGTCTATGCGGCGACCAAGACCGCCCTGGAGCTACTGACCCGCAGCTGGGCGGTCGAACTGGCATCCCGGGGGATCCGGGTGGTGGCGGTCGCGCCCGGCGCGGTCGACACCCCTATCGGCGTCCATCAGGGTCTGACGCCGGAACGTATGGCCGCGGTGCGGAAGTGGCAGTTGACACACACCCCCCTCGGCCGGATCGGCCGCCCCGAGGACGTGGCGTGGGCGATCGTCCAACTTGCCGCCCCGGCTGCCTCGTTCGTCACCGGAGTCGTACTCCCGGTCGACGGCGGAGCGGTCGTGGCGTGATAGGAGTGGCCCGGGAGGTGGGAGGGGTGCGGATCGGTGAGCTGGCCAAGGCGACCGGGACGACCGCTCGAGCGCTGCGGCACTACGAGCAGGCCGGGCTGATCTCTTGCGAACGGGCCGCCAATGGCTACCGCGTCTACGACGAGCGGGCCGTGGTGCGAGTGGGCAACATCCGTTACCTGTTGGCCGCCGGACTCACCCTGGACGACGTGCGGGTGTTCCTGACATGCCTGGACGGCGACGTGGCTGCGGCACCGCCCTCGGACAGGGGCCTGCAGGTCGCACAGGAACGTCTGGCAGTCCTCAATGAACGGATCGCCGCCCAGACCCAGGCCCGCGACCGACTGGAAGCCGCGTTGCAACAGGCAGTCGAGAATCCGGGCGCCACGGCACCCACACCGTACTGAGGTCAGTCGATCAGCAACTCGTCAGGGGCGACACGGAGACCGTGTGACAACAGGTGCCGCGCATCGGAAATGACTGAGGTGAGCCGCGAGCGATCAAGCAGCGCCGCCGTCCGTGCTTGAATACGACCGGCTCGCAGAGTGTGCATCCTCGGTCTTCTTTGGCAGTTGGCGTCGATGACGCCTGGAGAGAGTAGGCATGGTGGAAGAGGCGAAGGTTCGGACAGGCGACGTTGTGCGGGTCACCGGAGGACCATTCGCTGGCTTCAGTGGCCCTGTCGGAGCCGTCGACCTCGGTCGTGGACGTGTGCGGCTGACCGTCGACATCCTGGGTGACGTGAGCACGATCGACGTGCCCTTGTCGGATGTTGTGCGGACCGACTGAACTCGTCGTTGTCACGTCCGCCTCATCGGCAGCGGTACTGAGCACGCAACGCTCTCGGTCTCGTAAGCGAGAAGACCGCCGATGGCGAGGGCGGACCAGCCGATCGAGCGCATGCGGATGCTGGAGTGGGAGATTCATCGCCGTCCACCCAACCGATGCAGACTGACCACCCGACATCGGGGGGTGACATCAGTCCTGTGCGCCGGGGGTGTCTCCATCCCGTTTGGCGTTTCCTGGCGACCTTTCGGTCGTTGACGGGCGTATGACGGCACGGGACATGGACACAGATCCGGATGCCTGCGCACAACTGACCGGCGCGTACCGGCTGGAAGACGAGGTATGCGTCTGGTGCAGCATCCTGTTCGGCACACGCAGCGCATCTACGGCCGCCGGATGCTGCCACGAACGCCCTGACGACCGGTCCGGGTGGGCGCAGTGGGCGGGCCGCATCCGCATGGTCATAGGGCTGGTAGCCGTTCTGGTCATCGCCTACGCCTTGATCATCACGGCGCCGCGCGGCGCGTGAGCCGCAGCGGGTACACGCTCCCCGGGCGATGACCGCGTTCGGGAGCAAAACGGCTGCCAGGGCGTGTATCGGATACAGCCGGGGGTGCCCGGTGCTCCCCGGGGTGGCGTTTCGCGAGGCAGTGGCATCCTTGGGCGGTGTTCTCATCCGATCACGCGGGCGCCGTGTTCTTCGATGTCGATGGCACCCTCGTCCCCGGCACGAGTTCGTCGGTCTTTCTGGCTGGCTTCCTGGGCCATCAGGAGGAGTTGGCCAAGGCCGAGGACGCCTATGCCTCCGGCGCCCTGGACAATCGGCAGGTCTCTGAACTGGATGCCGCGGGCTGGGCAGGGGTTTTCGAAGATCAGGTCTCTGGCTGGCTCGACAGGCTTCCCCTGGTCTCGGGCATCACTGAGACCGTGACCTGGTGTCGACGCAACGGGTTGGTGCCCATGCTGGCGACTCTCGCCTGGTCGCCAGTCGGCAGCTACCTGACTGATCGCTTCGGCTTCCATGGGTTCAGCGGCCCTCGGTTGGAGACAGCCGAGGGCGGTTCACGGGCCGGGTGGCCTGTCACTTCGACGAGTACGACAAGCGGGATTTCGCTCTCGCGCAGGCGCGGGAGCTGGGGCTGGCTTCCCGCTCGTGTGCGGCCGTCGGGGACAGCCGCTCCGATCTGCCGCTGTTCGCGTCCGTCGGGTTGAGCGTGGCATTCAATGCCTCGGCAAGAGCGCGCGAGGAGGCCACCGTCACGGTGGACGATGACGACCTGCGGGGCGTGCTTCCGGTCTTGAGCCGCCTGGTCACAGCGACGCGTTGATGGCCGCGATGACGACGGCCGCCTCGTAGCGAACCGCGAGTTTCTCGTATCGCGTAGCCACGGCGAGGGCATCATCGCGAAGGCGCTCATGCTCGGCTGGATCAACTCCGGGCTCAGGGCCGCCCCGACCTCGCGGCCTCCAAGTGATGGCAGCAGCCGACGAGGAAACGGCAACCGCATCGACCGGCCCCCCGGTAAAAGCCTCCGCGGGGAGCTGCCACGAACGTCCTCCTCGCCGCTTCACCCCTCCTGGAGGGCGTCAGCGGCCGCTACTTGGAGGACCACCAGGAATCGCCCGTCACCGCCGACGGCACCGGGGACGGCGTCGCCGGCACCACTGCCCCGAGCCCGAGCCGAGGCGGCCTGCGCCGCCCTCAGCTCATCCGAGGGCAGAGGGCGGCAGCTCACTGGTCGTCCTTTTGCAGGTGGCGGTGTCAGAAGCCCACGGCGCCCCAGGAGTGGGCCGTGTAGTCACCCGGCCCGAATTCCCAGCCGGCCATGACGCTGTTGAGGTAGTGATCGCTGGTGTAGAAGCCCCTGTTCTGGCCGTAGGTGAAGAACGGGGTGAGGCTGCCGGACCACCAGCCGGACTTGCTCCTGTCCAGGAAGCTGAGGGTGTGGCCGCCGTTGCTCCAGGTGTACTCGTAGATGTCCCAACTGCGGCCACCAAGGCTGACGTTGGTCGCGGCCGGGACCGCGTTGCCGTTCGCGTCGTAGCGGTCGGCCAGCGGCTTGGTGTTGTACCAGTTGAGCCAGATCATGATCTCGGTCTTGGAGTTGCGGTCGGTGGGCGCGGGGTAGGGGTCGATGAAGATGTCGTACGCGGCGTCGTAGTACGAGCCGGACTTCGGGTATGCCGACTGGCTGAACCACGAGGTGTTGTTGGGGCTGACGTCGCGCATCTTCTTGGGGAGCGTGGTGACCGGGGACGACCATCCCCAGTCCTTGCCGTTGACCATGGCGACGAAGCCGGTACCGGTCGAGGAGTTCACACCCCAGTTGTTGTCGTCGCTGTACCACGTCGAGGCGTTGCCGCCGTTCGCGTAGTACTTGAACCAGTACGTCTGTGACGCTGCCACTGCCGAGTTCGGCAGAGTGAAGACGAGAGCCAGCGCCGCGAGCAGCGCCGCCCCGCCGATACGGAATCTCATCAGTCCTCCGGAATGTGTGCTGAAGGGGGGATCACACGGGAGAGGAGGCGGTCGTCCTGCCGGGCGGCAGGACGACCGCGCCGGTCCCCTCTTCGGGACGGTGGGTGCGGAGCGCGGTGACCGGAAGTCAGACCTCGCTCGGGTCGCCGTAGATGACTCCGCGTCCGTTGGTCCCGAAGTAGATGCGGCCGTGGATCCGGGGATCTCCGGTCAGGGTGTTGCCGGTCCAGGCGTACTGGTGGCGGTCGTCGTTGATTCGGATCCAGGTCCGGCCCGTGTCGTCGGACCGGAAGATGCCACGCACGCCGTGGATCTTGGAGCTGGTGTAGACGGCGGGATAGGCGGCGCCCGGCGCGGCCTTGCCGAATCCGACGACGTCGCCCTGGTCCACCGCCTCGAACCTGGTGAAGGACGCTCCGGAGTCGGTCGACCGCCACAGCCCGTACGGCGTGGGGGTGGCGGGCTTGGTGGTGCCGCCGGTCAGCCAGATGTCGCCCTCGTGTCCCGGAACCGGCTTGAACCGGACATTCCCCGCGACGGGAAGACCGGTCGCCGCCGTGGCCGTGAAGCTCTTGCCCCCGTCCGTGCTGAGGTAGAAGACGCCGGAGTCGTAGGCGTAGAACTTCGCCGGGTTCACCCGGTCGGAGCGCACCGCGGCCCCGGCCGGCAGCCCCTTCGACGCCGTCCAGGTGGCTCCGTGGTCGTCGGACCAGCTGACCGGCGCGCCGGCCGGTGACCAGACGATGCGTCTGCCGTCGGCGCTGACGGCGACGGCCTGGTCCTCGACCCCGGGGCCGGTGACGCCGGACGGCTCACTGCCCGACGGCTTCCAGGTGCCGCCGCTGTCGGTGGAGACCGCCAAGTGCTGCGTCCAGCCGCTGGTGGGGTGACCGACCCGCACGATGGTGTGGGGCGCCAGCTCCGCGTAGTCCAGGGCCGGGGTGCCGCCGAAGGTCGGACTGTCATACATCTTCGGCGCCTTGCGGAGATCCGTGTGCCGGAAGCCGCCGACATCGCCGACGCCGGAGAAGAGGTGCGCCGCGCCGACGGGCGGGCTGATCACACAGAGGACAGAGGTTTCCTCCAGCCCCTGGGCCCGTACCGACAGGTGCACCGTGCCGCCGCTGTCCCAGTCGGTCAGGTTGTCCGCGCCGTAGATCGTCGCTCCGGTGCCGTACATGAAGTGGTCGGAGGCGAAGGGGTCGATCTGGACGGACTCCATCATCCAGCCCAACTTGGGGGTCATCTCCGGCAGTGACGGGGAGGCGTTCCAGGTCAGCCAGGGGGCGTCGGAGATGTCGATGTCGTAGCGCAGGGTGCGCTCGGCATTCGCTCCCAGGTCCCACGCGCGGGTCCAGCTCGCGCCGCCGTCGGTGGAGCGGAAAAGGAGGCAGTCGGGGTACCACTTGACCTGCGTGGACACCATCAGCGTGTCCGGGTTGAGCCGGTCCACGGTCAGGCCGCTGTAGCCGTACTGGTTGTCGTCGCTGGTGGACGGGACCGGGCTGATGCGGGTCCAGGTGTCGGTTGCGGTGTCCAGCTTCCACACGTCGCCCTTGGAACCGTCGTAGGGGCCCGCGGTGTTACTGGTGGCCAGGTACAGAAAGCCGCCGACGTGGTCGAAGACCGCGTGGTGCGGGATGAAGCCGGTGGGCTGACCGGGGACGCGTTCCCAGGTCTGTCCCGCGTCGGTCGACCGGTACAGGTTGCTGTCCTTGTCGGCCACGGTGACGTAGAGAGTCCGGGTGGCTTTGCCGGCTCTGCCGGTGCGCTTGTCGAAGACGACTTGCAGTACGCCCAGGTTGTCGCCGTTGGGACCGTCGGTGTCGGTGGGGTCGGGGACGAAGTTGCCCGCGTTGGGGAAGCTGGTGACCTTCGAGAAGGTCCTGCCGTGGTCGGTGCTGCGCCACAACCCGTGGCCGCCACGCACGCCCAGGTAGAGGATCCTGTTGCGGTTGGGGTCGATCACCAGCCGCTCGCCGATGCCCCGGCCGGGCATGTTCCCGCCCAGCCGGAACGGCAGCGGGGTGGTCTTCCAGCTGCGTCCGCGGTCGGTCGAGCGCAGGATCGCCGCCATGCTCGGGTCCCATTCGGGCATGGGATAGGTGCCCGCCGCCAGGTAGACGCGGTCGGGGTCGACCTCGTCGGTAGCGATGCTGATGATGCCGGTGTGTCCGTAGGTGTCCCAGCCGACCCAGTCGGTGAGGGGGATCCACCGCCGGGACGCCTTGTCGAGGCGGTAGGCACCGCCGATGTCGGTACGGGCGTACACCAGTCCGGGTTCGGACTGGTTGAAGATGATGCCGGTGACGAAGCCGCCGCCGACGATCTCCGCGTTGCGGAAGGTGTAGGGCACGCGTCGGGCCTTGCCGACCGGAGAGGCGGAGGCGGCGGAGGGGGCGAGCACAGGGAGCGCGGCCGCGGCCGCGCCGGCGGCCAGCAGTCCTCGCCGGGAGAGGTCCTGGGCATCACTCATCAACGGTTCTTGCCTTTCGGGTGCGGGTCCGTACGGGGCCGCGCACAAGCAGCGGTCCGTCGGCTCCGATGTGGGCTGAGGTGGGTGGCCGGACGGTGTCAGCCCTGGCACGGCACCGCCGGGCACGGGCGGAGAGCGTCAGCCCGTCCGGGCCGATGTGCGCCCGTGGGCGACGGCAATGACGGAGCCAAGCCGGGGAGACGGAAGCAAGTTCTTGTCGATGCGCTTCGACGTTTCGGTGACACTAAAGCTGTGTTTCCTGGGTGACAACGGACCGCACAGGTCACTTTTCGGTAACAGGCGCGAACGCGAGTCACTGCACGTCTGGCCCCAAAACGGCTACACCTCAGGCGAGCAGGCCTTGCAGCCAACGTCTCCCGGAGCAACGGCGACACCGCAAAGACGAGCCACGGAGCCCGAGCGGTCTGTGATTGACATACAACCCAGCGTCGTGCCAACGTCGAAGCGCTTCGACTACGCGCTCCGGGAAGCCGCGATACTGCGCCGGACGGCGGGGCCGCCGACGTACCGGAGGAGGCCGGGCGGACATGCGACAGATCGCACGCCACGACGTCGTCTTCGTCGCCGCCACCGGCGGAGAGCACGAACTGACCTGGTCGCAGAAGGCTCATGAACGCGAAGGGTGCCGCCCCCATCTCCACGGTCCCCTCAACAGGAACCAACGGATGGCGCGGGTGCTCGACAGCACGCCCGACATGGCCGCGGTGCTTCATGCCTTCGCCGCGGTCATGGCTCACTTCGAGGCGCTGCGCACGCTCTACCCCCGTGACGCGGACGGGCGCCCTCGCGCGGTCGTCGTGGCGTCCGGCGTGCTCCAGGTCGATGAGTACGCCTCCGACCCCCCGCCGACGAGCGACGAGCTGAGCGCTCTCACTCTCCAACTGGCCGAGCCCGGATTCGGCCCGGACGACCTGCCGTTACGGGCCGCCGTCGTCACCGTGGACGGCAGACCTCTGCACATCGCGCTGTCGTTGCACCACTTCTCGGCGGACACGACGGCCGCCCGGATCGTGGCCGATCGCCTGGCCCGACTGGCCACCGATCCGGGCGCCGGCCTCGGTACGGGGTGGCAGCCGCGGCAGATCGCGCGTTTCGAAGGCAGTCCGTCGGGGCTGCGGCACGCCCATCGTGTCGACGCCCACGACCGGGCCATGCTCCGTCAGTCCGCCATGCCCGAACTACAGGTATCCGGGAGCCGCAGGCGCGCGCTCTACAACTTCGCATGCCTCGACTCGGAGGCCGTCGCGCTCGCGGCAGCCGGCCTGGCCAAGCAGTACCGGACATCCGTGGCCGCTGTCCTGCATGCCGCATACGCCTGCGTGCTCGCCGAGCACCTCGGCATCGGGAAGTGCGTTGTCAACACCGTGATGGCCAACCGACAGACCACCCTCGCCCGGCAGGCAGTGGCCCATGTCGCCGGCAGAGTCCTGGTCCCGGTCGACACGTCCCTGGGCAGGGAACGGTTCCCGGCACTGTGTCGTGCCGTCGACGCCGCACTCGTCAAATCCTCCTCCGTCAGCCTGCGCGAGCCCGAGCGCTACGCCCGATCCCTGGACGAGGTCTCCGACGAACTGGGCCGCTCCGCGGACAACCCGTACATGGTCAACATCCGCCCCATCGCGCCCCGCACGCTCATCCGGGCCCGCGTGGACAGGGCACCACAGGACTTCGAGCGAGCCATGGCGTCCAGCCGGTACGGACGATTCCCCAAAACCGTCGACACCTACTCCGGGAAACTCTGCTTCATCGTGTGGGACATGTCCGAAACGGCCGGAATCAGTCTCGGGACGGATGCGACATCGTTCGACGCGACGGACCTCGAACAGATACTGCGGTCCTTCGAGAGCCAGCTGGTCGGAACGGCGATCGGCGGTGACGCCGCACGCAGCGGGTCCTTCGCCGGCGCGTGAGCGCATTCCGGCACATCCGTCCGCACCTCGCGTGTCCGGCCCCTGCGCCCAAACCCAGCCGTCCCGGCCCAGGACGACCACTCGGCACCGAAGCCGGCGCACCGCCACTGGCTACGACACCGGCAAGACGATCGTCCCACTGACCTGGCAGACCTCGCCGGGCCAGCGGGGCGACAGCCCGATGTTCGTCGTTGTGCTGGAGGGCTTACGGATCCGGCGGTGCGGGCCAGGCCGGCCTACGCCTGGCCGCCGCGGACTCGATCCGGACGACAGCGCCCTAGCTCAGCCGTCACTCCTCGCCCGGCATCTTCCCCGGCTTCGGGCCCGCGCCAGCGTCCCCCATGCCGCGGTCGCCGGTGGGCTCCTCGCCCGGCATCAGACCGCCCGTGGGGCCCTCGCCCGGCATCAGACCGCGATCGGTCCGCTCGCCGGGCATCGTCCCCAGCGGCTGCTCGCCGTTCGGCACGGGCTCGGAGGTCGGCCCGACCGGGGCGAGGGCGGCCTGCTGGATCCGGTCGCCAGTTCGGTCGGCGGGTTCTCGGGCACGGCGGCCAGCGCCACCTTGCGCACCCCGGGGTCGTCGTCCGCGACCAGGTCCGTGAGGACCGCGGCGGCTGAGTCCGCGGGCAGACTGGCCGCTGCACTGGCCGCCGCGACCCGCAGCGCCGGGTCCTCGCTCCGGGCGGCCACGGTCACGACGTCCTGGCCGCTGTCGCCCTCCAGCTGTCCGGCCGCGTAGGCGGCTTTCGCCGCCAGCAGCGGATCGTCGCCCGAGACCAGTGTCCGCAGGTGCGGCAGGCTCTCGGCGCCCAGTCGGGCGGCGGCCGCGTAGTCCGGCTCCTCGGGGTCGAGGACCTTGCGCACATCACGCATCGATACGCTCACCGAAGCCTCCTAGATGTCCTGGGTCCGGGGACTGTCGAGCATGGTCTTGACCTCGTCGGAGACCAGGTCGGGCGGTGGGTTCGTGATGTTGGCCGTCCCGTTGCCCGTCATCAGGCGGTCGTTGTCGTTCACGTGCCGCAGGCCCAGGACATGTCCGATCTCATGGCCCAGTGTCCACTGTGTCGCACCCTGCGCCACGACGGCACCCGGACGGTTCGTGGGGTGGGCCGCGCAGCCGTTGAAGGGCGGGACCGTCGACCGTACGAAATAGGCGACGACGTCGTCGGGGCCCGCGTTGTTGCGATGGGCGAAGAGCTCGTTCTGCTCGGCCGTGGTCTGTCCGCTCACGCACTGTCCGACGTCGATGTCGTTGAGGGCGGGCAGGTTCAGGTTCTCGGTCGACGCCAGCTCGACGGCGATGCCCGCGGTGGCGTACACCTCCCGCATCCGTGCGACGGCGTCGATGACGGACACGTTCGGCGCGGTGAGGATCTTGGCGTGCAGCCGCACGGTCGGGACCGGCGTCCACCACTTGTGCCACATCGCGCTGTCGGTGCCGGCGACGAACGTGTCGATCCGGTTCGGCCCCCAGGAGACGGCCGCGGGCGCGCTGGTGAGCAGACCGCCGAGGCTCTCCCAGCCCGACCAGCCGCTCTGGAACCACTTGTGCCACAGGGCGGAATCCGTGCCCCGGACGAAGACATCGAGCCGTCCGGAGGCCCAACTCGCCACCGCGGGCCCGGAGGTGAGGACGCCGCCCAGGCTCTCCCAACCGGACCAGCCGTTCTGGAACCACTTGTGCCACAGCGCGGAATCCGTACCGCGCACGAAGACGTCGATACGGCCGTTGCCCCAGGAGACCGCCGCGGGCTCCGAGGTGAGGATGCCTCCGAGGCTCTCCCAGTTCGACCAGCCGTTCTGGTACCACTTGTGCCACAGCGCGGAATCCGTACCGCGCACAAACGTGTCAAGCCGTCCCGAGGTCCAGGACGACACACCGGGGCCGCTCGTCAGCGTGCCCCCGAGACTCTCCCAGCCCAGCCACGTCATTGCATTCCCCCTTCGTCCGCGGAACGCTTCGCGGAAGGCCCATGACGCTACAGGTCGGGCTTACGGCGGCTAAGCATGAAATCGGGCCATAAACCTGGCGATCAGTCATGTTCTGCGGGAATCCGGGATATACGAGGAGCGCCCACAGTGAGGGGATGGGGCGTGCCGTCAGTCCCTTGCCCGGGGCACAGGGCGACGGGACCGGATTGGATGTTGGCCGATTTCAGGCGCACTCCGGACGGCGCCGGCGAGTGGAACGCTCCTGCCGAGGGGGCGTCAGCCCGCGGCCCTGTCCGTACGCTTCGCGCGGGCTGCCGCCGCCGCGGCCACGAGGCCGCATGGGTGCCCAGCCGGGCCGGCGTGAGCGCCAGGCGCTGCACGAAGGAAAGGGGGCACCCGAGGCACGACGCTGCGCAGACATCCCCAACCTCCTCGCTGGTGGCCTGCGCTGCTTCGACGACCCGGGCCCACCCTTGCCCACGAACAGCAACGACTTGCTGGACATTGGCTGTCACTCTACTGCTCACGCTCTGCTCACCCTGGCGATGCCCAGCTGGGCGGACGCGGCCCTTCAGTCCTTCCTCTCGGGTTCCGGCGAGGCGGAACATTCTGACTGGCCCGGAGCATGGCTTGATGAAGGGCTCGGGGCTCGGGCGGGTCGGGCAGAGGGCCGCGGGCGGGGTCTCGAGGACTGGAGCATCAGGGCGACGACGCGTTTCCAGGCGCCGGGAGCGGCGTCGCCGGTGGCGTTGACGACCCCGGCAGTGGCCATGTGCGCCAGCACCTGGTCCTCGGGACCGAAGTCCTCACGCAGAGTCCCCAGGAGGTCATCGACAAGATCCTCGCCAAACGCGACGCGCTCGGCATCGGCCGTTTCATGGGCTAGGTCGATTTCGCCGCTATGACCGCCGGGATGGTCCATGACTCGATCGGGCTTCTCGCCACCGGGATCGCCCTCGTCATCCGCAGGGAACTCGCCCTGCCGGCCGGGCCGGCCGCAGTCTGACGAACATCTGAACCGGCCCGAGCGCTGGCGATCTGCTCCGGAGCGCCCCGCGAGGACAGCCGTCAAGGGGCCGTGTGAACGCGCAGAGCGAAGGCCGTCAGCCACCTTCGGTCCCCTGTTTCCGGTCTCGGTTGAACTGACCGATCAGAGGAACGATCCTGGACATATGGTGCAGGACTCTGTTGCGGCCATCGTCGATCTACGGGGCGTAGTGAGAGCCTGGAGTGACGGCGCACGCGACCTGCTGGGATACACGGTCGACGAGGTCGTGAACCATCCTGCCCGCCAACTGCTGGCCGAGGACATCACCGCCGACACGGTTGCGAACCTGTCCGGCATCGTGATGCTTCGCCACAGGGACGGCTCGACCGTTCCGCTCGTGCTCACCGCGTGTGCCGTACTCGGTGACAGCAGGGAGCAGTTGGAGTACGTGATCACCGCTGTACGTCCAGGCCGGGCGGAACCGACTGTGGCGGGTCAAGCCTTCCAGCAGGCGTCCTTGCCGATGTCAGTGTTCGACACCACGCAGCACTACATGCGGCTCAACGACGCGGCCTGCCGGATCATGGGCGTGCCGGAGGAGGCGCTGTTGGGTCAGCACTTTCCGGAAAGCGTCGAGGATCGCCCGGCGCATCGCGGCTGGCTTGATCATCTGCGTCGCGTCGTGGCAACAGGCCGTCCTGTCCGCTACGAGAGCTTCACCGGGGCCCCCGCCCTGAACCGAGAGCACGCCTGGACCACCGACATGTGGCCGTTGCGGAATGCCGCCGGTGAGATCCACGCCGTGGGCATCGCGTCGTTCGACAGCACCGAGCAGTACTGGGCCCGGCGACGTCTAGCACTGCTCAACGACGCCGCAGCCTCGATCGGCACGACCCTGGACGTAGTACGCACAGCGGAGGAACTGATCGAAGTGCTGGTGCCCCGCTACGCCGACTTCGCCAGCGTTGACCTGCTGGAGTGGGTCTTCGAAGCGGAAGGGCTGCCGGACATCCCGGTGCGGGACATCGTCCTGCGCCGGGTCGCGCACGGCTCCGGCACCAAGGGGACGCCTGAAGCCGCCGTACATGTGGGTGACAGCGACACCTATTCATCGCCTTCTCCGCCGGCGAAGGCTCTGAGGACCGGGCGGGCCGTGGTCAGCCAGGCCGGCGAGCCGGACTTCGTGCGCTGGGTCGCCGAACGCAATGCGCGCGGCCCCGCGGGGAGGGCATATCGCGTGGGCGCCCACTCGGTACTCGCGGCGCCACTGCGGGCTCGCGGCACCACACTCGGCGTCGTGGTCGGCGTGCGGATCGCCAACCCGGAAGACTTCGGCGAGGACGACGTCGTCCTCGCCGAAGAGGTCGCCAGCCGGGCTGCCGTGTGCATCGACAACGCTCGCCGGTTCGCCCGCGAGCGCGCCACGGCCCTGGCCCTCCAGCACAGTCTCCTCCCGCGAGGGCTGCCCGGACAGGCAGCGGTCGACGTAGCCCACCGCTATGTGCCCTCGGATTCGCTGGCAGGTATCGGCGGCGACTGGTTCGACGTGATCCCACTATCCGGCGGTCGTGTGGCCCTGGTCGTCGGTGACGTTGTCGGGCACGGCATCCCCTCGACGGCGACGATGGGCCGGCTGTGCACGGCCGTGCGCACCCTCGCCGACGTGGACCTGCCACCGGACGAGCTCCTCACCCACCTCGACGATCTCGTCACGCACCTGGCCTCCGACGAGAGCGGCGAGGTCGCGGAACTCGGCGCGACCTGCCTGTACGCCGTCTATGATCCGGTCTCACGGCGGCTGAACCTCGCAGCGGCCGGCCATCCGGCGCCCGCAGTACTGCTTCCCGGCGGCAGCGCGTCCCTGGTGGAGATGACCGCAGGTCCTCCTCTCGGCATCGGCGGTCTCCCTTTCGAGGCGACCGAGCTGCTGCTACCCGAGGGCTCCGTGCTCGCCCTCTACACCGACGGTCTGATCGAGGACCGCAACCGAGACGTCGACCACGCCACCGCCGAGCTGTGCCGGGCTCTGTCCGCACCGGCCGACACCCTTGACACGCTGTGCGACACGGTACTCGATGCGGTGCTGCCGGAGGAGGCCAGCGACGACGTGGCCCTGCTGATGGTCCGCACCCGGGCGTTGGACACGCACCAGGTGGCGACCTGGGACATCACGCCGGACCCTGAACACGTGGCCGCGGCCCGGCAGGCCGCCACCGAGCAGCTGAGCGCATGGGGACTGGACGAGGCTGCCTTTGTCACCGAACTCGTCGTCAGCGAATTGGTCACCAATGCCATCCGCTACGGGGCACCGCCCGTCCGGCTCCGGCTGATCCGCGACCGCACCCTCATCTGCGAGGTCTCCGACGCTAGCTCCACCTCACCGCACCTGCGCCGGGCCCACGCCTTCGACGAGGGCGGCCGCGGACTGCTGCTGGTCGCCCAACTCACCCATCGCTGGGGAAGCCGGCAGACCGGACGGGGCAAGACCATCTGGGCCGAGCAAGCACTCCCCTCGGACTGACGACCACTTCCGCAGCCCCCTGACTGCGCCCCTCCTGAAGGAGGCGTTCTCACGGCTCGCGCCGTGAGGGTTTCGGTCAGTCGCCGACGACACGGGGCACAAGGCCGGCAGCCATTCATTCCCCCTCTCGACAGCACGCCGAGCGGTAGGGGGCACGAGGCGTCGGGCGCCGACCTCCTCCACGCTCGAGGTTCCGCAGGCCCCGGCCGTCAGCCGGCGGCAATCGGCACCCCGGCGCGCGCCAGCACGGTCAGAACCAGTACTGCGGCAGGCAGCGCCCGACCGGGCCGGCCCCCGCCCCGCAGTGAAGCACTGCGCCAGCCACCATGTGCAGCACCGGCCCAGCCGTGGCGGCCAGCCCGAGCGGGGCCGAAGCCGGGCCGAGCAGCAGCCCGGCAGCTCCCGCCACTTCCGGGGTCCCGATGACGCCGTAGAGCCGTACCGACATGTCCAGATGGGCCGCCGCCCGGCGGATGACCGGCGCCACGGCGGGCATCGCCAGCCGCAGCGGGAGGAAGTCCAGGGAGAGGGCGACGGCGAGCACGGTGGTCATGAAGCGGACCAGCCCTTGCGGCACTCCTCGCCCAGTCGGGCGTAGTGGTCGATGAGTTCGGGGCTGTCCACGGCGGCATCCATTAGCGGCCTTCGGCTTCTTCCACGCCGATGACCAGCACCTCCGCGATCTCGGGGAAACGTTCGACGACGTCAGGGATGTCGGCGCTGCCGAGCCGTACTCCGTTGCGGTTGAGCGTCGAGTCCGAGCAGCCGTCGAAAATCATCGAGTCGTACCCCGTGACCCAATTACCGTGTCGCCATATCCCGAGGTACGCCGAGAAGTAGGCGCCGGGTGCCCTCCGGATCAGTGCCATCGTTCACGCCGCGGCGATCGGCGCCCTGTTTTCGCGCACCGATGCAGCGGGGCCGACCGTACCTTTGGCACGGGCAGTTCCTGGGTCACGAGGGGCCGTCAGAACTGCTGCGGCCCCGTACCTCTCCCCCACGCAGCAGCTCGTCACGCCGCATGTCACACCGATCAGCGTGCGCGCTTCTCTCCCCCACCGCAGCGAACCGCGAAGCCTTCTGGACCGCTGTCGCCCCCATCACCCCCGCCGCCGAGCCCAGACTGCAAGAGCTCCGCTGATCGATGGCTGCATGCGCTCACTATCTGTCCCCTTCACCGCTCTCCGCGCAGCGCGCCGCAGGCAACAAGGGAGGGCAGTTCGACCTGCTCGGAAGTGGCGTCGGCGACGACGAAGTCATACATCTTCACTCACACTCCATCAGCTCGGCCGAGGGCTGGGTTCAGCGGGCGAGCGGGCGTGTCTCTCCGGGCGTGGAGCCGAAACGGCTCCGGAACACCCGGGTGAAGTGGGCTTGGCTGGCGAAGCCCCAACAATGGGCGACTTCGGCGATCGTCAGATGGCGAGAGCTGGGCTCGGCGAGCACCTGCCGGGCCTTGCCGAGCCGCTGTTCGAGAATGTACCGGGACGGGCTCACCCCGGTCGGCTGGAAGATACGGCTGAGGTGCCGCACAGACACTCCGATCGCCTCCGCGACCCGGCCCGAACTCAGCCCCGGATCGGCAAGGTGCCGGACTATGTAGTCCTTGGCCACCGCCAATTGGGAGAGGATGGCGGGCGACGCGGAACCGCCCAGCCTCGGTGCGGCCAGTGTACGGACGAGGTCCAGCACGGTCGCCTCGGTGCTGACCGAGTCCTCGCCTCGCTGCCCCGCAACCCAGTCGGCCAGGACCGCCTCCAGCGCAGAAGCCTGGGCGCCTTCGGTGGCCGACCCCCTGCCGAGCAGTATCGGTGCGGCCACCTCGCCCGGAGCGCACTGCGCGGCAAAAACCTGACGCGGGATGTCCACCAGCAACTGACGCATGGGAGAGGGAAACCCGAACAGATAGGGCCGCCGGGTGTCGTAGAGAATCAGGTCGCCCGTCTGCAGGGTGACGCAGCCACCCTCGTGGAAGAACACCCCGCTGCCTGCCATCAACAACGTGACGAATATCGAGTCCTTCGGCAGGGCTTGACAAGTCCGTGGGGTCCGTTCGATGACATGCTCGTTGCCGGCGATTTCAGCCAGCCGCAGGTCGCCCAGCTCGATATTCGTCTCCGTGGCCAGCAGACCCTCCCGCGCATATGACGAGCAGGTCAAACCCACCAGGGCCTGACGATTGTGTTCCTCCCAGAAGTCGATGCGGTCCGCCGGATCGACCGACTGCGTGGACACGCGGGAGACGATAGGCAGGTTCACCTGAATCTCCTTTCCAGCCCTCGCCTCCCTGACGACTGTGGTGCAGAACTGACCTGCCCTGACGACAGAGCCGCTGGACTGGGCCTCGTGCTCTGACGTGAGGGGCCGTCGGAGTGCCTGGTGCTGTCTCACGGCGAGCGTACCGCCGGTGTACTGGCACGTCACGATCGCGCCCGCCCGCAATGGTGAGGCGCCCGCGGTCGGTGAGAACCGCCGGGAGGGTCCCGCACGAGCAGGCCGGGGCGGGAGCCCATGGCGGCCGAGTCTGACGCCCACGCGTTCACGCGGGTACCGTCCGTCGTGTGCTCGGCCGCCCAGGGCCGGTTCACCTCAGCACCTCCTCCGGCGGTCTGGGGTCGGAAGCGTCGCGGACCCGGCTGATGCCGTGCAGGGAACCAAATGGTCGCGGCGGTCACGGCGTACGGAGGGGTCGACAAGGATCTTGACCTGGTTCCCCGTACCCTGCATCAGTGCCTCGAAGCCGTGGGCGATCAGAGCATCGAGGGCGATGGTCGAGGTGACGACCGGTGTCAGGTCCAGCCCACGCTCCGCGACGAGCCGGATGAGTTCCGGATAGGTGTCCCGGTAGCCGACGCTCGCGACGATCGACTGCTCGTTGTTGACCAACGCGAACGTGTCCAGACACACCTGCGGGGCGAGACCGACGAGGACGACCCGGCCACCACGCCGGGTCGCGGCCAGACAGGTGCGCAGGGCGTTCTCCGATCCCACCACCTCGAACGCCACGTCGACGCCCTCGCCGCCGGTCAGCTCCCGGATGCGCTCCCCGGGGTCTCCCGCCGGGCTCGCGTCGACCAAATCGGTGGCGCCGAGGCCGGCCGCGAGTTCCAGGCGAGCAGGCGCGACGTCGACAGCGACGATGCGCCGCACATTGCGCTCAGCGGCGAGCCGGACGGTAAGCAGGCCGACCGGGCCCAGGCCGACCACCGCCACGGTCTCGGGTGCGGTGCCGGCGCGCTGCAGCGCGTGCAGGGCGACCGAGGCCGGTTCGAACAGCGCGGCCTGCTCCAGCGACACGCTCTCGGGGAGACGGTGCGCCATGTAGGCGGGGATGGCGGCGTACTCGGCCATGCCTCCGTTCCCCATCAGCCCGGCGAAACCGAAATGCCGGCAGATGTTGTACTCACCTGCCCGGCACCGTGGGCACTCCCCGCACCGGTAGTTCGGTTCGACCGCCACCCGGTCGCCGACCATCAAGTCGGTCACCGACGCTCCGAGCGCCACCACCGTCCCGCAGAACTCGTGACCGAGCACGAGCGGGGCGGTGGCACCTGAGCCCGGATGTGGCTCCGCCACGGGGATGGCGTGCGGGCCATCGGCGTACTCGTGCAGATCGCTGCCGCAGATGCCGCAATAAGCGACCTCGATGAGCACCTCGCCGCGCGCGGGTGCGGGGACGTCCACCTCGGCAATTCGGACATCCCTGGCCGCATACCAGACGGCGGCCTGCATGCGCTGCGTGTCGGCCCTCATTCGGCCGCTCCCGCCACCACCGCGCCCGAGCCGTCCGCAGTCCCGGTCCGCTCGGCCCGCCGGCGCAGCACCTGCGGCGCGGTCTCCCCGCAGACCGAGGGAGAGCAGGACGACGACGACAGCGCCGCCGGCGGAGAATGAACATGGCCGTCTGCAGGCCCCAGACGTCCGACGCGCGCCCGGCGATGACCGGGGCGAGGAAACCACCGGCCAGCTCGCCGACTCCCATGACCAGGCCGAGTGCGGTGGCCAACGCGCCACGGGGCACCGTCTCGGCGGGGATGGTGGCCATGAACAGGGTGAAGCAGCCGAGCCCGGTGTAGGTGAGGACCACGACCAGGCCCAGTACCACCGGATCGTTGACGTGGGCCAGCGCAGGCCGCCGTCGCGACGATCATGGTTGGCTTGCGGCCGATACGGTCGGAGACAGCCAGGGAACCGCGCCACCCCACCCCGCACGTCATGACGCCGCTCACTCGGGGAGAAGTCCTGACGGCGTAGTACGACAGGTGAAGGTCGATGACGAACCAGGTGGTAACAGCATGCGGCCGCCATGCACAGGACGATGTTGCGGTGTCCCAGAACCTCCCGCACCGACAGCTTGGGGCCGGCTGTCGTCTCCGGGATGACTTCGGCGGCGGCGATCTGGGCCGGGTCGCCGGGCGGCACTTCCCTGACCGACTTCGCGATCCAGACCGCGAGGAGCAGACCTGGCACGATCGTCAGGAGCAGGGCAGTGCGCCAGCCGTGGAACTCGGCGATCCACACAACCGCCAGGGGGGCGAGGACCCCGCCCATCAGACCGGCCGACGAGCCTTGGAGCAGCCCCATGTTGAGCCCGCGGCGGCTCTCCCGGGACGCCTCCACCATCAGCGACTGGGCCAGCGGCAGCACGGCGCCTTCTGCCACACCCATCAGGGCGCGGGCGACGAGCAGACCGAGGAAGCCGGTCATCAGCCCGCCCGCCGCGGAGAAGCAGGAGAAGAGGACCACCGCGGCGATCAGAATCGGTTTGCGTTTGCCGAGCTTGTCCGACAGACGGCCGGCGACGAGCCCGGACAGCGCCCACGTGAGGGCCAGCACCCCGGACAGGGTGCCGAGTTCGGTGTTGGAGAGGTGGAAGTCCTCGGCGATGTAGGGGGCGAGGAAGGGCAGTGCCTGGCGGTCGAAGAAGACGAACCCGAAGGCCAGGAAGAGGATCAGCAGCAGCCGGTACTCATAGCGGTGTGCTGCGCCGTCGATGGCCGCGGACGCTTCTGCGTCGGGGCGCACACGGGTACGGATACGTGACATCGGAACCTCGTTCAGAGCGGCGGGGCCGGGTCACCGGAAGAGCGAGTTGACGTAGTCGGCACCGATGCCGACTTTCTCGTAGTGGTTCCTGCACAGCTCGATGTAGTCGTGGACATCGAAGTAACCGGTGGTTCCGCCGTCCTCGTCCAGCCAGATCAACGGACCCTTGACGATGAAGAACGCCTTCATCGGCTCATCGCTCTCGTAGGCCACCAGCGTGTGTCCCTCACCCGGCGCCTCGTAGACGAAGTCACCGGCCCGCGCGGTCCACGGCCGCTCCAGATAACCCCACTTACCGGAGATCGTGTACGCGAACACCTCGTGCGGGTGGTAGTGCCGGTTGACGAGTCCGGCCTGCCTGGCGCAGAGGATGTCTGCCCACGAGTTGTCCTTGACGTTGATCCACAGCGGGCGCGAGCCGACGGTCTCGCTGAGCGGCGCGTAGTACCGGTCGTCGTCCGTGGCCACCTGGGGCAGATAGACCTCCGGCTGCGCGTCGGGCTTCACCGCGTCGGCGATCGGCTTGAGGCCCTTCCAGAATTCCGACCTGGCTTCCTCGGGCATATTTCGGCTCCTTTTCGTCGAGGTGGCCGACAGTGAACCCCCAGAGCCGTGGCCAGGTCTTTCCCGTGGCAGACATGGTGGATTGCCTGTTTGGGACATGCGCCCCCGCCACGGCCTCGAGTACGGGGCGGCGGGCCGGCTCTTCCGCCCACCCACCGGCGTGTCATACCTGAGGCGTACCGGTGACCGGCGACGAATGGCACCGCCGTACCACTCGGGCGCCCAAGTGTCCCCCGTGGTCCCAGGGCCCAGGGCGGCCGCGCTTCTAACGTCGACCGCACAGGCCGCGGCGCTCACCCGGCCGGTCCCGGACGAAAGGCCCACACCCATGATCGAAGCGCGTGAGCTGACCAAACGGTATGGCGACAAGACCGTCGTCGACGCGTTGAGCTTCGTCGTCAAGCCCGGTGAGGTCACCGGCTTCCTCGGCCCCAACGGTGCCGGCAAGTCCACCACGATGCGCATGGTCGTCGGCCTCGACACCCCCACCGGGGGCACGGTCACCGTCAACGGCAAGTCGTACGCGAAGCACGCGGCACCGCTGCACGCGATCGGCACCCTGCTGGAGGCCAAGTCCGTGCACCCGGGCCGCAGCGCGTTCAACCATCTGATGGCGCTCGCGTACACGCACGGCATCGCGCGCCGCCGGGTCGAGGAGGTCATCGAACTGGCCGGCCTGACCAGCGTGGCCGACAAGCGGGTCGGGGCCTTCTCGCTCGGCATGGGCCAGCGGCTCGGCATCGCGGCGGCCCTGCTCGGCGATCCGGGGATCGTCATGCTCGACGAACCGGTCAACGGTCTGGACCCCGAGGGCGTGCTCTGGGTGCGCAACCTGCTGCGCGACCTGGCCGACGAGGGTCGCGCGGTGATGCTGTCCTCGCACCTGATGAGCGAGACCGCGCTGATCGCCGACCACCTGGTGATCATCGGGCGGGGGCGGCTCCTCGCGGACACCACCGTCGACGACTTCACCCGAGAGGCGAGCGGCGGCGGCGTGAAGGTCGCCACCGCCGAGGCCGCCAGGC
Source organism: Streptomyces sp. GKU 895 (assembly GCA_002027195.1). Lineage (GTDB taxonomy): Bacteria > Actinomycetota > Actinomycetes > Streptomycetales > Streptomycetaceae > Streptomyces. The sequence continues at coordinate 88,585 of MWJO01000001.1, read as the reverse complement.
TGCGTTCGCTGCTGGCGGGCCCGGATGTGACGATCTCCTCCTCGTCCGCCGAGGAACTCCTGGTCTCCGGGCGGGACGCCCGGGAGATCGGGCGGATCGCGGCCGAGCACGGGGTGGCGTTGTACGAACTCACCCCACAGGCCGTCTCGTTGGAGGCAGCGTTCATGGACCTGACCAGGGACGTCGTCGAGTACCAGAGCCACCCGGCCGAGACCGCGCGAAAGGCAGCCTGATGACCGTCACCGAGCTCTCCCCCACCCGGTCCGACTCCCGGGCCTACAAGGTCACCGGTCTGCGGGTGCTGCGCGCGGAGTGGGCCAAGTTCTGGTCGCTGCGCTCCAGTTGGGTCACCCTCGGCGTCGCCGTGGTCCTGTTGGTCGCCCTCGGCGCGATCGCCTCCGCCACCTACACTCCCGACGCGACCGCGCAGGGCGGGCCGCCCGGACCGGGCTCCGGCGAGCAGGACGCGGTCAGCCTCGCCCTGCTCGGGGTGACCTTCGCGTCGCTGGCCGTCGGCGTGCTCGGTGTCCTGCTGTCGGCCGGCGAGTACACCACCGGCATGATCCGCTCCACCCTCACCGCCGTCCCTCGCCGACTGCCGGTTTTGTGGTCCAAGTCCGCCGTGATCGGCCCCATCACCTTGGTCCTGACCACGCTCGCGGCCCTGACCGCGTTCCAGTTGGGCACCCTGGGCCTGGACGGCGAGAAGATCGCCCTGTCCCTGGGCGACGACGGTGTACTGCGCAGCCTGGCCGGTGCCGGCCTCTACCTCGCCTTGGTGGCTGTCGCGGGTGTCGCCCTGGGCATGTTGCTGCGCTCCAGTGCCGGCGCGATCGCGGTCCTGGTCGGCGTCCTGCTCATCCTCCCGGGCCTGGCGTCCCTGCTGCCCGACTCCGTTCACGACCACATCAACCCCTACTTCCCCAGCAACGCCGGCTCGGCGATGTACGCCCTGCACCAGTCCTCCGACGCTCTCTCCCCCGCCGCGGGACTCGCCGTCTTCGCCGGGTGGGTGGCCCTCACCCATGCCGGAGCAGCCTGGCGGCTCCTCAAGAGCGACGCCTGAGCGGCGGTGCGAGACAGTGGGGATCATGAGACAGGCCCCCGCGACCCCCGCCCGGGTGACGGCCGCCGCGCCGTCCCCCGGGCTCGCCGATGTCTGGGCGCACCCGCTTCTGCGCTGCCTACTGCAGGGCCAGAGCGCTCGACAACGGCTGGACCAGCGGCATCCGTGGGTGCTGGACACCGCGGTCGTCCTCGCCGTCGCCCTGCTCAGCCTTCCCGACCTGCTCTCCTCCAGCCGCCACGGCCCTTTCGGGGACCCGACCGAGCACGGCCACTGGCCCGTCCCGGTACGGGTCGCCTTCACCGCCGCGCTCGTCGTACCCCTGTGGTGGCGCCGCAGGACCCCCGCCGTCACCTACGGGATGATCTCCGCGGTGTTGCTGGCCCAGTGGTCGCTGGGCGTGTGGCAACAGAGCGGCATGGCCGCGCTCGTCGCCCTCTACAGCCTGGCCCTGCACGGCTCACTGCGCGTGCTCGCCTGGGCCGCCGCGCTCACCGCGGCCGAACTGGTCCTGGCGGTTGGACTGCTGGCACCCGTCGAGCACCCGTTTTTCGGCCTCTTCTTCCTGATGGGCACGTTGACGGCGGCCATCGCCATCGGCCTGACGCTGCGGATCCGCCGCCTCTACCTGGCCGCTCTGGAGGACCGGGCCGCGCGCCTGGAGATCGAACAGGACCAGCGTGTCAGGCTCACCACGGCCGCCGAACGCACCCGCATCGCCCGCGAGATGCACGACATCATCGGCCACAATTTGTCCGTCATGGTCAGCGTGGCCGACGGCGCCGCCACCCTCGCCACCAACCGCGGCGAGACAACCGCTGACGCCCTGCGGATCCTCGCCGACACCGGTCGCCAGGCGATGAGCGAACTCCGTCGGGTCCTCGACGTGCTGCGCGAGGACCAGGACGACGAACGGCTGCTCGGCCCACAGCCGCGCATCCGCGACCTGGACCCGTTGCTGACGCGGGTGCGCGCCGCGGGGCTGCCCGTGACCTACCGTACGACGGGCGATCTCGACACCCTTGGCAGCGGTGTTCAGCTCACCGTGTACCGCATCGTCCAGGAAGCCCTCACCAACTCCCTCAGACACGCCGGCCCGGAGGCCACGGCCGGCGTCACTGTCACCAGGGACACCGCCACCGTGCACGTCAAGGTCACCGACAGCGGCACAGCCGCCGGGGCGCGGTCCGGCGACGCCGGACACGGTCTCGTCGGTATCCGCGAGCGGGCCGCCATGTACGGCGGCACCGTCACCGCCGGCCCTCCCGCCACCGGCCACGGCTGGGTCGTCGACGTCGTCCTCCACGTACCTGCAGGAGATCATCAGCCATGACCACCGTCCTCATCGCCGACGACCAGCCCCTGCAACGCATGGGCGTGCGCATGCTGCTGGAGGGCACTGCCGGCCTGACCCCCGTCGGCGAGGCCGCACACGGCGCCGAGGCCGTCCGCATGGCTGCCGAACTCCGCCCCGACGTCGTCCTCATGGACATCCGCATGCCCGGCATGGACGGCATCGAGGCGACCCGCCGGATCGTCGCCTCGGGGGGCCGCACCCGCGTCCTCATCGTGACCACCTTCGACCTCGACGAGTACGCCTACGAGGGCCTGCGCGCCGGAGCCGGCGGCTTCCTGCTCAAGGACGCGCGCCCAGAAGAACTCGTCGCCGGTATCCACGCCGTCGCCACCGGCGACGCCGTCGTCGCCCCTCGCCTCACCCGCCGCCTTCTGGACGCCTACACGCACCGAGTACTGGCTCCCGCAGATACCGCCCCCGCCGAGGACCCCCGTCTGAGGTCCCTTACCGACCGGGAACGTGAAGTCCTCGTCGCCATCGGCCAAGGCTGGACCAACGCCGAGATCGCCCAGCGCCTCGTCCTGACGGAATCCACCGTCAAGAAGCACGTCGGCCGCGTCCTGGCCAAGATCGGCGCACGTGACCGCATCCAGGCCGTCATCACGGCGTACGACACCGGGCTGGTCAGCGCGAAGTCTTAGCACAGCCGTCGGGGCGCCGTCGGCTGTTGCCGGCAGCGCCCCGACGACCATGGGGGAATCAAACGGTGTGTACGTCTCAGACGACCATCCACTGCTGGTTGGTGGAGCCGGCGACGCAGGTCGCCTGGTCCAGGGCGGCGCCGTTGGTGGTCGAGGAGCCGGCGACCTGGAGGCACTTGCCGCTGTTGACGTTGGAGAAGGTGACGTAGCCGCCGATGACGGCCTGTCTGTTCCACAGCTGGCTCGGGGACGCGCTGCAGGTGGACTGGACGGCGACCGCGCCGTCCGCGGCGGAGCCACCGGAGATCTGCAGGCACTTGCCGCTGTTGACGTTGACCAGTTCGTACCGGGAGCCGACGGCGGTGGGCACCCACTGCTGATTGGTTCCGGAGTTGCAGTTGCCTGAGTTGACCGCCGCCCCGTCCGCCGTGCTGAGGTACCAGACGTCGGCGCACTTGGCGCTGTTGCGGTTCATCAGGTGGTTGTTCGGTGCGCCGAGTGGACTGGCGAGGACGGGCCAGCCGTTCGCGAAGGTCACCTGACGGATGTCGAGGCTTTCCTGCCCGGAGTTGTCTCCGTCGTAGTAGTGGTAGGCGAGGAACTTGGAGGTGCCGTCGTCGTAGGCATCGGCGCCGCCTGCGGCCACCTTGGGATAGGCGCCGGTGAGGACGGTGGTTCCGCCGCCGGAGGCCATGTCGGTGCCGTTCTGGTCGAGGTAGGGCCCGGTGATGCTGGTGGAGCGGCCAACCACCGTGTAGTAGGTGCTGTTGGCCCCACTGCAGCACAGGCCCTTGGAGCCGAAGAGGTAGTAGTAGCCGCCGTTGAGGATGATCGTCGGGTTCTCGATGCCGACGGCGATGTGCCAGAGGTTGTTGTCGGTGGTGGAGAGCTTGCCGGTGGACTGGTCCAGGACGTGCATGTAGGTGCCGCTGCCGGTCCAGGAGCCCCAGGAGATGTAGAGCCGGCCGTCGGGACCCCAGTCGACGTTGGGGTCGATCGGGTAGTTGACGTCCGTGACCAGGCCCTGGTCGGTCCACGGGCCCTCGATGTTCGTGGCCGTGGCGACGCCCATCACCGCGTAGTTCGAGCCCCAGAGCGAACCGGCGTAGTACAGGTGGTAGCTGCCGTTGAAGTACTTGATGTCCGGGGCCCAGATGTTCGGCGGGGTCGACCCTAGCTTGGCGGTGATCCAGGAGGGGGTTGACGACCACACGTTGCCGACCTTGGTCCAGCCAGTGGCCGCGGTGCCGGTACAGGTCTTGCGGATGGTGATGGAGCCGCTCGGGTTGAGCGGGTCGTTCTCGAAGCCGGTGGAGAAGCCGTAGTAGCAGCTGCCCACTTTGATGACGCTCGGGTCGTGCATACGGATGTCACCGCTGAGAGCCTGCGCGGGCGAGGCGGTGACCAGGCCCAGAACGGTCATCAGGGCGACCACTATCGTGGCGAGGACAGAGCGCGCGTGCCCTCTGCGCCTTCCTGGGCAGTGCTCTCCTGTGTGATGGTCGGTCACGCGATACTCCTTTGTGTCGCCGTAGTGATGGCACCGACGTGCGGCTTGAGTGGCCCTTGGAGACGGGGGGAGCCGGTCCGACACTTCCCTGACGGCCGTCACCCGCCGGTGGAGCCGGCCGCCGGTCGCGAAGTAGTGGTGCTTCCGGCCGGTAGGTCGGTCACCGCCCCGTCAGGCCACTCGATGCGCCCGATCGCACCGGTGGGCACCGTCGTCTCCACGATGAGCTCCGTCCCCACGAGCTCCCATCGGATCGCCACGCGGCCGTACGGCGACTCATGGGCTGCGCTCGCCCAGGTGATGCCGCCACCGGGCCGTGGACGGAAGACGACCTCGCGGTAGCCGGGCGCGCTCGCGTCGAGCCCGGCGACCGTGGTGTGCAGCCACTTGGCGACGGCGCCGAGGGCGTAGTGGTTGAACGACGTCATCTCACCCGGGTTGACGGTGCCGTCGGGGAGCATGCTGTCCCAGCGCTCCCAGACGGTGGTGGCGTCGTGCTTGAGCGCGTACAGCCATGAAGGGCACTCCTGCTGAAGGAGCATGGCGTACGCACTGTGGTCGTGGCCGGTCGCACTCAGCGCAGGTGCCACCAGCGGAGTTCCGACAAAACCCGTCTGGATGGTGTGCCCCCCTGCGGCCACCAGTTCGGCCAGACGCCGACCGGCGCAAGCCCGGACCTCCGCATCCGGAAGAAGGCCAAACTGGAGGGCAACGGCATAAGCGGTCTGCGTGTCGCTGGTCATCAGGCCACCGGGACGGACGTACTCATCAGCGAAGGCCCGCCGGACACGATCCGCCAGTTCCTCGTAGCGGCGGCGTTCTTCCTCACGCCCCAGGACACCGGCCATCCAGGCAACATGCCGCAGGGACCACGCGTAGTACGCCGTGGCGATGAGATGGCGGTCGGTACGGCCGGCGCCGGGGTCCTCCGGGGGCGCGAACGGGTCGAGCCAGTCCCCGAGTTGGTACCCGCGGTTCCACAGACCCGACTCGTCGGCGAGGCCGGTGACGAGATCGGCCCACCGCCGTGCGCTGTCGTACTGGGCGGCGAGGAGACCGGCGTCGCCCGAAGCCCGGTACAGATCCCACGGGGTCAGTGCCACGACATCGCCCCAGCCGGCGCCGGGCCGCGCCGGCGTCCACTGCTCGCCGCCCGGTATCTCCGGGACGTACCAGGGGACCGTCCCGTCATCGTGCTGTTCCGCGGCCACGTCGCGCAGCCAGGACGTGAGCATGCCGTGGCAGTCGTACAGGAACGCCGCGGTGGGGGCGAAGATCTGGATGTCGCCGGTCCAGCCGAGCCGCTCGTCACGCTGCGGGCAGTCGGTGGGGATGTCCACGAAGTTGCCGCGCAGACTCCACACCACGTTCTGGTGCAGGCGGTTGACCTGGTCGTTGGAGCACTCGAACCAGCCGGTCCGAGCCATGTCGGTGTGATACACGCGGGCGACGATGGCCCGCCCCGGGAAGCCGCCTCCGCGCCAGCCGGTTATCTCCGCGTACCGGAACCCATGGAGGGTGAACCGCGGCTCCCAGGTCTCGGGGCCGCCGCCGCGCAAGGTGTACCGGTCGGTGGATGTGGCGCCGCGGAGGGGGCGGACGCACAGTTCGCCGTCCTGGAGCACTTCCGCGTGACGGATGACGAGCGTGTGCCCCTCCGGGCCGGAGACCGTGATGCGGACCCGGCCGACGAGATTCTGCCCGAAGTCCACCAGGAGCCGGTCGGCATCCAGGGCAGTCACCAGCACCGGCGCGATCTCCTCGGTGCAGCGCACCGGAGGGCCGGTGGGCGCGACAAGGGTCGCCGGGTCTCGTGCGACGATCTCCACCGGCGACCAGTCGCCGTCGTCGAATCCGGGACTCGACCAGCCGGACCGTTCCTGCCGAGCGTCGAACGTCTCACCGTCGAGCAGTCCGGAGGAGAGGATCGGTCCCTGTCCGGCCCTCCAGGACGGGTCGCTTGCGACCACGGTGACGGTCCCGTCGCGGTGGACGACCTCCAACTGGGCGAGGAGCGCGACCCGGTCGCCGTAGAGATCGGCGTGGCCGCCGCCGAAACCGAGACGTCCCCGGTACCAGCCGTCGGCCAGCCACGCGCCGATGGCGTTGGCCCCGGCGCTCAGATGGTCGGTGACGTCGTGGGTCTGGTAACGCAGCCGGTGGTGGTAGCTGGTCCATCCGGGTGCGAGCGCATGGTCGCCGACCCGGCAGCCGTTGATCTCGATCTCGTACAGGCCATGGGCGGTGACGTACAGACGGGCGCGCTCCACGTCCCCGCGGATCGTGAACTCCTTGCGCAGCAGCGGGGGACGGCGCTCGGCGCTCGGCGGTCGCGATCCACCCGGCTCGTGCGGTGTGATCGCGCGGGCCGTCCAGTCCGTCGGCGCGAGCAGTCCCGTCTCCACCCGCAAGGGCGGGCTCCAGTCACTGGCGACCTGGTCGGTCCCGCGCACCCGCACCCGTACCTCGCACATTTCCCGGGATACCAGTGGCTGCAGCGGCCAGGGGACGAGTACGGAGTCCTGGGAGATCACCCAGTCCGAACGGTACCTCCCGTCGGAACGGACGGCTTCGATCTGGTAAGCGCGCTGTCTCCAGCCGGTGGTCGCCGTGGTCTTCCAGGAGATCCGGGGCGCGGCTTCCCCGATACCGAAGGGTTCCCGGTGGTGCTCCGCCGCCACATCGGCCACCGTCGGTATCCGGGTCATCCCTTCACCGCCCCGGCGGTCAGGCCCTTGATGATGCGCTGGTTGATCAGCAGGTACAGCACCAGAGCGCCTACGACGTTGATGCTGATCGCGGCGAACAGCGGTCCGTAGGCCGTCTCCCCGTACTGGCCGGTGAAGTTGAGCAACCCCACCTGAATGGTCCGCAGCTCGTCGTCCGTGGTGAAGGTCAGCGAGACGAGCAGGTCGTTCCAGATGAAGAAGAACTGCACCAGCGCGACCGTGAGGACCGCGTTGCGCACGACCGGGAACCCGATCCGCCAGAAAGCGGTGAGCATGCCGGCGCCGTCGATAGTGGCGGCCTCGAACATCTCGCGCGGCACCGCCCGGAAGTAGGTGGCCATCATGAAGACGGTCAGGGGCAGGCCGACCGCGGTGTAGGTGATGATCAGCGGCCACATCGTTCCGGACAGGCCGGACTGGAAGTACACCCGGAACAGGGGCAGCAGGATCATCTGGCTCGGCACCATGATCCCCACCAGGAAGACCAGGAGGACCTGGTGGCGGCCACGCCAGATCATGACTTCGAGGGCGAAGCCCGCCGCGGTGCCGAGCACGATGATGAGTGCGAGGGAGGGGGCCGTGGCCAGGAGGCTGTTGCGGATGTACAGACCCACGTGGCCGGTCGTCCAGGCGTCGGCGTAGTTGTGCAGGTCCCACTTCCCGGGCAAGGACCAGGCGGGGTCGTTGACGAACTCCGACTGGGTCTTGAAGGAGCTGATCAGCAACCACGCCAGAGGCGCCAGCTCGGCGGCGACCAGCAGAGCGACGAGCAGGTTGCGGATCAGCCGCCGGGCATACCGGGGCTTGCGAACGGTGGCCGACGGCGGGCTGGGCACAAGTTCCCGCCGAGGTGCCGTCATGGTGTCGGTCATGGAGGTTCAGCCCTTGGTCAGGTCGCGGCGCGAGAAGCGGAAGATGACGAGGGTGACGCCGAGGCAGACGACGGTGAGCAGCGAGGCGATGGTGCTGCCGTAGCCGTAGTCGCCGTAGGAGAACGCGGTGCGGAACATGTAGAGCGTCAGCGGCGTCGTGTCGCTGCCCGGTCCACCGTTGGTCAGTGCGAGAACCGAGTCGAACACCTTGAGCGTGCCGTTGATGCTGAACACGACCGACGACAGCAGCACCGGCGCGGACAGCGGGAGCACGATGTGCCGGATCAGCCGCCAGCCGGTGGCGCCGTCCAGCCGCGCCGACTCGAGCGTCTCATCGGGGATGTCTACCAGTCCGGCGAAGATCAGGACGCCGTAGAAGCCCATGGAACGCCACACGTCCATGACGACGAGCACGACGAACGAGCCGCCGGCACTCGCGAACCAGTCCCCGTGGTGCAGACCGAGCCCCTCGATGGCTGCGTTGGCGAGGCCGTTCTGCGGTGCAACGGCGAACAGCTTCTGGAACATCAGGGCCACGGCGACCGTCGGCAGGATGACCGGGAAGAACACCAGCGTGCGCACCACGGCGGAGGACCTGCGCAGAACGAACACGTAGAGCAGTGCGAGCAGATATCCGCAGAGGACCTGCCCGATGCTGACGGCGATCGCGTACTTGAAGGTGAACCACAGGGCCGAGTACGCCTGCGGGTCGTGCCAGAGCTTCTCGAAGTTGCCGAACCCCCCGAAGGTGAATCCTTCGATGACGTTGCCCTTGAAGAAGGTGTAGCCGAGGGACCAGCCCATCGGCACCAGCATCACCAGTGAGTACACCAGCAGTGCCGGGCCCAGCAGGACGGCAATGGCGCGGCGGTCTCCCAGAACTGAACGCATGACGGCTCTCTCACGAAGGGTTCGGTGCGGATGGCGGCGGCGCGCGGGGTCAGCCGTTGTCGAGGTCGGTCTGGATCTTCTGCATGAAGTCCTTGGCCGAGAGGGAGCCGGTGACGAGGGGCGCGGCGTTGGTCTGGCTGGTCTCCGTGGCCTTCGTGTTGAACAGCGCCTCGAACCACAGGGTGCTGGTCTCGGTCCTGCTGATGGTGTCCTGGACCGTCTGGGTGAGCGGGGGGAGGGTGCCGGTGTCGCCGTTCGGCTTGAACCCGGAGAGGGTGCCCTGGTCCTTCAAGGAGGCGGCGCCGTAGTTCTTGGTGATGCAGGACAGCCAGTCGCCGACCTTGGCGTCGTAGGACTTGGCGGAGACGGCGACGGGGAGACCGACGTTGGCCGGGATCTGGTCCGCGCTGCCCTTGCCGCCGGGGACGTTCGGGAAGGGCATGAAGCCGACGTTGTCCGCGCCGATCTTGTTCTTGGTCTTGTCGTTGAAGTCGCCGAGCGCCCAACTGCCCATGTAGAACATGGCAGCCTTCCCGGTGAGGAACTGCTGGGTCGCGGTGTCGTAGTCGATCGATCCGACGCCCTTGCCGAAGTAGCCGGCCTTGCCCAGGTCGGCGATGGCCTGCGCGGCCTTCACATAGGGAGGGTCGGTCAGTTTGGCCTTGCCGTCCGCCACCGCCTGCAGGGCGTCCGGGCCCAGTTCACGGTAGAGGTAGCCGCTGACGAGCCGCGTCAAGGGCCAGCCGTCCTTGCCGTCCGCGGAGAACGGAGTGATGCCGGCGCCCTTGAACTTGGCTGCCGCGGCGACCAGTTGGTCGTAGGTCGTCGGGGTGGTGATGTGGTGCTCGGCGAAGAGCTGCTTGTTGTACCAGATGCCTTCGATGTTGAACTGGTAAGGCATGACGTTGAAGTTGCCGTACAGGTTCTCCACGGTCTTGATCGCCGCGGGCTGGAGGTCGTCCCACACGCCGAGGTCCTTCAGCGTCTTCTCCAGGTCCAGCACCTGCCCGGCCTTGTCCAGGGTTTTGGTGAGCTGCGGGGTGCCGCCCGCCGCGAACTGCACCGGCAGGGCGTTCTGCCCGGCGAGAAGCTGGACCTTCTGGTCGACGTTCCCGATCGGGAGCGTCTGGATCTTCAGCGGCAGCGCCTTGTTCTGGGCCGCGCACGTGCCCTTGCTCAGGGCAGTGAGCTCCTCCTGCACGATGTGGTTGTCGTCGTTGATGGTGAGGCTGAACGCCTTGGCGCTGCCGCCCCCGGCCGTGCCTGCGCCACCGCAGGCGCTCAGGAGCAGGCTCGACGTGGCGACAGTCGCCAGGAGGGCGATACGGCGGGTTCTGAGGATCTTGTGCACAGGTGCTCCTCGGCGCACAGAGCGTTGAAACGCTTCAATAGGGAGTTGCCGGGAACCTATGGCTCCCCTCTCCGTGTGTCAAGGAGCTGTCATGGACGTTTCTGAACTGTGTTTGGGCGTTCCGGAAGGCTCGCGCGAGGACAGCACTCCCTGTGCGAGACGAGAAACAGCCAGCCAGCGCTGGGTTGCGCAATGCAAGAGGCCATGAGGGGGAGGCCGATCCGGAAGACCGCGCAGCCTGACGCGTACAGAAGGCCACAGCCACCGGTGAGCGGGGCCCCTCCGGCGAACAGGGCCGGGTCAGTGCGGTGCGCTGGCCCGGACGATGAGCTCCGGTTCCAGCACGACAGTGGCATGACGGTGCTGCTTGCCCGCGGACACCTCGTCCATGAGCAGCCGGATCGCCTCCTGACCCATCATCCGGCCCGGCATGTCCACCGCGGTCAGCGGCACGGCGGCGGCGCCGGCCGCACGGTTGTTCTCGCAGCCGACGACTGCGACCTGGTCGGGCACCCGGACACCGGCCACGGAGTGGAGTTCATGGATGATGGCATTGGCCAGCTCATCGGTGACGACGATCAGACCATCCGGAAGATCACCGGAGCTCCGCCGCGCGAGATCCCGGCCGACCACATGTCCGTGCGTAGTGGTCAGGCCCACGCTGTCGATCTCCTCGAGCGTGACGCCGCCGCCCGCCTCCTCGACCGCCGCACGCACGCCCCGGCGCCGGTCACGTACGGGCTGGTACTCGTCGTGCGCGACCACATAGGCCAGCCGTGTGCGGCCGGTGTCGATGAGATGACGGGCCGCCAGATATCCCACATGCTCGTTGTTGACCAGCACAGAACAACAGGTCCCCGGCCTGGGAGCATAGTTGAGCAGGACGACTTGCCGCCCATGAGAACGGATCCGGGCGATGCCGGCCGTGGAGTCCTCCATCGGAGCCAGCAGCACGCCGGTGACTCTGGACTCGTCGAACAGGTCCAAGTAGTCGTCCTGAAGCTTCATGTCGCACGCCGTATTGGCCAGGAGCAGATGCTGACCGGCGGCCCGGGCAGCCTCCTGCGCGCCGTGCGCCATGTCGATGAACAGAGAGTTCTCGATATCGGCGAGCACCATGCCGACAGTCTTGGTCGAGCCGGACACCAACGACCGCGCAGCGTCGTTACGCACGAATCCCAGTCGGCTGATCGCCTCCCGGACCCGCTCCGCCGTCGCCGGGCTCACCTTCGCCGGATGGTTCAGCACATTGGAGACAGTTCCCAGCGATACCCCTGCGGCATCGGCAACGTCCTGCATGCTCGGACCGGCATGCCCCTGCACTGCTCGCGGACGGGCGGTTGCCACAGCGCTCCTCGACCTCGGTTTCGTTCCGTCCCAGGACCGCACAGCCCCCAGCGATCAGGCCGTCACGGACAATCGGCAGAATACATGACGCGCGTTGAAACGCTCCAAGATCGACGTGGAGCGCACTCCCCGAGTACACCGTGATGCGGCCTACAACAGCCGGCCAAGGACGAGGTGAAAACGCGCTCAAGCGAGCCACCCTCGGAGACGCCAACCGATGACGAGGAGTGAGCCAGAGCCAGGGGTGGAACGGACCGCAGCTCGCCGCCACCCTGCCCTTGACCCCTTGCCAGAAGAATGTCACGCTCTCGGCATCGACGTGATTGAAACGCATCAATTCTTGGGTACTACGTGCGCGGCACTGGCCACCAGGCGACACACCTCCCGGCAGCCTGCGCCAAGCAACGCTTCTGACCTGCGCCACTCGATGGCCTTCACATTCACTGCGCGTCGGAGCCGGACCCTCGCACAGCGGTCTCCGTGATGAAGTGGGTGACCTGGTGCGCCTCGGTGACCACAGCCAGCCGCTCCATGCCACCACTCGCGACGGCGACGACGAGGTCCGCATGGATGCGCAGCCTGTCCGGCTGGTGCAACTCCAGGCTTTCGCGCAGGGAAACCGAGTCGGCCTCACAGCGACAAATACCCAGCGCCCTCAGATACGTGTCCACGATCCGGGTGGTTGCGGCCGATTGACGCTTCTTCCCCCGATCGCGGACTGGCAGTTCCGGACCAAGTGTCCACCTTCCGATGTGACACCCCAGCCTGATCGTCCGGCGCGGCAGTTGTCCCGCATGCGACACCCGGCCCGCGTGCCGCTTCGTCGTCGCGAGTGATGCCCGGCGACGTTCCCGCCGCCGCTACTACCTCCTCCGCCCACATTCTCCCCGCACTGGAGGAGTCCTGTCGGCAGCGCCATCACCGCCTCACCGGTGCCGGACCCCGGAGGTTCGACCAGCACGCCGCCTTCCGCGACAACACCTCCACCCCGCCGCCGCGACCGTGGGCAATGGTCCGCGAGCACCGACGTGGATGCGCCTCGCCGCGGTCGCCGCGCGGTGCGTCCGTTCGAGCAACGAGCAGCGCCGCCATACATCCGATGTATATCGGAAGCCAATTCGTCGAAATGCGCACAAACACCACAGCCGTGTGACTGAACTGGCATTAACTCTGGACAAGTAGGCAGCGCTACCGCCTTAATACATCCGATGTCCAACGAGGTCACTTCGAGCTCGGCTGGACACGAGCCGCCGCACTCCGCTGTCGATGCCGCGTACAGACAAGCGGTCAGTCCCCGTGTCCCCTCGCCTCACCAGGAGCCGCACATGTCTTCTGCTCCCCTCAGCCGACGCTCCGTGATCAAGGCCGCAGCGCTCGCCGGCAGCACTGCGGCATTCGGTCTGCCGCAGGCCCTGTGGCCCACCACCGCCGAGGCCTACTCCGTCTCCTCGAAGCTGGACTGGTGGTATCAGGCCCGGTTCGGGATGTTCATCCACTTCGGGTCCTACGCCCACCTCGGGGAGGGCGAGTGGGCGTTCAGCTCAGGCTGGACCAAGTCTGCCTGGCAGACGCAGGTCACCCAGGGGTTCAACCCGGTCAGCTTCAACGCCACCCAGATCGCCGATCTGGCCAAGAACGCCGGCATGAAGTACATCGTGATCACCGCCAAGCACCACGAAGGCTTCGGCATGTGGGACTCCGACGTCCCCAGCTTCACCGATGCCACCGGCGCCAAGCTGTACAACCTCCACGACTACATCGGCTTCCAGCGCAACCTGCTGGGCGAGCTGAAGGCCGCGTGCGACGCCCGGAGCATCAAGTTCTGCCTCTACTACTCGATCCTCGACTGGAACCACCCCTCGCAGACCATCGACAGCCACTTCTCCACCATGGCGTCGATGACCGCCCGCACCAACTACATCAACGACATGAAGGCCCAGCTCACGGAGCTGATGAACGCCTACAACCCGGCGCTGCTGTGGTTCGACGGCGACTGGTGCGGCAACCCCTCCACACCCACCCTCACCGATTGGTGGACCAAGGCGGACGGCCAGAACCTGTACAACTGGCTGACTCAGACCTGGCCGAACGTCATCATCAACGAGCGCGTCAAACGCGACAACGGCCTGGGGGACTACGCGGTCGCGGAGTTCGGCTTCCCCAGCGCGCCCATGGACCGGCCGTGGGAGTACTGCGCCACCATGAACGAGGCATGGGGCTACAACAAATACAAGGAAAATAACTACCACTCGCTCCAGTACCTCATCCAGCAGATGGTCACCTGCATCTCCCGGGACGGCAACTACCTGCTCAACATCGGCCCCGACGGCGGCCACAACCCCGACGGCAGCGCGAACGACGGCCACGTCACGCCTGGGCAGCTGACCATTCTGAACGGCCTGGCCTCCTGGATGGCCACCTACTCCGACAGCATCCACGGCACCAGCGGCAGCCCCTTCGCGACCGAGCCGTCCTGGGGCATGGTCACCAAGAAGAGCGGCAAACTGTTCGCCCACGTCTTCACCTGGCCCACGAACGGCATTCTGCAGATCCCCGCGGTGTACAACACGATCAACCGCGTCTACCTGATGAACAATCCCTCCGCCTCCCTGAACTACTCGGTCAGCGGCGGCCAGATCAACGTCCAGGTGCCGAACAGTGCGCCCGACGCGAACGACTCGGTGGTCTGCGTCGAGGTCACCGGGATGCCGGCCGTCCTCGCGGGAGGCGTCTACACGTTCGTCTGCGCCCGCAGCGGCAAGGCACTCGACAACGCCAACACGACCACCGACGGCAACCAGTGCGTCCAATGGACCCTCAACAGCGGTGCTACCCAGCAGTGGACGGTCACCGACCTGGGCCACGGCTACTACAAACTGGTCTCCGTCCGCAGCGGCAAGGCACTCGACAACAACAACAGCACCTCCGACAACTCGACAGTGGTGCAACGGACCGACAACAGCACCTGGCAGTGGCAGCAGCAGTGGGCCATCGCCGCGCTCGGCAACGGCGGCTACCAGTTGGTCAACCGGGCCAGCGGCAAGGCCCTGGACAACGCCAACACCACCCTTGAGGGCAACCCGGTCATCCAGTGGACCAAGGGCACCGGCCCCACTCAGACCTGGACCGCGACCAAGGTCGGCTGAGCCCCCGTCGCAGCCGGTCGGGGCCGCGAGACGGCCCCACCGGCTGCGTCCTGTCCAGAAAGGAGGCCTGTCGAAGCGCGCCGAGGCGTTGGGCCCGCTGTCGGCTCGGGGCACGCAGAGTCTCGGAACGGCAAGCGTGATTTCGCCCCGGCACCTTGTCCGGATCGCAGTGCGCCGCTGCCTTCGCCGCGAAGCGAAGCACTTCGACGTCTCGTCCGCATCGACTCCCCCGATCGGACGGACGGCCTGTGCAGGACACCGGGAACACCAGAAAGAGCGCGCACCGACGCATCCGAGATTCCGAACCACTGGCCGCGCTGCTGCCGGCGCTGCTCGTCGTCCTGGGCTGCCGGTGGCGCCGCGTCCGCCGCGGCCTCGGGCGCCACGCACTCGGTCCGGCCGACGTTTGCCGTACCGGCCGACGCGGTGGAGGCCGCCCCAGGTGCAGCATCGGCAACACGCGCGTCGCCATTCCGCACGAGTCCTCCTGGGGCGACCCGCCCATCACCAAGGCCTTGCAGAGCCCGTGTCCTGGTGACGAGGACAGCCACCGCCCGCCACCGCCCGCCACCGCGCCGTACCCCATCGGTGCCACCTTCTTGACCCGCATGAGGCAGGTGGTCGACTGGGCGCGCACCGACGCTCTCCACGTCGTGCTCAACGTCCACCACGACTCGTGGCAGTGGATCGCGATCTTGCCCACCGACCACGACCAAGTTCTCGCCCACTTCAGGGCCGCCTGGTCGCAGATCTGCACGGCTTTCCGGGACGAGCCGCACACCCCGCTGCTCGAGAGCGTCAACGAGCCGCAGTTCAACAACGCCACGGATGTGCAGAAGTCCGAACTCCTGAACGAGTTGAACACCCAACGAGGCCGCCGCCCTCACGTGCATCTACATGGCACTGATGACCCTCGACCCGACGGGCAAGGGCCGCAAGCGATGGACCATGCGCTGCAAAGCACCACTCGCCGCGTTCCAGATCGCGTTCGAGGGACGCCTGACCCCGAGCAACAACTGGCCATCAACAACCAAGATCAGCCGTCAAATCGACACCCACCAGCGCGAGATGTCCCGGCTGAGATCCTGTCGAACCCTGGGCAGTTGACCTGGCCAAACTCAAAATCATCCACCGGGCAAGGCCGGTGTCTGGTTACGGCCTCTGCTCAGTACCAGGCGGTCCAGGCCAGGTCATGGCCGTCACAGGCGAGCACAGCCCTTGAGACACGGCCGTTGAGGTTGTTACCCATTTGCGTGTAGGCGTAGTTAATGCCCGGGTCGACGGTCTCGGAGACCCAGCCGTCGTTGCGGCCCACGCCGTTGTCGGAGCGCTGCAGCACGGCCGCGCAGTTCTCCCTGGAGTTCTCGATCCGGGCGAACGAGCCGCACTTGTCGGAGTAGAAGTACTTCAGGGCCATGTTCCCGGCGTACTGGGTGGATCCGACCTGCCGGAACGTGCCCGTGCAGTAGTTCGTGGTGGGGTATTGCCCTTCCATGCCGTAAGTCCCGTAATTGCCACCTGAGGACGCGGCGGCGTGGGCGGAGGTCGGCAGGAGCGCCATCATCGCGGCGGCGCTTCCGGCGGCCAGCAGTGTCTTGAGCGGTCGGCGGCTCATGAGCCTTCTTTCGTGTCTTGGCGCGTGTGGTGGGCGTGCGGAAGGCCGGCAGCCCGGCGTGCCCCGCGCGCCGTTGGGGAACGTACGATCGGTTGACCCGCCCGCGACACCTGACATGTGTCAGGGGCGGTCCCGCCACATCCTTGTGCGTCGTCCCGCTACGGCGTCCGGTCGGTCAGCCGTCGTGCGTGCGGGGGCGACTCCTCCCGGCCTGGCCGCGGCACACGGCTCCGTGGCATCAGCAGGGCCTGACGTACCAGACGGGGGTCCAGTCATAGCTCGGGTTGCTGTAGGGAGCGGCCGGCGTGGTGTCGATGACGGTGCGGTTCCTGTCCTTCATCAAGGCCCGGGTGCCGCGGGTCTGGAGGTTGTAGTAGGAGCCGTCGCCGGTCCAGTCCTGCAGTGCGTAGTCCTGGCAGTAGTACAGGTCGAGTCGGTCACCGAGGCCCAGCACGTCGCGGTACATGCAGAAGTAGTCCTGCCGGCACTCCCACTGTGCTGCGGCACGGCTCGTGGCCGACGTGTTCAGGTCACGCACACGCTTCTCGCCGGGGACGGTGAGGGTGAGCCTGGCGCCGTCGCCCAGGTCGATCTCGTTCGCCGCGATCTGCCGCCCGTCGTGGCGGGCAAGGTAGCGGTCCACCTTCGCCTGGAGAGCGGCGGCGTCGGCTCGGCTGAGGCCTGCGGCGCGGGCCTGTTGGGCGAAGGCCCCCGGGGTGTGCGTCGTGTCCGCGGACGCAGGTCCCGCTACGCCCACCGACAACACAGCCACGACTGCGGCCGCGAGAGATGCCCAGCGTTTCGTTATGGACATGACATTCCTTTCCCGATGGATCAAGAGGCAACGAGAACTGGCCCGGATTCGGCCCCGGCTCCGGCCACGCCCGCCCCGGGTGGCGCGGTCGTGATCCGCAGGTGCCCGACAGGGCTGTGCGGCGTGAGGGGAGCACTGCGGCGCTGAGGGGAACGTACTCGGCCTGCGGTGCCATGCCATCCTGACAAGTGTCAGGGGCTCGTCCGCTCCGGGCGAGACGCCCACCGCAGTGCTCTGGGGGAACACGCGCCCAGATGCTCGGCACCACCCTCCCCCCGCCGTTTCCTCGCTGCCGAGCTGTGCGGGGCCGAGAACCAAGGCACGCGGGAGCAGGGCCTGCCAGGCCGGCCACCACCGAGGGCGAACAGGGCCGGATCCGGACCGGGATCAGCCCGGGTTTCCACGCGTTGCCGGGGTAGGCCGCGGACAGGATGGCCTCCGCATCCGCCACGCCTGACCGTCGCCACGCCTGACCGTGCTCCTGGGCAGTCATCAGTCCGGTCGGCATGTGCGGGGTGAGGCGGTGCAGTTGGAGAGTGCCGTCCTGGACGCGGCCAGACCGTGCCGGGCCACCGCCTCCACCCCGCCCGCGGCTGCCAGCCTCGAACCCAGCGCACCCGTAGCAGGGTGGAAGCCTGGCAGGAAGGGTGTCCGGCGCGTGAGGTCAGGGGAAAGTCGCGAAGTGCGTTGCTCGGCTCCGAACGCCCCGGCCGTCAGACCCTCGCGCCCTGACCTGCGCGCCAGGCGAGGGGCCCCCGGGGGGTCTTCGGGCAGGACGGCCGGCGGCTTGGCTGCAGCGTCGCCTCGGCTGTCCAGATCCCGAACAGCACATCGCGTGGCGATCGGACCGGAGATGTCCTTGGGGTACCGCTGCGCCATGAGCAGGCCCTGGTCACCTGCTGATCGTGGTGAGTTCAACCGGTTGGGCCTCGGGCGTGGGCTGATGCGGCGGCTGGGCGGGCAGGAATGCGGCGGAGAGAAGGGCACCGGCGATGGCGACGAGTCCGGCTACCACGCACCCGACGCTCAGGCCGTGGTCGAAGGCGGCGATGGCGGTCGTCCGCACGCTGTCGGCCAGGCCCGACTGCCCGTGGGCGGCGAGTTGGCTGGAGACCCCGAACGCCGCACCGACCGACTGGTGGGCCAGGTCGCTGAGTCCGGTGGGCAAGGAGGCCGGCAGGCCGGTGTCTAGCCGGGCGCTGTACAGGGTGGCGGAGACGCTGCCGATGATCGCCACGCCGAGGGTGCCGCCGAGCAGACGGGTGGAGTCGTTGACCGCGGAACCGACGCCGGCCTTGTCCGCGCTGACCGCTCCCATGATGGATTCGGTGGCGGGGGCGGAGGTGAGGCCCATGCCCAGGCCGAAGAGGACCATCTGCACGGCGATGACGCCGTAGCCGAGGGTCGGGGACATGGTGGCGGCGACCCAGAAGTAGAAGGCTGCCTGGAAGACCAGCCCGGCGGTGACGATCGCCTTGGTGCCGATCCGTACCGCAAGGCGCGTGCCCAACGTGGAGCCGACGGCGACGGCGGTCGCGACGGGCAGCAGGTGCACCCCTGCCGAGAGGGCGCTGTAGCCGCGCACGAACTGGAAGTACTGGGTGATCAGGAAGATGAACCCGAACAGGGTGAAGAACGCGATCGTCACCGAAGCGCTCGCCGCGCTGAACCGCATGTCCTTGAACAGCCGCACGTCCAGCATCGGTTCGGTGGCCCGGCGCTCGCTGAGGATGAAGGCGGCCAGCAGCACCACCGCTCCGGCGAAACCGGCCAGCGAGGCGGCCGAGCTCCAGCCGCGGCTGGGGGCTTCGATGATGGTGTAGACGAGCAGACCCATGAAGCCGCTGGACGTCACCAGACCCAGATAGTCCAGCCGGTGCGGGACCGCCTCCTTGGAGCGCGGCACGAACAGCGCCACCAGCGCGATGACGGCCAGCGAGAGGGGGCCGAGCAGCGAGAAGATGCTCGCCCAGGAGTAGTGGGCGAGCAGGAATCCGCCCACGATCGGGCCCAGCGCGATGGCGACCCCGGCCGTCGCTCCCCACAGGCCGATCGACAGAGCCCGTTCCTTGCGGCTGGTGAACACGCCGGTGAGCAGCGCGAGGGTGGACGGGAACGTCATCGCGGCGCCCAGACCCATGACAGCGCGGGCGGCGATCAGCTGCTCGGGGGAGGTGGCGTAGCCGCCGAGGAAGCTGGACGCCCCGAAGACCAGCAGGCCGGCCATGAGCATGCCCTTGCGGCCGAACCGGTCGGACAGGCTCCCCGCGGTCAGCAGCAGTGCGGCGAAGACGAGGTTGTAGGCGTCCACGACCCACTGCAGCTGCGAGATCGAGGTGCCCAGCTCCCGCGTCAGCGCAGGCAGCGCAACGTTGACCAGGGTCGTGTCGAGGTTGATCAGGAACGAGGCCGTCAGAAGGGCGACCAGCATGAGGGGTTTCGATGGCGATCGAGTCATGGTTTAAATATAGGCACGGCTGGTTTAGTTTTTCTACCACTCGCTTTATCTGGTGAGGTAAGGTCGTCGTATGCGGAGCTATGACCAGTACTGCTCGATCGCCCGAGGGCTCGACGTCGTCGGGGACCGCTGGACACTGCTGATCATTCGGGAGCTCTTGGTGCAGGGGCCATGCCGGTTCACCGATCTGAAAAACGGGCTGCCCGGGATCGCGACGAACCTGCTCTCGACCCGCCTGAAGGAACTCGAGTCGGCCGGGCTGATCACGCGTGAGGACGCGCCGCCGCCCGTCGCCACCGTCCTGTACCAACTGACCGACAGTGGCCAGGAGTTGGAGCCCGTCCTCAAGGCACTGGGCATGTGGGGGCTGCGATTCATGGCCGAGGAACGCCCCGGCGACGCGTTCCGGGCACAGTGGCTGGCCTACGCCCCGGCGTGGTTCACCGTCGACGCCGACCCCGACGCCCCGCCCGCCGTCATCCAGCTCATCGCGGCCGGCGAGACGGCCGTCATCGAGCTGCGCGACGGACAGGTCCACACCCGGACCGGCACAAGCAGCGACCCCGACCTCGTCCTGGACGGCCCGCCCCGCGCCGTCCTCGGACTGCTCGGCGGCATCCTCGATCTCGACTCCGCCGGCCACCTCGGCCTGACCGCCACCGGCCGGCTCGACCTGCTCGCTCGTGTGCGCCCCGTCCCGCAGGACCAGGCTCCAGGCCGGCGCGCAGCGCACCGATAGGCCGCTACGGCCGCCCCGATCCCGCGTGAGACAACCGACGGGGGCTGCCCAGAGGCGGGCCTCGGCACCCGCGGGATTTGGGATGCCGCAACGGCCAGCCTGTGAGCCGGCAGTGACACGGGCACCCTCGACGCCGCGTGCCGGCAGGGGCACCCTGGAACACCAGCCGCTCAGCTCCCGGGGGTGTCGATGGAATGGATTTCGCTGGCCGGCACCATCGTGGGTGGAGGAATCGCGACAGCGTCTGCGGGAATCCTGGATCTTCGACAATGGAAAGAGAGCGAGGCGACCAGCACATCGAGAGCCGCCGTTCGCTCTATGTCTCCTAGTTCCCTGGAACAAAGGACCTCACCAGGACCCCCGATGAGCACGACTCGCCGATGCCCGCTGGCGACGCGCTGAGGCGCCACCGGGCAAGGGCGGGCACGAGTTGAGTCAACGGTCCACCAGCAGTGGACGCGTGGCCTCACCGGTGGACTCCGAGCCAGTGTCGTCGGTGCCGACCGGACTGCGGGGAAGCATCCGGTCCAGCCACTTCGGCAACCACCAGTTCGTCCGGCCGAGGAGTGTCATGGTCGCCGGTACCAGCACCATGCGGACGACCGTGGCGTCGATGAAGATCGCGCTGGCCAGGCCGAGCCCGAACATTTTGGTGGAGGGGTCCTCGGCGACGGCGAAGGACAGGAAGACCGCCACCATGATGAGGGCGGCCGAGGTGATGATCCGGGCGGTGCGCGAGACACCCTCGACGATCGCCGTGCCGTTGTCGCCGGTGCGCAGGTACTCCTCGCGCACGCGGGAGAGGAGGAACACCTCGTAGTCCATCGACAGGCCGAAGAGGATGGCGAAGAGGAACATCGGGATGAACGACACGATCGGAACCGTCGCTTCCAGCCCGATGAGTGCACCTCCCCAGCCCCACTGGAAGACCGCGACCATGATGCCGTAGGCCGCGCCGATGCTCAGCAGATTCAGCAGCACCGCCTTGAGCGGTACGAGTACCGAGCGGAAGACCAGCATCAGCAGCAGGAACGACATCGCCAGCACGGCGGCGACGAACAACGGCAGGCGCTCGCTGGTGCGTCGGCCCACATCGGACAGGCTCGCCGCGGCGCCGCCCACGTGGGCCGTGGCCGGGCCGCGCCCGATCGCCGTGGGCAGCACGTCCGTGCGCAGCCGGGAGAGGGTGTCGGCCGTGGCCTTGTCCTGTGGGCTTGTGGTCGGGAACACCACGAAGGTCCCGATGCCGGTGGCCCGGTCGATGTGCGTCGGCGCGACGGATGCGATACCCGGATCCGCCGCGACCGCCCCGACGATTCGGTCCAGCACTCCCGGATCACCGGCAGGGTTCGCGGCGATGACGAGGGGACCGTTGGTGCCCGGGCCGAACCCCTCGGCGACGAGGTCGTAGGCGCGGCGCTCGGTACGGCTGTGGGGCAGTGAGCCGTCGTCGGGCAGACCGACGCGCAGGCCGAGCACGGGCAGCGTCGCGGTCAGCAGAAGCCCCGCCGCGCCGATCGCGTACGCCACCGGGTGCCGGCTGACGTGCCCGATCCAGCGCCGCCACCCGGCGCCTGCCGCCGGGTCCCCGTGCCGTGCGAGGCGGCCCAACTTCCTGGCCTGCAGAACGCGGCGGATCCGGCCGGCCCGCGCCAGGCGTGGGCCGGCGGCGCCGAGGAAGGCCGGCAGCAGCGTCACCGACGCGAGCACCATGATCAGGACGACGATCGAGACGGCGAACCCGCCCACCGTCATGAACGGCACGTTCGCGACCGCCAGGCCGAGGATCGACACGACGACGGTGCCGCCGGCGAAGACCACGGGCCGCCCCGCCGTGGCCACCGCTCGCCCCGCCGCCTCGTGGGGATCGAGCCCGCGCGCGAGGTACTCCCGGTGCCTGGCGAGCACGAACAGCGCGTAGTCGATGCCCACTCCGAGCCCGACCATGCTGCCGAGCACGGGGGCGAAGGTGGGGACGTCCGTGACCCCCGCCAGTACCGTCATCGTGGCGACCCCGACGGTCAGCCCGAAGACCGCCATGCCGATCGGCAGCGCGGCGGCGACGAGCGAACCGAACGCCAGGAACAGGATCGCGGCCGCCGCAAGCAGTCCGATCAACTCGCTTACGCCGCCGTCGGCGTCGGAGAAGGCGTAGAAGAGGCTCCCGCCCATCTCGATGCGCAGGGGCAGCTCGGCGCGCAGCCGGTCGCCGAGTCCGACGAGAGCGTCGAGGTCTGCGGCCGACAGCCGGCTCTGATCGGGGTACTGCACCCGGACGACCGCGATCCGCCCGTCGGCCGAGACAAGGCCGTCGCGCACCGTGGTGTCCCCATCGGCGCCGAGTGCTCCCGCCGGATCGCTCGTGCCGAGCACGTGCGGCAGCCGCCGCACCTCGGTCTGCAGCCGCGCCAGAGCGGTGCGGGCGCTGGGGTGGTCGAAGAACGTCGCACCGCCGTCGAGGGGGGTGACGACCACTTGGGCGGTCATCCCCTCCTGGCCGGTGCCGGCCCGCTCGATCAATTCCGCAGCCTGTTGGGAGTCCAGCCCCGGAGCGGTCATCGAGTCCGCGGTCCGCCCGCCGATGGCGATCGCGGCCAGGACGGCGAGCGTGACGGCGATCAGCCATGCCGCGATCACCCGCCAGGGATGGCGGGCGGCGCCAGCGCCCAGGCGCAACAGGGCTTTCGAGAGCATCGGGTCCTCCAACCACCTCGTCGGCCGTCCTTGTACGGCCGCCGATGCCGAGGCTCGTCGCCACGGCGCCCCGCGGCATCGGCCCGCGGGCCGCGGATCCGTCGGCCCCAGGGCCGAGTGACGAACCGTCCTTTCGGCCGATGCGCATCGCGCCGCGGTCCCTAGGCTGAGAACCGTGCTGCGAGACGACCTGCGAAACCTGTGGACCGAACCCCGTCCGCCCGGCGCGCCCGCCCGGGTGTGGCGGGACTGGGTCCTGCTCGCCTCGGGCGTGGGCGGTGTGGTGCTGGAGGCCGCCCTGCGCGAGAACGTCGTGTGGCGGCCGGTGGCGGTGGTGTTCGCCGTCTGGCTGTGCCTGCTGCCCCTGCGGCGACGCACCCGACCCCTGGCAATGGTCACCCTGGCGTTCGGCTCGCTGAGCCTGCTTCAGGTGATCTCGCTGATTGCCGCTCTGCCCGAGCCCGTCGGCCTGTACACCGGCCTGGTCGTGCTCGTGCTGGTGTACGCGCTGCCGCGGTGGGGATCGGGACGCGAGATCGTCCTGGGCGGCGCGGTGATCCTCACGACCGGCGTGCTGTGTTCCGTCACGGACGACACGCCGGTCGTCGAGAACGTCGTGGGCTTGGTCTTCCTCCTTCTGCCCGGCGTGTTCGGGGCTGCCGTGCGGTTCTGGGTGACCGCTCGCGAGCGGCAGGTGGAGCAGGTGCGCTCCCGCGAGCGCGAGCAGCTCGCCCGGGAACTGCACGACACGGTGGCCCATCACGTGTCGGCCATGGTGATCATCGCTCAGGCGGGCGGGGTGCTGGCGGGCGCCGACCCGTCCGCCGCCGTCAAGGCGCTGGAGGAGGTCGAGGAGGAAGGGGCGCGCACGCTGGAGGAAATGCGTGCCATGGTCGCCGCGCTGCGCGACCGCGGGGTCGGCGCCGAGTTGGCGCCCCCTGCGGGCGTCGCGGATCTGGAGCGCCTGGTGCGCACCCCGGGTGGCCGCCTCAGGGTCGACCTGGGGCTCGACGGCGAACTGGACGCGCTGCCCCCGGCCGTGGACGCGGCCGTCTACCGCATCGTGCAGGAGTCGGTGACCAACGCGCTGCGTCATGCGGTCGACGCGACCGAGCTCGTCGTCCGGGTCACCGCGGAACGGCACACCGTACGGGTGAGCGTGCACGACAACGGCCGGCGCACCGGCCGGGGTCGCGACGGATACGGCCTTACCGGACTGCGCGAGCGCGCGACCCTGCTCGGCGGCACACTACGAGCCGGCCCAGGCACCGACCGGGGCTGGCATGTCGAAGCCGAACTACCGAGAGCGAGGAGCGAGAACGGTGTCCATTCGCGTCCTCGTCGCTGACGACCAGACGATCATCCGCACCGGGTTGCGGATCATGCTGAACGCCCAGCCCGGCATCGAGGTCGTCGGCGAGGCCGCCGACGGACACGAAGCGGTACGTCTGGCGCGCGAACTACGCCCCGACGTCTGCCTGTTCGACATCCGCATGCCCGTACTCGACGGGCTCGAGGCCACCCGGCTGGTCGCCGGCCCGGGCGTCGCCGACCCGCTGGTCGTGGTCGTCATCACCACCTTCGACCTCGACGAGTACGTCTACGGCGCACTGCGCGCCGGCGCCCGCGGATTCCTCCTCAAGGACACCGGACCAGACCTTCTGGCCCAGGCCGTACGCTCGGCCGCCGACGGGGAGGCACTCATCGCGCCCAGCGTCACCGTCCGCCTTCTCCAGGCCTTCGCGGACCTGCCCGCCGGCCGGCCCGCGGCCCAGCCGGTCTCCCCGGTCACCGC
This sequence comes from Streptomyces sp. GKU 895, assembly GCA_002027195.1. Lineage (GTDB taxonomy): Bacteria > Actinomycetota > Actinomycetes > Streptomycetales > Streptomycetaceae > Streptomyces. The sequence goes on along the minus strand of MWJO01000001.1, from coordinate 63,560 downwards.
CCGCGAGGAGGAGGTACTCCTCGCCGTCGCGCGCGGGCTGACCAACACCGAGATAGCCGACGCACTGCACATCAGCCTCAGCACGGTGAAGACGCACCTGGCCAGCCTCATGGCCAAACTAGGCGCCCGCAACCGGGTCGAGATCGCGATGTGGGCCTACGAAACGCGCCGCATCCTCCCCGCAACCTGAGCCAGGTGCCGGGGCCGGTCCGATGAGTCCCCACCCGGACCACATGGCACCGGTCGGCTCGCGTCGCCTCCACGTGCCTCACCCAGAGCTGGATCCGTTCAGAGAGGCCGATGTTCATACCCTTCTCGCGACCACCATGTAGTTCTCGGCCTCAAGATCGAACGTGCTTCGCTCCGTCTGGAGTCCGACCCGGTCCAACTCGACTTCGAGTTCCTCATGCCGGTAGGGCCAGCAGGACAGCAGTTCCGAACGGACATGCACCAACCCGGTCGCGTCAACTTGTGCGATCGCGATCTCGATGTGGTGCTCCTCCTCCCACTGCGGCGCAATCTCCCAGCGGTAGACCACGACGGCATCGCGACCGTTCCGGCGGACGAGTCGGTCACCGATGTCCAGCCGGGAACCCCTGGCCCTCACGCGTTCCCACGTGCGGGATGTGAGCACCAAGCGCCCGCCGGGGCGCAGGAGCCGTGACATCGACTCCAGAGCAGCGCCCCTGCCTGTCGCGCCCACGGCATGGGCAAGCGAGTTGCCGACGCAGAACACCATGTCGAACGTGTTGTCCGGAAAATGGTCGGGCAACTCATCCCAGTTCGCCCTTACGGCCCGGACGGATGCCCCGAACTCCTCGGACAACTGTGCAGTCCGGCGAACCATCGCCTCGCTGGCGTCAGTTGCGACCACCTGCATGCCACGCCCGGCGAGACCCACCGCCAACTGACCGGTTCCACAGGAACAGTCGAGGACGTGAGCGTTCAACGGCAGGAGACTGAGGACGTCGTCGAACGACGCAACGAACTCCGCTGGAGGCAACTTTGCGTCCGAGATGAGCCATTCATACACGTCAGCAAGCACGTCATAACCCGCCACAACCACTACCCCCGTCACGCGGCAGACTCACGGTAGGACGACGCCAGTCCATCAGCGGACCCAGCCGGGACACCAATCGTTTTCCGCAAGGATGGCTCTGACGGTGTTCGTGGTTGCCATTGAGAACTTCGGCGCGAGTTGGCGACCCCGCTCCCGGCGCGGGGAGGCGTCCTCCGTGAGCGCGGCGCCGGGCTCGGCGGCCAGGTTCTGGTGCGTGTGATCGCTGTCGCCAACCTCCGCGGACAGAACACCACCTTTGTTTGCTTCCTGGCGAATGGACAGCAGTGAACGAGGAGGTCGATCGTCAATGACTGTCCACCTGAGGCGACTTGACCAAGACAAGCCAGGCTCTTCCTTTTTCGCTCAACCTCTAGTCAAATAGCGCCACTTGAAGCACACGCGTGTCGTGCCCTGCGGATGTCCCTGACCAGGACCCCCTCCCCCCCCCCGCAGCCGACCGCGTCACGGGAAGGACCCCCACAAGTGACCTTCAGGCAGGCCGAGTACCCGCCTGTCCACAGCTACCCGAGCGCCCCGGCCCGGGCACACGGCTACGGCGACCCGCTGCCGTGCCCGACCACGCCTGCCGCCGCCGACGGGGGCGGCACACGCCCCCTCAGGCCGTGCCCTCCGAGCCCTCTCGGGCGCAACGTCCTCTTGGCGAGAGATCGCCACCTCAAACGGAGACATACATGCCCAGCTCTCCCCTGGACCGTCGCACGTTCATCCTCCTCGGCGCCACGGTCGCCGCGGCATCCGGCACCCTGACATCGGCGGCCGCCGCGACGGCCTCCCCCACCGCACTCACCGGCGCACCGACGCCGGTCCGGATCGTCGACGACCAGGCGACCCCCGCCACCCGCGCCCTGTTCGCGTACCTCAAGCGGGAACAGGGCAAAGGCATCCTGTTCGGTCACCAGCACGACCTCACCTATGGCTTCACCTTCACCACGCCCGACGGCAAAGCTTCCGACACCGAAGCGGCGGTGGGCGACTACCCCGCGGTCTTCGGCTGGGACACCCTCATCCTCGACGGCGACGAACGCCCCGGCACCCACGGTGGGACCGAAGCCGAGAACATCGCCGCGCTCAGCCGCTGCATCCGGCAGGGAGACGCACGCGGCGGCATCAACACCCTCAGCGCTCACCTGCCGAACTTCGTCACCGGCAACAACTTCTACGACACAACGGGCCGAGTGGTCAGCCAGATCCTTCCCGGCGGCGCGAAGCATGCGGACTTCAACACCTTCCTCGACCGCATCGCGAAGGCGGTCAAGGGCGCACGGCGGCCGGACGGCACCGCGATCCCGGTCGTCTTCCGCCCCTTCCACGAGAACAACGCAGCCTGGTTCTGGTGGGGCGCCGGCCACGCCACCTCGGGCGAGTTCATCGAGCTGTTCCGCTACACCGTCGAGTACCTGCGCGACACCAGGGGCGTCCACAACCTGCTCTACGCCTATTCCCCCAACTCGAGTTTCGCAGGCGACCCGACCGGCTACCTGAAGACGTACCCCGGCGACCGTTTCGTCGACATCCTCGGCTACGACTCCTACGACGAGAACGCCGGACCGACCCCCTGGCTCGACGGTCTGGTGAAGGACCTGGCGATGGTGGTCCGGCTGGCGAACGAACGAGGCAAGGTTCCGGCCTTCACCGAGTTCGGGGAAGGCGGCACCGACGTCCGCAACCTCCAGTGGTTCACCCAGCTGTTGCAGGCCGTCAAGGCGGACCCACTGGCCCGTCAGATGACGTACATGCTCACCTGGGCCAACTTCGGAGGCGCCAAGCGTGCTTATGTCCCGTACCCGGGCCACGTTCAGCTGCCGGACTTCGTCGCCTACCACCAGGACCCCTACACCCTGTTCGCCGCCGATCTCCGGGGGGTGTACTCCGCGCGCACCACCGCCGTCAAAAACGCCCCGTTCCTGCACCTCGTGACCCCTACGGACCGACAGCGCGTAGCGGCCTCCAAGACCACCGTCCGGGTACGCGTCACGCCCGCGAGGGCGAGCCGAGTCACCTACCGCGTGAACGGCGGACGCGCCAGACGGCTGCGCCTCGACGCCGACGGCTTCTACTCGGGCGACTGGTCGATCGACCCCGCAACACGGAACAACCGCTCGGTGACCCTCACCGTGAGCGCACGGGTGGACGGCACGACGCTCACCGACTCGGCCGTGGTCCTCCTCTCCGAAGTCCCACCGCTGCCTGCCGGCTGGGTCGACGACTTCGAGGGATACTCCGGAGACGATGTCGCCCTGAACGAGGCGTACACCCGCGTCAACTCCCACACCCTCACCCTGTCGGCCGACCACAAGTCCTCGGGCTCGTACGGACTGGCCTACGCGTACGACTTCACCGGCGCCGAGTACACCGGCACAGGCAAGCCGGTCGACGCGGACTGGTCCGCCTTCACGTCCCTCGCGCTCTGGCTGCAAGGCGACGGCTCCGCAAACGCCGGGGCACTCCAGATCGTCGCCGGCGGAATCGATTTCTGGTACCAGGTGCCGCTGTCCGACACGAGCGGGCAGGAAGTCAGGGCACCCTTCAGCGAGTTCACCCCCGCTCCCTGGGACACCTCACACGCCGGAGCCGTGCTCGACGCGGCTCACCTCGCCGAGGTGACGGCGTTCAACCTGTACCTCGTCCATGGGAGCGGCGCGGCGACCAAGGGCACCGTGTACGTGGACGACATCAGAGCCGAATGACACACCGCCACGCGGCAACCCCGTGCCGAACAGCACACCCGGCACGGGGTTGCCGCCGCCCGACTCCCCTCGCACCGCGATCACGCTCCCGCGCGGACCGAGACGAAGCCCGCCTGCATGCGCGGGGCGCCCGTGACCACCACAACTGCAGCTCTGGGCCCGGGCCGCTACGGTCGGCATCCGCTAGGCAGGCAGGTAACCCATTTGCCGGTAAAAAATGCATATGCCAGTGGCCGCCACTAGCGTCCAGGACTGGGTGACCGACCGCCTGTTCACCTGTCGTCCGAGCACCCCAGGGACAGGACTCACCCCCTCGACGTCCCCCTCCTGGAGTCGCCATGCCCATGCTCCTGATCCAAGGCTCGTTCCATCTCAAGGACACCCAACCCGACGGAGACACCGTCCACTTCCTCGCCGACAACGTGGACGACTGGTCACTCGTCGGCGGCAAGAACCCCGTGCAGCTCACCGGCACCGGCCACGCCAAGCTCCGACTGGAGGGCATCGACGCCCTCGAAACCCACTACCACGGGGCTCACCAGCCACTGCAGCACGGACACGCCGCCGCGAAGGAACTCCTCAAGTGGCTCGGCTTCACCGACGTGCAGCGTGACGCGGACGAGTCCGTCACCGCCTCGACGCCCGTCAGCACACCCGGCTACATCCTCACCCGAGGGGCCGACGTCTTCGGCCGTGTCATCGCCCTCGTAGGCCGGGGCTCCCCTCCCGGAACGAGCGGGACGGACATCAGCGTCGGCGTGACCCAGCTGAAGAAGACGGCCAACCATCACCTGGCGTCGGCGGGACTGGTGTATCCCACCTTCTACCGGAGCCTGTTCAAGGACCTGCGCGACGAACTGACCCAGGTGGCGCGGCAGGCCCAGGCGGCAGGCAAGGGACTGTGGCCGGACGACGAGACCACGTCCGGAGTGGAGATCACCGGCCCGTCCTCGATCACCGACGACGCCGTCATCCTGCCCAAGCTGTTCCGGCGGCTGGTGGACTACCTGAAGCTCAACATGGCGCTCACCTGCTTCCCCGCCTATCTCGCCGGCAAGGAGGACCTCGTGACGGTGCTGTCCACCGGTGAGCGCTTCACCGGCATGCACACTCTCGTCGAGGTCACCAGCGGCAACGTCCTGCGCATGACGCACCCGGCCGACGACCTGCTCTTCGACGAGAAGTAAAAGGCCGACCAGTGGGCAGTGCGACGATCAGCCTTCAGCCGCCGGGCCGCGTCGGTGTCCTTGGCGTCGCGCATGTGGGCGGGCATGGATGCCATGGATGACGCGGTCTCGCAGCCGGGTGCTCTTCGGGCGGGCCGGACAACTCGACACCCATGCCGCCACCGCCTCCCTGGCAAGGGTGCGGGACAGGCCCAGCTGGGCGGCCGGCTCAACCGGGAATTGCCAGCCCTGCGGCAGCACTCCATTGCGTTCAGCCTCGGACCGGCCGCGTTGTCAGTGGTCCGGGATACGGTGCGAGGTGATGGGCCGGACGGAGATCGTGAGGGACTCGCGGCCATGGGGGGTGGGTCGTACAGGCCCCGGCGCCCAGCTCGGGACTGGAGATATCTTGCCGCGTCCCCACCCCTCAACTCCGCACCCTGTCATGAGAGGCACGGATGACCAGCCCGCCAACACAGACAGGAAGCCACACCGCCGACACGCTGCTGTCCGCTCCCCGACAGACCCCACCGACCACCGTCCCGCCCCGTCACCGCGTCACTTCACCCAGTACTGGGCGAGCGCACCCTCACGGTACGGGGTCGGGCTGACGTCGAGGTCGCCGGCGAAGGGGCGGTCCAGGACGACGACCAGGAGCAGGCTGAACCCGACGAGCGCGGCGACCGAGGCGACGAACAGCATCTGGACGCGCCGTTTCCGTAGACCGTAGAGGAAGGTCAGCGGGATCAGGACGAGTGCGCCGCCGAACGCCAACACCTGCAGCAGTGCGGGCAGTTCCTGGCGAGCCATGGTGATACGGGCACGTCGCTGCGTGGCCACGTCGTCGAGGTGACCGACGGCCTGTTCGTAGAAGACCTGCTCCCGTTCGTCCTTCGGGTCGTACGCCTGGAGTGCCTGGTAGGCGGCCCGCAGATGGGTCTCGGTCGCCCCGTAGCTGGGGTTCCCCTCGCGCATGCGGGGCCACTGGTCCTCGACGACCGCGTGGACGTAGCCGCTCAGGGCGGAGTCGAGGCGGGCGTGCACCGGCGGCGGGAACGCCGCGGCGTCGCGGGCGATGAGCGCCGTGTCGGTGGCCTCCGAGGCGACGATGGTCTGAGTCTCCTCCACCTGAGTCCACAGGGTGACGATCACGAACGCGAGGATGATGCCGTAGATCGCGCCGAACATCCCGAGCGTCACACCGACCATGTCGTTGTGTTCCCCTTGGGCCAGCGAGGGATATCTGCGCCGCAACAGCACACTGCCGGCGACGGCCAGCACGACCGTCCCGCCGACGGTGATGACGGCCAGCGTGAAGGTACTGAAATGGTTGAGCAGCCACAGTGACATGAGCGCGGAGTCTAGGCCCGGCGCAGCAGCTCAAAACCGCATGCATGAAAGCAACTGCGCGCGTACGCCGAGAAGTTCACCCCGCCGAGTGAGCCCGATACCGGGAGGCGTCAGAGCTGGGCGCTGTCGCGTAACGGCTGGCCCTGGCAGGTCCCGGCCCGACGGGCCATGGAGCGGGACGACGGGGTGGTGGCCGGGTGGGTCAAGGAGGTGTGGCCCTGCGCGGAAGACTCGCGGCGGCCCGTGGAGCCTGGCTCGCCTTCGGGGACCAGGCCGGATTGTCCATGACGCCGCCGCACGCGAAGTACTGGTCACAGCGCGGCCGGACCCCGGTGGTGCGGGTCCGCGGCCGCTCCCGCAGATGGATCTCCATCGCCGCGCTGACCTGCTACAAATCCGGTCGCCGCTCCAGGCTCCCACTGGCCCCGCCGTGACGACGGCCGTCGTGAGACCCACCTGAGCCGCCCGGTCACATCACGAGTTCAACCTCAGTCGTGCAGGGCGGCCGCGAGTGCCTCGGCGAGGGTCACGGGCGGGCGGCCGATCAGGCGGCGCAAGTCGCCAGAGTCGGTGTACATCTCGCCGCGGTTCATACCGCGGTCAGCGTCAGCCAGGACCTCCGCCAGCTCGGCGGGCAGGCCTGCGGAGGCCAGTACCTGGGCGAAGTCGGCGACCGGGAGGTCAGCGTAGGTAACCTGCTTTCCGGCCGCAGCAGATATCGCCGCGGCGAGCTCGGTCAGGGTGAAGGATTCGTCGCCGCCGAGCTCGTACACGGCGCCGGTGTGGCCTTCAGCGGTGAGGACGACCGCTGCGGCCTCGGCGTAGTCGGCGCGGGACGCGGCGCTGATCCGCCCCTCGCCGGCGGCGCCGACGACCGCGCCGTTCTGCAGGATCTGCGGCAGTTGGCTGGTGTAGTTCTCCAGGTACCAGCCGTTGCGCAGCAGCACGCTGGGGATTCCACGGTCCCGCAGATACGCCTCGGTCTCGCCGTGCGTGGCACCGATGACGGTGGTGGCGGTGTCCGCGTGCGTCGTGCTCGTATACGCCACCAGCGACACGCCCGCGGATGCCGCGGCGTCGATCACGCGGCGGTGGTTGGCGACCCGCTCGCCCACGGGGACCGATGCCGAGATCAGCAGCAGCCTGTCCGCCCCCGTGAATGCCTCGGCCAGGCTGTCGGTGTCCGCGAAGTCGGCGCGGCGTACCGTGATGCCTCGGTCGGCCAAATCCTTGATTCCGGCGATGTCCCGGCCGGTCGCGATGATGTCCGCGGCCGGGATGCCGCGCCGCAGCAGTGCCTCGACGGTGAGCCTGCCCAGCTGGCCGGTGGCTCCGGTGACGACGATCGACATGATGGTCATTCCTTCCTTCCGCGCGTGCCTCGCACGCCTGCCGCGGTCCGTCCGCCGCGGGATGAAACACAGAATGACCTGGACACTCTCTGTTGGGGAGTAGCCACTTCTTGGTAGGGTACTTACCGCAGCGAAAGCATTGAGGTGAGCCGTATGGCTGCTGTTGAGAATGTGACCGGGCCCATGCCGTCATTCGATCCGTACGAGCGTGGCTGCCCGTCGCGGGACCTGCTCGACCAGATCGGCAGCAAGTGGGCGGTCCTCGTGCTGGGTGAACTCGGCCGGAACGGGACCTCCCGGTTCGGTCATCTCCGGCAGGCGCTGGCGGGCGTGAGCGAGAAGATGCTCACCCAGACGCTGCGCACCCTCGAACGCGACGGGCTGGTCAGCCGGACCGTCTACCCAGAGGTGCCGCCGCACGTGGAGTATGAGCTGACCGCGCTCGGCCAGACGCTACGGGAACCGCTGAAGGCGCTCACGGAGTGGTCCGTGCTGCACATCGAAGAAGTCATCACCGCCCGCGAAGAGTACGACGACCGCACTGAGCGCACCAGGTGATGACAGCGGATGACGTGTTGTTCGTCCTGGCCCTGTTGCAGCGGACGGAGGCCGACGTCTGGGTCGGAGGTGGGTGGGGGGATCGACGCTCTGATCGGCGAGCAGACCCGAGACCATCGCGACCTGAACTTGATGCACCGACAGGACCAGGAGGCCGCCGTGCTGGCAGCCCTCTCGGAAGCTGGTTTCGTGGAGAGCCTGAACTGCAGGCCCATCCGATTCGTCGTGCAGGCTCCGGACGGCCGGGAGATCGACCTTCATCCGCTGGTCTTCAGCGATGACGGCTCAGCAGTGCAGGCATCACCCGAACCGCATCGTCTGTTCGCCTATCCCTCCTCCTGCTTCGTTACGGGCACCATCCAGGGCAGGCCCGTCCCGTGCTTGTCCGCCGAGCAGCAGGTCTACTTCCATCAGGGATATGAACCAACGGAACGCGACCGGCACGACATGGCACAACTTCGCCGTGCCTTCGGCATCGCCACGCACTTTTGACCGCGTCGCAGCGGTGTTCAGAACTCCCCGACGTCCTCGCGCTCACGAAGCATGAGCCGACGCCAGAACTCATCGGCATGCGGTGTCACTGGTCATCGGCATCGCCAAAGGAGGACGGCCAGGAGCAGGAACTGGTCCCGTCGGTCGAGGCCGCGTCGGCAGGAGTGCTGCGGTTCACCGAGAAGCGCAAGCCGACCACCCTCGCCCGGTTCGTGCGGCTCCGCGTCATCGATCAGGAGGACGCGTACTGGCGGTGCGGTGTCGAGATTCAAGCGGGTGGGTCTGAGCGCATCCTGTCCAGCTGTTCGCGCAGCCGACTCACTTCGGCGTTCGCCCGGTGACGGAGCAATTCCTCGTAGCGGGCCCAGTCGAAGTTGAGCACGGCGCGCCGGTCGTTGAGGTCGCTCTCCTCCTTGAGCAGAGCGACCTTATCCGCGTCTATCTCCGCGAACTGGGCCGCAGGTCGGTGAGTTGTTTACTCAGTGCCGCGCGCTGCCGCTTCAGCGAGGCGACCTCGCGTTCGAGACGCTCCTTGTCGCCCCGTTCCTGTTCGAGGAGCGAGGTGAGCCGGCTCAGTTCCGCTGCCACGCGAGCTTGCTCATCGAGGACTTGGCGGAACTCGGTACGCACTCGCTGTTCGTGTTCTTGCAGGTTGTTCAGGATGTCCCGCAGATCCGACTTGGCGGATTCCAGTTCCAGCAGCGTCGCGCCGTCCGGCGGTGGAACGTACCCGGTGTCCGTGGGGAACGAGTCTCCCGGCCCTGTGTCGGGGTCGCTCGCGCCCGACTGCCGGGCTCTGTCCCGTAACAGCAGCACCCGTGTGCGCCGTTCCTCCCATCGCCGCAGGCGGGGGTCCTCACGGCTGACCGGCTTTTCGTCCTGCACTTCGTACAAGACCCGGACGAGGGCGTTCAGGAAGTCCCGGCTGGGCAGCCGCCTCCCACGCAGGGTCTCGGCGATCCCGGAAGGCGACAACACGATCGGCGAGCGATCCCCGATCTGGCGGTAGGTGATGTCGCAGGACAGCTGCAGGTCTTTCAGATCCCGGGCAAAAGCGGCCTGCTCTGCCTGGTACGCCTCTTCCGCCGATTCCGTCGGGCCAGAGATCGGAATAGCCAACAGTCCCCCTCACACCACGTGGCAGTCATGCTAAAGCGCGTGTGCCATCGGTGCGCCGAACTCTCCTGAACAACCCGGAACCGCCTGCGTTGTTCGCCAGAATTCGCTCGTGTTCGGCGTCGCAGGCGCCGTGTTCGGGTTCGTTCTCCCGAATTCCCTTTCCTCGCCACCCGCTCCCCCGGCTGCTGAACTGCCGACATGGACGAAAACGAGCCCACAGAACGAGGCCCCGCACGCGGCCGGCTGCTGGACCTGGCCGCCCTTGCAGGCCTGACAGGACTGTCCCTGTTGGTCTATGCACTCGCAGGCGCGACCGCCCTCTCCACCATCAGCGTTACCGGGATGGGTCTGTTCACCACCTGGAGATTCCGGGAACGCCCACCGCACGACCGAGAACGCTGAACCATCAGGCCGATGGACAGACCCGGTTCGGGCCGAGCGCCAACCCCGCCCGAACCGGTGCCTCTGTCCTTCGCCCCGCCCCGCGCGCGTAGAGCTAGCCCTAGCTCGAAAAGACGCCGCCTCACCCCCACCTCGCAGGGCCGCCCCCAGGCCGTTCCGCCATGCCTATTGCCCCCGTTCCCACCGCCCTCTACCGCAGCAGACGGGCGCCGGAAGGGGTCACATCATCCAGGGAGCCGGCCCGGTGTGGGTTGCCCAGGCAGCGAGTGCGGCCGCGTCGACCAGCCGAATGTTGTTGGTGACCGCATACTGCGCAGCCGGCTTGGTGAAGACCGAGGTCGTGACGACCACGGCGACGTGGGCGCCGTGAACGCTGTAGCAAGTGCCCCCGAACCGCTGCAGATCGGGGCTGCCGACCTTCGTGGTGGGGCCGTACCGCTTGCACTGGATGACGATGCGTCGCCCGTCGACAGTCGTGGCGAGGACGTCGGCGCCGAGGTCACCGGCGCCTCCTGCAACCCGGACGTCAAGGCACCCATCGCGCTCGCACAGGAATGCAATCGCGTGCTCGAAATCGCGCGGACTCATGGCGTGGTAGCGCGCCACTTCGGTGGACTGCAGCATGCGGATGTGCCGCAACTCCGCGGCCTGGCGCGCCCGGCGCTTGCCGAGCGCGATGCCCGCACCGGCGAGAAGCAGGAGCAGGAACAGGGCACCGGCGCCGTTCCCGTCAGCCCACATCAGAAGCAGCGCCGGAGCGAGGAGCGCGGCGGCAGCCGCGAAGAGACAGCCGCCCCCGCCTAATGGCGCGGACGGTTGCGCGGTACGGCGTACAGGCACGCCCATGAAGCCCCCCCGTGATGTGCGAGATGAGGATGCTACCGACTGCACGACCGCCGAGGGACACCATGCCCGCAACGTCTCAACATCCCCCACGCCAATGCAATCCGACACCAACCGGAGGGAACGGACCGGTAGGGCCCACAACTGGCGGTGCACGCCTTCCTAGCCGGCCACCGGGCCGTGGCGCAGATCCCGGGTCACCACATGCCCCGGGCCAGCAGACGCCGCAGCGAAGCTCGCGGCGCCGATATCGCGGTCGCAGGATGTCGCGGGAGCGGACCATGACCGCGGCCCGCCCCCTCCACGGCGCGCCCAGGTCAACCTCTCCCGGGAGAGGGGCAGTTGCCGTGTGACAGCGACGACTGACGCAGCTGGATCGAGCAACGTCCGTGCCGTTCCCGTAAGTCGCTCGGATACGGCACACCCCTGCACGCGCATCAAGAACGGCTGGTCTGTACGGCGATCAGTCCCACGATCGAGTGATCACGAACCGAGGAAGATCAAGCTCAACGCCCCTCAGGACTTCACTGATCCCAGGGTTGCGCGCTGATTGGCATGGAAGCGTGCCTTTTTCTGACGGTTCCCGCACGTGTTCATGTCGCACCATTTGCGGGTGCGACTCTGGCTGGTGTCGAGGAAGGCGGCTTGGCAGGTTGGAGATGCACACAAGGCCAGTCTTCCGTCCCGTTCGCCTGCGATGACGCTGATCGCGTCGGCGGCGATCACGCTGAGGGCATCTTCCACGGAGGAAGCCGAGCTGAGCCGCCATTGCCGCTTGCCCTCGGGCGTCAGGATCGCTGCGGCCCGCCCTTGAGCGCTGCAGTCATTGATGACCTGGACAGCGGAGGCAGGAAGAGCGGCCTGGAGTGCGGCCGCTGTCGCGGCGGCGTGGATCGACTCCCTCAGTTCCCGCGCCAGGTCGAGCTGGGCAGGGGTGCAGGAGTCGACGGCGAGGCCGTTGACCGCCAGCCAGTCAACGAGTCGGTGCGGCGTGGGAATGCGCTCGACCGCGTTGCCGTGACGCTCGGACAGGGTCCCCGTGAAGCTGGTCGCCAGCACGTTGCCGAGGCGGAAGTCAGGGAATCGAGCACGCATGGAACCACCTTAGCCGGTTGTAGAGTGGCCCGGAGAGCTGTTAGAACCGTCTTAGCTGGTTCCGCGATGGTGAGGAGATCTCATGCCCCGTCTGCCCAGCGACGTGCAAGCATTTGAAGCCCACACACCTGACGCCGACCTCGACGAACTGCGCGCACGTCTGGCCGCGGCGCGACTGCCGGAAGCCGAGACGGTCTCTGGCGCCGCGCCCGGTCCGCTCCGATGGCTGCAGGGCGTTCCGCTCGCCGACCTCGTCGAGGTCGTGAACTACTGGCGCACCGGGTACGACTGGCGGTCGTTCGAAGCGCGCCTCAACGGAATCGGCCAGTTCCGCACGACCATCGATGGCCTCGGAATCCACTTCCTGCACCGCCGCTCCACGCGTGCAGACGCCACTCCTCTGATCCTGACGCACGGCTGGCCGGACAGCATTGCTCGGTTCATCGACGCGGTGGACGAACTGACCGATCCGAAAGAAGCAGACGCGCCGGCGTTCCACGTCGTGATCCCTTCCCTGCCAGGCTTTGGATACAGCGACAAGCCCGCCACCACCGGGTGGGGAACCGAAAAGATCGCGGCCGCATGGGTGGAGTTGATGGGAAGGCTCGGCTACAGCGAGTTCGTGGCCCACGGCGGAGACTGGGGAGGCAATGTCACCACGGTACTCGGCGGCCGGTTCCCGGCGCACGTTCGCGGCATCCACACCACGTTCGCCGACGGACCGCCCGGGTTGACGACGGACGGGCTGACGGCGGTCGAGCGTCAGTGGGCCGAGGAGACCCACGATTTCTGGCACCACCGCGCGGCGTACGCGAAACAGCAGGCGACCCGGCCACAGACCATCGGGTACTCGCTCGTCGACTCACCGGTCGGGCTTCTTGCCTGGATCCTCGACAAGTTCGCCGAGTGGTCGGACACCGAAGACAGCCCGTTCGAAACGATCTCCAGGGACCGCATTCTCGACAACGTCACGCTGTACTGGCTGACGCGCACCGGTGCATCGGCAGCCCGCATCTACTACGAAAGCCACCTCTCGCTCGACCCGGAACTTCGGGTCGACGTCCCGACAGCAATCACCATGTATCCCCGCGACGTCGAGAAGTGCCCGCGCCCCTGGGCACAGGAGCGGTACCGGCAGATCGTCCGATGGAGGTCGCCCGCATTCGGGGGACACTTCCCGTCACTGGAGGTTCCCGACTACTTCGTCAGGGACCTTCAAGGGGGCCTCGCGGCAGTGCTGGCCGCTGCCCCGCACGACGTATGAACCTCACCGTGTCCGACGTGCCGTCAGACGCCCCCGGGCGGGCACATACGACACCGTGGCAACGCCCCGCGCCCCTCACCATCAACCCGGTGCGCGGAGTTCGGCCGTCGTCCGGTAGAGCGGCCCGGACCGGACGACGGCCCAGGACACCGCTCAGGATGGGCAGCATCGGCATCGCCGAATGCGGTCAGGTCGGCCGGGGCGAAGGCCCCCGCGCATGCGCCTGTCGTCCGCTGTACTGCCAGAATGCACAACCATGTCTGGCGCCTCAGGTACTCGTGACAGCACGGTTCGCGTGCTGATCGTCGACGACGAACCCGAACTGACCGAGTTGCTCTGCGCGGCCGTGACCGCCGCCGGGTGGCGTGCCTTCTCGGCGCGGGACGGGTACAGCGCGCTGCGTATTGCGCGTGACTGTGCGCCCGACATCGTCGTCCTCGACGGAATGCTGCCGGGCATGGACGGCCTTCAGGTGCTGCGCCATCTTCGCAGCGAGTATCACCGGCTGCCCGTGCTGATGCTCACGGCCCGCGACGCGCTGGAACATCGGCTCGACGGGTTGTCCTCGGGTGCGGACGACTATGTGACCAAGCCGTTCTCGCTGGAGGAGGTCATGCTCCGGCTGCACGGCCTGCTCCGTCGTGCGGGGCATGCCGAGATGTCGCAGCGGGACGCGTCCGTACGTGTGCTGGGGGACCTCGTGCTGGCCGAGAAGACCCGCGAGGTACAGCGGGGCGGCACGCCGATCCCCCTCACCGCCAAGGAGTTCGACCTGCTCCTGTTCCTGATGGACCACCCCCACCAGGTGCTCAGCAAGACACAGATCCTCGAACACGTCTGGAACGCTTCCTTCGACGGCGAGGGAAACCTGGTCGAGGTGTACATCTATGCGCTTCGCTCGAAAATCGACAAAGGCCGGACGCCGATGCTCCGGACCGTGCGCGGTGTCGGCTATTCGATCAGAGCCGCGGACGACCCGGCATGAGGGGTCTCTCGCGCCGTACCGGCCGCCCGCCCCACACCGGTCTGGGAAGGCGTTCGCTGCGGTTCCGCCTGGTGGTCTTCGTCGCCGTGACCATGGCGGTCGTCTGCGGTGCCATGGCTCTCACCACGGTGGTCGTCCAGCGGGTCTATCTGTACGAGGATCTGGACCAGCGCGTCACGGACGCCGCCGAGCGGAGCCAGGGCGGTTTGCAGCGCCGACCGGGCAGCGCTACGGACCTGGGTTTCCTCAACGAGCGGGGACAGCCCACCGGCACTCTGGCGGCCCGGTTCGTCGACGGGCGGATCGTCGCCGCCGAGTCGGTGACCGAGGACGGGCACCAGCGCACGCTCACCGCGGCCCAGCGTGCGGCTCTGGACGGGATCGCGCCGGACGGAACACTCCACACACGCACCGTCCCCGGCCTGGGCACCTACCGGGTGACCGCCATCGGCGGGGACGGCGTACCCGTTCTGGCCGGGCTCCCGACAGCGGGAATACAGCGGGTGCTCGACCGTCTGGTCGTCGTCGAAACCGTCATCGCCTCCGTCGGCCTGGCGGCCGCGGCCGCCGCCACCACGACGGTCATTCGACGCCAGCTGCGGCCCCTGGGCCGGGTCACCGCCACCGCCGCCGAGGTCTCACAAGTGCCGCTGGACCGCGGCGAGGTCGCCGGACTCACCCGCGTTCCGGAAGCGGACACCGATCCCGGTACAGAGGCCGGTCAGGTCGGCGTGGTGCTCAACCGTCTGATCGACCACGTCGAGTCCTCTCTTGCGGAGCGGCAGCGCACCGAGGAACGCATGCGGCGTCTCTTGGCCGACGCCAGCCACGAACTGCGCACGCCGCTCGCCTCGATCGCCGGGTACGCCGAGCTCATGAACCACGGCGACGAGCAGATCTCCGCCGAGCTCGCCTGGCAGCGTGTCACCGCCCAGTCGGCGCGCATGACGGGACTCGTTGAAGATCTTCTGCTGCTCGCCCGTCTCGACGAGGGGCGGCCGCTGCAGTCGGTCGAGGTGAATCTGGCGACTCTGGTCGCCGAGGCCGTGTGGGACGCGCGGGCGGCCGGCGCCGACCACGACTGGCGCCTCGCGCTGCGTGTCGCGGACGGCCACGCGACGGTCGTCGGCGATCAGTCCCGGCTCCACCAGGTGGTGGCCAACCTGCTCACCAACGCCCGCAGGCACACGCCCGCGGGCACACAGATCACCGTCGGCGTGGAGACGACCGGGGACGAGTGCGTCATCCGCGTCCGCGACAACGGTCCCGGCATCCCGCCGGACTTCCTCCCGATGGTTTTCGAACGCTTCTCGCGGGGCGACGCCTCCCGCTCCCGCGCCCCCGGCGCAGAGGGCGGTTCGGGGCTGGGTCTGGCCATCGCGGCAGCCGTGGCGGAGGCACACGGCGGCCGCATCCACGTCGAGAGCGAACCGGGACGCACGGAGTTCACCGTGGTACTCCCCCGGGCCGGCACCGCTCCCGAGCACGGTGCCCGTCCCGGTCAAGGACTCTAAGTTCTCCCATAGAAACCCAGCTCAGGGCCATTCTCCTCTCTCCCGCACAGGTGATCCGCCGGATATGTCGCCCGCCTCTTCAGGTCAGCCTCAGGTCGCTCCTCCACAGTTGCCGCCGACGGCCGTCCAGCGGGGACGCGCCCACGACGAAGGGAACGAGCGACGATGGCCGAGTTCGACACCGGGGAACAGACCACCGAGGAACCGCAGTCCAAGGCCGGCAGCGGTGCCCATGCGAGCCGCCGCAACTTCATGCGGAAGGTCTTCTTCGCCAGCGGTGCGACCGCCGTCGCGACCATGGGCGGGGCCGGAGCCTGGGCCGCGATGGCCGACGACACGGCCACCGCCGAAGCCGCCGCCGACGCCTCCGCGAGCCCGAGCGACGCCCCCAGCGGCGGACCGGGCGGCGGCGCCGGAGGCCCCGGCAACCAGACGATCACGGAGGACTTCTTCGGCCTGACGACCGACGGGAAGCGGATCGACGACCTGTTCACGATCCACTCCACCAAGTCGCCACGGCTCCCGTCATCTCGGCGGCGAACGCCTTCCTGGCGGCTCTCACCGACGACCAGAAGACGTCCACGCAGTTCACGGTCCACTCCACCGAGTGGCGGCTGTGGAGCAACATCGACTCCTACGAGCGCCAGGGGGTCTCGCTCGCTGACCTGAGCGACGACCAGAAGGCCCTCGGCACCGCGCTGCTGAAGACGGCCCTCAGTGCCGACGGTCTGGAGACCACGGAGAAGATCCGTAAGATCAACCAGGCGGCGGGCGAAGCGATCGGCAACACGAACTCCTTCAACGAGGACGCCTATTACTGGACCGTGATGGGCACCCCGTCCGCGACCGAGCCCTGGGGCTTCCAGTTCGACGGCCACCACCTCGTCATCAACTACTTCGTCCTCGGCAGCCAGGTCGTCATGAGTCCCTGCTTCTGGGGCTCGGAGCCCACCTCGATGGAGATAGACGGCGAGACGGTCACCGTCTGCCACGAGGAGGTCGCCGCCTCGCTGGCCTTCATCAACTCCCTCACCGCCGCCCAGCAGGCGGTCGCGATCGAATCGACGACCAAGTCCAACGAGTCCATGAAGGCCGGCGCCTTCTCCGACAACACCGTCCAGGAGTACACGGGCCTCAAGGGCAGCAAGCTGACCGCTGCCCAGCGAAAGAAGCTCCTCGGCGTCGTCGAAGCGTTCGTGGGCCGCGCCAAGGCGGATGCCGCAAAGGTACGGATGGCCGAGGTCGCCCAGCATCTCTCGGACACCTACGTCACGTGGGCCGGCGGCACCGGCGACACCGACGCCTTCTACATCCGCGTCCACAGCCCCGTCGTCTGGGTCGAGGTCGACTGTCAGGCCCCCGGTCCGCTGGCGGGCGCGTACGGCGCCACCCAGGGCAGCGGCGCGACGCAGAAGCACGTCCACTCCATCATCCGCACACCCAACGGCAACGACTACGGCAAGGAACTCCTCCGACAGCACTATCTGACGTCACCTCACCACCAGTGACTCCTCTGACGTGACCGGAGCCGGCCGCCCGTCATTGAGCCCGCTTCCGGTCACAGCGCCGGGCCGCATCCACCCCGGAATGCGGCCCGGCGCGACCTTTGTGAACGAGAGACCTATCGAGGTACGTCGACGGCCGTACCGTCGAGCGCTACGAGCTCAGGCACCGCCGCAAAGAAGACCCGGAGTTGCACTGTCGGCAGTCGCGGGGGACCTTGTGGCCCGCACACGTGCCTTGCGGTGGGCGGCGGTGTCAGCCTCCATACCCGGACGCGGGGGTCGGGTAAGGGCGTTTGCGGTGCGGCCCAACCATTCCGCAGTTGAGGTAGGCGCCGTCGTCCAGCACAGTCACGTCCTGCCAGCGCCCGCTGAGCCCGGAAGCGCGCCAGGCGTGCGCGTCCGCGGTGGTGCCCCGCACTGGGCGGCGGCAGGGCCAGAGTGCCTGCGGCGGCTCAGGAACGGGGCCTGACCAGCCCGGCGTCGTAGGCCGTGATCACGGCCTGGATGCGGTCGCGTGCACCGATCTTCGCGAGGACCCGGCCGACGTGCTTCTTGACGGTGGATTCCGTGAGGACCAGCCGCTCGGCGATCTCCGCGTTGGTCCAGCCCTTGCCGATCGCCACCAGGACCTCGTGCTCGCGCTCGCTCAGCGTCCGCAGCCTGGGGTCGGTGTGCGGCTGTGCGGGGGCGGCGGGAGAGAGGACGCGATGGGCGTGGGCGTCCAGCAGGCGTCTGGTCAGTCTCGGGGCGACGACCGCATCGCCTGTCGCCACCGCGTGGATCCCGGCGACGACTTCCTCGGGGCGGGCGCCTTGAGCAGGAAGCCGCTGGCTCCGGCGCGCAGCCCCTCGTACGCGTACTCGTCCAGGTCGAACGTGGTGAGGATCAGCACGCGGGTACGGTCGCCGGCGGCGACGATCCGCCGGGTGGCCTCGATGCCGTCCATGCCGGGCATGCGGACGTCCATGAGGACGACGTCCGGGCGCAGGTCGGCGGCGATGCGGACGGCTTCGGCGCCGTGTCCGGCCTCGCCCACGCACTCCATGCCCGGAGTTCCCTGGAGCAGCATGCGGAAGCCGAGGCGTTGCAGAGGCTGGTCGTCGGCTATCAGCACGGTGGTCATCGGGTCTGCTCTCCCTGGGGCTGCGGTTCTCGTGGGGCGGGGGCTTGTGCGGGGGACGGGATGGGCGCCGGCGGATCGGTGAGTGTCACGTCCACGGTCCAGCCCGGCCGGTCGTCACGTGGTCCTGCGGTGACGGTGCGCCGTACATGGCGGCCCGCTGCCGGATACCGACCAGTCCGTGTCCTGGACCGTCCGACTCTGCCAGGGGGTGCACAGGCGTTCGGGCGCCGGGGGGGCGGCCCGGTGTCGGAGACGTTGATGCGGATATCTCCGTTTCCGGCGGTGACGGTGACATGTGCGGCCGAGCCGGTGCCCGCGTGCTTGAGGGTGTTGGTCAGGGCTTCCTGGACGACGCGGTAGACGGTCAGTTGCACGCCGCTGCCGAGGGCGTCGATGTCTCCGGACGTCCGGCAGGTGACCTGCATACCGGCCGCACGGACCCGGGCCAGCAGCGGGTCGAGGTCGCGGACGCCGGGCTGCGGGCTGAGCCGCTCGGCCTGGTCGTCGGACTCGTCACCCAGGACACCCAGGACGCGCCGCAGTTCACTCATCGCCTGCCGTCCGGTGTCCCCGATGATGCGCAGGGCCTCTTCGGACCGCTCGCCCGTGCTGGAAGCGAGGACGGCGGCTCCGTCCGCGAGTCCCACCATGACGGACAGGTTGTGCCCGACGATGTCGTGCATCTCGCGGGCCACGCGGGAGCGTTCGGCGGCGGCGGTCAGCCTCTCGCGCTGTTCACGCTCGATCTCCAGTCGGGCCGCCCGGTCCTCCAGCGCCGCGAGGTACACCCGCCGGGTGCGCAGGGCCAGGCCCACGGCGATCGCGGCGCTCTCTTGACTCGCCACCGTCAGCAGGCCCTGCCACAGGCGGTCGGCGGGGGCGAGGAACCACACCACCGCGCTCAACTCGAGGGCCGTCGCGGCAGCCGCCCAACCCAGCCTGTGCAGAGGGCCGTTCAGCGCCAGGTTGAACAGGGCTAGGAGCACGCACCCACCCGTCGGCAACAGCAGGCCGAGCGCCATGGGGGCCGGCGCGCACGCCGCGATCACCATGAAGACGGCGGTCGGCGCCCTGCGCCGCCACCACAAGGGCACGACGAGCACGGCGGACATGGCCAGTTCGACGCCCAGCGGCAGGTCGGCGAGCGTCCGGACCTCGCCGAACGGGCCGTGCTCGCCCGGGGAGTAAGTCTGGAACACCGTCACCGCGGCGACGAGCAGCACGATCGCCGAGTCGAACAGCCGTGGATGCGACGGCCGCTCCAAGTCAGGTGCCGCTGCGCGCGCAGCAGCCGCCCCATGAGCGGATGCGACCAGGCCGCCTCCAGTCCGGGGGGCGGCGCGAGGGCCGGTCCGCCGGAGCAGGGGCGGCGGCCCGCGCCGGCGGCCTCCGCCCCTCCTGTCGTATCCGTTGCAGGCATGCCCTCACCCGGCCGGTCAGACGTCCCTACGGACAAGCCGGTACGCCGCCCCGGCCAGTGTGAGTGCCACCCATCCGGCGAACACCGCCAGGCCCGCCCAGGGGCCGAGCGAGTCGCCGGCCTGGTGCAGGTGCGTCACCGCCTGGCCGGCGTTGCTGGGCAGATACGGGGTGATGTCGTCCTTCCAGGACGCGGGCAGCAGCGAGGTCAGGCCCGGCAGGATCAGCAGGCTGCTCACCAGGACGGTGATGCCGCTGGCGGTGGAGCGCAGCAGCGAGCCCAGGGCCACACCCCACACGCCGACCAGTCCCAGGTAGAGGCCCGCTCCGATCAGGGAGCGCAGCACCCCGTCGTCCCCGAGGGACAGGGAGATGCTCCGGCCGTCCAGGGACGGAACACCCAGCCCGAACGCGGCCAGCGCCCCGATGACGGCCACGGGCACCACGAGTACGCCGGTGACCACGCTCTTCGACCACAGAACGGGCAGTCGCCTGGGCACCGCGGCCAGCGTGGAGCGAATCATGCCCGTACTGTATTCACCGGCTGACATCAGGACCCCCAGTACGCCGACGGCGAGTGAGGCGAACGTCAGGCCCGTCAGGGCCACGCTGACGGCGTCCTCGGCGCCGGAGGACGGTCCGGGCGGACCGCCGCCGTTGCTGCCCGGGCTGTACGTGGCGGCGGCGATCGCACCGATGGCGGTCAGCAGGAACACAGAGACGCCCAGGGTGATCCAACTGGAACGCAGCGACCAGAACTTGCCCCACTCCGAGCGGAACACCCCGAGCGCGGTGACGCGGTAGGCAGGCCGGTCGCGGCGGGCATGTGCGGCGCCCGTGGTGTCCGGCGTGACGGTGATGGTCATCAGGCGGCCCTCCGGGCGCAGTCTCGGCGGGGACACTGTGGTACTCCACCGCGTCGCTGGTGATGTCCATGAACGCCTCCTCCAGGGAGATGGTCTGCGGGGTGAGCTCGTACAGCGGAATCCCGTGCCGCGCGGCGACCGCGCCGATGCCGCGCGCGTCCACGCCCACCACGACCAGTTCCTCCGCGGCCGAGGACGTGATGGTGACGCCCGGCCCCGACAGCAGCGAGCGCAGGCGTTCCGGCTCCGTCGTGGCGACCTTCACGCCCCTGCCACCGACCTCCTGGATCAGTCCCTCGACCGTGGTGTCCGCCAGGAGCCGGCCCCGGCCGACGACGACCAGGTGATCGGCGATCAGCGCCGTCTCACTCATCAGATGCGAGGACAGCATCACCGTCCGTCCCTCGGCGGCCAGCCCCGACAGCAACTCACGCACCCACAGCACTCCCTCCGGGTCCAGGCCGTTGACCGGCTCGTCGAGCATGATGATCTCCGGGTCGCCGAGCAGGGCCGCCGCGATGCCGAGCCGCTGGCCCATGCCCAGGGAGAAGGCCCCGGCCCGCTTGTGAGCCACACTGTGCAGCCCGGCCAGTTCGACGACCTCGTCAACGCGGTGGCGGGGAATCCCGTGGGTACGGGCCAGAGCCATCAGGTGGGCGAAGGCGGTGCGGCCCGGGTGGACCGACCGTGCCTCCAGCAGCGAACCGATCTCCTGCAACGGCGCGGCGTGTCGGCCGTAGCGGCGGCCGTTCACCGCCGCGGAGCCGCTGGTGGGCGCGTCCAGGCCGATGATCACGCGCATCGTGGTGGACTTGCCGGCTCCGTTGGGGCCGAGAAAACCGGTGACCTGACCTGGCTTCACGCTGAAGCTCAATCGGTCCACCGCGGTCTTGTCCCCATACCGTTTGGTCAACTCCCGTACTTCGATCATGGGTTGCTCCCGATCCACTCCCCCGCTCCGGCCGGTCCGGAGCGCATGCCTCAAAGCTAGGAACGGAACCGGCCGCATCCCTGGGACCAGGGGGGACACTTCGGCATCCCAGTGGTACCTCGGTACCACTGGGGCGAGCCGCCGCGGCGATGGCGAACCGGAGAATGAGGTCGGTCCGTGGAACGGTGGCCAGCCCGGTCCCGGGTCGTCAGAAGGCGTACGGGCCGAAGCGGCCCCAGGCGACCAGGGCCAGCAGAGCTAGGTAGACGACGTTCACGGCGGCGAGCTGGGGCTCGGACCGGCGCAGGTGGACCACCGAACCGCCGCCCGCGAGCGCTATCCCGCCGAGCGCCGCCCAGGGGACCAGCGTCGGGGCGATGTCCGTGACGCCTGGGAGGACCAGGCCGAAGCCCACCAGGGCGTCCAGGGCGCCGATCGCCTTGACGCTCGGGTCGGAGAACTGCTCGACCCAGCCGAAGGTGGCCGCGAGTTCAGTCCTGTTCCGGAAGATCTTCATGGCGCCCACAGCGAGGAAGGCGGCGGCGAGGAGGGACTGGACAACCCACAACAGGATGTTCACTGGGCACTCCGGATGGCATGCGAGAGAAAAGCAATCCAAATTTGGACATCCGGAGGCTAGCATGGTGTTACAGATTTAAACCACAGGGCCGCTTTCGACGGTCTGGCCGGCCTGAGCGGCGATACGACGCAGCCACATATGGGCCGGCTCCCGCTCATGGAGCGGATGCCACCACAGAGACTCCACCAAGTGGCCGATCTCGAAAGCGGGTTGGACGACCGCGATCGGCTGTCCGGAGACACTGGGGATCGCGGCCCGTTCGGGCATCAGCCCGATCCGGTCGGTCCCCGCGACCAGGTGGGGAATGGCCAGGAAATTCTCCGTGACGATCTCCGCACGCGGTTCGATGCCCTCGGCGTGCAGGCGGTTCAGCGGCGAGAAGACAGGCGACGGGTGACGGTAGGGCAACACCCAAGGGCGTTGGGCCAGTTCGTCCCGCCCGAGGACGGCCGGCGCCCGGTCGGCGGACACCACACACACCCAACGGTCCTTGTACAGGTCGAAGGTGGGGATGTTCGACAGGATCCCCTGCGGCAGGACGAGCGCGTCCACCGTGCGCAGGTTGTCCAGCGCCTGCTGCACGACCCGCTCGGTGCTGTGCTGGAACCGCAACCGCACGTTCGGCGCGGCGGCGCGCACCAGATCGGCCAAGGCCCGCCCGAACGTGGGCAGTTGGCAGTCGGCCATGATCACGGTGAACTCGTGCCGGGCCTGCGTGGGATCGAAGTCGGGGCGCGTCTGGAGAACCCGGTCCGCCCAGCTCAGGGCCTGCTCGGTGTGTTCCACCAGCCGTTCCGCCAAGGGGGTCAGCTCGTAGCTGTTTCCCACCCTGACGAGGAGTTCGTCGCCGTAGTGCCGGCGCAGCCGGGCCAGGGCCGCGCTCAACGACGGCTGGCTCAGGCCCAGCCGTTGTGCGGCCCGCGTCACACTGCGCTCCTGGAGGAGCGCCTCCAGCGGCGGCAGCAGGTTGAGGTCCAGCGTCACGGCACCCACCTCGAATGATCATCAGCCTTGTCTATGTCGAGCATAGGTGATTTCGGCTTCCCTGATCCCTGGGCGGACGCGAGAGTGGTGACACGGCTCGGCGGGACCTCGTGTCAGACCAACCGCCGCCACCCCAGACGTTCGCATTCTCGGGCCTGCACCGATCGATGCAGGTGTTCCCGAGCCCATCAAGGAGGCGACAATGCCGTCGTTCCATGTCCTGATCGCCGGCGGAGGCATCGGAGGGCTCTGTCTGGCGCAGGGACTTCGCCGCGCGGGCATCAGCTGCACCGTCCACGAGAGCGCGCCGGGCATCGGACGGGCGGGCTACCGCCTGCACATGAACGGCGCGGGCGGCCGCGCTCTCCAGCAGTGCCTGCCGGACAACCTCTTCGAGCTGTACATGCAGACCTCGCGTGAGACGCCGCGCCGTGAGGTGATGGTCCTGCTCGACCACCAGGCCCGCGAACTCGGCGCCCGCCCCCACCATCGGCCCGCCCAACGACACGCGGCGACCCCACACAGCCGTCAACAGGCGCACGCTGCGCCAGATCATGGGCCTCGGTCTGGAGGACATCGTCCGCTACGACAGCACCGTCACCGGCTTCGAGACGGACGGCGACAAGGTGCGCGTGCTGCTCGACGACGGCACGAGCGAGACCGGGGACGTACTGGTGGCCGCCGACGGCATCAACTCCGCCGTGCGCAGGCAGTTGTTGCCCGACGTCTCGGTCGTGGACACCGGAATGCGCGGCCTGTACTCCGTCGCACCGCTGACCGACGATCTGGCGGCGAGTCTGCCCGAGGCGCTGTTCGACGGCTTCGCCGTCGCCGCGGGGCCGAACGGCGTGATGTTCGCGTACGGCGTGTACCGGCCTCGCCGACCGGTCGCCGAGGCGGTGGCCGAACTGGCGCCCGGCGCTCCCATCGATCCCGTCGATCCCTACATCATGGTCAACCTCGCCCTTCCGCCCGGCAGCCCGGTCGCCGCCGGGGCTCCCGACCTGTGGAACAGCTCCGCCGAATCCCTGCACGCGCTGATGCGCACCGCGGTACAGGGCTGGGACCCTGCCCTGGCCGAACTCGTCGAGCACGTCGACGCGTCGACGATCTTCCCGGTGGCCACGCGTCACCTACAGCCGGCAGAGCCCTGGCAGGCCGGCCGTGTCACCCTGCTCGGCGACGCCATCCACGCCATGCCTCCCTCGTTCGGCTCCGGCGCCAACACCGCACTGCGCGACGCCGCGGCTCTCACCCGGGCCCTGGAGCGCGCCGCCCGCGGCGACACACCCGTGGTGGAGGCCGTGGCCGAGTACGAGACCGAAATGCGGGCCGAGGTCTTCCCCATTTTGCGCGCCTCGGCGACCCGCGGGCCGCCGACGTCGACTTCCTGCCCGACGACCTCCCCGTCAGCCACACCTGACCCCCTTCCCCCACACGAGCCGCACCGGCGAGGAGAGACCATGCCTGTCACCGAGGACATCGAGTTCCGCGTCTCCGAACTGACCCTGCGGGGCAAACTGTTCCGCCCGACCGACGGCCCCGAACGCCCGCCCGTCGCCATCCTCCAGGGCGGCCTCGGCGGCCCCGCCGAATCCATGTTCGCCATGGCCCAGGGCTTCACCGACGCCGGTCTGGCCTGTCTGATCTACGACCACCGCAACACCGGCTACAGCGACGGCGAACCCCGTCAGCAGTTCGACCCGTGGCAGCAGTGCCGCGACCTGCGCGACGTCATCACCCATCTGACCCTGCGCGAGGACATCGACCCCGACCGCATCGCCCTGTGGGGCATCAGCATCGGTGGCGCCAACTCCCTCTTCACGGCCGCCACCGACCGCCGGGTCAAGGCCGTCGTCAGCATCATCCCCCCGGTCAGCGGCTGGAGCGCGCGCACCCTCCAACCGGCCGACACGCTCGCGGAGTTGGAAGCGCTCATCCCCACCGACCGTCAGGCCCAGCTGCGCGGCGAGCCGGCCGCGAGCATCCGCCTGCACGGCGTCCCGGAACCCGGGGACCCGGTCATGTTCAGCGACCAGGAGGGCCTGGAATTCGTCGAGAACATGATCCATGACCTGCCCAGTTTCCGGAACGAGATCACCATCTCGACCCTCGACCGCATCTTCGAGATGGAGGTGCGCGCCTACGCCGAACGCATCACCGCCCCGGTCCTGATGATCCTCGCTTCCAAGGACACCGTCGCCCCGGTCGAGGAGGCCCGCGAGATGTACGAGCGGATCCCCGACCCGAAGCAGCTCATCGAGTACCCGGGCCAGCACTACGAGATCCTCTCGCACCACTTCCCCGAGATCATCAGCCGCAGCGCCGACTGGCTGGCCGCCACCCTGCACGGCTGACCGCCCCACCATCCGCTCCCACACCGGTCCGCCGGAGCCCACGAGGCCCGGCGACGGCCCCACCGCCGAACACAGAGAGGTGTCGTCGATGCGTCTGCTCGGACTTGCCTGCGGGCAGGAGGACGGCAGTGCCGAGGTGCTGCTGAAGGCCGCGCTCACCGCGGCCGCGCGCGAGGGAACAGCCGTCGAGATGGTACGGCTGACCGACCTGTCCCTGGTGTCCGCCGCCACCGCGGACGCCGCGGACGACGCGGCGTGGTTCTGCGACCGGCTGCTCGACGCGGACGGCGTGATCGTCAGCTCCCCCACCTACACCCGCAGCGCGCCGGGAGCGTTGAAGCTCCTCATCGACCGGGCCTTCGGCCCGCGCACGGACGTGGTCTTCGTCCGTGAGGCCCTCGCCCGCCGCCAACACGGCCGGACCGAGCAGGAGCAGCCTCTCGACCTCCTGGGCCTCGACACAGCCCCTGACCCGCGAGTCCTCAAGCCGCGCGTGGCCGGCTTCATCGCCGTGGGCGGCTGTCCCTCACCCCACTGGCGCACGCTGACGCTGCCCACGATGCACGCCCTGGCCTTCCCCCTGCACATGGCCGTCGCCGACCAGATGGAAGTCCCCACCCCCGGCGGCCTGGGCGGCATAGCCACCGACCCGGCGGCTGTGCTGCGCGCCGAGCGGCTGGGCGGCGCGGTTGCCCGGCAGCTCGGGCTGCCCCACGACGAGGTCCGGTTCCTGGGGGAGCCCGGCACCTGTCCGATGTGCCACCTCGACCTGATCGTGCTGCGCGGCGGGCGCGCCGAATGCGGCACCTGTGGCGCCGCGGGCCGTTTCGTCGTCGAGGACGGTGAGGTCCGCGTCGACTTCTCCCCCGCCGGCACCGCTTCCTCCGTCCACACCCTCACGGAACTGCAGGAGCACTACCGGGAACTGCTGGGCGTCGCCGCACGGGAGCCAGACCCCCAAGAAATCGCCAAGCACGCCACCGCGTTCCGCGACAGCATCCCCGTCCTGCGCCCACCGCGACCGTAGACGACCGATCCCAGGCTCTCGGAAACCAGGGACCGCGGCCGTAAGCGCCCGGGGCAGGACGGCAGCATCCCGCAACGTACTGTTTCGCTCCGGCGCCGAAATCGGGCAGCCCGAACTGCCGGGCAACCACGCTCTGGCGAGACATGCACGCGCGAACCCTGCTCCAGGGCGCCGCCTCGGCCATGACTCGCAAGGCACGCCGTGAACTTCTCGGAGCGGTCGCTCCCCTGGACGACCGCTTCTTGGCACGGACCCTGCAAGATCCCTTCTGGTGGAAGCGCCACCTCGCTGAGTGACCCTTCCGACTGAGATCGTTCCCGCAGTGTTGCGCCGCATTCGCCCCCGGCGTGTACGCGGGGGCACGCCAGTTCACATGCCCCAGCGGAGGACAGCCGAGGGAGCGTAGGGGAGCCCTCTACGCAACGCCCCGTCGTCGATCAGGCCGAGGCTTCCGGCATGGCCCGCCTCATCGCCGATCCGGCCTCGGCAGCCACCGAGAACGTGACCGCAACTCCTCCAGGAGCAGTGGACAGCAGCGTCGACCACTGGCGGCCGGCCGGTGCGGCGCTGATCCGGACCGTGAGGGCAGCGAGCTGGTCGGGGGTCGGCGTCACACCTCCGCGGCAATCCACCATGCCGGCGCGTACCGGCCGGCGAACCGGTAACGCGTACTTGATCGCCACCTGCGTCGGCCTGCACGACGCCGGTGTCGTTCGACTTCGCGCTTCCGGCCGACCGGGGGGGACCGGTCACGCGACCCGGACGGCTGCGTGTGCGCGGGCGAGGTCGCGGAGCTCGGACCGTGCCGCTGGTACCGAGGGGACGGTCTCCCAGTACGGGTGCCACCACAGCCGTACGGACAGGAGGAGCAGGCGGCGGCGCAGGGTGGTGGTGTTGCGGGGGCTGGGCGCGGCGAGTGCTTGGTAAGTGGCGTTCCAGGCGGCTTGCGTCTGCACCAGGTCGTCGGGGAAGTCGATCAGGTCCATACTGGAATTAGATCATGCGTTCGAATTTCATGTCGCTTCGGACACCGTGATCTGCCGCGGCTGGTGTGACTGTGCGCGATAGTTGGCCTTTGATCACGCTAGTTGGCCCCCTGTGCGCAGCAGGTGGCCCGCAGGCCCGACAAAGGAACCCGACTACCCTGATCGAATGATCGATGAGGGGGACTTCCGAGTCGGTGACGTGCTGTCGGTTGCATGCCCGTTCACGGTGACCAGGGTCGTGCAGGGCGTCACGTGGGATCACGTGTCGGTGCGATGGCCATGGTGGGAAATCGACACCGAGAACGAGTTCGCACGCTGGAACGGGGTCGTCGCCCTCGGCGTGAACAGCGGCGGGAGCTTCTCACCTGAGGTGGAGGCTGAGCTCTTTCGAACGGACCCGCCGCCCGAACAGCTGAAGGCGGGAGACGTCTGCCGGGTCGGCGTGCCGCCCACCGTCGTGCACGTGACGGACGTCGAACACCACGACCCCCCGCTGGAGACGGCCTGGCTGCCACATCCCACCCAGACCGTGACGGTGCTCCCTCGAGGTCTGTCCTATCGCGAGTTCCCGGACGAGAGCCATCTTGATGGCTCGGGGTACACCATCCACCCAGGCGATGGGATTCCCTTCACCTTCGAACTGCTGATGCGCCCATACGCATCCCTCCAGGTGGGCGACGAGGTCGCCGATGCCGTCGGCCGGGCATGGCGGTTCGGCGGGCCCTGGGACTGGACCGCCTTCGACGGGGAGCCGGCGGGCGCCGGCCCTGCATGGCCACTCGTCCTGCTCACCCGAGCAGGAACACCGTGTTCCGTCGAGGACGCCGAGGCGGTGGCTGCGAGTACGGCGAGAGGTTCCCACCAGGAGACGATCCGAGACTGGATGGCACTCACCGAGGCCTCGCCCACGCCCTGACCCGGCCGGAAGCCTGCGGCACCTCTGCCATGGCTGAGCAAGGACCCACCGACACCGCGCCACGGAAGACACCGGCCGCGCCTAGCGCGGTGTCGGACGTGTCGGCGCTGTATCGATCGCAGCACAGGCAGGTGGGGGCCAAGTGGACAGCTCGGGTGTCGGCAGCCTTGCTGAAGGCGAACGGGGGCTGTGGCTTGGCCGGGGCAAGGGCGGCCCACGCCGATGGCCTGACAGCTGCGCGTCAGCGTCTGCGGCCGCCACGCGACCAGCCGCTGCCGATGCCCGCGAGGTGCAGAGCGAGCACGGCCAGCCCGAGGAGCATCACATTGGTCGAGCTGAAGGTGTCGTTGGTCGAGATGTCAGCCGCGTTGATCAAGAACGCGATGAAGAACAGGACGGCGGAAACGATGGCCAACATGGTGATGGCTCCTTCGGTTTGGGTTCGTCGCTCGTGTGCCGTGCGAATGCCCCTCAGTAGCCGAAACACACAACGGGGAACCCATCAGCTTTCTTCGCCCATGCGCGGCGGGCGGTCCAGGTGGGACCGCCGGTTCACTTCGGCCCTCTCGTATCGCACACGACATCGTCGTGGATGGTGCGCGGGAGGTGAGGCCCGAGCCGGCTCGATGTCATGCGCCGATGGGGCTCGGACCACGGAAAACGGCGAGCGGGATCAGTGAGAGGATTGCGCGGGTGATGGCAAGAACCAATGACATCGAAACGGCGGCCGGTGTGCTGCGCGACGGGGGCCTTGTGGCCATCCCGACCGAGACCGTCTACGGCTTGGGCGCCAACGCCGAGGATCCCGCCGCCGTCGCGCGTATCTTCCACGTCAAGGGGCGGCCGCCGTCCCACCCGCTCATCGTCCACATCGGCAGTGCGGAGCAGCTGGCCGAATGGGTCGAGGAGGTGCCGGCGACCGCACGCCTGCTGGCCGAGCGCTTCTGGCCCGGGCCCCTGACGTTGGTCCTGCGGCGCGGCCGCCGGGTACCCCTCGAAGCCACCGGTGGCCTGGAGACGGTGGCCGTGCGCGTGCCGCCACCCGTCACACTCGCGCTGCTGTCGGCCTTCGGCGGCGGTGTGACAGCCCCGTCCGCCAACCGCTTCGGATCCGTCAGCCCAACCACGTCGGACCATGTCCGTGCCGAGCTCGGGGATGCCGTCGACTTCGTGCTGGACGGCGGCCCCTGCGAGGTCGGTGTCGAATCGACCATCGTCGACGTCACGGGCGAGACCCCGAGCATCCTGCGGCCCGGCGGGGTGTCACGCGAGGACCTCGAAGCGGTGCTGGGCCACCCGCTGGCGGTCCCCACGACGAGCAGCGTCCGGGTGCCGGGCCAGCATCCGTCGCACTACGCCCCACGGGCGCGGGTCATCCTCGTCGAGCCCGAGAAGGTCATCGCTGAAGCGCAGAGCGCGCAGGAGCACGGGCACCAGGTCGGCGTCCTGCTCCCTGCCCCCTTCGCCGACGCTCCGGTGAAGGCGCACTCCGTTGTGGCCCTCCCTGAATCGATGGCCGCCTACGCGCGCGGGTTGTACGGGTTCCTGCGCGACCTCGATCAGCAAGGGTGCGATCTGATCATCGCGTCCTTGCCGCCGGAGGACGGCCTGGGGCTGGCGATCGCCAACCGGCTCCGCCGCGCCGCCGGCCCAAGGCCTTCCCCCGATGCCAGGCAGTGACGGGCAGATCTGCAGTGGCGACGGGGCATCGGCGGTGACGTCCGCGACGCGGGCTGTGGCCCGGGCTGCACGGTCATCCCGTTGCCCCTTTGCCCCCTTGCCCCCCCCTTGCCCCGTTGTTCTGTAGTACCGGGGATCCGGCTGTTGACGTCGCCCCGCCTCGGCAGACGAGCAACGGGCGGCGCGCCTCACAGCCGAGCCTTGCATCCACTTCGTGACTGACGTGCGACACCGTCTGTCACCGAGTCCGGGCAGCACGTGGTGATCGCCGGGCACGAAAATGTCGATGAGAACTGGCACCGGTCGTGCGGGCACTGACGCGTGGCGCTGTGAAGATCTCTGAAACCTCCACCCCAGTTCGGTTGATCCACCAGACTTGTCCCAATGGAGAAGGGACGGCAAGCGTGGCAAACAGCGCACTTCTGGTGATGGACGTCCAACGGGACGTCGTGGCCATCGCCGATGACGGTTCCGGATATCTGCCGCGCTTGCGAAGGGCGATCGACGGGGCCCGGGCCGCAGGTATCACCGTGATCTACGTGGTGCTCGAATTACGTCCGGGCGATCCAGAAGTCAGCCCCCGCAACAAGGTGATGACGAACGCCGTGCGGGCCGGCCTGTTCACCGAGGGGGCCCCTGGCACGGAGATCCATGACGACGTCGCGCCCCAGCAGGGCGACGTCGTGATCACCAAGCGGCGAGGCAGCGCGTTCTCGGGCAGCGACCTCGACTTGGTGCTCAGGGCTCGCGGTATCGACAGCCTTGTCCTCACGGGCATCGCCACCAGCGCTGTGGTGCTGTCCACTCTGTGGCACGCCATTGACCTGGACTTCGGCCTCACCGTCCTGGCGGATGCCTGCCTGGACACCGACCCCGAGGTGCACCGGATGCTCACCGAAAAACTGTTCCCGCAGTGGGCAGATGTCCTTACGGTCGACCACTGGGTCAAAGCCATCGCGCAGCAATAGCGGAAGGCCGTCCGGGCATCGCGGCGTATCGGCTCGCAAGGGCCCTACAGGCACCCGCGACGGGGCCGCGGACGTGGTTCTACGAGGGCAGGCTGCTCGACCGGACGCACATGCCCGGCGTCCGGTCAGCATCGGATTTCGGGGATCCACCGGAGTGCCAGGTTCAACGGATCACAAACGTCACCATGCTCTGAGCGGGCAGCGCGCCGGTGAAGGAGCCGTTCGACGCGCCGGCCGTGCCCTGGGACGCCACATTCCTGCTCGCGTCGTCAGCCAGGAAGCGACACTCGAACCGGCGCCGTTCACGATGGTGAACTGCTGGCTGACCGCGGCCGTCCCTTTGTTCACCGCGACGACGACCGTGGAGCCACCGCCCCGATACGCGGAGACGTAGACGTTCGCCGCGGGGTTCGCCGTCGCGCTGATCCGCACATACCCCGGCCGCACGAACCGGGCGAAGTGGGCCATGGCGGCGCCGCGCTTGCTCATCCTGCCGTCCTCGCGCATGGGGCCGTAGCTGCGCCGGATGTACCACCAGATGTAGGCCTGGAACTCGGCGTCCACCATGGCCCGGTGGATGTGCTCCCCCACATCGAGAGCCTGCGGCCAAAGATCCGCCGAATCCGAGCTGTTGGGGTAGTACACCTCCGTCATCCAGAGCTCTTTGCCCGCGCCCTTCTGCTTGAAGAAGGGGTAGGGGAAGTTGCCGAACGACGTGCCGTACAGGTGGGCTCCGATCACGTCCACGTTGGCGAGCGCCACGGGATCGTTGAGGATCGGGTCCGACATGTTCTTCAGGTACTGGAAGGACTCCGGCGCGATGACCCTGGTGCCGATCGTGCCGGCGTTCTCCCTGAGGAACCGGACCATCTCGGCCGGGGTCCACCACGTCCAGTCATGGGCGTAATCGGGCTCGTTCTGCACCGAAATGCCGTACAGATTCACTCCGTTGTTGCGGAGGTAGGTGTTGAAGTCGTTCAGGTGCTGGGCGTATGCGCCGTACATGCTGTACCTGAGACGACGTGCGTCGGTCTGCGTGCCGCGGACGAAGGTCTCCACCATGGAGGCGGGCGGGTTCCAAGGTGACGCGATGACGGCGGCCCCGAGTTGCACCGCGCGCTTCGCCGTCGCCAGGTCGGGGCTCCAGGCCGCCCGGTCCTCGGGCACCGGGATCCGTAACAGGGTGAATCCCAACTGCCCGTCACCAGTCCCGAATGCCATGTCCCGCTGAGCCGCGGTGAGGTCGCCGATCCACGCGGCGTGAGCCATACCGCCGAAGCCCCGGATCGTCTGCCGCGTCGCCGACGGGTCGATGACCGCTGCGGCGGCGGCTGTCGCGGACCCGGCGTCGGAGGCCCTCGCGAACGGCGCCGTGGCGGCGAGGAGGGGCAGGGCGCCCATCGACGCCACGACGGCCCTCCGGCTCGCTGGCCTTCGCCCTTCGACGGGCTCCTTCCGACTCTGCGCCATGTCTCCTCCTCGTGACTGCAGCGCGCACTCCGGCACCTTCTCGGCTGCGCCCCCCAACAGGCCGCACCGCATGGGAGCGCTCCCACTCCTATGAATGAGCACGCTCGGGTTGTTTCAGCGGTACATGGTGTCGATCATCACGCAGGACCGTGCAGCGACCGACCGGGCGCCAACGCCGTTCGATATCATGAACGTTGTCCAAGTGGCAGACTCCACGAAGTTAGCGACGCCGGTCACCACGGTCAACCCACGCGGCGCAGCCGTCTCACTGAGGCCTCCCTCTCCCCCGTCGGCCCCGCTCCAGCGCGGCGGCACCCTGCAGAGTGCCCTGCGGGTGCGACCAGTGCATGACCGCTCGACGGCCCTGCCGCTCAGTCCTCTTGGTCGTCCTCGAAAACGAAGTACACGCTCAGCACACAGGAGAACTCCTCGCCGGCGGGGGCGTTCTCCCAAGCCGTGTCGAGGACGCGGACGTCGTGCGCCGTGATCCATTCGGCGGCTTCGGCGAAGGGGTCGGCCATCCGCGAGCCGAAGAACATCTTCCGTGCCACGGGGTGTACTTGGGAATCGGCGTCGGAATCGTCGAAGTGGTCGGGAACCATCAGATGGAGATCGGGTTCACTTCTCACACGGGCACCTTCCGGCAGTCAGCCGCCTGTTCGCGGCGCTCACGGAGGGAGACCTCATGGTGGTCCGTCAGGTTGCTCCTCGCGCCCCGGACTTCCGTGCGCGCATCGGTGCACGAAAGTCCCGGGCAGTGAGGGGATGGTGTGCTGTCCGCTGCCGACGGATGCGTCCCAGCGGCCACGGGCGCGCCCGCCCCGCCGTCCTGGCGTTCCTGCGCACCCGACTTGATCGGGCACAGGATGTCGGGTCGGGTGTGGGGAGGCCTGCCTAGCGTGGTGGTCGTCAAGAGGAAGGAAGACGGGCGTGCTGGAGCGGCTCAACCAGGCGATGGAGCACATCGAGTGCCATCTCGACCAGGACATCGAGGTGGCCGCACTCGCCCGCGTCGCGGCGACCTCGGAGTACCACCTGCGTCGGATGTTCTCGGCGCTCGCGGGCATGCCGCTGTCGGAATACATCCGGCGCCGTCGGCTGACCCTCGCGGGAGCCGATGTGCTCGCGAGTCGGGCAACGCTGCTGGAGATCGCGGTGCGCTACGGCTACGGCTCCGGCGAAGCGTTCGCTCGGGCGTTCCGGGCCATGCACGGCGTCGGCCCGAACGAGGCCCGACGTACGGGCGCGGCGCTCAGCTCTCAGCCCCGGATGGCCTTCCGTCTCATCGTCGAAGGGAGCAGCAGCATGCGATATCGCGTTGTGGACAAGGCGGACTTCAGCGTCGTGGGCCTCAAGAAGCGTGTACCGCTGGTGCATGCGGGGCCGAACCAGGCGATCATCGACTTCGTGCGCGGCATCGACCCGCAGATAGTGGAGCGTCTGAAGCGGTTGTCGGACCAGGAGCCGGAAGGGGTCGTCGCCGTCTGCGACAATCTTGACCCCAGCCGTGCCGAGGGCACCGAGCTCGACTACTACCACGCGGTGATCACCTCCGCGGCTGCCCCGGAGGGCGCCACCGCCTTGGCCGTGCCGGCCGGCACCTGGGCGGTTTTCACCGCCTCTGGGCCGGCGCCGCAGGCGATTCAGGAGCTGTGGCGGGACGTCTTCACCGAGTGGTTCCCGTCGAACCCGTACCGCAGTCGCACCGGACCCGAGATCCTGCGCACCCGCCTGTCGCCCGGGACAAACGAGGCCGACGCCGAACTATGGCTGCCGGTGGAACCGGAACTCGGCTGACAAGAGGGCCAGGCCGGGGGCGGGCGAGAGCCGGCCTTCCGGCCGGCCGTGCGGTCACTTCGCCGGGAACGACCCCACGACGCGTTCCGCATGGCCGTCTCCCGGCGGCCTCCGCTACCGCGACCGACTTGGCGGCAGCCGTCCACGCGATCGTTCCCGCCGCCCAGGAAGTGCGGGTACGTGCCCCAGCCGCGCCGCCCTGTCCGTGCCGCACGGTACGGTCCCTCATGATCGACGAAGGGAAGAGCGGATGACGATCCAGAGGCCGGGACTGCCGGAGGACCTTCCGGACCCCGAAGTGCTGTGGGCGCGATGGGCGCTCGTGGCCGTCGTGGCGGCGACCACCGAGGACGAGCGTGCGCGCCACCGTACCGGTACCTGGATCGACGACGAGGGACTGCACCTCGACGACAGTGGCTGCACCTGGTGGACGTTCTCCCGCTGGGGCGGTGGGCGGTACGTACTGTACGGCGAGGACGAATCCAGCGAATGCAAGTGGCACGAGCCGCCGGTCGACATGCTGGCGGGCGGCCCTGACTGGCTTCCGCACGAAGAACTGCGCGACCGTCTCGCGGGCAACGAGCTGGGCTGCGTGTACTGGTACGACAATGGCGCCTGGGCCCGCGCCCCCTACCCCGAGGGCCTCGAGGACGACGGTCTGGACTGCGGGATGAGCCGGTTCGTGGAGCGTGACGAGGCTCACAGGCTGCTGGACGAGTACGTCGGCTACGGCAGGCCCGCACGCGCACTCCTCATGGAGCACGCCGAGGCCCGCCGCCTGACCCCGGAACTGCTCGGAGAACACGTCTCCTCGCTGGAGGGAGGGGCCCCGGACCTGGCGGCGATGACCAGGGCACTGCGGCGTGCGGGGTTGGACGCCTCGCTGTAGCGACGTAGCGGGAACTCGTTCGTGGAGTCGCCGGAGAAGAGTGCCCTCAGTCCTCGGCCTTGAGTTCGCTCCCCGTGATGCTCGCGGCCCGTGCCCAGGCCGTCGCAAGACTGCACCGCGACAAGCCATGGGCCGAACTTGCCGCTGCCCTCGCGTGGACGTGACGGTTGGAAGTCGACTGCTGATCTTCGAAGGGCCCTGCTGGTGTCAGCGGGCTGTGCGCCATCGGCCTGAACCATTCCGCGTCAGGGCGACTCGGACACCGCAATCGGGGAACCGGGAGAACAGCCCGTGACACACGAGAGGCGCCGGAGGTGAGCGGCCCGGCCCTCGCAGCGCAGGAGAGGCGACGATGGCGCGCGAACACGACCTGCAACCGGCTGATCCGGATCCTGCACGATCGACTCCAGGCGACGGCGACTCCCGGCGTCGGCCGCTGCGAGAGCGGCACGTCGAGGAGACGGTCGAGGTCGGCGTGCCGGTGCGGACGGCGTACGACCAGTGGACGCAGTTCAAGACGTTCCCCCGGTTCACGACCGTGGTGCGCGGGGTCGAACAGGTCAGGCCGACCGTGACCGTGTGGACGCTCGGTTACGGCCCGCTGCGCCACCGCTTCGCCGTGGAGATCGTCGAGCAGGATCCCGATGCCTATCTGGCCTGGCGCGGCCTGGAGCAGCACCCCTCGCACCAGGGCGAAGTGGAGTTCCGGCCGACGCAAGGGGGCGGTACGGCCGTCACCGTCCGGATACTGCTGCGGCCACGGGGAGCCGCGAAGGCGCTCTCCGGTTCACCGCGCGCCACGCGGCTGATCGCCCGGCTCCTGCACCGCGAACTGCGGAACTTCAAGGGGTTCATCGAGGGCCTGGGGCAGGCCGGCGGAGGCTGGCGGAGCACCATCCGCAACGGCCGGGTGCAGCACGACCACCCGGAACCGCCCCGCAGCCGCGTGGCTCACTGGCCCGTCGGCTGACCCACGCACCGGAACCCGGCAAGAGAAAGGCGAACCCCATGCAGAACCCGCCCGCTGAGGAGACGGAAACCCCCCTTTCCGTGTCGCCACCGAAGAAGTGGGCGGCCGGAGTCCCGGCGGTCGTGCACGCGCTGGAGTACTCCCTGGAACAGACCTCCCCGCGCAAGACGGGCGTGGACCTGCTGGCCATGAACCAGGTCGGCGGCATCGACTGTCCCGGTTGTGCCTGGGCGGATCCGGCCCCCGGCCAACGCCATCGCAACGAGTACTGCGAGAACGGTGCCAAACACATCAACGACGAGGCGACCAGGCGCCGTATCACCGCGGACTTCTTCCGGCAGCACAGCGTCTCCGATCTCGCCGGCCGCTCCGACATGTGGCTCAACCAGCAAGGGCGGCTCACCGAGCCGATGATCAAGCGCCCTGACTCCGACCACTACGAGCCGATCAGCTGGGACGACGCCCTGGGCGTGCTCGCCAAGGAACTCACCACGCTCGACTCCCCCGACGAGGCCGTCTTCTACACCTCGGGGCGCGCCAGCAACGAGGCCGCCTTCGTCCTGCAGCTCTTCGCCCGCGCATTCGGCACCAACAACCTGCCCGACTGCAGCAACATGTGTCACGAGTCCAGCGGATTCGCCCTCAACGAGACACTGGGCACCGGCAAGGGCACGGTCGGTCTGGACGACCTCCACCACGCCGACCTGATCTTCCTGGTCGGGCAGAACCCGGGAAGCAACCATCCCCGCCAGCTCACCGCACTGGAGGCGGCCAAGCGCAACGGGGGCCGGATCGTCGCGGTCAATCCGCTGCCGGAGGCGGGGCTGCGGCGCTTCAAGAACCCGCAGAAGCCCCGGGGAGTCGTCGGCTGCGGGACCCAGATCGCCGACCGCTTCCTCCACATCAAGCCCGGCGGCGACCTCGCCCTGTTCCAGGCCCTCAACGGCCTGCTGCTCGAGGCCGAGGCCGCCCGCCCGGGAACCGTCCTGGACCACGACTTCATCGACGCCCACACCTCCGGCTTCGAAGAGTTCGCCCGGCACGCCCGCACCGTCGACTGGGACGACGTACGTGCCGCGACCGGACTGACCCGGCTGGAGATCGAGCAGGTCCGCGACGAGGTCCTGCGCAGCGAACGCGTCATCGTCTGCTGGGCGATGGGCATCACACAGCACAAGCACGGGGTGCCCACCATCCGGGAGATCGTCAACTTCCTGATGCTGCGCGGGAATCTCGGGCGGCCGGCACCGGCGCCTGCCCGGTCCGTGGACACAGCAACGTCCAGGGCGACCGCACCATGGGCATCTGGGAGCAGATGCCCAACTCCTTCCTCGACGCGCTCCAGAAGGAGTTCGGCTTCGACCCGCCGCGTCCCCACGGGCTGGACTCGGTGAACTCGATCAAAGCGATGCGCGAGGGCCGGGTGAAGGTGTTCCTCGCACTGGCCGGGAACTTCGTACGGGCCGCCCCCGACAGCGCGGTCACCGAGGAGGCCATGCGTACATGCCGGCTGACCGCTCACATCTCCACCAAGCTGAACCGGTCGCACACCGTCTGCGGTGCCACGGCACTGATCCTGCCGACTCTCGGCCGTACCGAACGTGACCTGCAGGCCTCGGGTGAACAGTTCGTCACGGTGGAGAACTCCATGAGCCAGGTGCACACCTCCCAAGGGCGCCTGGAACCGGCCTCCCCTGTCCTGCTCAGCGAGGTCGCGATCCTGTGCCGACTGGCCAGGCGCACACTCGACGGCCGGGCGGACATCCCCTGGGACGAGTTCGAAGCGGACTACGGCACGATCCGCGAGCGCATCTCCCGCATCGTCCCGGGGTTCCACGACTTCAACGCGCGCGTCACGCGCCCGGGCGGCTTCCAGCTGCCCAACCCCGTGAACGAAGGCGTGTTCCGCACCGCGGTCGGCAAAGCCCTGTTCACCTGCAACGAACCGGTGGTGCCGCGCGCGCCCGCGGGCCATCTGCTGCTGCAGACCCTTCGCTCGCACGATCAGTGGAACACCGTCCCGTACACGCAGAACGACCGCTACCGCGGCATCCACGGCAGCCGCCACGTCGTACTCGTCAACCCCGACGACGTCCGCGGACTCGGTCTCACCGAAGGTGAGCAGGTCGACCTGGTCAGTGTCTGGGGGGACGGCACCGAGCGGCGCGCCGAGGGGTTCGCAGTGGTCCCCTATCCGACGGCCCGGGGCTCGGCCGCCGCCTACTACCCTGAGACGAACGTCCTGGTGCCGCTGGACAGCGTCGCCGACATCAGCAACCAGCCCACTTCCAAGGGCATCGTCGTGCGCCTCGAAACCCGCTCTCCCCGCACGACGCCCACATCCAGCTGAACCCGGAACGGTCATCACAGGGGCCGCCCCGTTCGGGCGCTGCGCGCACGGGGCGGCATGACCGCGATCCACCAGCAGCAGGCGCAGGAAGGAAAGCCGCTCGTCATCGTGGCCGACACGTCATCCAGCGCGCGGCGCATCGCCTCCGGTTTCCACATGGTCGTCAGCGCGTTGGCCCTCGCCGTGACCGCGGAGCCCGTGCCCCCGGCCTTCTCCTCCGGTACCTCTTTGTGCCGGTTCCTGTGTCGACTGACGCTTTGGAAGTGAATCTCCTTTAGGCTCGCTTCGCCACATATGACCTTGGATCAGCGGAGGGCAGGACGGCGGGAATCAACCGTGAGCGGCTCATCAGAACGCTGACGTTCTGGCTGCGTCCTTCGTTTGTGTTGCGTGTCATCGGCCGGTTCCAGAAGATCGCGGGTTTCGACCGCTCGATGGCTCTGGCCTCCGGCGCGCTCACTGCGCTCATCCCGCTGGCGGTGCTGAGCGGTACCGTCTTCGGCGGTGAGGCCGCGGACCGGATCATCAACCGCTACGGGCTCACCGGTGAAGGCGCTGAGGCCGTACGGGCGGTGTTCTCCGCCGAAGCAGCAAGTGCCGGCGTCGGTGTCTTCGGGACGGTGTTTCTGGCGATCTCCGTGCTGAGCTTTTCCCGGACCATGCAGCGGTTGATCGAGCAGACCTGGGAACTGAAACCTCTCGGCGTGCGCAACACGCGCAACGGCCTGTGGTGGATCTGCGTGCTCAGCTTCTACACCGCGGTGATCGGGTGGCTCTACGTGGTCCTGGACGGAGGGCGCCTGGGGCTGGCGGCCGCGCTGTGCGAGGTCCCGGTCACCACCGTCTTCTTCACCTACAGCGGCCGGATCCTCTCCGCGAAGCGGCTCGCCGCTGCGACCCTGCTCCCGTTCGCCATCTGCGCGGCTGCCCTGACCTCGGCCTATTCGGTGCTCGCGACCGTCTACCTGCCGCGCCTGTTCAACTCCTACGCCTCGCGCTACGGCGCGGCCGGTTCGGTCTTCGGGATGGCGTCGGTCCTCTTCGGCGCCATGCTCGCCCTCGTCCTGTCAGCGGCGCTGGGGCGGGAGGTACGGGACGAACTCGTCCGGATCCGGCAGGGTAGGCGCCCCTCCCAGGACGAGGTCCGCCGCCAGTGGGACAGCATCGTCGAGCAGACCCGGTCACGCTGGCACTCCGTGCGCGGACAACCCCCGCCACATCAGTCCGAGGACTCCCACCGGAGCTGAGGCCGCTCGCCGGAGGTGACCCATCCAACGACACGTATCTGAAACGGTGTCACATCGCTTCCGGACATCCGAGCGCCGTGGACCACTGGCCGACACCGTCACGCGTCCGATGCGTTGGGGGCCGCCTGGGTTGGGGCAGTGCCCTGAGCACGGTAGTGCCGCAGAAGGCGCCGAAAGCGCCGATAATCGGCGACTCCGCCCAGCACGTACACGAGGTTGCGCAATATCGGGAGAAGGAGCGCGAGCATAGGAGCGTACGCGACCCACGCGAACCCGGCCCCCAATGCCACGGCGCAGAACAGGGCTACGCCCGAAGCAGTCTCCGTCGGGGCTCCGGTCAGCCACAGCAGGGACGCGAGCTCGGCGAGGAACAACAGCGTGATGATCGCCACGGCGGACAGGACGTACAACACCATGCTCAGACCTGTCCGTGCGCCCATATTCGTCGCCCGCATCTGCTCTGCAATGTCTTCCACCTGCTGTGCAGAGGGATCACCGCCGTCGCGGAACATCGCACGGATCAGGGTGATGGGGCCCGTGAGGGTTTCGTACAGCTCACGCACCCGTTGCCGACGGTTGTTGATCTCGACCACTGCCACCAGCAGGATCACCGGTGCCACTGCGGCGACGGTGGCGGCGTAGGTTTCTGTCATCTTCACCGCGACAGTCTGCCCTCACCTCACCCCTTCGTGTCACAGGACCACCGCCGTGCCTCCCGGCCGGCTCCAGCTCGTCGCACAGCAGCGGCCAGCGCACCGGCGGCTCGGCGGAGGAGCACGTCACCCAGGACTCAGCCCCGCAGGACTCAGCCCCGTCCGCGCCCGTCATCGAGGACGATGCCGACGCCGAGACCGCGACGCTGCAGATCTATGACCGCAACTGGACGGTGTGCAGCCAGGAGCCCCAGGCCGGCACGTACGCCACGGACACACCGGTGACCTTGTACGCGGTCAAGGACGACGAGAGCTGCAGATAGTCCCCCACCGACTGGCGCGGCCCCCGTAACACGATCGCGATCTGCGAAAACACGCGCATGCCGCACACGGCGCGGTGACCAAACGCACCGCCAGAGCGTGTCGCTTCGTCCGACCGTCCGACCACCTGGCGCGCGATCACCTTCGTCAGCCGCCCGGCCGGCTCGGTCGCGAGCACGTCCGGGAACCGACCGAAGCAGGGGCCGACGTCAGCCCGTCACACGTACGCCGAACTGGAACGATCCGATCGTGCTCATCGACTCGTAGCGCACGTAGGCACCCGGGTAGGGGGCGTGCAGCACCTGGTTGTTGCCCGCGTAGAGGCCGACGTGCTCAGTGTTGTTGAAGAAGACCAGGTCACCGGGCTTGAGCGCACTCATCCCGATCCGGGCTCCGTCGTTGACCTGCGTGTAGGTGACGCGGGATATGTGCACGCCGGCCTGCGCGTACGCCCACTGCGTCAGACCGGAGCAGTCGTAGGAGTTGGGGCCGGTGCCGCCGCGCGCGTACGGCTTGCCGATCTGGGTGGCGGCGGCGTTCAGGGCTGCCGCGCCGAAGGGAGAGGCGGCGGCCTCGTTGCCGAGGTCGACGCGCTGGGCCGCCGTGCGGCTGGCACGCGCCTCGGTGTCGGCGATCTCCTGACGCTCGGCGGCGGTCAGGGAGTTGAGCAGCTTCTGCGCCTTGCTGAGCTTGCCCTGGATCTCCTTCTTCTTCTCGCCCAGCTCGGTGCGGGTGGCGGCGAGGTCCTTCAGCTTCTCCGTCGCCTCGGCACGCTGCTGGGCCAGCTCACGCTGTTTCGTCTGCACCTTCTTCAGCGACTCCAGTTGCTGCGCGGACAGCGACTCGAGCGTGGAGGCCTTGTCGAGGTAGTCGTCCGGGTCGGCGGAGAGCAGCAGTTGGACCGAGGGGTCGATGCCGCCGGAGCGGTACTGGGCGCTCGCCATCGTTCCCAGCCCCGTGCGCAGTTCGTTGAGCTCGTCCTGCTCGCGGGCGACCTTGTCCTGGATGAGGCCGATCTCCTTCTGCAGTTTCTCCTGCTTCTCCTTGGCCCCGTCGTACTGGTTGGTGGCTCGCTCCGCCTCCTCGTAGAGCTTGTCGACCTGTGACTTCACCTCGCTCTTGGTCGGCTTGGGGGGCCGCGTTGGCGGCCTGCGAGGTGAGAGCCACGGCAGCGGCCGCGGTCGCGGTGAGCACACTCACGCGGGTGCGGCTCTGCGGCTTGGGTCGGCGGTGAAGCGCCACGAAGACGAACTCCTTCTTCCTTCACCGCCCACAGGACAACCGCGTGGACGGCGCCCTCCACGGCCGCCCACGTCGTGCG
The DNA here is from genome assembly GCA_002027195.1 of Streptomyces sp. GKU 895. GTDB lineage: Bacteria > Actinomycetota > Actinomycetes > Streptomycetales > Streptomycetaceae > Streptomyces. The sequence continues at coordinate 21,292 of MWJO01000001.1, read as the reverse complement.
AGCGATCATCCGTGCGAGGGTTTCGAGATCTCACTGTAGTGATCTTCTTGTAATCATTTCAAAGTTTGAATCGAACAACTTCGGCCAAGTTCTTCACTCTTGGCGTACGCATCGTTCACACCGGCGCGGCGTGGCAGCAGAGGGCTGTGGCGTCGGCACGCCGTTCCCGACGGGCAGCCGCCGGGAACGGGCGTGACGGTCAGAAGTCGTCGGCGCCGTTGCGGAGTTCGGGTGTCCAGTAACCGACCAGGGCCTTTGCCGGATCGGCCGCGATGCCGCCCGGTCCGGGCGCGGTGACGGCGATGACCGTCGAGTCCCCCTCCAGCATCACCGAGAACGCCGACACGGGTTCGTTGTCCTCGTCGGTTCCGCCGTCCGAGACCTTGAGCAGGGCGTAGGCCGGGGCTCCCGCGGACAGCACGACCGGGGCAGCGGGCTTGCTCTTGGCCACGGCCTGGACGTCCTGCTTGTGGCTCTCCAGGAGCTGGACGTGCGGGAAGCCGGCCAGGCGGCAGGAGTGCCCCGAGGTGTTCTTCGCGGTGAGGACGAGGTGCGTGTACGGCGGGCCGTCCTGGTTGGCCGCGGTGACGGTGACGTCGGCGGCGGCGCACGCCGGCGTGGAGGTGCTCGCCTGCCGGCCGGTCGAGCCGTCGGAGCTGCCGGACTCGGTCGGTCCCGAGGTCTTGTCCGACCCCGTCGCCCCGGCCGGGTCCGCGGACGAGGCCGGTGCGGACGCGCCTGCCGTCGCCGTCGTGGTGGCCGAAGTGGGCGGCGTGGCCGCCGCGTTGTCGCCCTCGCCGCCCTGGCAGGCGGTGAGCGAAAGGGCCAGTGCCGTGCCGGCGACGGCCAACATCGTGGAGCGGGCGAAGACAGCGGTCATGATGGGGTTCCCCCGGTGCAGTGGTACAGAGCCACCGGCCTGTTGCCGGTGGCCGGAACGGTCGGTCGGTCGGGCGGTCGGTTATGACGCGTGCGCAGTCCGCCCGCGCCCTGACACGGGCCCGAGCGGACTTGCCACGCCGTCCGCCCTGACACCAGCCCGGGCGGACGTGCGACGCCGCTCGCGTCGGGCCTCAGTCGATCACCGCGAAACCGTCGCCACCAGGCGGTTCTCCCGGCAGAAGTACCGTCCGTCATACTTCTGCCGGGGGCTCGCACAGGCAGAGCCGGACGATCGGGGATCTCAACGGTGCGCGGTGCCATGCCGGCCGGCGACGAATTCAGGCAGCGACTGCGGCACTTGCGGACCCGTGCCGGACTCAGCCAGGAGGCGCTCTCCGAGGCGGCCGGGGTCAGCGTCAGGGCCCTGGCCGACATGGAACGCGGGCGCACGCTCGGCCCGCAGCGCCGCACGGTCCAGGCACTCGCCCAGGCACTGGAACTGGACGACGACGAGGCGGTGGATCTGGAGAAGTCCGCCGCACTGGGGCGACCACGTCCTCGCGCCGCCACCGCTCCCGCCGGGCCGAACACGCTGGCCCTGCCGCGTGACATCCGGGACTTCACCGCACGGGGCCCGGCTCTCGCGCGGCTGCTGGAGCTGGCAGCAACCCTCGACGAAGGGGACGAGGGCGGCGACGAGCCCGCACAACCGACGGCCGTCTCCCCGGTTTCCGTGATCACCGGTCAACCCGGGCTGGGCAAGACGGCCTTCGCCGTCCACGCCGCGCATCGCCTCGCCCCGCGCTTCCCCGACGGACAGTTCGCCCTGGACCTGCGCGGCATGGACGCAGAGCCGACACCGCCCAGGGACGCGCTGGCCCGCCTCCTCACCGCGTCGGGCATCACCGACGCCGCGATACCCAATGGCCTCGACGAGCGCGCCGCCCTGTGGCGGTCACTGCTGGGTGAGCGCCGGGTGCTCCTGCTGCTCGACAACGCCGTCGACGAGGACCAGGTCCTCCCTCTGTTGCCCGGTTCCGGGCCGTCACTGACCCTGGTCACCAGCCGCAACTCCCTGGCGGGCCTGGGCTCCGTCCACCGCACCGATCTGGCGCTGCTGCGTCGCGAGGAGGCCGTGGAACTCCTGACCCGTATCCTCGGCCCGGAACGCGTCCTGGCCGAGGCCCAGGCGGCCCGTGACCTGGCGGACCTGTGCGGGCACCTGCCGCTGGCGGTCCGCATCGCCGGACAGCGCCTCCTGAGCCGGCCGCACGAACGCCTCACCAAACTCGTCACCCGCCTGGCCGCCGAAGGACGCCGCCTCGACGGGCTCCAGGCCGGCAGCCTGCGGGTGCGTGCCGCGTTCGCCCTCTCCTACCGTCAACTCCCGCCCGTCACACAGACCTTCCTGCGCCGCGCCGCACTGGCCGCAGGCCCTGACTTCAGCCCTGAGACCGGTGCCCTGCTGGCAGGCCTCTCCTTCGACACGGCAGTCGACTGCGCCGAGCAGCTCACCGACGCCGGATTGCTCCAGAGCGACGCCGTCGCCGAGCGGTACCGCTTCCACGATCTTCTCAGGCTCTACGCCCTCGAACAGGCCGAGTCGGAGGACGGTCCCGACATGCGCGACGCCGCCCTGGACCGTACGGCGCGCTGGATGCTCCAGCGGGCCACCGCCGCCGCGCTCCACTACGAGGTCCACCAGGAGCGGACCCCGCCCACCCAGGACCCCGATCCCGACACCGCACCGGTCGGCAAGAGCGAGGCACGGGCGTGGCTGGAGGCCGAGCGGGCGCAGTGGCTGGCCGCGCTGCACCGGACGCACCGGTCCGGCCGGCACCAGGAGGTCCTCGATGCCGCGCAGGCCATGCACTGGTTCTCCGACACGACTCAGCACTGGGAGCGGTGGGTGGAGGTGTTCACCTGCGCCACCGACTCAGCACGCGCCCTGGGCGACCGCCGGCAAGAAGCGGTCCACCTCAACTATCTCGCCTGGGCCCACAACCTCTGCGCGCACAACCCGCAGGCCGCCCTGACCGCGGCCGACGCCGCTCTGGAGGCCGCCCGTGAGTGCGGGGACGGGCTTCAGGAGGGCTGGGCGCTCGGCTACAGCGCAGGTGCCCTGCACCGGCAGGGCAGGGCCGAGGACGCGCACGACCGGCTGCGGGAGTCGGCCCGCTGCCTCGCGGCGCTGGACGCCCCCGAGGCCCGGCCGGCCGAGCTGACCATCCTCAACACCCTGGGCAACCTGCTGCGGCACACCGGCCGGGCGGCCGAGGCGCTGGAGATCCACCGCCGCAGCGAGCGGATCTGCCGGACGGGGTTTCCCGGCCGCACGGACGAATTGGTGAGCCTGTATCACGCGGTCGCCCGGCAGCAGATCGGCAACGATCTGGTGGCCCTGGAGCGCTGGCACCAGGCCGAAGCGCCACTGCGCCGCGCACTGGCCGACTTCGAGGCGGCACACATGCCCATCTGGGCCGAGCAGGCCCGCCTGGACCTGGGGCGTGCGCTCAGTGGCCTCAGGCACCCCGAGGCCCGCCAGACGCTGCTCACCGCCCGGGACGCTCTCGCGGCGCTGAACAGTCCGCTCCACGTCGAGGCCACGGCGGCACTTGCTGCCCTCGACACTCCCGACGGCGCCTCCACCGCGGGCTGAGCACGAAGAGCCACCATGCGGCCTGGGCAACCAACTCCTCCCCTGCCTTGCCGTGGTTGCGGTTCCCGGCCAGTGGCCGACGGCCCACGACGACCAGGCGGGTGCCGGCGTCGACGACGGCCTGCTGGTTGGTGGAGTACGGGTAGTTCTTCGACTGCTCGGCGAAGGCGCGGTCCGTGTCGGGACCAGGGTGCCGTCCACGATGAGCACAGTGTCCCCGGCGCACTGCTTGCGCACGTGGAGAGCGAGCACGGCCCGAGGCGGTCGATGATCCGGTCCGCCGTCGACTTCGACAGCCGAACAGCTCCGCAAGCTGCCGTCTGCTCGCGCTTGCTTGCAGCATCGTTTGTTTCAGGTGCCTCCGCGCGGTCAGGACCGCACAACCTGGTATGTCAGGTGAGTGACGCCGGGCGAATGGATCACGCGGGTGGGTCCGAGAGCAAGGTCGGGCGAGACATCGTCGAAGAGCCGGACTCCCTTGCCCAGCACGATGGGCGCCAGGTGGAGCTGGAGTTCGTCGAGCAGGCCGGCGCCGAGGTACTGGCGCACGGTGTGGGCGCCGCCCGAGATCTGCACGTCCTTGCCGGCTGCGGCCTCGCGGGCCTGAGCCAGGGCGGATTCGACGCCTTCGGTGACGAAGGTGAAGGTGGTGCCGCCCTGCCGGACCCAGGGTTCCCGGGGCGTGCTGGTCAGGACGAAGACCGGGGCACGGAACGGCGGCGGGTCGGGCCATCCCCGCTCGCCCTCGTCGAACATGCGGCGCCCCATGACGTACGCCCCGGCTCGGTCGAAGTTCTCGCGCACGATCTCGTCGTCCGCGTTGCTCTGGCCGCCCGCCATGCTCTGGCGTTCCCGCCAGGACTCGACGTCCTCCACCCATGCGTGGATGCGGAGCCCGCCGTTCCCGAGCGGGTTGTCGGGGCCTGCTTCCGGGCCCGCGATGAAGCCGTCCAGGGACATGCCCAGGCTGGCGAAGACCTTGCTCACGCCGTCTCCCCGGTGGTGAAGAAGTCGATCAGGGCCGGGGCGAGGACGTGCGGGTCGACGCTGTGGTCCTGGCCGTCGAGCGTGCGGTGCAGACCTGGCAGGGCACGGGCGCCGTTGCGGATCCAGCTGTCGCTCGCGCCGCCGTCCAGCACGAGGAGCCGGTCAGCCAGGGAGGTCCATCGCCCGATCGGCAGCGGGCGCCCGGACATGGTGTCACCCATGATCGCGCCGTCGTACGGAAGAGTGTGGGCGACGGCCTCCATGTCCGCCCAGAACGGCGCGTGACGCATCCCGGCCACCACGTCCGCCGGGACGCCGACAGCCCGGGTCAGGAAGTAGGACACCGCGTCGCCGCGCGAGCCGTCCTTCACGAGCGTGCTCAGGTGGGCAAGGTAGTCCGCGGGGAGGGGCGGGCGGCTGTCGTCGACGACGAAGGGCGGCTCGTACACCGACAGCCGGGAGATCGCGCTGCCCCGCGCCGCCGCCTCCAGCGCCAGGACGGCTCCGGAGGACATGCCGTGGACGAAAGCGGTTCCGCCGGCGCGCCTGATCAGCGCGTCGAGGTCCTCGACCTCGCGCTGGACGTCGTAGGGGGCGGTGTCGCCGCTGTCGCCCCGGCCGCGGCGGTCGAAGGTGATGACGCTGAAGTGCCCGGCGAGCAGCTCGGGGAGTTCCCCGAAGTCTCCCCGCCGCTGAAAGGCACCGCCGACGAGCACCAGGGCCGGTCCCTGCCCGGTCAGTTCGTAGGCGATGGCAGTGCCGTCGTGCGAGAACACCTTGTCCATGGGTCTTCCTCCGCTCATATGCGCAGGTGAGGTCACCTGCCCCTTCGGAACTAGACGGTACAGTACCCATTCGGGTACTGGTCGGTCTAGTACTGTTCTCCTGGGGAGCGCCATGAAAGCTATGCAGGCGTGAAGCTGTGAGGGCCACGGAGGCGATGGAGACGATGGAGACGAACACGGCAGGGCGCTCGGCCCTCAAGCGGCAGGCGATCTTGGAAGCGGCCACCACGGTGTTTCTGAGCAAGGGGTACCCGGGCACGAGCATGGACGAGGTCGCCGCCCTGGCCTCGGTGTCCAAGCAGACCGTTTACAAGAACTTCACCGACAAGCAGCGGCTGTTCACCGAGATCATCCATGGCGGCCTCGACCGCATCGACGAACTCTTCAGCAACGTCACCGGTTCACTGGCCGACACGCAGGACCTGGAGAAGGACCTCACGGCACTCGCCCGGCAGTTCGTCACCATCCTCACTCAACCCCGCCTGCTCCAACTGCGAAGGCTGGTCATCGCCGAGGCCGACCGGTTCCCCGAACTCGGGCGCACGTACTACGAACGCGGCCCTGAGCGCGTCCACGCCCTGCTCGCCGAGAGCTTCGCACGGCTCGCCGACCGCAAGCTGCTGACTCTGCACGACCCGGTGCTCGCAGCCAACCACCTCACGTGGCTCATCACCTCGATCCCGGTCAACAAGGTCATGTTCTGCGGCTCTGGCGAACACTTCACCCGCGCCGAACTGGACCACTACGCCGACGAAGCCGTGCGAGTGTTCCTCGCCGCCTACCGCTGAGACGTTGAATCCGCCTGACACTCGGCCGGGTGAACGGCGTCGCCGAACGCCAACGCCTGCACGCGCCAGCACGTCATGCGGTGCATGAGGGAGATCAACCAGGTACACAGGGGCCTGCCGGGCCTGGCCGTGGTGGAGATCGCGGTCGCCGATGACACGACCGCCTTCGCCGTCCAGCAGCTGCTCGCCGCACCGTGCGCCATCGTGCCGGCGAACCGAACGACCCGCGAGCCCGGCCAGCCGGGCGAATCGTGAGTCGAGCTGCGCTGCTTCCTGGAAGGGTGCCCATCACGGCGGTCACGGTCCGGGGACTGGCGACTTCACCGACGACGTCCGCTACGTCGCGCGCCACCTGCCGCTCACCGACGTCCACCCCCGTACCCAGCTCGCCGCCGAGGCCGCCGAGGCGGCAGCCCTCCAGGGCCGCTGCCAGGAACTGCACGACCTGCTGATCAGCCACCAGGGCGCCCCGCGCCCGACCGGCTACGCAGCCGAGGCGGGACTCGACACGTCCGCTTCGAACGGGACCTGCGCGCCCCGCGCCGAAGCCCCGCAGCGACTGCGCCGACCTCGGCTCGGGTGCCAGCACCCCCTCTTCGTCAACGGCCGCCGTGGCCGCCGCCCGCTGAACGCCGGCCACCCCGTCCGTCAGGCCGCGTCCGACGGAGCGGTCACGGCCGAGCGGGCCGGGGCCATCGCCCAGCGGATCGCCGCGGTCATAGCCGAGCCGAGCGGTCGCACGCACAGCCCGTCCACCACCGGCAGCCGGGGCAGCCGCAACTCGTCCGCGGCCCAGCCGGGCAGCGCCGACACCGCGTTGGCGGCCAGCACCCCGTACGGCAGCCGGGCGGCCAGCGGCACCGGCGGATTGAGCAGCAGGAAGCGGGCCGCGTCCCGGGCCGGCGCGGTGGAGCGCAGTTCCGGACGGTAGGCGTCGAGGCGCCGCGCGAGCTGCTCCCGGGTGCGCGGCGGGTCGGGGACGCCGAGCGCCTCCGCGATGCGGGCCATGTCCTCGACGTAGCCGTCGCACTCCGCGGCCGTCAGCGGGTGCGCGCCGTAGCGCTGGTGGGCGCGCAGGAAGCTGTCGACCTCGGCGACGTGCACCCAGCACAGCAGGTGCGGGTCGGAGGCCCGGTAGGGCTCGCCTTCGGGGGTGACGCCCACGATCCGCTCGTGCACCGCCCGGACCTGCGCGCACGCGGTCTCCGCGTGCGCGGCCGTGCCGTAGGTCGTGGTCGCCAGGAAGGTGCTGGTGCGCTGGAGGCGGCCCCAGGGGTCCCCCCGGAAGCCGGAGTGGGCGGCCACCGCCGCCATCGCCCGCGGGTGGAGGGACTGCAGGAGCAGGGCGGAGAGCCCGCCGATGAACATCGACGCGTCGCCGTGCACCCGCCGCACCGGCCGGTCCGGCGCGAACCAGCGGGGGCCGGGGGTCTGGTGGATCAGGGCCCGGTTGCGCGGGCCGTCGGGGCCGGCGACCCGGGCGAAGAGCCCGCCGCCCAGCCGTGCGCGGGCGCCCGCCCCGAGCGCCCTGAGCGGGTCGAGTGCCCTCAGCGGGCCGGACGGCCCGGACGTGCCGTCGCGTTTCGTGGTCGCCGTGGCTCCTCCTGGTGCCGGGGCGCACCGGGGTGCGCCGGACGAGACCGTACATCTCCAGCTTCCCTCGTCGTCCGCCTCGCGGATGCAAGGACCGCGACATGGGATCCGCTCACGGGCAGGCGCAGCCGAAGCGGGCCTTCGCCCGCGAACCCGATCGAGTCCGCCTTCGCCACGGTCCGGCTGCAAACCAAGGTCACCCGCGGCGCCGGTTCCAGCACCGCCGCCTTGGCCATGGTCATCAAACTCCTCGAATCCGCCCAGCAGCGGTCACCGGCGGTGAACGCGCCCCACCACATCGCCCTCGTCCGGGCCGGAGCCCGCTTCGAACCCGGTCGGCTCGTCGAACGCCCGTCGGCAGTCGCGGCGGCGTGCGCACACCAGGTGGTCAGCCGGCCTCCGCTTCTGCGATCAGCGCATCGAGCGCCGTGCGCAGCGCGGCCAGTTCGGCCCTCGTGGGATCAGCCGGTTCGTGCGGCATAAGCGCTGCGGGGTTGACCACGGGGACAGCGCCTTGCGGACCAGGTGCGTCCGCCGCGCGGGCAAGGAGTGCGCCGTTGTCGGGCGGCGGGGCGCCAAGGCCGTCGACGAGCCTTCGCAGTGCGGGCGCCAGTGAGGGGCGCGGAAAGGGGAAGCCTGCGGGAAGCAGCCGCGCCTGCTGGGTGTGGTCGTCGCCGCGAAAGTCCAGGGCCCAGTTCTCCCAGCCCGGCAGCGGCCAGTCGTGGATGCCGAGCACATCCTGCACCGCCCAGAGCGAGACGGTGCGGGCCTCCGGGTCGAAATGGACGCCGCCGTACGGCATCTCGGTGAGCGCGGGGCCGTTCGGCGACGCGACGATCAGGTCGATCAGGCCCGGCCCGCCGGCGAGATGCCCGATGGGCTCCCAGTCGCTGCCCCACGCGCGAACGCCGCCGTCGGGCAGGCGCACGGAGACGACGGAGCAGGGCTCGGTGTAGTCGGTCGCCGCGAACCCGGCGGCCTCGAAGGTCTCGAACCAGCCCGGCGAACGGGTCAGGTCCCTGCCGAGGCCCAGGTGGTCGGTCAGATCACCCATGCCGTCGTGCGCGAAGCGCACGTCCCAGCCGGGCCATGTCCGGGCCAGTACGGCACGGGCGGCCAGGTGGTCGGACCAGCTGTCCGCGAAGGCGAACCACAGCAGGATTCGGCGGTCGTGGTCGACGAGTGCGGCGCCCTCGCACCACACGTCGTCGAGCCATTCGTCGATCTCCTGGTTGGCACGGAAGCAGCGTGTCGCCGCGACCGGTCCGGGCAGCAGATCATCGACCACCCGGTTGGCGGCCCAATGCGAGTAATACCGCTGCCAGGTGCGGTTCTCGACCACCACGTACTGCGCTCGTGCTCCCATGATCAGCGAGGCTAGCGCCGCTCGACGACGGGCGACGAACGCTTTTCGGGCGGCCGGCTCGAGCCGGCCGCCTGCACCTCGGTGAATGCCTTTAACCGGCTCGGGCGTTTGCTCTGCTGCGGCTCGTAGCTTTCGACCAACCTCGACGGACATGCTGCGCTCGCACAGTAGGGCCAGGCCGGCCAGGGTTCAGTTCCGTGCGGGCGACTCAGCCCTCGACGCCTGTGGAGGTGTGAGCAGCACCGACGGGCTTGGATTCCGGGGATCCGCGTTGGCGCAGGTAGACCGAGAGGATGGCCATCGAGGCGACGGCCAGGAGCTCGGACTGCCAGTTCTGCAGGGTGCGGCTCCAGAAGTCCGCGGAGCCCAGGTACTGGAGCCAGGAGATGGGTGACTGGAGTTGGCGTAGGTGTTCCTCGTTGTAGGCGGCGACGCCTGCGATCGACTGGGCCAGCCATGACCAGGCGAAGATGACGGCCATGACAATGCCGAGGGACCGTGAGTACAAGGTCTGCCGCCATCCCCGGTCGGCCGCCCAGCGGGGTGAGGTCGGGTCCGCGTGATCGCCGACCTTCTGCTCACGGTCGCTTTCCACGCCGGCCTTGCCGAGCTCCTTGGATTCCGGTGATCCGCGCTGGAGCAACCACACGGTGCCGAAGACGTAGAGGAAGAACTGCAGGTATTCCGACTGCCAGTTCTCGGTGACGTCCACGGCGAAGTCGGAGGTCGCTAGATACGGCAGGAAGCCGATCGGATGCAACCCGTCGGTGCTGAGCTGGTTGTTGAAATCTGCGTGGCCCGCTACCGCCTGGCCGGCGAGCGTGAGCAGGAAGCCGGTGCCGAAGGTGAGGGTCAGGCTGTTGTGCTTGGCGAATCGGGTGAGCCGGTTCATCGGTGCATCAGCCCCACGGCCGTGAAGTAGCTCAGGCCGACACCGACCGTCAGCAGGACCAGTGTGAACAGGGTGCGCATGCTCCGCTCAGCCTCCCTTGACCTTGCACTGATAGGGCTGTCGAGGACGCGGTTCGCAGCCTGCTGCCGTGATCAGCCAGCCGGTGGGGAAGGCCGACAGGAACAGGGTGTCGGTGTTGAGCACCACCTGTGCCTGCTGTCCGTAGACCTCGCTCCCGCGCAGGGCTCCCGCGTACGGCAACTGCTCGTCGGGAAGGGCCTTGACGCAGGAGGTTTTCGCGGACTCCGTGAGTTCCTGCCGGGTCTGGGGAGCAAGTGCCGCGCAGGCACGTGACCAGTCGGCGTGTCGGACACTCTGCTCGAAGCGCAGGGCTGCCCGGGACGCCGCAGACTCCCGCTCGCCGAGCGTGGCGCATCCGGTCAGGCTCAGGGCGCAGGCGAGCACCATAGGGGCCGTACGTCTCCAGCGCGGCACGAAGACCTCCCACTCACATGCCGGAACTGCTCCGGCCATGCTCATGGAGCAACGACTGCGGGGACGGCAGCCGCGCCGCGCCCCAGGGCAAGCGCAGATCGTTCGGACCACGCGATCAGGTTCAGCGCGGGCGTGGGTCCCACGGCCCCCGATACGGTTCGCAGCGCGGCGAGAGGATGTCCGGGCGACAGGAGGGTGCACCCGTTTCCGCCCCCGCTCGACGGCGATCGCGGTCGCGGTCGCGGTCGACGGAGGCCAGCAAGACACGCCGCCCCGCGACGGCACGTACCATCCGAACACCTCGGCCGAACTGGCCCTGGCCCGAGGCGTGCTGCTCCGCGTCACCGACGTCACGCGGCTGCGGGACAACGATCGGAAAGACGACCCTTGGAAGGGCCACCTACCTGCGCGGCGGACACCAGAGGGCACAGGCATGCGCACCCGGTCGCCCTGCGGTTCGACGCCATCGACGGCCCGGCTGCTGCCCCGTCAAGTGGCGGGCACTGCCCGTCGGCGAACAGAGGTTACCACCAAAGATCAATAGGTAGGGCCAGCAGTAGCGCCATAGATCCGATGTATAGCGTTCCACTCGCCGAAAGGGAGGACCTTCAGGTCTGGGACATAGCCCGGAAAGTACCTTCCCTCTAGCTCGGATGCGACTGATACCGCCTCAACTGTAGACGCAGCCCTGACAGTTCCCCTATAAATCCATCCGATGTCTTCTGCACAGTGAAGCGGAACACGGCCGCCGTGCCGGTGCCCCGCTCCCAGCGCCCTGCCCTCCGCCCCCCAACACATGGAGCCGCACCATGTCCTCTGCCTCCCTCAGCAGACGCTCACTGATGAAGGCTGCCGCCCTTGCCGGCGGAGTGGCGGCCTTCGGGCTGCCGCAGGCCCTGTGGCCTTCCACCGCCGAGGCGTACACCGTCCCCTCGAAGATGGACTGGTGGTACCAGGCCCGGTTCGGCATGTTCATCCACTTCGGCTCCTACTCGTACCTCGGCAAGGGCGAGTGGGTGTTCGCCCAGGAGCGGTGGAGCAAGGCGAACTACCAGACCCAGGTCAGCCAGAAGTTCAACCCGACCCGGTTCAACGCCGCCGCCATCGCCGAACTGGCCAAGAACGCCGGCATGAAGTACCTCGTGATCACCGCCAAGCACCACGAGGGCTACGCCATGTGGAACTCCGACGTGGCGAGCTTCACCGACACCACCGGCACCAAGCTGTACAACCTGCACGACTACAGCGGCTTCCAGACCGACCTGCTCGGGGACCTCAAGAGGGAGTGCGAGAGCCGCGGGATCAAGTTCTGCCTGTACTACTCGATCCTCGACTGGAACCACCCCTCCCAGACCGAGCGTCACGACGGTGGTCTCACCACGATGTCCTCGCAGGCCGCCCGCACCGCCTACATCGCCGACATGAAGGCGCAGCTCCAAGAGCTGCTGGACCGCTACGACCCGGCGCTGCTGTGGTTCGACGGCGACTGGTCCGGCGAGCCGTCCAGCCCCACCCTGGAGGACTGGTGGCTGAAGTCGGACGGCGTCGACCTCTACAACTGGCTGATCGCCCGAAAGCCCGGCCTCATCGTCAACGAACGGGTCAAGCGGGACCTCGGTCTCGGCGACTACGCGGTCGCGGAGTTCGGGATACCCGCCGAGCCGATGGCCCGGCAGTGGGAGAAGTGCGCCACCATGAACGGCTCCTGGGGTTACAACGCCGGGTTGGAGAACCGCTACAGGTCCTTGCCCGACATCGTCCGAGAACTCGTCACGGTGGTCTCCCGGGACGGCAACTACCTGCTGAACATCGGCCCCACGGGCGAGGGGCTGGTCACCGCCGGAACGGAGACCGTCCTCAACGGCCTGGCGTCATGGATGTCGACGTACAGCGACAGCATTCACGGGACCAGCGGCAGCCCGTTCGCCACCGAACCGGCGTGGGGGAAGGTCACCAAGAAGAACGGCAGACTCTTCGCCCACGTCTTCTCCTGGCCCACGAACGGTCAGTTGCGGATCCCGGCGCTCGACAACCCGATCCGCCGCGTCTATCTGCTGAACAACCCCTCGGCCTCGCTCTCGTACACCGTCAGCGGCGGCACGATCGACGTCACCGTGCCGACCACCGCGCCGGACACCAACGTCTCCGTGGTGTGCGTCGAGGTCCAGGGCATGCCCGTCAGGGTCTCACCGTCGATGTTCCAGAACGTCAACTACCAAGGCACCAGCGCCGTTCTGCCGCTGGGCAGCTACACCTCCTCCCAGCTGTCCGCCGCCGGCCTGGGACCCGCCATGGCCTCCTCCCTCCTGGTACCCGACGGCTACCAGGTGACGGGCTACTCCGGCGACAACTTCACCGGCACCGCCTGGACGTTCACCGCGAACACCCCCGACCTTGTGGCGACCGGCAACAATGACATGATCAGATCACTCAGGGTGACGTTCAGGCCCGACAAGTACTTCCGCCTGACCAATGTCACCAGCGGCTTGGCGCTGGACAGCGGCGGAAATGTCGCAACCGGCTCGAACCTGAAGCAATGGCAGCCGATAAACAACCCCAATCTCCAGTGGCAGGCCATCGAACTCGGCAACGGCTACTACAGGCTCGTCAACCGCACCAACGGCATGGTCGCCGACGGCTGGGGCTCCACCACCAACGGCGACCCAGCCCGGCAGAAGGCCTGGGACGGCAGCGACACGCAGCAGTGGCGGATCACCCACCGCGGCCAGGGCCAGTACTCGATCGCCAACCGCAGCACGGGACTCGTGCTCGACAGCGGCGGAAGGGTCGCCTCAGGGTCCGTGACCAAGCAGTGGACGTGGCAGCAGAGCACCAACCTGCTGTGGACGTTCAGCCCGGACGCCTGACCGGCATCACCCGGTGATCCACCTTTCCGCCCGGTCGGGGCCGCGGCACACGACCGGGCGGGAAGCGTCGCAGCACGGCAAGCCGTTCCCTGCCGAAGAACAGCCGGGGGCACCGGCTCGTGCGGCCGCATCTGGATTCCCCCACGATCGAAGCCTCCTGTCCTCCCCGGCGAGGCTGCGACCGATCCCATGCTCACGGGACCAGCACGAGCTTCCCGGTCGTCCGCTTCTCCTCGATCGCCCGGTGCGCCGCCGCGGCCTGCGCCAGCGGATAGGTCCGCTCGACCGTCACCCGCAGCCGCCCCGCCTCGATCCGCTCGGTGATCTCCGACAGCAGCTCCCCCGACGGCTCGGCCGTCACCCAGACATAACGCAATCCGCGCTCGGCCGCCTGCTGTTCATCGACTCCCGGGTCGATCGCCGCCCCCACGAGCAGCCCGCCGGGCCGCAGCACCTCCAGCGAACGCGCCCCGTACGCACCCCCGACCAGGTCCAGCACCACATCCACCGGCGCCACCGCCTCACGGAAGTCCACGGCCGTGTAGTCGATCACCTCGTCTGCGCCCAGCTCCCGCAGCCACGCGTGCTTGGCCTCCCGCGCCGTGCCGATGACATGCGCGCCCAGTTCCTTGGCCAGCTGCACCGCGACATGCCCGACTCCGCCCGCCGCCGCGTGGACCAGCACCCGGTCACCGGGCCGCACGCCGGCCAGCACGGACAAGGCCGTCCAGGCGGTCACCGAGACCAGCGGCACGGCGGCCGCCTGCGCCACGTCCAGGTTCTTCGGCTTCGGCGCGAGCACGGCGGCCGGTACGGCGGTGTACTCGGCGTACGCCCCGCGCGGCGAGAGCGGCAGCAGCCCGTACACCTCGTCCCCCACCGCGAACCGGCTCACCCCGGAGCCGACGCCCGCCACGGTCCCGGCGACGTCGTTCCCCGGTGTCCACGGCAGCGTCACCAGCTCGGGCACCCGCCCGGACCGCAACACCGTGTCCCCGGGATTCACCCCGGCACCCCCGACCCGCACCAGCACCTCCCCGGGCCCGGGCTCGGGCACGTCGGTCTCGGTGTACGTCAGGACCTCGGGGCCGCCGAAGACGGACTGGACGATGGCACGCATACGGTTCATGCACTCATCCTCGGCCGCCGCAATCCCCGCGCGGAAGAAGGCACTTGTCTGATATCGAGGTTCCTCATGGATACCGGCTTCGACCTCAGAGAACACGGCGGCGTGGACGTCTTCCTGCGCGACTGCCCCACCCGGGCCGTGCTGGAGGTGATCGCGAGCAAGTGGACCATGCTGGTGCTGGTGGCCCTGGAGGACGGCCGGCCCATGCGTTTCACCGAACTGCGCCGCCGCCTCGACGGCGTGACCCAGAAGGTGCTGACCGCGACCCTGCGCTCCCTGGAACGCGAGGGCCTGCTGCACCGCGAGGTGTACCCGACGGTGCCGCCCCGCGTGGAGTACCAACTCACCTCTCTGGGCCGGGAGGTGGGCGCCCTGATCCAGCACATCACCGACTGGTCGCAGGCCAACATCGACACCATCCGGGCCGCCCGCGAGACGTTCGACGCCCGGACCGCGCAGCAGGAGCGGGACCCCGATCCCGCACGACGGTGAGGACGCCCGGCGATCACACCACCACCGGGGAGCGCAGCAAGTAGTTCTCCAGTGCGGTGGCGCCGTCGGCGGCGGAGCCGACCAGCCAGGTGGTTCCCGCTCCCCCACCGCCGAACTTCCCGGGCGTGGTGTACAGGCAGGTGTCGAGCACCTCGCCCCGAGCGGTGAGGTCGAAGAGCCGCCGCTGTCCGACGGCGGTCCTGCGGTCCCCCGCCCAGGTCAGTTCCTTCCCGCCCTCCGCCGCCATCCTGGCGACCCGCTCCTCGGCCGCACGCCACGCCTCCTCCGTGGTGTCGCGCACCACCGTGGTGATGCGCAGCCCGAACTCCAGCGGCCGGTGCCTGCGCCCCACCTGCTCGCTCAACGCCTTGAGCCGGTCGATCCGTTCGGCGAGTCCGTCGAGCGGCTCGCCCCAGAAGAGCTGGACGTCCGCCTCCGCCGCCGACACCCGCTCGGCGGCCTCGGAGGCACCGCCGAAGTAGAGCGTGGGATGCGCTCTGGTACCGGTCGCGTACGGGCGTGGGGCGACCGTGGACCGGCGGACCTGGAAGTGCTGCCGTCCGAACCCCGCCCGAGCCACGGTACCTGCGCATCGCCACGACCGTTCCGTTTACAGAACGTTCTGTTTGTGGAACGCTAGTCGCGTCACGACAATCCATCACCGGCGCGGCAGGGGCGGAGAGTTATGGACCTGGCCCAGTCGGTGGGCGAGCGGCTGCGCCGTCTGCGTCAGGACGGCGGCCTGTCGCTGTCGGAACTGGCCCGCCGCTCCGGCGTCGGCAAGGGCACGCTCTCGGAACTGGAGACCGGCCGGCGCAATCCCACCCTGGAGACGCTGTACGCGCTGACCACGGCTCTCGGGGCGCCGCTGAGCACGGTCGTCGGCCCCGCACCGGTGCAGGGCGCGGCTGTGCACGCGGTGCTGACGGACCGCGTGAAGGACGCGGCTGCGGTGTCGGAGGTGTATCGCATCCGCATTCAGAGCGGCGCGGTGCAGCGCTCAGCCGCTCATGTGCCGGGCACAGAGGAGCACTTGTTGGTCTTCAGCGGCACGGCCCGGGTCGGTCCCGCCTCCGCCCCGTCCGAGGTGGGTCCGGGCGGACACGCCCGTTGGGCAGCGGATGTACCGCATCTGTACGAGGCGGTGGGAGGGGATGTGGAGGGGGTGTTGGTGGTGCGCTACCCGGTGGAATGAGAGGCCTACAGCGCACCGCCCTGTGCCAGGCCAGGACCACGGCCGATAGGCCAGATGGGGTCCAACGCCAGCCGGTGCCGCTGGGCGGCGATTCATGCAAAGCCAGCTACGTCATCGAGAGACGGGATGATCCCAGTACATGCCTGTACGTATAGCGCGCCCGGACGAACTGCCTGCCCTCGTCCAGCACCCCGGCCAGCCCGAGCGCAATGCCGGGACGGCCGCCTACCTCACCGACATGCTTGCCAAGAAGTGCACCGGCCGGAGTGGTGCCTGGTCGCGGAGGACGAGGCCGGTCGGCTCACCGCAGCCACCGCGCTATGGACCCTCCCCGGGAACGACGTCCCGATGGCCCTGGTGCTCCTTGAGACACCGTGGGACGAACCCGGCCTGGCCACCGGCCGGGCGCTGTTGGCCGAGGCCGTCGCCCTGGCCGGTTCGCTCGGCGCCACGGAGCTGGAGCACGTCATCGACTCGCCGACGCAGCCGCCGCAGTACCAGGCGGAGCCGGAACGGCGCGCCGAGCTTCTCCGTCTGGCAGGCTTCGAGCGGGCCCGCGACGGTCGCCGCTTCCGCCGCCGCTCAGGGGGAGAACTCACGTCGCATGATGACCGATTGACCTGGCGTTCCCTGCCCAGTCTCGGCCGTGAACCGTTCATCGCTCTCCTCGCCGACACGCTGCCGACCAGCGCCGACGCCCAACTCGCTGCCAGGGTCGCCCGGCATGGCGCCCGGCGTGCGGCGGAGAGCGTCTTCGAGGACATGGAGGAGTTCTCGTACGAGCCCTCGTGGTGGGAACTCGGCTACGCTCCGGACGGCACGCCTGCCGCCCTCAGCCTCCCCGCCCGAAACGCCTCAACCGCGGTGATCGGCCTGGTGGCTGTGTCTCCGGCCTGCCGCGGCAACGGCTACGCGACGGCGGTGGTGGCCCGCGGCACGCGGCTGCTGGTCGAAGCGGGCGCCGAGGAGATCCGCGGCGACTGCGACGCGGCCAACATCGCCATGATCATGGCTTTCGAACGGGCAGGCTACGAGAACTTCGCCGACCGCCAGGAGTTCACCCGCCGGTTGTGAGCGGGGGCCGCTCCCGCGCCGCTACGAGTGCTGAGCAGCCCCTCCCCGTCTCCATTGGTCGGGTTAGACGAGTAGGTCTGAAGTCCTACGGGCGCGAAAGGGAACGGACGAGCTGGCGGGACCACGATGGCTGGGCATGCTCCCGGCGTTGCCTGACTCCGGGCTCGTGTGTCCCGCGCTCGCCCAGTCGCTGCTCGGCTTCACGTCCGAGACGCACTGGCCGCGCTACGCCGGCAAGCACCTCACCGGGATCGTCACGATCACTGCGCGGCGGGGTTGCTGTAGTCGTCGACAAGGGGGCTGTGGCGTTCGGCGAGTGGACCGACGCCGAGGTCTTCACGCATCAACTTGCGCATCTTGGCCGCTGCTTTGCCGCGCGCCTCCCAGTGGGCGCGATCCTCCGGACTGCCGACGGCCGTGCCGTCGATGTAAGCGTCGCAGATGCGTCGCAGGCAGTGGAACACACTGTTGGAGGCCTTGACGACGGGTTCGGGCGCGACAAGCCACATCCGCTCTGATGCGACACCTATGCCCGAATCCCGAAATGCCTCGCGCAGCGCAAGCGCCCGCTCGTCGTCGGAGGGGTACTCCCGCTTGGCCAGGGCTCGCAGGGCTTCACCGAGGACCTTCACGGTGGTGGTGTACTGCGTGTAGATGTCGAGCCGCAGCCGAAGGGCTTCTTTGGCATCCTCGCGCTTCCACCGGTTCCGATCGGCGATGAGAGTGGCGACGATCCCGATCGCGGCCCCGGCCAGGGTGGAGAGCAGTGGCAACCAATCCATGCGTGCCAGATTGGATCATCCCGTGGCGGTGGCGCCAGGTTGCTGACCCCGTAATCAGGGAGCGTGCACGTCGGAGATGACAGCACCCTGCTTCCCACGCTGCCAGCACCAAGTAGCGCATCCACGCCTCATGAAGCCGGAATGCTCTTGAGTACTGCTTGGTCAAGCGGAGTTCACTGCCCCGCCGTCAATGAGGTCGCGTTCAGCGCGGCCCCTATCGATCGCGGAGAGATGGTGAGGCTCGTGTCATTCTCGGCGTTCGCCCGGCAGCCGAACCGAGATCAGCGAGTAGTCCTCGTTCTTCGCTGGATCGGGTTGCGTGCTTTGCTCCAGGGGGTGACACCTGCTCTTCGACCGTAGCGGGAGCCCGGTGACATGTGCCGTTATGGGCTAATTGATGCGATCGACTCTTCAACTGGGCGGATGGTTACGGGCGTAGCGGATGGTCACGGGCGTAGGTGTGCGGCGAGAGCAGGCCGTCGCCCACATCCACCACTTGCCCCAGCCGCGTGATCACACCTGCCCGGCCTGCAGCCACGGTCCTCTGCAACACGCTTTAGATTGAGTATGTGTTCGAACGAGTGAGTGCTGAAGAGTCCGCGGCCCTTGAGGCGCTGTCCTGGAAGGTCCGCAACGAGCTGGCGGCCGCTGGGCTGCCCGTCCTTGCACCAGGTCTGAACACGATCCTGGCCGGTGGCGCCGATGTAGAGGTAGATGACGGTGCCGACGCGGCAGGCGGCGTGTTCGTGGGCTGGACGACAAGCCCTCGCCTGCAGGCCTGCGCAAGCCGCGCGTTCCGGCTGAAGCAACTGGACGATGCGGTCTTGCGGCACTCCAACGCGGTCGGCGCCGCGATGATGCAGGCGATCGCCGCAGTATTGTCCTCGGCCGGCTTCAGCGTCGAGGACGCACGCGACGAATACCGGCCCCAGCAGCTGCGAGTCCTTGCCGCACCGCCGTCCACACAGCCTCCGACCTGGTCGCTTCGCGACGACGAACTGGCCTTGCCCGGATGGCAGGACGCTCCGGTCGACGGCGCCGACCGATGAGGCCACCGCGAGCCACGGACAGACGTGCCCGACCTTGCCGTGGGCCTCTCCCGGCGCAGCATCATCCTCGGCCTGCTGCTGACCCGGCTTCTCACGCCGCCGGCGTCGCACCCCGCTCCGGCGCCCTAGCCGAGCGCGACCGGCTCCCGGTCAAGGCGGAGTTGACCGGCCAGTCGGGCCCCGTCAGTCGGCCGCAGCGCAGCCATGCCGTCAGCCATCCGGCCTGCATGACCGCGTCCAGGAGGCAGGTCGGGCGGATGCGGCGTCGCGGCACATACACAAGGTCGATCGTCAGCAGGGTCAGCGCAGTCCCCACACCGGTGCGGCGAGCCTGCCGGAGCCCGGCGGCCGTGGGCGGCCGAGCAGCATGCCGGAGCCTGCCGTGGCGAGCAGTGCGGCGGTCGTCTGCTGCAGCCACTTCTCAGACTTGGGGCCGAAGACCCACTCGAAGCGGCGCAAGTGCAGTAATGGCCAGCCGCCGCCGACCAGGTTGAACAGCCCTTGGGGTCGGGCCACCCAGATGGGGGTTCATCGCTGCCTCCTCAATTGCGGCCACACCGGCCCGTGAGAGATCGAGGCGGATCTTGTGCACCCTGCCGGAGAATTGCATCAGCGGCTCTTCGCCGGCCGGGGTAGCCCTGCCGCACGGGTCACGGACTCGGCAAGTTCGTCCAGATGGGCCGTGCGCAGCGGCCACGGCTCGTGCTCTACGGTGTCTCCCAGCGAGCATTACCGGGCTGGCCACCTCGATCGACAGGAACCACAGCCCTTCCCGGTCCCCCGGCCCACGCACGTAGGTGCGCAGATTGGTCTCCGGAAGGGCGGCCAGTGCCACAGGGGAGCCGGGAGGGCGCACGTCGGCCATGACGAACGGGGTGAGCCCCACCCAGGCGTGCCCGTCATAGGTGGCGACCGTGAGCCCGTCGGGCAGCAGGCGCTGGATGAGTTCTGGAGCGTACGCCCAGTGCAGAAAGGTCTGTGTCAGCCAGCCGGCCCGCAGTGCCGACAGGCGCACACGGTGTTCCGGCCCACCGGCCCACACGTCACCACGCGCATCGACTCCCCTGCATGCCCATGCTCTCGGCGTGATCGCCTCGCCGGTCCCTCTCCTGGTGCTCACAGCGTTGCCGCACCCAGGACTTGGCCAGCCGGGCCCCGGATCTCCACGTAGGCCCGGGCACCCGGCCGGGGCCAGGACCACGCGGAACGACGTCCGTGCCCGGTCAGCCGTGCACCAGCGTTTAGGCGTGGCCGATGCGAACATTCCGCGGGATTACCGGGTACCCGTGACGGCGGAGGCGGACCAAAGAGGGAAACGGTGCCGGCTTGGCTCCTCGGCCTCTGGGCGGAGGCCGACGGCCGCCGCGCGGATGTCGGCGCGCACTGATCCACCGCTCCCACACCGGCAGACCCCGGCAACCCCAGGAGGCTGCAGATGAGCACCCTTTCGCATTCCGGTGTCGCCCAGCGCCGCTCCACGGGGCGCGGCGCCGACACGAAGCTGCTCGGCATCTATCTCAACGACCACCTCGCCGGCGCCACCGCCGGCACCGAGCGCGCCACCCGCCTGGCGCGCACCGCCCGCGGTTCCGCGCTCGGCCGCGCGATCGAGCCCGTAGCGGCCGAGATCGCCCAGGACCGGAAAGCGCTTCTGGACATCATGCGAGACCTTGGCGTCCCCGCGCGCCGTTACAAGGTGTGCGCGGGCTGGGCCGGCGAGAAGCTAGGACGGCTGAAGCCCAACGGCCACCTGGTACGCCCGTCGCCGCTCGGCACCGTGCTGGACCTCGAAGCCCTGCGGCTGGGGATCGAGGGCAAGGCGGCCGCCTGGCAGACCCTGCGCCAGCTCAGCGCAACCGACGACCGCCTGGACGCTGCCCGGCTCGACACACTGCTCCAACGAGCCCAGCAACAGCAGGAGCGGATCGAGGAGTGGCGCATCCGCCAGGCCAAGGAGGCTCTGGCCACCACAGCCGGCTGAGCTTCTGCATCAGGGATGCCGGTCAGGCTCTCTTCGGTGCCGACACCAGCGGCCTCTTCGGCTGCTCCCACGCCGTGGGCGGGCGGCGGACAGCCACGCCGAGTAGGCGCGCGCCCCCTTCGAGGACCAGCCCTGCACGCCTGCCACAAGGGCGGCAAGATCTCCGTCCTGGTCGTGGTGCGGGGCACCCAACAACACGGTCAGCGCTCCATCCCCCTGCTGCTGGACCGGCTGGCGGCCGGAGAGCTGAGCCCCGCCCACCCGGCGCCCCACCCC